>JAGAVH010000009.1 GCA_017942025.1 Ruminiclostridium sp. | reverse complement strand
TGATGAAACGGAGCTGGTTATAAGAATACTCGGCTTTGGTCCTATGGTAGAGGTGACAGAGCCGGAGCATTTCAGAAATCTTATTATCGAAAGGCTGAAAAGGCAGGCGGAATTCAACCTATAGCATAAAAGGGAATGTAAAAACGAGGTTTTTACATTCCCTTAATTTTATGCGGCAACGGCATCGTAACGCTCGTTACCGAGAATCTCCAGCATCACCTTGTAGGGAGTAAGCTCGGAGAGCTTATTATCGACCACCGCCGAGAATATTCTGGGCGTACAACCCGAAACAAGACACACGCCCTGCTCGTTTTTTGTAACAGGTCGGTGATCGTTACGGCAAGCCACGTTCCAGAATATGACCTCGGGAAGAGTATAGCCCTTCTCCTCAAAGCGCCTTTTCGCATTAAGAAACACGCTTTCATCTGCACCGCTTACGCAGTAATTGAATTCCATATCGGAAACAATGAGCAGCTTTTTGGGCAGACTTTCCTGCTTCAGTCCATTCTTGACGGCTGTATCGAGGATGAGAGTGAACACCGCTTCGAGATTGGTATCGGCAATCTCGTTGAAGGACGCCACGTATCGCAGTCTGTCGGCAAAGGTATCGCCCTTTATTCCGATAAGCTGAGGCTTATTTGAAAACTCGATGAAGTGGTTTCTGAACGCACCCTTGTTATGCTCCGCAAAATACAGTCCCAAAGAGAGTGCTACGGAGGCGGGAGAGGGAGATACGTTCCAGTACATTGAGCCGGAGGTATCTATTACGGGGAGTACATCATCATCCGTATCATATACGGGAAGAGAGCTCCAGGTGGCGTTCAGAGATCGCTTTTCCTCTTCGGAAATGCTTCTCATAAAGCCCTTACCTGTCCAGCCCGAGCTTACGTAAGGATGTACAAGCTCGTAGGGCATAAGGGTATCGGCATTGAGCTTTGCTTCGCCTCTTTCTACTCTGTTAAGGAACTGTGCGTAGCGTTCTCTGTCGTTGCGGATAAACGCCTTACGGTATTTCATCATAGCTTTGGAGGGCTGCTTTGAATAATCGAAGGTATAATCCTTTGTACGAAGGTTATTTTCGATTATTCTGATTCTCGCTCTTGCTTCGGTAAGAAACAGTCTGTAGATTCTTTCGCTCATTTCAAGATGCTTTGCGACTTTCTTCGCCTTACGTTTGGTAGCCTCACAGGACGCATTGACGGAAGGGAGCCACTTACCGAGAAGAGAAACCTCTCCGCCGTGATTTATAGCGTGAAGATCGTCACCTACTACTGTCTTTATGTAGTCAAGCATCGCCTTTTCAACGGGTGTGTCAAAAAGGGAAAGAAGATCGTCGTATCTGCCGTACTCAGCAATATTGCCGAGATTTTTTATGACGGAAAGGCTGTTGTTTTCCGCAAGCCATTTAAGGATGATACGGAAAACTCTGCGCTCACCGAGTCCGCCTCTTACATCCCTGGCATAAAACAGAGTTTTGAGAGCAAGTTCTCTGTTCTCGGTATATGCCTTTACAAAGGCAGAAATGATATCACCTTCACTTCTATGGCGCATAGCACCGATAGAAGAAAAAAGGTCAAGGCAATCAGACTCTGTGGAGCTGAAAGCCACTGCACCGTTTTCGGTATAGGTTTTATTCGCTTCGTTTTTTAAATAGTTTAACATAATACTTTTTCTCCTTTCGTATTTCACAAGGCACGTAAAATAGGTGAGATTCGAACTCACGATGGAAAGACCGGCGTCCCTCCTCTTTAACCACAAAGCTATAATAATTGCTGTTAGTGCCTTTCACCTGTGTCGGGTGAGAGTCGAACTCACCTCACGGGGATTCCGTCCCCACTCTGCCGCTGAGCTACCGACACACAAGATGCCATTGTCGTTCATTTCGGGGTATGAACCCGCCGATATGTTATCCAGTGACTTTTTTGCTGTTGGCATCTTTAAAATTAAATAAAACACAAGATGCAAAATAAGGTACGGGCGTAACCCGTGATAGCTTACGTCGAGGTAAGTGCCTGTCCTGGCGAACCTATGTTCCTGCTTGCTGTCTGCATCTTTATATTTACAGGGTGCTTTAAAATAAACATTGGTATCTTTTATTTTGCTGTATGCACCCTTGCAAGACACATTTTATTTCGCTCAGAGATTTTCAGTCTCATGCGTATGATAGGATAAATTTTGCTGTCTGTGTCTTCCGATGTTCTCATTTTACATCACGGTGAATATTTTTTCACGGAAAAAAAGCTGCGAAAATAAAAGGAGATAAAAAAAGAGGGAGAGCCGTAAGGCTCTCCCAAAGTTTTATATTGATGTTTCTTGTATAGTCACATACTCGCTACAAGTTTCCTGCATTTTGCGGTGTGTGTGTTTGTCTTCAGTCTGAGGGAAGCCTTGCGGCTCTCTCTTTATACGATTACTCTTCAGGTCTTACATAATCGGCAGGAACAATAGTCTTATTCGTAAATGTATCTGAAATTGAAGGAATTTCTCTTGTGCCGTCGCACTGGAACTCTATAACATCTATTGTGTCATATGGCTTTATACCATCGATTGTTACAACATCAAAGATATATTCCTTGCAAGGCTCTGTTGTTAACTCGATGTAGGGTGTACCATCGGAAAGAGTTACGGGAACACCGTTTATAAGGTAAAAAATACGGTATGTGATATTGTCATCATATGCATCCGAACGGAAGGTTGTCTTAACACTTACGGAATTGCCGTCACACTTGATTTCGTAAGGGCTTCCGTCAACATTGAATATCTGACAACCGGGATTCAAGTTAGGCTCTTCGTTTTCGATTTTTTCATAATTTACAAATCTGCTGTCTGTTTCTTCTACGAAATTTTCAACGTTTTCTGTACCGATTATCCACTTACCGGCTACTGTATTCATATGAGCAAGTCCGGAACTGATATAATAGGGAGTTACCTCATAATGAGGATTCTTTACATGTACAAGACAGATTTCAAGCTCTTCCATATCCTTATCCGCTTCTGAGATTGTGGGAGTAAAGCTTATGCTGAAGTTACCATTCGCGTCGCCATTTAAAATTTCTTCCTTGACGTTGGAGTGTGTGAAAAGCTTGCCTATGCTTTCATCACCGACATAAAGGTCCTGTATTACGCCGTTTATAGATACATAATAACCAAAGGACGCCTTTTCGGGAACAAGATTTTCTCCGATACGAAAATCGAAATTGCCGTTGATTGTTATCTTGCCGCCCTCATAGTTGAGCTGCTTTATATAGTCCGAAGGCTTATCGGCAATTTCACCAACTATCGAACACTTCGTTTTGTAACCTGAATAGCTGTAAGCGTGCACTTCGTCGCGCTGCTTGTCACGCAGTATTTCTTCCTCTGTCTTTTCTTCAAAGCTTGTTAAAATCTCCTCGATGGCAGGACGCTCTGTCTCTGAGGTTTCAACCTTTGAATCAAGAGGTGCTACACCGCTTGTACCTAACTGATTGTTGTTTGCAGAAATGCCGATAAGAGTAACGCCTGCAACGATGAAGGAGAATACTGCGGCAACGGAAAGCCACTTTGTAGCCTTGCTGATACCCTTCTTTTCGCCGCCTTCTATAAGAGTCATTTCATTTACGTTAGCTTCTTTTTTGTTTTTCATATTTACATCCTTTCCAGAGATAAGCTCTGCCGCATCCAGCAGATACTCTTCGTTAATGTTATCAACAGCGGTCTTGATTTTTTCAATATTCATAAATTCTCATCCTTTCTGAATATCAAAGCCTTTTTTTAAGAGGATTTTTTTAAGTTCTTCCCTCATTCTGTAAAGCTTTGTCTTTACAGTAGGGATTTTCTCGCCTGTAGCTTCGGAAATTTCCTCTATGGAAAGATTATAATAGTACCTGAGTATAAATACTCTGCGGTTTACCTGCTTTTGCTTTGAAAGAAAGTCATTAAGCAGGTCTATAAGCATTGTGCTGTCAAGCTGGTCGTCAATGTCGTTGTTATCAGGAAGTAGCTCTGACAGCTCTGTCAGATGGATTTCCGCAGTAGAATTTTTCTTCCACATAGAAAAAGCGACGCTACGGACAATTTTACACAGATATGCTTTCAGCGAACGTGGCCTTGCAGGTGGTGCAGACTGCCACAGCTTGTAGAGTGAGGTATTCATACATTCTGCCGCATAATCATAGTCGCCAAGTATGCCAAAGGCAAGCTTTCTGCAAAGAGCACCGTATTTTTCCTCTGTGTAGGAAAGAGCCTGCTGATCCCGGGAAAACAGCATATCTATTATTTCATTATCCTCTCTTTTCAGCTTTTTCACCACCTTTGATTTTTAAAGAAAATTTTCTTTTCATAATATAAGACCGCCGGAAAAACAAAAAAGTTCCCACAAATATTGTACCACAAAAAATTAATTCTGTCAGCACACTATAAAATATTTGCTTTTTAATTAAATATATAGTATAATAGAAACATCATTTCAAAACCATAGGAGGAATTATGAAAAAGGTTTTAGAATTTTACACAAAATCCCCCCTTATCCTGCGAATAGCCATCGGTCTTGTTATAGGCATCTGCCTGGGACTGTGGGTACCTGCCGCATCCTTTATAACGGTACTGGGCGATATATTCGTCGGACTTTTAAAAGCTATCGCACCTATTCTTGTTCTTGTGCTGGTAATTGCATCCCTTGCAAGTGCGGGAAAAGGTATCGGCAGTCGTTTCAGAACGATTATTATCTTCTATCTGCTCAGCACCTTTTTAGCGGCTGTAGCGGCAGTAATCTTCAGCTACGCCTTTAAGGTTACCATACCCTTAGGCGAAGCGGCGTCAGGCTCTGCACCCACAGGCCTCGGCGAAGTGTTCAAGGGACTTTTATCCAATATGGTAATGAACCCTGTAAATGCAATCATCCAGGGTAACTACGTAGGCATACTTACCTGGTCTATTATTATCGGTCTTGCTCTTCGTATGGTGGCAAGCGATAAGACAAAGGAAATGCTGAATGACTTTTCAAACGCTGTTTCAAAGGCTGTATCCTGGATAATCCAGCTCGCTCCCTTCGGCATTATGGGACTTGTGTACGGCTCTGTCAAGGAATACGGACTCAATATCTTTACAGACTACGGCAAGCTCTTACTTGTACTTGTAGGCTGTATGCTGACGGTAGCTCTCATAATCGATCCGCTTATCGTTGCTATTGCACTCAAGAAAAACCCCTATCCCCTTGTATTCCAGTGCTTTAAGGAATCGGGACTTACCGCCTTCTTTACAAGAAGCTCTGCGGCAAACATCCCCGTTAATATGAGACTGTGCGAAAAGCTTGGTCTTGATAAGGAGTACTATTCAGTAGCAATTCCTTTAGGCGCTACCATCAATATGGATGGTGCGGCTATAACAATTACGGTCATGTCGCTGTCCGCAGCTTTCTCTCAGGGAATTGAAGTCAATATAGTTATTGCAATACTGCTCAGCTTCCTTGCAACATTAGGAGCTTGCGGCGCTTCGGGCGTTGCAGGTGGCTCACTGCTCCTTATTCCTATGGCTTGCTCACTCCTCGGCGTAGGCGGTGACGTAGCAATGCAGGTAGTAGGCGTTGGCTTTATCATCGCAGTAGTTCAGGACTCTCTCGAAACTGCTATAAACTCCTCAGGCGACGTTATCTTCTGTGCAACAGCAGAATTCAGAGAACGGGCAAAGGCTGAAAAGAAAGCTAAAAAAGAAGCAGAGGGAAAATAATTACCAACTTAATAAAACGCTGAAAGCTCACGGATAGACCGTGAGCTTTCTTTTTTCTTGGAGGTTTTCCTATAAATGCAATCAGGATGAGTGCCTGGTTTTTATTTTCCGTTCTTTTTTATAAAATCGGAATACCACTTTGCAGATTCCTTGAGTGTGCGCTTGCCCGTTTCGTAGTTTACGTGAATAAGACCAAAGCGCTCTTTAAAGCCGCACGCCCATTCAAAGTTGTCAAGCAGTGACCAGGCAAAATAGCCCTTTACCTCTGTGCCGTCCTTTGCCGCTTTTTCGAGGCAAGCAATGTAATCTCTCATATAATCGATACGGGGAATATCATATATCTTTCCGTCGGGAGAGGGTTCACAACGGACAGATATTCCGTTTTCGGTAATGTATATGGGTAGTCCGTATCTCTCGTGGAAGAATTTCGGTCCCCAGTAAAGTGCCTCAGGAGTAATCTCCCAATCCATTGCGGTTGTAGGCTGATTGAGTCCTGACGGTACATTTATTCTGTTATCCTCTTCGTCTGCGGTTATATACTGGCCACGATAAATATTGAGTCCGATAAAATCTATAGGGGTGCTGATAATCGGCAAATCCTTTTCATAGTCACTGGGAAGCAGAGATGTATCTATATCCTCGGGGTATTTACCAAAGCATATTGTATCCTCCCAGATACCATTCTGTACAGGGAAGGCATACTTATCATTCTTAAAATAGCTATCCCTTGCCGCTTTGATTTCTTTTTCCGTCTTGTTTACGGGAATCGGCGGCATTGTAGCAGATACAAAGCCGATTTCAAGAGGCTGCTTTGCGTACTTTCTCATTGTCGCTACCGCCTTACCGTGAGCGGTAAGAACATTATGGCAGATATTCATCATATCTCTTCTGCCAAGCTTGTAGCCGGGCGCATGGAAGCCCTGACGATAACCGCAGTCTACAAAGACCTCCGGCTCATTGAAGGTGATAAAGCTCTTTACTCTGTCAGAGAAGGACTCAGTCACAACTCTTGCATATTCGGCATACCAGTCGCTGATCCCGGGATTCATCCATCCACCACGAAGATACAGACAGTAGGGCAAATCCCAATGATAAAGAGTTATATAAGGAGTAATTCCGTTTTCCAGAAGCTTATTTATGAGATGATTGTAAAAGCCTATACCTGCCGCATTGACTTCGCCTGTGCCATCGGGAAGAATTCTGCTCCAGCTGAGTGAAAAACGGTATGCTTTTATTCCTATTTCCTTCATAAGCGCAACATCTTCATCAACTCTGTGATAGTGGTCACAGCCTACTGCACCGCTATGTCCGTTATATACCTTTCCCGGAATTTCACAGAAGGTATCCCATATATTAAGACTCTTTCCGTCTTCGTTTGTTGCACCTTCTATCTGATAGGACGCGGTTGCCGCTCCCCATATAAAATCCTTACCGAATGCCATATTGATTCTCCTTAATTATTCCGATTTTGTTTCTCTCCAGGGAGCTATAAGTGTTCTTGCCTTTATAAGCTCTCTTATATACTTACCTGTTTCGCTTATTTCACTATCCGACACATAAATGCTGGAGCCTTCGTCCTTATCATTTATAGCCCAGTTACAGCTGGAAAGCTGATTTTCATCAATCCACTCCATCCACTCTTCTGTAGAAGCCTTGTTGATACCGCCGTTACCATCGGCGTTTACGCTTCCCCATTCAGAAACGAATAATGCGATTCCCTGCTGCATTGCCTTATCGGCATTATCACGAAGCCACTTTTTATGTGTTCCTGCATAGAAATGAAGCGTATATGCGATATTGTCACCCTCTACAGGAAGCTTTGCAGCAGACAGTACATCCTGACTCCAGTTGGGAGTACCCACAAGGATAAGATTATCCGAATATTTTCTGATTTCGGGGATAACCTGCTCCGCATATTTCTTTACCTGAATCCAGCTTGTATTCATAGGCTCGTTGAATAATTCGAAGATTACATTATCATACTGACCGTACTTCTTTGCCATATCTGTAAAAAAGCTGATAGCCTCTTCCGGATTCTTGTGCGCTCCGTGAGAGTGCCAGTCTAAAACAACATACACTCCTCTTTCGATAGCCTGATTTATAACGTCCTCAATAAGAGGTACACAGGTCTTGTCATAGGGGACGCCGTCATCCTGAATACCGTATGAGCAACGGACAATTTCACAGTTGAAGTCATCTACCATAAGGTCTACATAGTCTTTATTATAATATTTCTGTGACCAGTTGCTCCAGAAAAAGCTCATTCCGGTAACTCTCATTTTTTCATTTGTTTTTGAGCCGGTAATAACCCCGTCCTTTACTATCATTTCACCATAGTAGTTTACGGGAGTAGGTGCAACTGTCTCCTCTTTTTCAGAGCTTTCCTCCTCTGTTATCTCCGAAGAAACCGCTGAAGAAAGACCGCTATCTTCATTATTCTTATTGCCGGGTAAAATCGCGAGAAGCGCTATCACACCGCCCACAACTACAACCGCAACAATTATCGCTATTATAATTGCCTTTTTGATATTTTTATTTTCCATACCCTTTATAACAGATGGCATTTATATTTCCCGTAGGGTTGTGCCATCTCTCCTTGCACTAAATTCTATCACAAACAAATAACATATTATATCATTTTTATGACCTGAATATCAAATTTAATACTTATTTTTTTGACATTTTATTTAACAGCCTTATGTTCTGACAAGGTCCAGTCGCTTCGGAAATATTTGTTTCTGTAATGTCCCGGAGTCATCCCCGTATATTTTCTGAATACACTGATAAAATGACTGTGCGAGCCGAAGCAAAGATAATTAGCGATATCAACGGATTTGTAATCGGAATATTTAAGCAGATTCTGTGCCGCTTCTATTCTTTTTTCAGTGACATATCCGCTTACAGTAACCCCTGTTTCCTTGTGAAACATACGGGAAAGATAACCTGCCGAAAGTCCGATATTTTCTGCAATACTTTCAACAGTAAGCTTTGAATGGAGATTGTTTGTGATATAATCCATGCACATAACAGCGTGACGTGAATAAACCGTCTTCGTTTTTTCAGCCTTCATCTTCATGGCAAAATCCGTTGCCATCTCTTTATTAAGGGCATTTATCTCGCTTATGCTGTTTATTTCATCCGCTTTATTTATATAATAATCGCTCATTGTATAGGCGGTTTCCATCTCAAGTCCACCCTCCACACAGTAACGGGTAACAAGCGCCACCGAAATAATAAAGTGATATCTGACATTACGTATAGGATCCTTCGACAGCCTGCCCATACCCTCTCCGCCAAGCTCGGTTATCATTTCAGAAAGGCGGGACGTGTTGCCCTCTCTTACCTGCTCGTAATAGTTGAATTCGTGCTCGTAGGGAGAATGCTTATTACCTAGTTCTCTCTGCTGAAACAGTCTGGCGGTTATCTGCTTTTCTGATTCTTTCATAGTGCACACCTCTCAATATGTCTGAAAAACTGCTCTTTTTTCATTATACCCGAAAACTCCGCCGAACGCAACACAAATCCGATACTTCGGTCATAAATTTTATATAAAAGTTGGTTTATTCTGACAAAAAAGAACTCATTCCACAAGGGAATGAGTTCTGCTGAAATTTTATCGTAATACTGTTGACGGCTTGTTCTTCTTATCCTCGTACAGAAGAGCGTCCGCCTTATTCATACATTCGGTGAGGTTTGTGGTTTCGTCGCATCTGAATTCGTAAACACCGATACTTGCGGTTACAAGGAAAGGCTTGTTGCTGTTTACGTTGAATTCAGTCTGTATCTCCTTCATTCTCGCGCGAAGGATAGATTCGAAATTTTCGCCCCGTATAAATCCGAAGGCGGCAAATTCGTCACCACCGAAACGGGCTACAACGTCGCTGGAGCGGAAGCAGCCTTTCAGCATATTTGCGATACCCTTTATAGCAAAGTCGCCCTCATCGTGACCGAATCGGTCGTTGACAATCTTCAGATAGTTCATATCCGCAAATACCACAACGGCTCTCTTGCCGAGATTTTCGGGTGAGGTGAGCTGTTCTGTCACCATCTCGATAAAGCCACGGCGATTATATATACCGGTAAGCTCATCCTTTATGCTCTTTTCCTTCAGCATAAGGTTATAGGATTCGATAAGCTCCATATTCTTTGAAAGCTGATTCTGTACCGACATCTGCTCTTCCATAAGACGCTTCATCTTGAGAGCATAGCATATCTGCTTGAATACTACCCACTCAAAATAAGCCTTATCCATATCATCCTTTTCTACAAGAAGTACACCATAATGTTCTTCGTTATAGAACAGAGGATTTACTATAAATACGTGAGGTCTGCCGATTATCTTATCACATCTGAACATAGTAGAGGAATCGTATTCCTGACAATCGTAGGGTACGACCTCTTCTGTATCACCGTCGTGATAGCAGGCAAGTCTTTCCTTTCTGGGACGCTTCCACTCCTCCCTGCTATGACTGATGGCAGGTATATCGTGGATAAACAGATATCCGCTGTCCGTCTTGTGACGGCGCACATTGGTTATGATAAAATGGTAGCTTGTCGCCTCGTTGTTAATATTGGCAAGAACGTCGTATATTATAGAGCTTGTTATCTGGGAGGTATCACGATAATCCATACGAAGAGAATACACGCTGTTTACCTCTCGCTCGGCAATTCCGTCAAGTAAATCGTAGAAGAATTCTACCGCCTGTTGCTTGTCATAAGCTTCGAGGACACCTTTTTTTCTTACAAGATTAAGTACAAAGGAAACCTCTCCATAGGAGATGGTATCGAAATCAAGCTTTGATACTATATCGCCTATTATCTTTGCGTGTCTTTTTACATCAAAATAAGGATGGGATATATCGCATAAAAGGTCATATATAGCGTCTACTATTGCATTAACTTTAAGCTTATACTCATCGCTGAGGCTGAGCGAATCAAAAAGGAAGGAGCGGATTTCACTGCAGAGATTTTCTACAGAGATTCTTTCCATAGAACCTGCCTCTGTTATTCTTTCATTGAGTATAGTTGTTCTGGAGGGACATCCGCAGGAGCTTCTGATAACTGTGGAGGTATCAACGAATACATCGTGTCCGATATCCCCGTCTATCATTGCAAAGCATTGCTTCAGTGCATATTTGCCAAGTCTTGAAATGTTTGAGTGTACGGTAGTCAGAGGAGGATTCATAGCACAGGCAGAGGGGGCGTCATCAAAGCCTGTCACCATTATATCTCTGCCGGGTACAAGCCCCAGCTTTTCCATTGCCCAATAACCGCCTATTACCATTCGGTCATTTGCAAAGCATAGGGCGTCTATATTTCCCTTATTCTGTTCTAATACTCTTAAAACCTCATCCTCGCAGAACTCGGAGAAATTTCCGTATCCGCAGAGCTTTTCATCAAAATGTAAGCCATTATCCTGAAGAGTCTGCTTATAAAGCTCAAAACGCTCTATTGCCTCTTTGTTATTTTTAGGACCACCGATAAAGCCTATTTTCGTACAGCCGTGATGCTCGATAAGGTGTTCTATTTCTTCTCTCAGTCCGTTGCTGTTGAAACGGATGTTAGGATAGCCCTCTACCTTACGGGCAATGCTGACAACAGGAACACCAAAGGAGTCAAACATTTCCTTTACAGCTTCATCCGTCATACCATTGCAGATGACGCCCGTTTCCATTATCACGCCGTCAAAGCTCCCCTTTTCTATGTAAGAAAACATAGTGTTATACTGATATGTATATATATTAAGTTCTTCTTCCGAGTAGTTATTTATAACAAGTCGTGCAGGCATTATAAAAAGATTTACATCCAGCTCACGAGCGGCAATTCTTGCGCCTTCCATAACATCCATAGAAAACTCATTATCAAGAAATCCGACGAATAACGCTATATTTTTCATAGGAACCTCCCTTGCGATTTGTTGTATATAGTATAATTATAGCACACGTTTTACAACATTTCAAGGGCTTAACTAATTATTTTTGTATATTTCTTATATTTCTGCAAAAAAATGCCGTAGCATAAGCTACGGCATTTTATGTAGTTTTTGATTAGCAAATCTTGTTGATTGCGCTCTGCATAACTGCGGGAACACCAAGTGAAATAACAAGATAAAGAACGATAGCAAGAACAGTAACATCGTTACCGGGAACGCCTCTCTGGTTGGACATTACTTCGATCTTCTTGCATGTTACGTAGATCCAGTAAAGGTAGTAGAATGGTACGAATAAGCATAAAAGAAGCTTATTTGTAGGATTACGGTATTCGCCGCCGTCCTGGTTTGTGAATTCTGTTACCTTGTAAATCCAGTAATACATATAGATACCGCAAGTTACAACACATAAAATGATGAGCTTTACGATGTCTACATGGTAGCCGCCCTGCATGGGAGCTGTGTTGTTGGGCATATTCTGCATAATAGCAAACCTCCAAAAATATATTTCAATTATATTCTACACCATTCGGCATATTTTGTCAAGGGTTTAACACAATTTTGTACATTTTTCCATATAAAATATTCAGATGTAGAATTCATCCATAGTATCAAGACAAAGACAACCAAGTCTGCCATCAAATGCCGCACCGCAATCTATCATTATATTATTGCCGCATTTCATTATTTCGCTCTTGCCTGTGTAAAATTGTACAGGAGTGTGTCCTGATATGATATATATGCTCTTGTCGTCGTAATATTCCATATCGGGAGCGGTTCTGTTTAAAAGCAGCTGCTTTACTGTATATTCTGAAAGCTTCTTATCCTTTCTGAAATCTCCCAGTCCTGCGTGAGTCATTATGTAGGTTTTATTCCCTGCGTCTATCACCTCATACAAGGAAAAATCCGAAATATAATCCAGCAGGTCGGCTCTCTTTTCTTTAGAAAGCGCTGTAAATTGCTTTAAGGTTGTATCTCCGCCGCCGTTTATCCATTCTGATATTTCTTCCGTAAGCAGCTTGTCTGTGAGAATATCAAGGTTATCCTCCCTGATTTCGGCAGAAAGTACCTTCAGAATATCCAATGCCATAAGATCGTGATTTCCCATAAGATGATAAACGTTAGGTCTTTCCATCATATCAAGCAGAATATCAACGGGGCGCTCTCCTCTGTCCGCTGTGTCACCGAGAACAAAAAGCTCATCCTCGTCCGAAAACTCTATAAGCTCCAGCATTTTAATATATTTTTCATATTCTCCGTGAAGGTCACTCATTACGTATATCATATTTATTCCTCCTTTTTTACGGATGTAATATGATATACTGCTATGACTGTCCATATTCCTTTTTATTCTATGGTCTTCATTTCCTCGGCAACGGATACCCTGTCGAATATTTTAAGAGAAACAAGGATAGTCACCGATGAAATTATAAAACCGCCAAGAGCTGACAGTAATGGTGCCGCTACGGCATAGCCGTAGGAAAACAGGAGATCAAAATTCTTACTGATTGCGTAGGAATTCATAAGAAAGGCTACCCCAAGAGTCAGCGCAAGTGCAACAAGACCTGCCGTTATGGTATATCCCACAGACTCGGTAAGAAGCATTCTGAAAAGCTGCCACCTGGTCATACCGATAGAGGTCAGAGAGGCTATTTCCTTTCTTCTGTTCATTATTCCTGTGGAAATTATATTGATAAGATGAATAATAGAAATCAGGGTTACAACAGCCACCACTACCGCTATGACCGACAGAACCGGTACCATTCTCGACTCTGTATCCATCATACTCTCTATACTGCCGTTATAGTTGTTATCCGCCAGCTCAAACTGAGGATAATCCTTCAGATAATTTTTAAGACCGTCGTACATCTGCAGGAGAGTTTTATTGTTATCTCTCGGCAGACCTATCATAAATTCCGCAAAGCCTGCACTATCTATGATGCTTCCTTTGTTGATTGCTTTAAGATGATCCTCTGCACCGACGAGTATCAGCGAATAGGCGTTAGTGGCAAATCTCCCTTTCGCCGGAGTACTGCCAAGCAGGTTTACTTCCGTATCAGTTGAGGTTATTCTTCCGTGAATATCGTATAGATTGAGTTTCAGACTTTCTCCGCCTGTTTCGAGCGGACAACCCTCAAAGCTTATCACTTCATCATTATGAATTCTTTGCATCGGTGCAGATGTTTCACACACGATAAAGCCTTTCCCATTAACAAGCTCGTCATAGCTTACTCCTGAATCCTCTGCGAAGATCTCGTCATAGAACTGCCTGTTAAGAAAATAGAAGATCATACGGATATCGCCCTTATTGTATATATCGTCATTGTCCGTTATATCAAGATAGCCTTTATCGAAGGGTATCATATCCCTTAACATATAACTGTCCCTTGTAACAGGCAATGTGCATTGCTGGGCACTACTGAAATAAATATCCTCGGGGCAGTTTTCAAGAATACGATAGCATTCCTCTGCTTCCTCGGCGTTATTTTCGGGGGCGGTATCCTCGGATACGTAATAAAGGGAATAATCGTCCGCTATATTTTCTGATATCAGACCTTGTTTTTTTACATCTGTCATAGTAGCATTCCAATAGTCAAGGAATACTGAAAAAAACGAAATCATGGTGTAGGAAATTATCAGAGCGAGAGAGGTCACAAAAAAGCTCTTTTTATCTCTGCGGATATTTTTGAGCGCAAGTCCGCTTACTTTACCCGAAGCCTTTTTTGTCGGGCGGGATTTTTTCGGCTTTATAATTTTTTTATTGCTCTGCATTATAGATTCTATGGGAGATTTTGCAGAATATCTTCTGCCTGTGCCGTAGGCGGAAAGTATTACCCATAAAAAGCCGATAATGGCGGCAACAATAAGATACGGTACGCTTACCGAGAATATTCCCTCGCTGTATCTATCCGACTGTGTAAAATAGGATATCACGCTTGTGGAATCCGCAAAGGAAAATACAAAACCGCCCACCGCCGTACCAAGAGCAAGTCCCAGCGGAATGCCTATAACCGAAAGAAATGCACCCTGCCACATAATTATAGCGGCTATCTGATTTTTTGACGCACCGAGAGAAGCCAGTATTCCGAACTGAACCTCCTTATCTCTGGAGGAAATTTCAAAGGCGGTATCTATTACGAACCTGGCACAGAAAAGTATAAAAAACACTATCGCAATTATCAGAACCAGCTTCTTTGCAAGCGAAGCCTTAGCATGTATGCCTATAATCTCATACTCTAAAAGCTCTTCGTGAAGCGACAAGGAATACTCCTTATTCTCAAAGTTTTCTTCTGCAAATTCTCTTATAAAGGTTTCGGGATCGTAAATATCATTTCTGAAATTCACGTATGCTACACCCGTCGTGTCAGCAGGTCCATATAAATCAAGTTTGCCCTGTGTTATCATTTCGGACTTTGTCAGCTTTTCGTAATCGGAAAGGGTTATATGATGTACCATGCCGTGATACCCTAATTTCTGCCGCTCATTATAGAGCATCGTGGAATAAAAGGATGAAAAAAGAGTGAATATAAAGGTCGTCAGCATAAGAGCGGAAGCTATACTGAGAATAATAAAGATATTGTGCTTTTTCTGAGTCTTTATATATTTCAGCGCCATTTTTGACGAAAAGCTCATTTTATCACCTCATCCCGTATAATTCTGCCATCCTCCATTTTTATAACTCTGTCACATTGCAAGGCTATGTCCTCATCGTGGGTAACTAATATGACAGTCTGTTTAAGCTCCTTATTCGTTTTTCTGATAAGGGCTATTATCTCACGGCTGTTTTTAGAATCCAGATTTCCCGTAGGCTCGTCAGCAAGTAAAAGCATAGGAGAGGAATAAAGTGCACGGCAGACGGAAACTCTCTGCTGCTGTCCGCCTGAAAGCTGGGAGGGTAAATGATTAAGTCTGTCGCTGATTCCCATCATTTCTGCAAGTTTCTTCAGTCTTTCCTCATCAGGTCTTCTACCGTCCATCTGACTTGGCAGAGTGATATTTTCCTCTGCTGTGAGCATTGGTATAAGGTTATAGAACTGATACACAAGTCCTACCTGACGGCGTCTGAAAACCGCCAGATTCTTATCATTTTTGGAAAATACATCCTCGCCGCCTAAAAACACCTTGCCCTTGGTCGGCTTTTCAACACCGCCTATAATATGAAGAAGGGTGGATTTTCCCGCACCGCTGGTGCCTGTTATCGCTACCATCTGTCCCTTTGTGACTGTGAAGGAAACGTCGTCGAGAGCGGTAACGATATTCTCATCCTTACCGAAGATTTTCGTAATGCCTTCCACCTTCAGAATTTCCATATACTTTTCCTCCTTTTAGTTTGCTGATTATATTGTAGCATAAAAATCTTACTTTGTGGTGACTTTTTAGTGACTCTTCTGTCACAAACGCAAAATTTCTTGACCTTGCGGATTTAATGTGCTATATTTTAGAAAAGAGGAAGTGATAGCATGCAGAAAATAGTTATAATTGAAGACGATAAGGCGATAATGAACAGTCTTTCCGACTTTCTGAGGGCGGAAGGATATACAGTCTACACAGCTGTGGGACAGAAAAGCGGCACAAAGCTTATAAGCCAGTGCAATCCCGACTGTATTCTGCTGGATATATCCTTACCCGACGGCAACGGCTTTTCTATCTGCTCGGATGTGAGAAGATATTCTGACGTGCCTGTAATATTCCTTACTGCCTCAGGTGATGAAAAAAGCGTTATCGCAGGTCTTGAGCTGGGCGCTGACGATTATATAAAAAAGCCCTTCTCCCCGGCAGAGCTTTTAGCAAGAATAAGAACGGTCACAAGACGGAAAAACAGCGGCACAAGGCTTTTATGCCATAGCAATATAGCAGTAGATACCATCAAGGGCATTGTCACAAAGGATGGTAAGGAGATATATCTTTCTGCTCTTGAATACAGATTACTGCTTATATTCATATCAAACAAGGGTAAGCTCTTTTCAAGAGAGCAGCTTATAGACGAGTTATGGACAACGGGTGGAGAATTCATCTCCGACAACACTCTTACGGTATATATAAAAAGAGTCAGAGAAAAGATAGGCGATGATATGAAGGAGCCTCATATAATAAGGACTGTGAGAGGTCTCGGCTACAGAATGGGAGATGATGAGGGTGTTTAAAAATAAGGAGGTTTTCGTGCCGACGGTAATCGGAATTTCGGTTACTATGGCAGGCTTTTTAATACTGCTTTTCGTTTCTCCCCTTGCCGCCTCGATTATGCTTTTGTGCTGTCTTGTTATTATGGGAGTTTTCCTTTTCTCACAGTATGGAGAGTATAACAAGCTGAACAGACTCTGCGACGATATAGATAAAATTCTTGACGGGGATGACAGTATCAGCTTTGACAGCTATGATGAGGGGGATATAAGTCTTTTAAAAACCGAGATAAACAAAATGACAATCAGGATAAGAGAGCAGAACAGGGCTCTTGCTAAAGAAAAATCCTTTCTGCAGGACAGTCTTGCGGATATTTCCCATCAGCTCCGCACTCCCCTTACCTCTATGTCGATAATACTGACAATGCTACGTACAAAGGAGCTTTCAGACCCTGACAGAAAAAGATATATAAGAGATTTATCCCTGCTTACAGAAAAAACCGAATGGCTTATTGATACCCTTTTAAAGCTTTCCTCCTTTGAAGCTTCGGCTATAACTATGGAAAAAGCAAAGTTCAACTGTAAGGAGCTTTTAGAAAGTGCTACCGAACCGCTTATGATAATGGCAGAGCTTAAAGGTACGCATATCGGAATAAATGCAGGAGAGGTAAAGCTATATGCCGATTTCAGATGGTGCTGTGAGGCGGTAAAGAACATAGTCAAAAACTGTATAGAGCATAGCAAAACGGATAGCACAATAGAAATAACCGCCACAGAAAATCCGCTCTTTGTCACCATAGCTATAGAGGGCGGAAATAACAGAATAGAAGAAAAGGATTTCCCACACATCTTTGAAAGATTTTATAAATCAGACAATGTAAATCATCAGGGCTACGGCATAGGACTTGCCCTTGCAAAGAAAATAATCTCCGCCCATGACGGGGTCATAAAGGCAGAGAATACTGATAAAGGAGTAAGATTTACTCTGATATTCAATAAGGAATAAAATGAATCGCAGAGTCAAAGGCTCTGCGATTACTGTTTTTATTAAAGATCGTAATAGTTTGCAAATTCTGCGGGATGAGGAATCTTGCTGATTGCCGCTGCCTCTGCACGCTTTTTCTTGAGCCAGATTTCGATAAGTCTTTCGGGGAATACTCCGCCTTCTGTGAGGTAATCGTGGTCTTCTTCAAGAGCGTCGAGAGCTTCTTCTAAAGTTCTGGGAAGGGACTGAATCTTTGCCTTTTCTTCATCGGAAAGGGTGTAGAGATTGAAGTCGAAGGGACCCCAGCCGCACTTTGAAGGATCAATCTTGTTCTTTACACCGTCGATACCTGCCATAAGGATAGCCGCATAAGCGTAGTAGGGGTTGCAGGTTGCGTCAGGGCTACGAAGCTCGAAACGGCGTTTGTCGGGAGCCTTTGCATAAGCAGGGATACGGATAACCGCACTTCTGTTTGATGTAGCATAACCGATAGTAACGGGCGCTTCAAAGCCGGGTACAAGTCTCTTATAGGAGTTTGTAGAGGGGTTTGTAAAGCCGCAGAGTGAACGTGCGTGCTTTAACAGACCACCGATAAAGTAAAGTGCAGTTTCGGATAATTCGCTGTAGCCATTGGGATCGTAGAATACAGGCTTTCCGTCCTTGAATAAAAGCATATGAACGTGCATACCGTTACCTGCTTCACTGTAGATGGGTTTCGGCATAAAGGTTGCTGTTCTGCCGTCCTGTAAAGCCGCATTCTTAACCATATACTTGATGGTCATTGTATTGTCAGCCATCTTTGTAAGCTCGCCGAGCTCTACTTCGATTTCAACCTGACCGGAGCCGCCTACCTCGTGGTGATGGTACTTTACCTTGATGCCTCTTTCTTCGAGCATAAGACAGATACGGCTTCTTAAATCATAGGTGATATCGTTGGGAAGGTCGGCGTGATAGCCTCTGTGACCGGGTGTGATATAGCCCTTGTTGTTGGAATCTGTATAAGCGGAGTTCCAGCTTGCCTGTCTTGTATCTACACTGAAGGACATATCTTCAGGCTTTACACTATAGGAAACGTTGTCAAAAAGATGGAATTCAAACTCAGGTCCGATAATCATTTCATCAGCAATACCTGTTGATTTTAAATATTCAACAGCGTGCTTTGATACGTTTCTGGGGTCCTGATTGAAACGGTAGTTGGGGCTTGCGATAACATAAACGTCACCGATCATAGAGAGGGTTGTAACCTCTGCAAAGGGATCGAGTGCCGCGCTTGAAAGGTCGGGGATAAATATCATATCACTCTTTTCTACTGCCGCAAAGCCGTAGTTTGAGCCGTCAAAGCCGATACCTGATTCCATAAGTTCAGGAACGAAACGGCTTTCGGGGATAGCAATATGACGCCAACGACCATCAATATCTACCATCTTGAAATCAATCATCTTAACCCCATTGTCTGTGCAATATTTTTTTGCTTCTTCAAAAGATTTGAACATTTTCTGTATTTCCTTTCATTTTTTCGCAGTACGGATTTGTTGATTTGCTCTGCCGTGACTGCAACGGCAAAAATCTACAAAAAAATTTTACCATATTTATAGCGTGTAGTCAAGCTTTTTTGTTCAGTTTTAACATATTTCTTGCCATTTTTCAGGCAATTACTTTAAAATTACCGCAAAAAGAGTTGATTTATCCCGTTTATTATGCTAAAATAGATACAGACGATTACGTCAAAAAAATATATTGGAGAAAAATTATGAACGATTACGAAAATCAGAACATTGCTCCCGCAGGAGAAACACAGGTTTTAGACTCTACCGACACAGCTCAGCCTGAGCAGAACACTCAGCCTAATCAGTACGCTCAGCCTAATCAGTACGCTCAGCCTAACCAGTACGGTCAGCCTAATCAGTATGCTCAGCCTAATCAGTACGCTCAGCCTAATCAATATGCTCAGCCTAACCAGTATGGTCAGCCTAACCAGTATGGTCAGCCTAACCAGTATGGTCAGCCTAATCAATATGCTCAGCCTAACCAGTATGGTCATCCTAACCAGTATGGTCAGCCTAACCAGTATGGTCAGCCTAACCAGTATGGTCAGCCTAATCAGTATGGTCAGCCTATGATGTATAACCAGTACGGCCAGCCTAACCAGTATGGTCAGCCTATGATGTATAACCAACCCTTCCGCACACAGCTTAAAACAAACAGAAGCCTTGTAAAATACATATTCTTATCCCTTATTACCTTTGGTATATACGGTATAGTAGTATTCTGCGGCATTCCTGACGACCTTAACTTTGTAGCGACAAAATACGACGGCAAAAGAACAATGCCTTTCCTGTTGCTTGCCTTCATATTCTCCTGGCTTACCTTCGGTATTGCGGTACCCGTATGGTATCACAGAATGTCCAACAGACTTGGTGCAGAGCTTACAAGAAGAGGCATCAACTATCCTATCAGCGCCGCTGATTTCTGGCTGTGGAATGTGCTCGGCTCTTTCATTATCGTCGGTCCCTTCATCTATATGCACAAGTTATTAAAAGGAATGAATCTTGTCTGTGCAGATTTCAACCAGAAGGGTCTCTGATAAATAACAGATAACAAAAATTAAAATCTCCTGCGAAAATTCGCAGGAGATTCTTTTATATTGCATTTTGGGGATTTGGTATAGGCTTTTGTCAGTTTACTTTACGATGTAGCTATCAAGCTCTTCCATAAGCTCATCGCAGTTATCGGAATGTACTCTCAGTTCGAGTTCCTTTGATAAATCAAGGCTGAAAATACCCATGATAGACTTAGCATCGATTGCGTATCTGCCGCTTACGATATCTACTTCATAGCTGCACTTTGTAACGATTGTTACGAAATCCTTAACATCATTGATTGTGTTGATTCTGATTGTTGCTGTTTTCATAATATTGTCCCTTTCTACCCTTACGGGTGAAGCAGCACCGCAGATGTGACTGCTTTACGATTTTTTCCGTTCTTTTCTTTTATTCTGTCCGATTCTTTTTTACTTTACGATAAACTTTTCTATATTCTTTTCAAGTCCGCTTGCATCGTCTGTGTGAGCTGTGAGAGTGAGTTCTTTGGATAAATCAAGACTGAAAAGTCCCATAATTGACTTTGCGTCAACTACATATTTACCAACTGTGATGTCGATATCAAAATTGCATCTGCCTGCGATATCAACAAATTCCTTAACGTCGTTTATCGCTGTGAGCTTTATATTCATCTGTGTCATCCTGCATCTCTCCTTTTCCGTCTGTGAGATTCTTTTGTTATTTTGTTCTTTATTTATTCTATTTCTTTATATAAGAGGTCGGGGCTCTGCGTTTCCCCTTCCGTAAGCTTATAATATCAGTATTTTTAGCTAAAGTCAAGAGGATTTTTTAATTTTTTTAACATACTTGCAAAATTCGTAATTTTAAAGTATAATTGAACTAAAGGCCAATTTCTTTTGGTGAAACTAAACAAAAACAAAGAGAGAATTTTATGGAATATGCTGTACAAACCTTTGGCTGTAAGGTCAATCAATATGAAAGCGCCGTAATATCTGAAGGTATGATAAGAAAAGGCTTTACAAAGGCGGATAATCCGAAGCAGGCAGATATTGTGATAATAAACTCCTGCTCTGTGACGGAGCAAAGCGACAAAAAGGCCTGCCAACTGATAAGAAAGCTGAAAAATAACAATCAGGACTGCATAATTGCCCTTTGCGGATGCTTTCCGCAGGCATTCACAAACGATGCAGAAAAATCGGGCGCTGATATAATTATCGGCACAGAAAACAAGGACAGATTACCGGAAATCATTTATAATTATGTGCAAAGCTCACAAAAAGATGTATTTTCGGATGTTACAGAGCTTACCGACAGATTATGCTTTAATGATATGCCCTTATCCGATATGGGCAAGACAAGAGCCTTTATTAAAATAGAAGACGGTTGTGACAGATATTGTGCATACTGCATAATTCCCTATGCAAGAGGAAAAGTCCGTTCAAGAACGCTGGATAATATTATAAAAGAAACAGAGTATCAGGTAAGCTGTGGTCACAAGGAAATGGTGCTTGTAGGTATAAATCTTTCTCTCTACGGCTCGGATATCGGGCTAAGACTTGCAGACGCAGTACACGCAGTATGTAGTGTTCCGGGTGTGGAAAGGGTAAGGCTTTCCTCTTTAGAGCCGGAGCTTATAACCGAAGAGGACATAAAAAGGCTCAGCGAAGAGCCTAAGCTATGCCCGCATTTTCATCTTGCTCTGCAAAGCGGATGTGAAGCGACTTTAAAAAGAATGAACAGGCACTACACTCCCGAAGAATATTATAGTATCACAAATAATCTTCGCAGATACTTTCCGGACTGCTCCATCACTACCGATGTTATGGTAGGCTTTGCAGGAGAAACAGATGAGGAATTTGAAAAATCCCTCGCCTTTTGTAAAAAGGTAGGCTTTGCCGCTATGCACGTATTCACCTATTCTGTAAGAAGTGGTACTGCGGCGGCAGAAAGAAAGGATTTTATTGCACCTGATACTGCCGCCACAAGATACAAAAGAATGTCAGAGCTTGCCGCAGAGATGAAAACAGAATATTTTAAAGGTATGATTGGAAAAACAAGGCAGGTGCTTATTCAGAAAAGAGAGAGTGAAAGCTACGCAAACGGTCTTACTCCCGAATATGTTCCCGTCAGAATTTATAATTGTGACGCAAAAAAGCACGATATTCTAACAATAAAAGTAACATCTGCACAAAAAAACGAATTTTGTGTCGGTGAAGTGGAAAAAGCCTTGTAATTCTAAACGGAATGTTGTATAATGTAATGTGGTTATGCTTTATTTTTTATAGTATAATCATAATGACAGTTTATTAAATTTTTAAGCATAAAAGGAAAGGTAAAAAGTTATGTCAGTTTATCGCATTTATGTGGAAAAGAAGCCTCAGTTTGCCGTTGACGGCAAGGCAGTTCTTTCCGACCTACAGACCGCCCTTCAGATTGAGGGTATTGAGGATGTACGTATCGTAAACCGCTACGACGCTGAAGGTATCACAAAGGAAAACTTTGAAAAAGCTACTCCCACAGTATTTTCAGAGCCTCCCGTTGACGACGTTTACTACACTCTCCCTGAAATCGGTGAGAATGAAAGAATGTTCGCAACAGAATTCTTACCCGGTCAGTTCGACCAGAGAGCAGACTCTGCCGCACAGTGCATCCAGATGCTCTGCCAGGGTGACCGCCCCACAGTAAAATATGCAAAAATCTATATTTTAAAGGGTAAGATTACTGATGAGGATTTTGCAAAGATAAAGCACTTCCTTATAAATGCGGTAGAAGCAAGAGAATGCGGCTTTGAGCAGTATGAAACTCTCGAAGTAAAGTACGATATCCCCAGCGAGGTTGCTACCCTTGACGGCTTTATAAAGTATGATCAGGCACAGCTTGACGAATTCATCAAGAAGTACGGTCTTGCTATGGATAGCGGCGACATCAAGTGCTGTCAGGATTACTTCATCACAGAGCAGAGAGATCCTACTCTTACAGAAATCCGTATGCTCGATACCTACTGGTCTGACCATTGCCGTCACACCACCTTCGGTACTATTATCGACAACGCAGTTATCGACGCTCCCTATATTGCAGATACATATAAGGAATACAAGCTCCACAAGGAAGAACTCGGCAGAGACGCAAAGCCTATCTGCCTTATGGATATTGCAACAGCGGCAGTAAGAAAGCTGAAGGCTGACAACCTTCTTCCCGACCTTGACGAAAGTGAAGAAATCAACGCCTGCTCCGTAAAGATTACGGTTGACGTTGACGGCAAGGATGAAGAATGGCTCCTTATGTTCAAGAATGAAACTCATAACCATCCTACAGAAATCGAGCCCTTCGGTGGTGCGGCTACCTGCCTCGGCGGTGCTATCCGTGATCCCCTTTCAGGCCGTTCCTACGTATATCAGGCTATGCGTGTGACGGGTGCTTCCGATCCTCTGCTCCCCGTAAACGAAACAATCGAAGGTAAGTTACCTCCCAGAAAGATTACAACAACAGCGGCGGCAGGTTACTCCTCTTACGGTAACCAGATCGGTCTTGCTACAGGTCACGTTGCTGAAATCTATGACAAGGGCTATATGGCAAAGCGTATGGAAATCGGTGCCGTAGTCGGTGCCGCTCCTGCTGAAAATGTAAAGCGTGAACGTCCTGCTCCCGGAGATATCATTATCCTTCTCGGCGGCAGAACAGGCCGTGACGGTTGCGGCGGTGCTACAGGCTCTTCAAAGTCACACAGTGTAGAATCTCTTGAAAGCTGTGGTGCTGAAGTTCAGAAGGGTAACGCTCCCGAAGAAAGAAAGCTCCAGAGATTATTCAGAGATAAGAATGCTACACAGCTTATAAAGCGTTGTAACGACTTCGGTGCAGGCGGTGTATCCGTTGCTATCGGTGAGCTTGCAGACGGTCTTGAAATCGACCTCAATGCAGTTCCCAAGAAGTACGATGGTCTTGACGGTACAGAGCTTGCTATTTCCGAATCTCAGGAAAGAATGGCGGTAGTCGTTGACAAGAACGACGTAGAAAAGTTTATCGCTCTTGCAGGCAAGGAAAACCTTGAGGCTACTCCCGTAGCGGTAGTTACTGCTGAACCCAGACTCAAGATGAACTGGAACGGCAAGACTATCTGCAACATCGCAAGAGAATTCTTAAACTCAAACGGTGCAGAAAAGCACACGGATATATATGTAGGCAACCCCACGGTATCCTACTCCACAGGCAGAAAGAACACAGCAAAGGACTGGGAAGAGCTTGTAACAGACCTCAACATCTGCTCACAGAGAGCTCTTGTTCAGCGCTTTGACTCCACCATCGGTGCAGGTACAGTTCTTCTTCCCTATTCAGGTAAGACACAGCAGACACCTGTTCAGGCTATGGCGGCAAAGATTCCCGTAATCGGCAACAAGACAAAGACAGCTTCTATCATGGCATGGGGCTTCAACCCCTTTGTAAGTAAGCAGTCACCCTACCACTCTTCAGCTCTTGCAGTTGTTGAGAGTATCGCAAAGGTAGTTGCGGCAGGCGGTAGCAGTGATAAGTGCTGGCTCACCTTCCAGGAATACTTTGAGCGTACACAGGGCAAGGCAGAAAGATGGGGCAAGCCTTTTGCGGCATTACTCGGCGCATACAAGGCACAGCTTGCACTCTCCTGCGGCTCTATCGGTGGTAAGGACTCAATGTCAGGTACCTTTGAGGATATTGACGTACCTCCTACACTGGTTTCCTTTGCGGTATCCACGGCAAAGGCTGACAAGATCATTTCCGCTGAATTCAAGCTTCCCTTCAACAGTATTTACTATATTGCTCCCGAATATGATGAAAACCAGATGCCTAAGTTTGATAGCGTAAAGAAGGTATTCGGCATAGTTGAAAAGGCTATTGCAGAGGGCAAGGCTTTATCCGTATGGTCACTTGCCGGCGGCGGTGTGGCTGAAGGTATCTTCAAGATGTCCCTCGGTAACAGAATCGGCGCAAAGCTTAATAATCTCACAGACAGCGAATTATTCGATCTTTGCTACGGCGCATTCATCATCGAAGCAAAGTCTGAAATCGAAGGTGCAAAGCTCATTGGTGAAACAACAGACGAATACAAGATTACCTGCGGCAACGTGGTTATCGATATTGCACAGTACGAAAAGAAGTATGACGCAGTATTAGAGCCTATCTTCAAGAATTCCGTACCTGAGATGCCCGCTCCTAAGTCTGCGGCTTATGACAAGGGTTGCGATTTACTTGTAAACAAGCCTGCAAGAGGCATTGCAAAGCCCAGAGTTCTTATCCCCGTATTCCCCGGTACAAACTGCGAATACGATATGGCGGCGGCATTCAACCGTTACGGCGGCGAGGCTGAAATATTCGTTATCAGAAACCTCACGGCACAGAATATGGAGGACAGCGTAAACGAATTCGTTGCACGCATCAAGGAAAGCCAGATGATTGCCGTTCCCGGTGGATTCTCCGGCGGTGACGAGCCTGAGGGTTCTGCAAAGTTCATCAATGCATTCTTCCGCAATCCCAGGATCAAGGAAGAGGTTGAAGAAATGCTCTACACAAGAGACGGTCTTATGATTGGTATCTGCAACGGCTTCCAGGCACTTATCAAGCTCGGTCTTGTACCCTTCGGAAAGATCGTTCCTCTGACAAGCGAATCTCCTACACTTACCTACAACACAATCGGTCGTCACCAGTCACAGCTTGCTCTTACAAAGATATGCACAAACAAGTCACCCTGGCTTATGCACTGCAAGGTTGGAGAGGTACACAATATTCCTATCTCCCACGGCGAAGGCAGATTTGTTGCAAGTGAAGAGGTTATAAATGAGCTTATCGCAAACGGTCAGGTTGCTACACAGTATGTTGATTTACAGGGCAATCCCACAATGGATCTTGCCTTCAACCCCAACAGCTCTATGTGTGCAATCGAAGGTATCATCTCACCCGACGGTCGTGTACTCGGTAAGATGGGACACACAGAACGTATCAGCGAAAACACCTGCGTAAACGTAGATGGCAACAAGGAACAGCTTCTGTTCAAGGGCGGCGTTGATTACTTCAAATAATATTCAACAAACTTTAACGAGCGGTCACAGACCGCTCGTATTTTTTTCGCAAATTATCCGCGATTATTATTGCATTACAAGGCTTTTTGATATATAATATAGATAATAATAACAGCGGAGGCTTATATGTTATATACGATAATTGACGGCATAACCCTTGTTATCTCGCTTGGTATGATGGGACTGATGCTGATTAAATATAAAAAAGTAGATACCCTTGTTCTGCTTCTTGGCAGCTGTGTTGCCCTCAACTGTCTGGGCAGATTTATGATGGCTACCGCCCGTACTCTCGAAACTGCCGTATGGGCAAACAGATTTATTTACGCAGGCTGCTGTTTTGCGCCCTTACTTTTGTTTATAGTGCTGTTCAAAATCTGCAATCTGAAATTTCCCTATGCCGCAAAGCTTATACTCGGACTTTACTCTTCCTTTATTCTGGCACTTGTGCTGAATGCAGATCACGGCACGCTTTACTACAAAAGTATGGAGCTTGTGAGAGAGGATAATTACAGCTATCTGATAAAGGAATACGGCCCGCTACATACACTCTACCCTGCAATGATGGCAACGTATGCGCTGTTTCTTATCGGCTTTGTAATATACGGAATTATGAACCGTAAAAAGGTGCCTATAAGGACTGTTGTCGGTACAGGTGCCGCAGGCCTTGTCCTTATGATAGCCTACATTATGGAGAAGATAATAGACGTTCACATTGCTCTTTTATCTATAGGCTATCTTGTGATAATGATAGTTCTGCTTCGCTTCTTTGAAGAAATCAGCACCTATGATATTACAGCAAGCATCGCCTCCTTTGCCGAAAACAGAGCTGAATACGGCTATATCGTTATCGACAACAATAACCGTCTGATAAGCTACAACAGCTTTATGGCAGAGCATTTTCCTGAAATAAGAAAGTGGGTAATAGATAAACAGATTCAACCCGAAGACTCTCCCCTTTACCAAAAGGCAATAAAGCATTTTCTTGATACCGGATGGAAAATCTGCGAAGAAGAAACCATTCAGATAAACGACAAATATTACGAGACAGATATTCACCCTATGACGCACAGAAAAAAGCAGACAGGGTATATAATAGAATTTGCCGATAAAACCATAGAGCAAAAATATTATAACAGTATCGAAAACTACAATTCGCAGCTCGAAAAAGAGGTTGCGGTAAAAACCGCAGATATTCTTCATATCAAGGATATGATGGTGCTTGGTATGGCGGATATGGTGGAAAGCCGTGACAACAACACGGGTGGTCACATAAAACGCACCAGCGCTATTGTAAAAATATTTTCCGAAAAGCTCCGCACAAAAACAGTTGATACAGGGCTTAGCGAAAAGTTCTTAAAGCAGGTGGAAAAGGCGGCGCCTATGCACGATCTCGGAAAGATTGCGATAGATGACAGCGTACTGCGAAAGCCGGGTAAATTCACCGATGAGGAATTTGCACAGATGAAGCGTCACACCACCGAGGGCGAAAGGATAGTAACCTCAATCCTTAAAGGCGTTGAGGATGACGAATTTGTGGAAATTGCAAGAAACGTTGCTTTATATCACCACGAAAAATGGAACGGCAAGGGATATCCTACGGGTATATCAGGCGAGGAAATACCGGTAGAAGCAAG
Source organism: Ruminiclostridium sp. (assembly GCA_017942025.1). Taxonomy (GTDB): domain Bacteria; phylum Bacillota; class Clostridia; order Oscillospirales; family Ruminococcaceae; genus Ruminiclostridium_E. Next base: position 3,797 of record JAGAVH010000009.1, on the reverse strand, counting down.
AATTATGGCTCTTGCTGATGTATTTGACGCTCTTGTAAGCAAAAGATGCTATAAGGACGCCTTCAGCTACGATAAAGCCTTCTCGATAATAGAAGAGGATTTAGGTACTCATTTCGATCCTGAGCTTGGCAGGATATTTCTTGAATGCCGTGAGGAGCTTATAAAAAGTCTTTAAATATATAGTCAACCCCCGTAGCCTATGGCTACGGGGGTTCAGCGTGTAGACAAAGTCTTGTCTACACGCTGTCAGACGAAGAAAAGCACACGCAGACGAGGAAACCGCCCCGACAGGCGTACATAAAGTACGTTGAGGGGCGAATGACGAAGTAAGCAAAAATGCTTTAGGGGAGTCGTTCGCGGCTCCCTTAAACTTTTTTAATGAAATTTTCGTTTAAAAGATAGAGCTAATACAAAACGCTTGCATTTTTGCGGTGCGTGAGTTTGTCTTCAGTCTGAAACCCCGTAGCCTTCGCTACGGGGTTTCTTGTATAGGGAGAGTTAAAAGTATTTAGTCTGTCAATATGAAATTTTCACGATAATAAAAGTTAATCGGGTCATCGCCTGCTGCCTGCATATACAAAAGAAGCTTCGGCTCTTCATATTCATTGTAAAGAATTATATCTGCCACAGGCTCTTCATCCTTTCCAAAGCTGAAGATTGTCAGATATTTGTTATTATCGACCTTGTTTGACATTCTGACAGGTTTATTGTTTTTTTCATCAATAAACTGAACGATAAACTGTGTATCTTTATCTGTTTTTTTGATGCGACTGAAATCCACCGTCACTGCCCATACTCCTGTGTCCTGCTTTTTACATTTTGAAATAACGGGAGTAGTGGCAATAAGCTCTTCTTCTGTAAGATTATCAGGATTATTCCTTATAAGAAGATAGTCTTCTCTGGTATTTGTTTCAATTCTACCGCTTATAATCCGAGAAGCGTCGACGGTGTACGTAAGATACGCCACAAGTTCTGTACTATAGCCGTATTCGTTGAAGGTTATGCCTGCAGTATCTATATAAAGCTCATCCTGATATTCTTCATATTCTGTAGCTCCTTCGCCCGACTTTAATTCAGTGCTGAATTTATAGCTTTCCTTACCGTTTATCAGGACAGGCTTTCCGTTATCCTTTATAACAAGCTCATACTCTATCTTAAGTCCGTTATAAATCTCCGAAAAAGGTATTCTGCTTGAAAAATGTGCACAAAGCTCATCGCCGTTTGTATAGATCATCTCATAGTCATTGAAAGTCATACCCACGTTCTGCAAAGCTATGAAATTAGTGTCCGATGTAAAGGAGTTGCTTGTTTCATTATATTCAACAACAAACCCAGCGTCTGAATCACCTGAACGTCCGAAATAGATACCATACTGTGCAAGAAGCGAATCTGTCGCTTTATAGTTCATAAAAAGATCGCCGTCACGGAATACGGTTACCATATCATTTTTGTTCCAGTACGTATTATCCCCAAGAGGCTCCTTACTTCCTGCATAATACGTTTCGATAGTCTTTGCTTCGCTGTCCGTAACTATATACAAGTTCTTTTTACCTGTTTTCATATCCCACATATAATAGGAGGTCTTACTGCCCTCGCGGACAATAAATTTTTCATCAACGACATACTCTAAAAGCTTTGTTATATTTATCTCACTTATGCCCAGTCCGTCTGCTCTTGCACAGCCATTAAGCACCTCGTCGTTATTTATATGCACAGGTATGTCCTTCATTTTAAAGTACTCAACAAGCTCTTCCTGTGAGTATATACCGTAGGGTGTTCCGTCACCATACAAGTTATTATCACAAAGATTTATAAAGTATACCTTGCCTCTGTCCTTAAAGTGCACCAGAGGAGGATACTCGGGTATGCATATCATAAATATGTCTGTTATCTCTTCTATTTTTTCCTTTAACGTGCCGTTTTGGTATTTTTTATCGCAGTTCACTCTGATATCGTCCTCGTCGCAGATGGATTTCAGCAGCGTTGGGCTGAAGCTGATATCCCATCCTTCCCTCATCATTCCGGTTTTGCCGCCTATAGGATCGTTAAAGCTTATCTTCTTAAGCTCGTCTGCATTTTCGATATTTCCGAACACGTAATATTCCTTACCGAAATTGCCTGCGAAAAGATAGGTTTCTATCGCATCCGAAACCAGCTTGTTATCAAGCATTTCGGGATATTCGATAATTTCCTTTCCTATTTCCTTTGAAGGAAAATACACCTTTATAGAATGGGTATATTCCACCTCCTCAAGAAGATAAGAATATTCATCACTACTGTCAAGAGGCTGTACCCCGATATTATTCTGCAGTATTACTACAGTAACTACCGAAAGGCATACTACAATAGCAATGCACGCCGCAAATGCCAGCAGACTGTTTCTTCTTCTGACCTTTCCCGATATACCGTTATAGGTATCGGATATATATTCGCTTACCTCAACATCTCTTGATTGCTGTCTGAAAAACAGGTCGCTTGCCGCTTCATCCGTCAGTCTTTCGTCAAGTCTGCTTAAAACGTCATCCCAGAATCGTTTATTACTCATTGTTATCCCCCTTTCATATTTCTACGCCGTTTCTGACAAGAAAGTCAGCCAGCTTTTTTCGTATGCGGGACAGCTTCAGCTTTACCGCATTTTCGGTCACATCCATAATCTCCGCTATCTCTCTGCAGGGCATATTATAATAATACCTTGCTATAAAAACAGTTCTGTTCTTCTGCGGCTCTTTTAACAGAAATTCGTTTATAAGCTCCGCTATTCTGCCGCTCTCTACCTTATTTTCCACACAAGAGCAATAATTTACAATGCTGTCAAGCTCGGTATAGATCTCGTTTTCCTCCCGTCTTGACATTTTTTCGTAGAGTGATAATGCGGTATTCTTTACGATTTTACATATATATCCGCACAGGTTCTGCGGATTATTCGGTGGTATGGCGTTCCACACTTTAAGATAGGAGGAATTTATACACTCCTCGCTATCCTCGTTATTATGTAATATACCATAGGAAATCTGTCTGCATAGCTTACCGTATTTTGCATCGGTTTCGTTTATTGCCTTTTCGTCACGGCTGAAATAAAGCTCAATTATTTCTTTATCCTGCATACTCTTTCCCCCTTTCACTCTATAAGACCGATTTTTATATAAAAGGTGTCATTTACTTTATTTTATATTTTATCATATTTCTATGAAAAATTGAATACTACGTAAAATTTTTCAAAAAAGACTTGATTTTTCAGCTCCCGTATGATATAATAATTAACGTTGTAAATATGCATATAGTATATTTACTGCGGAGCAACTCATAACAAAGTCCGCCTCGGGAGATTTCCCCGTGTAAAAATATGAAATCATTTAATATGCAGACGTGTGTATATCCAAATTTGCAAAGCAAATTTGGATGTGCGGAATTGCACGAAATCGAAGATTTCGTGGTAATCAAAAGCTGCTTTGCAGTTTTTGATATGCAGACAGCGCTACAACAGCGTATCTGGTGCGGAGCAACTCGTAACAAAGTCCGCCTCGGGAGATTTCCCCGTGTAAAAATATGAAATCATTTAATATGCAGGTGTGGCGGAATTGGCAGACGCGCTAGCTTCAGGTGCTAGTGATCGCAAGGTCGTGTGGGTTCAAGTCCCGTCACCTGCACCAGAAAAGAACCCACATTTGTCTACGACAAGTGTGGGTTCTTTTCAATGAAATAAATCCCTTGCGGGATTTGTGAAATAACGCTTCGCGTTATGAAATAGCTGACGCTATGAAATACGCTGCGGCGTATGAGGGATTTATTTTATTTCA
>JAGAVH010000008.1 GCA_017942025.1 Ruminiclostridium sp. | reverse complement strand
TGTCCAACGGACAGCGGCGCCCTTCAGGGCAATGAAACGTCCCGTTTATATCGATGTTTGTGGGCAGTCTTATCAAAACGTTTTAATTTACGATTGTAGGGGGCGACGTCCTCGACGCCCCGCCGCCGTAGGCGGAATTGGGAGCGGCAGCAGTATGAAATACTGCGGCGCCCTTCAGGGCATGTCCTCGACGCCCCGCATAAATTACCGCATTTTTGATGGTGCAACCCGCCGACAAATTTCAATTTGACATACAACTAATATGCGTCTCCTGCCGTTTTGCCAACCTATATAGTACAACCGATATTTTTAAAGGCAGGAACCGTCAGCGGTCACCGACCGCAAAACTACAATTTACACATTATTCCCATTTTAACACAAACAAATCCCGCCGATATCGGCGGGATTTTCTTTTACATTATCTATGAAAATGGGATTACTTTATCTCGGTTCAAAAACATTTGAATATATCACGTTTCTTTCTGCCGCAACTTTGCATTTTTCGAAAAGCTCCGACATGGTGACAAATACGTAGCCTTCTTCTATAAGCTTCGGGATTATCATTTCTACAGCCCTGACTGTGTTAATATTACCCTCCATATCGTGCAGGAGTATCACCGAGCCGTTCTTTACCTGAGCTACTATTCTTTCATAGCGCTCCTCTGCGCTGATGGCAGGCTCCCAGTCCTCGGCACCATCACCGCAGATGAATATCTTATCTATAAGCTCCATCATTCTGTTGTTATAATCAATATAGGGAGGACGGAAAAAGACGGTATTCTTTCCCGTTATCTGCTTTATTTTTTCTTCGGCAATGTTTACCTCTTCTACTATTTCCTCATCTGAAAGACTGCTCATGCCCTTATGATTTTCCGAGTGGTTGCAAAGCTCACAGCCCATAGCATACGCCATTTCCGCATATTTTACAGTCTGCTCCGTTATGGATTTGCCCGTTAAAAAGAAGCTTGCCTTTACGTTGTACTTTTTAAATATTTCTAAAAGGGCAGGGGTGGTGTCTTTGCTCGGACCATCGTCAAAGGTGAGCGCTACGTATTTCTTTTCCATAATAATTCTCCTTTACGTATTTTCTACAGCCTTGCTGTTTATGGTTATTTCGGCTTTCTTCTTCCATATGCCCGCCTTGTATCTCAGTATGCACATTATACCCGTAAGAGTCCAGGTAAGGCAGGTGGTAAGCCATATAGAACACATACCAAGCGAGGTACAGTTTACCAGCAGAAGAGCAAAGCCAATTCTGCCGACTACCTCGGCAACGCCGTTGATAAAGGCAAATCCCACATCACCTGCACCGTTTAAAAGTCCTCTTGTTATGTGGATAAGACTTAATGGACAGTAAAAACAGCAGGAAACCTTTAATGCCCAGGAGCCTATTTCTATAACCGCAGGCTCGCTGACGAATATCATCATTATAAGTCTTGATAACAGGAAGAACACGCACAGCATAAAAAGACCGAAGGCGCAGGCCATAATGATAGTCTTCTTATAGCCTTTTTCGACTCTGTCAAGCTTTGCCGCCCCGATATTCTGTCCCGTAAAGGTGGAAAGCGCCGCATTGAGCGAAATAAACGGCTGATGTATAAGCTGTTCTATTTTCATAGAAGCGGTATATGCCGCCATAACCGTTTCGCCAAAGGCATTGGCGGTCTTCTGTAAGAATATCATTGATATGGATATCATACCACTTTGTAAGGCAATCGGCAGGCCGATTTTCACTACCCTCTGACTGTGAGAGGATGAATAGCTTAAATCCTCTTTCGAAAGTCTGAAATAGGGATTTTTCTTTATTGCAAAAACGATACTTGCTATTGCGGATACGCCCTGAGAAATAATGGTAGCCAGAGCCGCACCACCTACGCCCATATTGAGAGGCAAAACAAAAATTATATCAAGAATTATATTCAGAATGCTGGCAACTATAAGGAATATCAGCGGAGTTTTTGAGTCGCCCAGGCTTCGCAGAATTGCACTTATCCAGTTATAAGCCGCAACCGCAACAGTGCCTATACAGTTTATCTGCATATAGCGCACTGCTTCAGGGAGAATCGTTTCCGGCGTATCAAGAAGCTTTAACACGGGCTCTGCCACAAGGGTAGAAATAATGGAAATCAGAATACCCACAGCCAAAAGCACATAGGCGCTGTTTACTATGAATTTTTTTACTTCCCGATGAAGCGCTGCGCCAAAGCTTTGCGCTACAAGAATACCTGCACCCACAGAAAGTCCGTTGCATATTGAATAGAAAAGAAAGGTAAGAGAGCCGGTAGAGCCTACCGCCGCCAGCTTGTCATAGCCTAAAAACTGTCCCACTATAGCGGAATCCGCTATGTTGTACAGCTGTTGAAACAAGTTTCCTGCCACCAGCGGCAAAGCGAACATAAGTATCAGCCTTGCCTCGTTACCCTCGGTCATATTTTTTATATATCTGCTCATTTTTTGTCCTTATTTTACATAAACGAATTTTACCAAACAGTATTATATAACGATAACGGCGGAATGTCAACGAATTTTTGGGACAAGGTTGAAATTTGCGGTGCACCTTTGTCCCGAAGAGCACCACGTTAACCGTCACGTATAAAACAGGCGTTCTCTTAATCGGTAGAACGCCTGATTCTGTTATTTATTAAGTTATACACCTTACTGCTTCGTGTTTTTTACCCACGCCAACGTAAATACCGTGGGAGAGTTCCAGTATATAGTTACCTCGTTTAAGGAGTAACAGCCCATATCGTCGGCAAAGCTCTTCATCGGCTTTGTACCTGGTTCTATGAGTATCTTAGCGTCGGGATCTCCCGGGAAGCGGTTAGGACCTCCGCTTACAAAGCCGGGCATACATTTGTCTATGCCATCGGCAAAGGCAGGTCTTAAATGAAGCTCGTTTACCGAAAATTCGCCGCTACCCGAAACGTAGCTATAGCCTAAGGCGTTCAGTCCGAAGAGATAATGGAGCTGGCGGGCGGCATATTTTCCGTAAATATCCGTTTCGTTCAGATGATCCGCTATTATAAAGGTCATGGCGTTTTTCATAACATTCATATTACTGCCCCAGCAGTACTGCTGCTCGTGCATTGCAACACCATAGCCGCAGGTGTCGGAAAATTCCTTAAAACGTTCTGCCACTTCTTTAAAATCCTTCTTTATAAGCTCGCTGAAATACTTGTTCTTCTCTCTGTCGCAAAGCATATAGGAAAGAGAACCAATTCCGCCCACGCTTCCATAGCCTAAATCGGTGCGGTTTATTTCTCCTGCGTATTTAATAAAATCCTCGTGATATTTCTGCTCGCCTGTAAGAGCGTATAGCTCTGCCGCCGCCCAGTAGCGGTTATCTCTGTCATTCCACTCTCCGTAGGAGCCTGTATTGTTGCCCTCAGGATTTTTAAAACCGATAAAATCAGGGTTTTCTATAAGCCAGCTGTAGCTTTTTTCCGCCGCCTTATAAAGTTTATCGGAAAAGCTCTCGTCATAGGGCTTGTACACCCTTGAAGCAAGAGCGCAGACAGCGGCAAAATCAGCGGTAGACATTGAGGATACGTCGAAAAGGAATAATTCCGCCTTGTCACATTCAGGCATTATAAAGGGGGCATGAAGCTTTGTTGTGCACTTGTGCCACACACCGCCGTCCTCTCTTTGCATCTTTAAAAACCATAAAAGCTCGTATTTACATTCATTCAGAACGTCGGGCATTTCGTTATCACTTTCAGGAATGTTAAGTTTCTGTCCCTCGTACGCCTTCGGAAACATCATAAAGCTATGGAGAAGGTGCGCTACTGCCACAGCGCCTGCTGTGACGTATCTGCCATAGTCTCCTGCGTCGTGCCAGCCGCCCGAAACCTCATATTTCTTGTCAGGCTCCGACCATACCGTAGCTAAAGAATCGTGACAAACGGGATGGGTATATTCTCCTGCGTGCTCCTTTTTAAGCTCACAGCCGCAGCGAAGATAATAAAAAGCCTTCATTGTATCGTCAAGCGCCTTGTCGTATATATTATCGTCTATAGTAAAGCTGAGGGACTTTTTATTGCCGCATTTTACTATATATTCGCCTTTTTCCGAGAATTCGGAAAAATCCGCAGTATATACGTCATCGCCTGAATTTTCATCATAGCCGGAATGCTTTACCTCGCCCTTATAGACTTCATTTCCGCTTTTATCGCAGATAGAAAAGCTGTCACAGGGAAAGGGCATAACCGCTCTTTTTTCTTCGTTTACTCTGTAGCCCAGCTGATTTATAAAAATATCGGCAGGGTAGGTCGTAACCTCAGGTCTTGCTCTGTCGAAATATGTATTGTCCATTTATTTTACCTTTCATAAAGTAAATTATGATATTATGATATTGTGATTTTTGTTTATTATCGCATATAATTATGTTAAAATCAAGGTATAAAACTATTTTTTTATATAATTATTCAGATATTTGCAAACGGATAACAGATAGTAAAATTTATAAAGGCAGATAGTATTGTTACTTGATTTTGTTTACACAATGTGATATTATATAGTATAGCATCACTGCGAAAAAATAGCAAATTTAAATGAGGTAATATCCGAAAATGGGAACAGAATTAACGGCAATCATAATTATAATACTTATCGCCTGCTCGGCATTCTTCTCTGCCAGCGAAACTGCGCTTACCAGTGCAAACAGAATAAGACTGAAGAGCAAGGCGGAGGAAGGCTCCAAGGGTGCTAAAATGGCACTAAAGCTATTAGATAAATACGACAAGGTAATAACCACCATACTTATTGGTAACAATATAGTAAATATTGCGGCGTCATCTCTTGCAACGGTATTCTTTACCACTCTTGCGGGAGCTGATAACGGCCCTTTGCTTGCAACAGTAGTGCTGACAATAGTGGTTCTTATTTTTGGCGAAGTAATGCCCAAGAGCATTGCAAAGGACCATTCCGAGGGACTTACCATCGGTACAAGCGGCGTAATTACCTTCCTCACCTTTATTTTTACCCCCCTCTCTTTTCTCTTTACGGGACTGAAAAAACTGGTTTCCCTTATCTTCGGTAAGGGCGGCAAGGAGGTTACCGTAACTGAGCAGGAATTACTTGCAATCATTGACGAGATCGAGGATGAGGGCGTACTTGAGGAGCAGGAGCGCGACCTTGTAAAGAGCGCACTTGTATTCGACGAAACAATGGTAGACGAAATAATCACCCATCGTGTTGATATCACAGCGGTAGACGTAAACGAGGACTGCGAAAGAGTCAAGGAAATATTCATCAGCGAAGAATATTCCCGTCTGCCTGTATATGAAGGCTCAGTTGATAAGATAATAGGTTTTATCAGTCAGAAGGATTTCTTCAAGAGATATCTTACTAAAAAAGAGGGAGAACAGCTGTTTTTACGTGATGTTCTTCAGGAAATACTTTACGTTCCTCATCTTATGAAGATATCCGATATTATGAAGCTTATGCAAAAGGACAAGATTCATATGGCGGTGGTACTCGACCAGTATGGCGGTACACTCGGCATTGTAACTCTTGAGGATATTTTAGAGCAGCTTGTAGGCGATATCTGGGACGAAAACGATGAAATAGTAGCTCCCGTTACCTTTGTGACAGATACCGTATTCCACGTAAACGGCGATGTTTCGCTGAACGACTTCCGCCGTTACTGGCAGAACAGAACAGGTCAGAATCCCCATATCGACAGCAACGCAAAAACCGTCGGCGGCTGGATTTTAGAGCTTTTCGGCAAGATTCCCGAAACAGAAGAATGCGTAAAGACAAAGGATTTTGACATCAAGGTTTTAGATGTCAGCGAGCGCAGAATTGTCAAGATTCGATTTGAGGTTATAGAAAAAGAAAACGAAGAATAATAAATGAGAATATTTTTCATAGTATGCGCCGTACTCGGTACTATAGGCGCTATCGGACTGTTTACAATGCTTTTTGGCTTTCGGGTAAAGGTAAATCTGGGCTTTACCCTGCCAAAGGGAAAAACTATCCCCATAGAGAAGTTTGTACCACAGACTATTTACGGCTACACAGTATTTATAGCTGTTATAGGCTATACGGGACTTATACTGTTACCGCTTGATATGGAGTGGTTTTTCCTTGTGCCCGTTCTGCTTATGAGCGGAATGATAGTGAATTTTATCGGAGCACATCTGCTTTTGCCGGCCTTTGAGAATTTCTGGGGTGGAAAAAGGCCTGCTCCTGAGGAGATTGAAGGCGTTACAGCCACAGCTATTGAGAATATCAGTGGTGACGGCTACGGCAGAGTAAGGGTAAAGCATCTTGACAGAAAATATATTTTTGATTGCATATCGGTATATCATACTGATATAATGAAGGGCGAAGAGGTTACTGTAATAACCGGCGAAGGCGAGCTTCTGTTCGTGCAGAAGCAGGACGAAATATTTGAAGTGCTAAAGGAAGAAAATCAGAATGTTTAAAAAGCTGATAACCACCACCGCAGAGGATTATCGTGAGATTGTATATTTCACGAATTTCAGAAGAAAAAAGCATACCATTCCCGTTATGATAATAAGCGGCGCAGTAGGAGTAATTCTGTTGTTGCTCGGAATAATCGGCATAATACCGATTTTTGTCGGCATACCTGCTTTTGTAATCTGCCTTGGCGTAACACTCTTTTTTCCCGTCAATGCGGCAATTACCGTTAAAAACGGAATAAGACGTGGCAAGGTTTTAATAAATGCAAAGCGCACCATAGAATATGATACAATGAATCTTAAAATCTACGGTGGCAGAACAGATACAGATATAAATGCTCTGTGGCATACCATATTTGCGATATATGAAACCCAGCGTAGTTTTCTGATATATATAACATATGAAAAAGCCTTCTGTCTTTGCAAAGCTCAGCTTACCGCAGACGAAACACTTAAAGTAAGACAGTATTTTGCAAAGAAGCTGGGCGAAAGATATTACGGAATAAATGCAAAGCTCTGATATAGTGAAAGGAACTGTTATGCTCAAAAAACTTAAAAAACAGGTATTCGAAGCAAATTTATTACTGCCGAAATATAACCTCATAACCTTTACATGGGGCAATGTTTCGGGTATAGACAGAGAAAGAGGACTTGTTGTAATCAAGCCCTCGGGTGTGGAATACGAAAATATGACTATAGACGATATGGTGGTGGTTACTCTTGACGGCAAGCAGGTAGAGGGAGATTTAAAGCCCTCCTCTGACACTCCCACCCATCTGGAATTATATAAGGCGTTCAAGAATATCGGCGGCGTGGTGCATACCCATTCCACCTGGAGCACAGCCTTTGCCCAGAGCGGTAGAGATATACCTGCCCTCGGCACAACTCACGGAGATTATTTCTACGGTGCAATTCCTTGTACTGCGCCTATGACCGAAGAAGCCATAAAGGGCGAATATGAAAAGGAAACAGGCACCATTATAATAGATACCTTCCGTAGCCGTAATATCGATCCCGACAGCGTACCTGCGGTAAATGTAATGAGCCACGGACCCTTTACCTGGGGTAAAAGCCCTTCCGAAGCGGTGCACAATGCGGTAGTTTTAGAGCAGGTGGCAAAAATGGCAATGCTGGACCTTCTTCTCAACAAGGAGCAACCCTCTATGCAGCAGGAATTACTGGATAAGCATTACCTCAGAAAGCACGGAGCAAATGCATATTACGGACAGGGCTGAATCTGCAAAGCAGATTCAGAGTGAAGTACGGCTTTGCCGAGTGATGTTTTGCCTATGGCAAAGTGATGTACGGCTTCGCCGAGTGATGTTTCGTGCAAAGCACGAAGTTGTGGTATCAATTGCCGAAGGCAATTGATGGATTTGAAATTCGCATAGCGAATTTCAGGTAATAGTGAAGAGTGAAAAGTGAAGAGAAATGGTATCATATGTTGACAAAATCAAAGATTTTGTCAACTGTCGCAGTTATTGCCATAGACAATAACTGCTTACTTTAGGGCAATTGATAGATTATAAAAAGCGTTCAGAAAATCTGAACGCTTTTTTGGTTGTGTTGGGGTTGTAAATTGGAGTTTGACGGCGAGCCGCCGTGGGCAATTCCGCCTTCGGCGGCGGGGCGTCCGGGAGGCCGCCCCCTACAATCGTAAATTAAAACGTTTTGATAAGACTGCCCACAAACATCGATATAAACGGGACGTTTCATTGCCCTGAAGGGCGCCGCTGTCCGTTGGACAGCTGGGGCGTAGCCCCAAGCAAAGGTCATTGGTCTAAAGACCGTCGCAGTCTTTCAGACTGCTACAGGGGCGGTAGCCCCTATGTATTCCCCATAATAAAAGGCTCGCAATCTCTGTATTACACGGGATGTTTCATTGCCCTGAAGGGCGTCGCTGTCCGTTGGACAGCTGGGGCGGTAGCCCCAAGCAGGGCAAAGGGGCGGCGAGCCCCTCTATTTTCCCCCTTTCCTCAGGGGAAAGGGGGTTAGGGGGATTGGGGCTACAATAACCCGAGCGGAGCGCCAAATTTCAATTTGACAACTACTTCAAATCCATAAATTGCCTTCGGCAATTTATACCACAACTTCGTGCAAAGCACGAAACATCACTTTGTGCAAAGCACGATACATCACCCGGCAAAGCCGTACATCACTTGGCGTAGCCATACATCACTTTGAAATTCGCAAAGCGAATTTCAATACCCATACCCGTCCATCCTTTCCTCCATTTTATACCTTCTGATTAGCTCGGCAAGGGCGGTATCAAATTCCTCTTCCCATTTGTCCTTGTCGGGATAAAGGCCCTTTGCCACTTCGAGATAGGATTTTAAGGTTGAATCGGGCAGTCCCTTGGGAGTCATAGGGAAAGGATTCTTGTAAAGACGTGAATAGTGGGCGCAGGCATTTCTTAAATCAGAAAGGCACAGCAGATGATCCTCAACCACACGATAGTTAAGTCCGAAATACTTTGCGGACAGCTCCTTCTGATCTGCTTCCTTCATATCAATATAAAAATAGGTTATATTACCAAAGCTGAAAAGCTCCATAGCCGCCCATACAGGCATTACACCGCCATATTTGTTTTTATGATGCTTTACGAAATCCTCGCTTTCATTCAGCTCCATAAGTCTTTCTATACGGGTAAGCAGAGATGCGTGATTATGCCGCGCATCATAGGTAGAGCCGTTGAGATAACCCAGCGCACCGTATTTCATAGCATGAAAATTAGATACTACCGCCCTGAAATATATTTCTATCTCCTCTAAAAAGGTCATAATCAGGCGGCGTAGCTGTCGGTCAAACTCATACAGCCTCATTCCGTCCTCAAAGGTGGTGCCTTTTTGGTATCTGCTCTTGTCATTTTCTCTGAAGGGTGCAAAATAATGGGCAAGACGATAATAGTTTATATTGGTAAGACATTTTTCCGCATATTCGGTGTCAGATACCTCACAGCCTCGTTCACGGAGCAGAGCAATCTGCTGTTTTATTGTGGACGGGGTTTTGTTATAGCTTCTTTGCTGTGCCATTGTGTTCCTTTCTTTTTCTCTTATAAAGTGTTATACCGTCGCTATAAGCGACGGTATAATGGGAGATTGGAGAAAAAATATGAAAAAGTTATTTACTCAGTTTTGAATGTGCTGATAAGCTCCTTGAGCATTGTAGCCTGACCTGAAAGTTCTTCAGACGCTGCGGCAGATTCTTCTGCTGTTGCAGAGTTTGTCTGTACTACGCTGGAAATCTGGTCAACGCCTACTGTAATCTGTTCAATAGAATCAGCTGTACGTCTTGACGCTACAGAAATATCGTTGCTTATAATTGCAACTGCACCTGCAGCCTCTGTTACTGCGTTCATTCTCTGTGCAACCTCGTCAACAAGCTCGTTGCCCTTGGCGATAGAAGCTACTGTGCTGTCGATAAGAGCTGTTGTGTTGTTTACAGCCTCTGCGGACTTACCTGCAAGGTTTCTTACTTCGTCAGCAACTACTGCGAAGCCCTTACCTGCTTCTCCTGCTCTTGCCGCCTCAACAGCCGCATTGAGTGAAAGAATATTTGTCTGGAACGCAATGTCCTCGATAGTCTTGATAATAGCCTGGATTTCGTTTGAATATGTGCTTATCTCGTCCATAGCCGCTACAAGCTCGTTCATCTTCTGAGTTGCAGACGCCATTTCTGAGCCGGCTTCCTTTGTCTTGGCGCTTGCGTTTTCCGCACCATTTGCATTGTCCTTGATCTGCTCTGCGATAACTGTGATTGTAGCCGCTAATTCTTCTACAGAAGAAGCCTGCTCTGTAGCACCCTGAGAAAGTGCCTGAGCGCCTGCAGAAACCTGATCTGAGCCTGCTGAAACCTGATCTGCCGCAATGTTTATCTGTGTCATTGTGTTGTTCAGGTTGAGCTTTAAGTGGTTGATAGAAGCGAGAATGTTCTCAAACTCGCCTATGTACATGGATTCGTCAGCAGACTTTGCTGTGAGATTGCCGATGGATAACTCTTCAAGAACCGTGTCAATATCAGCAATAACCTTGCCCATACGGGTGGAGAGGTCTCTTGTGCTTTCTGCAAGTATGCCGATTTCGTCCTTTGACTGGTAGGTGATCTCTGACTTGAAGTTGCCGGCACTCATATTTTCTGCGGCTGCCTGTACCTGCTTTAAGCCCTTGCTTATGAGTCTTGTTACGTAGTAGGCTGTGATTGCCGCAAATATTACTGCAAGAATACCGAGTATGGTAAGTATCAGAATAGTAAGGTCTACTCTTATACCGATGTGCTTGTATTCGTCCTCTGCCTCTAAGTCAACGTGTGACTGGATGGAGTCAACCGCTGTGATAACTGTTTCAAGTGAGGGCATAAGTCTTGACGTATATACCGCATATGCGCCTGCGACGTCGTTTGCCTTTGCCTTTACCGTAAAGTCATCAAAGAAGGATTGTGCTTCTGCGCATTCTGCCTTTATTGTTTCGAGAACAGCCTTGTCGCCAAGGTATACCTTTTCAAGCTCTTCAAGGTCTGTACCTATAGCACCCAGTGCCGTCTGTGCTTCTGAAAGGTACTTGTCGGTAAGAGTCGCATCAGGTTCTGTGATTGCCTGTAAAAGATCCTTACAGCTCTCCTGAAGCTTTAAGTCGATTTCGTCTGCAAGCTCAACACTCTTGAAGGTGTTGGAATAGAACTGTGATACCATATCTCTTACTGCTAAAAAGGCTGTGCTTGAGAATACGGTGATAAGAATCAGAAATGCAAGCACGATACCGAAAGCGATATAGAGCTTTGCTCCTACCTTTGCGTTTTTAAATAATTTCAACATAAATCATAAATGTACCCTCCGCCGTAGCGTGGATACGTTCCTCCCTTCTCTATAACTGCCTTTAGCAGTCACATTGATATGCTATAATTCTAGCACTTTTTTCTCTTTAAGTCAATGTTTTTTGGTTATATTTGTGAGATAAACCGAAATTCACTTTTTTGTTTTTAGCAGATTACACAAAAATCCGCCGCTTTGCAAATCCGGAGCGGCGGATTTATTTAAGTGAGTTAATTTGTCAGAGAGTGACCATTCTGCCCTTTTTAAATGAATAGATATACTTTTCCTTTACAGGCAGGGAGAATGCCTTGGATAAAGCCTCTTCATACACTTTGAGCTGGAATGAATAGTCCTCGCTGAGCTTCTCCTCGTCGGAATGACTGTCGGTTTTGTAGTCAATCAGCACGATTCCGTCATCTTCGATAAAGAACATATCCGCAATACCCTGAACGTATGGTCTGTCGGTTATACTCTTGTCGAAAGCTTCGGCTATTTCCTCCATTATTTCATCTGACAGACGGTGGAATATAGGATACTCTCTGTATATTCTGCCGCTTTTCAGCATACGTGCGGCGATATCGTCGTCAAAGAATCTGCTGATATCTGTGGGCGTTATACATTCTCTTTCTGCGTCTGAGAGGTAATCTGCTGTGCAGTTTTCAATATAATTCTTTACTTCCTGCTCCGACATAGGCTTATCAAAGGGAATATGCTCCATAAGCTTATGATAGGCGTCGCCTCGCTTTTTACCGCTGAGCTTTCCCTTGTCCTTGCCTGTGGCAAATACAGGCTTTGCCACATACAGCTCGCATTTTTTATCCTTGTCCTGCCTCTTCATAGCGGCAAGTCCCGTAGCGGTGTATTTTGCCGCAAGTTTTGTAGCGTCAAGGTGTGTGTACTCGTTGGTAATCTGCTGTTTTATAGCGAGAACGGCAGATTCATCTGCCTCGGTGACGGGGCTTTCCACAGCAACGATATCAATATCGCTGTCGTTTCTGTCGTTTTCCTTTTCCTGATACAGCGATACCTCTCTGTAGCGAATGTTTTCGGTATAGCCCTTTGCCAGAGGGACAAGTACCCAGGACAGATAGCTTGACCTTGCAATAAGCCACTCGGCAGAATTTGCGTTGCTCAGTCCCGTACTTGACCTGCCGCTGAATATCAGCTTGTTTCTTGCTCTGGTGGCAGCTACGTACAGAAGGCGCATTTCCTCGCTCCTCATTTTTGCGATGATTGCTTCGGCTGTTTTTTCATAGGCTGGGGAGGGAAGTTTTGACATCATAGCCTTGTTGACATCCTTTATGCATATACCATATTCTTCGCTGAAGATGACGGGCTTGGTAGCGTCGTCGGTGTTGAAGGTCTTGGCACAGTCGCTGACAAATACAATCGGAAACTCCAGTCCCTTGGAGGCGTGTATCGACATAATCTGAACACCGAGAACGGTGGAATCCGTATTTGTTCCGACCTTCTGACCTCGCACCTTCATCTCCTCTATATAGCTTAAAAACTCGGATAATATACCGTCGGTATGATATCTGCCGTATTCCTCCGCAAGGGATAAAAGCTCCATAAGGTTTATTCTGCGGCTTTCGGCGTTTTCGCCTACCGTCAACAGGTCGGCGGTGGAGGTGGTATCGTAGATGCATTTGATAAGCTCCGAGGGAGAGCTTGCCGCCATAACGCCTCTCAGTCTGTCAAGCTCCGCTTCAAAAAGGGAGCATTTGCGGTCGCTCATAGTGCCGAAAAGCTCAGGATTTTCCTGATAAAGGCCGCGTAAAGCAGGAAACTGCTCCTCGCCCAGTTCATAGCCGGTTACAGCCTTTTTCAGGCAGGTGTAAAGCGGCTTTTTACTGCTTGCCGCCGCATACGCTATAAGCTCCTTGTCGGCAATTTCCGAGTATTCGCGGATACCTTTTACATCAAAGCCTGCCGTGCAGGTTCTGACAGCCGCCATATTGTCTGCCGAAAATCCGAAGAGCGGCGACATAAGCAGTCTTGCAAGGCTTTCGTCGTTATACGGGTCGTCAATCACTTTAAGGAAATCTGTCATAAGAATAGTTTCAGGCTCAGAAAACAGCTTTCCGTCATTCTTTGTGACGCAGGGTATGCCGTAGTCGGCAAGAGCCCTTGCAAAGCAAGGCGCTTTGTCGCTTACAGAACGGAGAAGTATGGCAAAATCCTCCGGCCTGCAGGGTCTGTTTTCCACTATATAGCCTGATTTTATCATCTTGTTTATATGATATGCCACATAGTCCGCCTCGGCGTTGCCGTTGTCGCTGTTTTTGTTTTCGTCGGTGACTGTAATCACCTCGACAATATCCTCGGGATTTTCTGATACATTTTCAGAGTTGCCCAGCACAAGACAGCTGTTTCGGGCATAATCAACGCCGCCCAGCTCATAGGTCATAACAGAGCTGAAAATATCGTTTATGCCGTTTATTACCTTGTCTGTACTACGGAAATTATGGTTGAGGCTGAGATGAGTATATATGGGATTTTTCGTCACCTCGTCGAATACCTCCGACTGTGCACCGCGGAAGGCGTAGATTGACTGCTTTATATCGCCTACAAAATAGAGGTTTTCTTCGTTATCGGATAACGCCCTGAATATCTCGTACTGCAGTCGGTTGCTGTCCTGAAATTCATCCACGATAATAAGCTTTATACCGGCTCTTTCCTTTATTTCAGGATGCTTTTGTACCATATTATAGAGCTGTCGCTCTGCGTCGGCGTAATCTGCCGCATTGAGGGTTTCTTTTTCTGCGCTGTAAAGCGCCTCGCTGGTTCTGGCGATATCTACAAGGATATCTATGACAGGCTGACTTGTATAGAGCCTGCTTTTTATTGAGCGGTAAGTTTTTGCCGCAGAAAACAGCTTTTCAAGAGCCTCAGCCGTCTGCTTTACATCTGCGGAATGTACGTCGATTTTTGTCTTTGTGAAATCGGGGACAGCGGCTTTTATAGCCTTCATATCCATAAAGGTGATATTACTGAAATCGTCGCTGTCGCAGGCGGTATGTATTTCAGCCATCTTGTCACGGCAAAAGGGTATAAACTGCTCCATACATTCCTTTGCTCTCTTCTCGGCCGCCTTCAGCTTGTCCTGTTCACACAGTCCGTCGTATAGCACGGTAAGATTATCGCAAAGGTCAGAAAGCTCCGTCAAAGCTTGTGTAATGTTATTTTTTAAGCTGTCTGCAATGTCGTCCAGCCTGGAGCTGTCCTTGCAAAGCTCATACCAGCCGTCGGGGTCGGGCAGATTCTGTGCATAGCCTGTGATACTCATAATCGCCTCTACCAGCATTTTATCGCCGTTTTTACCTGCAAAATGGTCGAGTATCAGTTTAAGGCTGTCCTTATCTGCGGTTTTGTAGTAGTTTTCCACCGCCTGCTCGGTTATAGCATAGCGGAGCATCTGTGCTCTTGCCTCCTCCATAATGGAAAAGCCCTGAGAAAGGGAGGACAGCTCTATATTCTCTCTTATAAGAGAAAAACAGAAGGAGCTTATAGTGGATATTCTGGCGTTGTGAAGCAGAGAGCACTGGCGGCGGAGAAATTCCGCATTCTGCGGCTCCTCCGAGAGCTTTTCCTTCATTTTTCTTGTCAGTCTTGTTTTCAGCTCTGCCGCCGCCTTTTTTGTAAAGGTGATTATAACAAGTCCTGAGGGATCGGTTATATTTTCCTTGTCGCTCAGTATGTCCGCAATACGGGTAGTAAGTACGGCAGTCTTTCCTGCGCCTGCGTTTGCGTCTACTATCGCACCGCCGTTTCTGTGGTCGATAGCCATCTGCTGGTCGTCTGTCCAGCTTACTGTTTTATTTGTCGCCATTGCTGTCACCTGCCTTATTTTCGTTTGTATCGGTTATATCTGTTACAAAGTTTGCGGATTCGCTGTTTTCTATCTCTGTCACGTGCTCTTTTCCGGCTCCGCATATCACGTTATATTTACAGAATTTGCAGGAAATTTCCTCATCGCCCTTTTTCAGGGGATTTGCAGTTACATCACCCTGCTTTATACAGCTTACGTTATCGGATATAGTGGTGATGATATGCTCCTTCAGCCTTTCCAGCTTATCAGCGGTTACGGTGGTAGCCTTGAAATAATCCGTGCGCTTTCCGTTGCCGTTGAGGGTACGGCTCTTGTAGTTATCTCTTTCCTTATCGCCGTTTGTATCCTTTACCACAATACCTTCTTCTCCGTGATTCTTCATCCAGATATCCCTGAGCTTGTCGCTGTCGGGATTTGCGGTATCCGACTGCTCTCCCACAGCGCCTGAGGGGTAATAGGTAGCGGAGGAGGGAACATATCCCGGATTTCCCTCTGCCAGAGTAAACAGATATATAAGAAGCTGCAGGCTGAGTCCGTAATAGACCTTTTCGAGGCCGAAGCTTTCCTTACCTGTCTTGTAGTCTATTACCCTTATCTGCTTTTCAGCTTTTTCTTCGTCGGTGATATGAGCAATATCCACCCGGTCAACGGTACCGTAAAGGTTGATTTCTTCCTTTTTACCCTTTACATCGACTGATATCTTAAAGGGCTTTGATACAAAGCCGCTTTTTTCGTCGGTGGCGGGATTTTTCAGATTAAGCTCAAAATACGTAGGTCTGAAGCGGCTTTGCGCCAGCTCCTCCGTCATATATTTAAGCAGATAGAAGCATATCTCCGACAGATTATCAAACAGCACATTGAAGCGGACAGTATGATACTGCTCCTCCATCAGCTCGTTTTTTCTGTATTCTGCCAGTGCCTCAGTTACTGCGTCCTTTATATCCTTTTCGGGTATCAGGCGGTTTTCTTCTGTGCCGTCATAGAATTTTCTGAAGCAGTAGTCCATTACATAATGCACTATGTTACCCACGTTCTGAGGGTTAAGCTTTTTTGAAGAGGGAGTTCTTATCCTCAGTCCGTACTGGCAGAAGTATCCGAAGCGGCAGGAATCAAGACTCTTTATAGCGGTGGGCGAAAGAGAATCAAAGCCGAAGATAAGCCCCGCTCTGTCTGGGTCCACCAAGTGAATGTTTGCGTCGGGCAGAAGTCTTTTTTCTGCACAGGCAATAAGCTCGGTATAGGCAGAATCGCCCGACCGGCATAATGCCGTTCTTATCTCTCTTGCCGCAGTTTCGTCGGCAAAATTCATAGACAGCTGTTTTTCTGCGGAGCGTATGCTCTCACAGAAAAAGGCAGCGGGAAGCTTCGATATATCATTTTCTGATATATCTATGCTGAACAGGTCTGTAACAATCTGCATATATTCGCCCATCTGTCCCTTGCCGCCGGTATAGGTTACATACAGCTTTTCGGAGGGGAGAGTAAGAGCCTTACAGCAGGCGGCAAGCTCTGCGGTGTACCTCTTGTCGCCGTCGCAGAACAAATCTATATTGTTGTCCGCAAGGATAGAATATTCCTGCAGGGTAAATACGCCGCCGCCGTCGTCGGTATTGCAGTCGGGAAAGCTGTTTTCGTCAGCGCCTGTTACAAATACCACCTTTGCACCCTTGGACCTTGTACGGCGGATATCGCCGAACATTACGCTGTCCAGTACCTGCGGAGGCTTTGAAAGGGAGATAAGCTCTGCACTGCCTGCAAGTATTTCGCTGTATTCTTTAAGGGTGCAGGGTATATCCTCCATAGCTGTGCTGACCGATTCAAGCAGGTCGCACACTATCGACCAGAGCTGATTATATTCCTCTGTCAGTTCCTTGTTGTATTTAAGCTCTCTTGTCGTTCTGTCCTGACATTTTCCCTGTATAGCCGCCTTTATATCTGCGCTTTCAAAAAGATAATCGACAAAGAGACGTGTTATCTCGCCGCCTGTCTTATTTTCACAGCTTCTGCCGAATTTTACAAGGGGAGTAACTACGCTGTCACGCAGGGCGTCCAGCCTTTTTTCATCCTCGGTTTCTATATGGGAGAAGGGCTTTGCAAAGCTGAGATGAGTTATATCCCACTTGTCACAGTAGCTGTTAAGCTCGTTTATCTCTCTGAGGTTTATCGGTCTTGTGCCGCCCTTTTCGCTGACAGTTCTTGCAAAGCCGCTTTTTATCAGCTTCATCACATTGTGACCGTCCGGCTGTTCCGCCGCTGTCAGAAGGGTGATAAGGTACTTTATCAGCGGCTTTCTGCTTATAGGGGAGGGGATGTCCGCAAACAGCGGCACATCATATCTCAGCGCCGAGGAGCTGATGCTGTTTATATATCTTGCGGGAGAGGGGCAGAGTATATTTATATCGCTGTAACGATAGCCCCTTTTTGTGAGCTTTTTTATTTCGGCAAAAACATAATCCGATTCTGCGTCAATGCTTCTGCTCATTTTACAGATAATGCTGTCGTTGACATCATCGCCAGTATATTTTTCGGCTCTGTCGCCCGAAAGGACATCTCTCAGCCTTAGCAGACAGTCGTTTTTATATCTTTTGTTTTTGCTCAGCTCCACGCAGGCTGTAGCACAGCCTTCTTTCTGTGCTGTTTTTTCCAGTCGGTCGAAGGTGTCTTCTGCGGTAGCCTGATTAAGCTCGTTTCTTATACTTCTGTCAAGGCGCAAAGCAATATGACAGTCACGGCTGTCTGCGATTATCGGAGTAAGAAATCTCAGCTGTGAGCCTGAAAAGCTGTCAAAGCCGTCGATGAATACGGTGTATTCTCTGAAATACCCGTTTTCCGCCGCAAGTTCCGAGCAGATGATGAGGTTATCCTCCCTGTCGTCGTATATGTCGCACAGCTTTTTGTTGTAAAGAGCGTATATGAGCGCAATTTCTGCCGTTTTGTCCTTCAGACTGCCCTGCAGATTATCCGAAACAGCGGCAAGGGTATCGGGAGTAACGCCTGCCCTTTTGAGCTCTTCAACCGCATTCAGGGAAAAGTCTGCGAAGCCCTTTTTGTTTACCGCTGTGCTGTAGAGTCTGAGGCTCTTTTTAAGCTCCTTTAAGGTTTCGAGCATAATGATATGCTTTGCGGTAGCGTCGGCATAGCTCTTTCTTTTCGAATATCTGCGCAGAATGTTTTCCGACAGAGAAGAAAAGCCGGTTATGGTGATATTTGCCGCCTTTTCATCTGTTCTTTCCGCAATTATTCTTTCTGCCTCAAAAACAAACTGGTCGGGTACTATAAGCATAGCCTTACCCTCTGTTTTGCACAGTCTGTCGTATATTTCGTCTGTTTTTCCGCTGCCTGCTCTGCCAAGAATAAAATTCAACATAGCGCCCTCCGAGATATTTTATATATCCATTATACTATATTGGTTGTACTATTTCCAGTACAACAAATAAAAATATTGAAAAAATCTTTACAAAAGGCTTTTGCAATTAAATTTTTCTTTACAAAAAAGGCTTTTTGTGATACAATATATAAAATAACAGGCACTTTCTGAAAAGGAGAAAAGTTATGAAGCTTATTTATGCAATTGTCAATAACGATGACGCACACGCTGTATCATCTGCGCTTACAAAAGCAGGATATCAGGCAACAAAGCTTGCGTCTACAGGCGGATTCCTTATGTCGGGAAATACCACCTTTCTTATCTGTTCGGATGATGAAAAGGTAAATGGCATCATTGAGGTCATTAAAAATCACTCCCACAAGAGAAAACAGTATGTATCCTCTGTAGCTTCTTATGGAGAGGCCGGTTATACAGGTATGCCTGCCGAGGTATTTGTAGGCGGTGCAACTATATTCGTCACAAATGTTGAAAGGTTTGAAAAGGTCTGATGATAGATTTGACGCTTTTCGGCAAGCAGAGTGAAACGGATCGCCTCAAAGCTCTTTATAACGACGGCAGAATGCCCCACGCCATAATGTTTACAGGCGAAAAGGGGACAGGCAAGAAAATGCTTGCCCGTTGGTGCGCTCTTCTTATGCTGTGCGAAAACAGTGACAAGGCTCCCTGTATGGAGTGCCGCAACTGTACCAATATAAAGAATGACGACCACCCCGATGTTATATTTGCAAAGGGAGAAAAATATACCGCCGACGGTATAAGGGATATAGTACAGCAGACATCTCTTTTCCCCAACGACGGCGATTTGCGTATAGTTATCTTTGAGGACTGCGACGAAATGAGCGAGGTACAGCAGAACATCCTGCTGAAGGCTATCGAAGAACCGTCGAAGTATAACAGGTATATTTTCACCTGCAAGAATACCGCGTCGGTACTGCCGACCATAAAATCAAGAGTAGTTACCATCCCTGTGTCGGAAATGACCAACCACGACTGCGTAAGCTGTCTTGTGGCAAAGGGCGTGCCCGAGCAGGAGGCAACAAAATATGTTCTGAAGCTTGGAAAGAATCCGGGCAGAATACTTGATATCATAAACGACAAGAAAAAGGTTGCTCTGCGGGAGAGCGCCGAAAGAATAGCAAGATGCATAGCGGACGAAAACGAGTACGAAACCGCAAAGGAGTTTTCACATTATACCGACAGAGAAGAGCTTTTCGGAATACTTTACGCACTTTATGAAATAATAGGCAGTGCGGTACGTCCCGACAGCGCAGACGAAGGCGCAGTAAAGGAACTTAAAGAAAAGCTGACCTTTAAAAAGCTCTATACTCTCACAGAGAGGATAGAGGAGCTGACCGCATTATCGGATTATAATGTAAATGCAAAGGTTTTTGCGGCATATTGCAGCAGCAGATTATTTGAAATTATCGCCTGAGGGCTACAGATATAAAGAAAGGAATCATCGGAATGACTGAAGTTATCGGCGTCAGATTCAAGGACGTGGGCAAGGTTTATTATTTTGACCCTGCCAATAATAAAGTAAAAGCAAATGACAAGGTTATAGTAGAAACTGCAAGAGGTGTAGAATGCGGCGAGGTGGTTATTACTAACCGCATGGTAGAGGACAGCGAGGTAGTGCCTCCTTTAAAGAGCATTATCCGTATCGCTACAGCTCAGGATATGGAAACACTCCAGAAAAATCGTATAAAAGAGCAGGAGATAATGAAGGTCTTTTCAGAAAAGATTGCAGAGCACAAGCTTTCAATGAAGCCTATCGATATCGACTGCACCTTTGACGGCAGTAAGATACTTTTCTACTTCTCGGCTGAAAGCAGAGTGGATTTCAGAGAGCTGGTAAAGGATTTAGCGGCAATCTACCGCACAAGAATAGAGCTTCGTCAGATTGGCGTAAGAGATGAAGCAAAGATGCTGGGCGGACTTGGTATCTGCGGCAGGAAGTTCTGCTGTGCGTCATTTTTAGGCGAGTTTCAGCCCGTTTCCATCAAGATGGCAAAGGAGCAGTCTCTTTCTCTTAACCCCACCAAGATTTCAGGTACCTGCGGCAGACTTATGTGCTGTCTTAAATACGAGCAGGACTGCTATGAAGAATTGCTTGCCATTACTCCCAAAATCGGTGCTCTTGTAGAAACCGCCGACGGCAGAGGAATAGTAGAGGACAGCAATCTCTTAACGGGTGTTGTAAAGGTAAAGCTTGACAAGAACCCCGACGCCGCCGCACAGCCCTATAACAGAGCTGATGTCAAGATTCTGAAGGACGGCAGAATAAGAGTCAACAAGGAAGAAATTCAGGCGCTTAAAGGCCTTGAGGATTAGCAGAATAATAAAGAAAAGCGTTCAGAAAAAAGCGTTCAGAAAACTGAACGCTTTTACTATTTTATTTAAAACTGAATATTACCGCCTTTGGTAATTCTGAACCGCATCCGATACAGTAATCATCCGCTACAAAGGCTTTTTTGCCGTCGTTTACAAGGTCAACGGTGTAGCCGATAAGCTTTCCATTCTTGTCCTTGCTCTTTATCAGGAATGAATTTACCATCATTCCATCATAGGGACAGTATATAAAGCAGACATCTCCGCCCTTTGCATTCTTCGGAAGATTTATAGTGCCGTCCTCGTTTATGTTAACAGTCTGCGCCGTGCCGAGACGGGATTTCATAAGCTGGAAGAATACCGCATTTCCCTGGGCATAGTACACGGGGATTCCGCCTGCCACAAGACAGTCTGATAAATGGATAGCGCCAAGCATACCAAGGCCGTCATAAAGATTATCAGCAGCATATTTCATAGCGGCGGTACGGTTGTATTTTTCTTTCAGACAATATCCTTCGTTTTCAAAAAGAATAAGCTCGGTTTTGCTGTCGGTCACTTCCTTCGGCAGATTCTTATCCTTTTCATTATAAAAATGATAGAAGAATACCTCGTTTGTAAATACATCGTCATCGTAGCAAAGCTCATCTACGTAAAAGGTGGTGGAGCCATCGTTACGGAAATTGTGACAATATACCATCATATGTCCGTCTTTGTCATTCTGTCTTAACATAAGCGAATGTATCATAAGTCCCTCATATGGGCAATATACCTGAATAACATCACCGGGCATTGCATAATCGGGGAGAGTAACTGTTCTGTCCTCGTTTATCGGCAGGAACTGACCGAAGCCAAGACCTGAGTCCAGCAGCTGCATACAAAGCCCTGTAGAGCTGTCGGAAAAGGCAGATATCTGACCTGCACGAAGACATCTTGAAATAAAGGGAGCGCACAGGTCCAGTCCGTCATTCCAATGATATGAGGCAAATTCCAGCGCCTTTTCCGGGCTATACACCTCTGTAGGCTTTTTATTTTCGTTTGTACCAAGCCATAATGCGGAATATGTATTCGCCTTGTACTGCTTTGCATTTTCTCTTATATCATAGAAATATGTAGCATTATGATTATATATGGTATTCCCGTTTATAACACCGTGATTGCCTGCTACGTAGTCATAATAATAGGGGTAATCGTCATCCTTATTTTCTGTATCAGGGGAAACTGTCGCCACTGTGGTGGTTTCAGGTGGAATAGTTGTCACCGTGGTGGTTTCAGGTGGAATAGTTGTCACCGTGGTGGTTTCAGGCGGAGTAGTTGTCACGGTAGTAGTTTCGGGAGGAGTTGTCGTCACCGTAGTGGTTTCGGGAGGAGTAGTCGTCACCGTAGTGGTTTCGGGTGGAACAGTCTGCCCGGAGTCGGTGGTTGTACTTTCCTCAGAGGGAGTATTTTCCGATTCATAGGGATCGGGTACACTTATATTATTATCTGTAAATATATCATCAAGATCAATATCTGTCTTTTCTCCCTGCACCTTTACTACCTGACAGGATGAAAAAACAGATATTATCATAAATAAGCATATCATAAGTGATATTGTCTTTTTCATTTTTTCACCCTTTCTACAGTATATGATAATATTTTATCATTTTACAGAGCCTAATGCAATAGAAAAAAATAATTTTCAGTAAAATTCACCTTGAATTTCCATAAGATATTTACAAAATCGTCTTGTTATAATCAGTCAAATATGGTATATTTATATATGGGTATATATACCTTATAAATATCAAGGACGGATAAAATTTATGGCAATCATTTTTGACGAAAAGAAACGAGTATTCAAGCTTGATACAAAAAATTCAAGCTATGCCTTCCACGTAACAGAAAGTAAAAACCTTCTGCACCTTTACTATGGCGGATGGATTCCCGAAACGGATATAACCCATATGCTCCGCATCCCCGATGATGCCCCCTTTGTACCTGCAGTACACGATGCTATGGGACCTCACAGCTTTGACTGTGCTTTAATCGAATTTCCGACAAGCGGCGTTGCAGATTTCAGAGAGCCTGCAATGCAGGTAATGGATAAGCATGGTATGTCTGCCTGTGAATGCTATTATAAGGACTACCGCATTTCAAAGGGTAAGCCTAAGTTAAAGGGACTGCCTGCTACCTACGCCACCGATGAGGAAGCGGAAACTCTTCAGGTATTCTGCCACGACCCTCATAACGGTATGGATATAACTTTAATGTACAGCGTATTTCCCCGGTACGACGTAATTACAAGAAGCGTATGGGTTAAAAATAACGGCACAGACGCTATCGAGCTTCGCCGTCTTATCTCCGCTTCTGTCGATCTTGACAGAATGGACTATGATATGATTACACTGCACGGCACCTGGGCAAGAGAAAGACACGTTCAGCGCTATCCTCTTACCTTCGGCAAGCATTCTATAGATTCAAACCGTGGCTCTACCTCCCACGCCCACAATAATTTCTTTGCCTTATGCGAGCATACCGCTACCGAGGACTATGGCGAGGCTTACGGCTTTGCGCTTGTATATTCAGGCTCATTCCTTGCTATGGCAGAGGTGGGACAGTACGAAAAGACAAGAGTGCTCCTCGGTATCAACCCCTATGACTTCTCCTGGCATCTTGAAGTGGGTGAAGAATTCCAGGCACCTGAAGTAATTATGACCTATTCAGGTGAGGGACTTGGCCAGATGTCACGAAACTTCCACGATGTTATGAGAAATAATCTTATCCGTGGCAAGTGGAAGGATTTACGCCGTCCCATACTTATCAATAACTGGGAGGCTACATACTTCAATTTCGATACCGAAAAGCTCCTTGATATTGCAAGAGAGGCTAAAAAAGCAGGTATTGAAATGTTGGTTATGGATGACGGCTGGTTTGGTCACAGAAACGACGACCGTTCTTCTCTCGGCGACTGGTTTGTAAATGAAGAAAAGATAAAGGGCGGTCTTAAATATCTTGTTGACGAGGTAAATAAGATAGGTCTTAAATTCGGTATCTGGTTTGAGCCTGAAATGATAAGCCCCGACAGCGAGCTTTACAAGGCGCATCCCGATTGGTGCATACATATTCCCGGCAGACCGAGAACTACAGCAAGAAGTCAGCTTGTTATCGACTTTTCAAGAGATGATGTAAGAGAATACATCTACGGCAGAATAAAGGATATCTTATCCTCCGCCAATATCGAATATGTAAAATGGGATATGAACAGACAGCTGTCAGAAGTCGGAAACGAGGTATTCGCTCCTGAAAGACAGAGAGAAATCTGGCACAGATACGTACTCGGCGTATATGATATGCAGGAAAAACTGCTGACAGATTTCCCCGACCTGCTTCTTGAAAACTGTGCAGGCGGCGGCTCACGTTTTGACGCAGGTATGCTTTACTACTCTCCCCAGATATGGACAAGCGACGATACCGACGCTATCGAAAGACTGAAAATACAGTACGGTACTTCTATGTGCTATCCCTGCTCCTGCTTCGGTGCTCACGTATCCGACAGTCCCAATCACTGCGTAGGAAGAATTACACCCTTTGAAACAAGAGGTCACGTGGCTATGTCGGGTACCTTTGGCTATGAGCTGGACGTGACGAAGATTTCCGATGATGATAAATACGCTATAAAGCAGCAGATTGAAGAATTCAATAAATATAATCCCCTTGTCAGAAACGGCGACTACTACCGCATAGGCGATCCCTTTGCAAACGACCGCTATGACGCCTGGCAGCATGTGGCAAAGGACAAGAGCGAAACACTCTTCACTTATGTTCAGGTGCTTAAAGAGCCCAGCGTATTCTTACACAGAGTAAAGCTTAAAGGCCTTGAAAAGGGCGCATATTACCGCCACGAGCAGACTGGAAGGGTATATTCCGCCGAACTGCTTATGAACAGCGGCTTTGACGTACCTAATATGTGGGGCGATTTCAGAAGCTTCATCGCACATTTTGTGAAAGTATAATAATATCTCGCCCGCAAGTAGGGGTAATTAAATTTGTCTGCGACAAATTTAAAATGAAATATTTTGCCTTATGGCAAAATGTGAAATAATTCACTTCGTGAATTATGAAATATTGCTATCGCAATGTGAAATAAGTCCTTGCGGACTTGTTAAGGAATCAATTGCCAAAGGCAATTGATGTATTTTGAATAATGCATTATTAAGCCTTCTCCCGAGGAAAAAATAATACCATCGCCGCCGAAGGCGGAAATTGCAGGGGTAATTAAATTTGTCTGCGACAAATTTAAAATGAAATATTTTGCCTTATGGCAAAATGTGAAATAATTCACTTCGTGAATTATGAAATATTGCTATCGCAATGTGAAATAAGTCCTTGCGGACTTGTTTAGGAGGGTTAGGGGCTCAAATGCCCACGGCAATAAAAAACGAAGGAGTGAAACCATGCCACGTTCATCAGGACAGAAATTAAAGCTTTTATACCTTGCGGATATCTTCCGCTATGAAACCGACGAGGAACATCCTCTGTCAGTAAAACAGCTTATCGCCATGCTTGAGGCAAGGGGAGTAAGCGCCGAAAGAAAAGCCATCTATACAGATATAGAAGCGCTCAGGGACGAGTACGGAATGGATATCTGTGAAATAAGAGCAGGCAACGAAACAAAGCATTTCTTAGCCTCGGGTGTGTTCGAGCTGGCAGAATTACAGCTGCTTGCCGACGCTGTGGCGTGCTCCAAATTCATAACACAGAAAAAATCCCGTGAGCTTATCTCAAAGATTGAAACCCTCACAAGCAGACATCAGGCAAATGTACTGCAAAGAAATGTAATTATTGCAAACCGTGCCAAGACAATCAACGAAAGCGTGTATTATAACATCCACACCATACACGAGGCTATAAATAAGGGCAGAAAGATAACCTTCAGATATTTCCGCCACAATTTAAGAAAGCAGAAGGTCTATAAATATGACGGCGAGCGTTATGAAATGTCCCCCTACACTCTTGCCTGGGATGATGAAAAATACTACTGCATCGGTCACTATGACAGACGAGGAAAGATAACAAATCTCCGTGTAGACAGAATGGAGAATATCTGTATATCCGATGAGACCGCTTTAAAGGACAAGAGCTTCAATATTTCTGAGTACACCAAAAAGGTATTTGGTATGTTCCCGGGAGAAATGATAAGAGCAAAGCTTGTTTTTGACAATGCTCTGCTTGACAATGTTATGGATAAATTCGGTATGGATATAGTATTTCACAAAGAGGATGACCAGCACTTCTCCGTTTCAAGAGAGGTATCTATGAGCCCGACCTTCTATGCCTGGATGTTCCAGTTCGGAGAAAAGGCAAAGATAGAAGGCCCTGACAGACTTATCGACGCATATAAGAAATATCTTAAAACAGTACTTAAATCTATAAAGTAAAGGTGTTCCGATATGGCTGAAACAAAAACAAAGACCACCGCTAAGAGCAGTAACTCAAAAAGCGGCGGCAACAGAAAAACGACAGCAAAAAAGACATCAGGTAAGACAGAGCAGAAAAAGGGCAGACAGACGGAAAATAAACAGGTGGAAAAGAAAAAATCCATTCTGCCGATAGTTTTCACAGTAGCGGCAATAATCCTTGTCATAACGATAATCTGTGATGTACTCGCCAGAAATGTATCAGGCTTTGCCGAATTCTATGCTGAGGGCATATATCCCTTTTTTGTACATACCATAGGCTTTATAAACGGACTTTTCCCCTTTGCTGTGGGAGAAATACTGATATTTATACTGATACTTGCGCTGGTTATAGGAATAATTGTCCTTATAATTTCTCTTCTTGAAAATGAAAACAAGAAAAAGCCCGGTGTGATAGCTCTTTCGGTTGTACTGTGTACGGGTGTATTCATATATTCCTCCTACACCTTTTTTTGCGGAATCAACTATCACCGTGTTCCTTTCTCCGAAAAAAGCGGACTTGCTCCATCAAAATATTCTGCCGAAGAGCTGGAAAAGCTGTGCATTTATATTATTGATAATGTCAATGCCGCCGCAGAGGAAATCTCCTATGACGAGGAAGGCTTTATGTCGGTAGAAGCGGAAGGCTTTGATATGAAGGCAGAATGCGTAAAGGCTATGGAAAAAGCAGGAAAGGAATATTCCGCTTTATCAGGCTTTTATCCGACTCCGAAGGGAGTTATGGTATCAGAATTTATGTCTATGTGTAAAATTATGGGTATATACGATCCCTTTACCATAGAAGCAAATTATAACGTAAATGCTCCCGATTTTTCTATCCCCTTTACCGTATGTCACGAGCTTTCGCATTTAAAGGGCTTTATGAGAGAGGATGAGGCTAATTTTATAGCCTATCTTGCCTGTCGTGAAAGTGACAGCCCCTATCTGCGCTACAGCGGATTTTCCGAAGCTCTTATCTATGCTATGGGGCAGTATTATTCCGCCGCAGGCGCAGAAAAATATACCGAGCTTTATGCGACTATCCACCCTTCTGTTATAAAGGAAATGCAGAACAACAACAAATACTGGAGTCAGTACGAAACTCCCGTGGCTGAAATAAGCAGTAAGGTTAATGACACTTATCTAAAAAATCAGGGACAGGACGAGGGTGTAAAATCCTACGGTAGATTCGTGGATCTGATGATTTATGATTTAATGCAGACGAATGAATAAAATATCTATGTGTTTCAGCGAGATTTACTACTCCGCAACCTGAAGTTGCGCTGTAGTTGGTAGACTGCAACTGCGTTTTCTGATACAATATCCTACGAGGTGATAAGTTATGGAGTCCATAGGACAAAGAATAAGCAAATTAAGAAAAGAAAAATCCCTATCGCAGGAATATATCGCAGAGCAGATCGGCGTAACAAGACAAGCTGTTTCCAAATGGGAAAATGATACCAGCGCACCTGATACATACAATCTGATTGCTCTTGCAGAGCTTTTTGACGTATCGGTAGAATATATTGCTACAGGCAAAAAGGAAGAACCACCGCAGGCAGTATTGCCTGTGGAACAGAAAACAGAAAAAATAACTGTTCAGAAGATAGTTGGATTTATTTTACTTGGTGCGGGAATAATATCGCTTATTCCGGGAGTGCTACTTTCGTTCCTATTGATGTTTTTATCCGCCTACCTGATAACGAGTGGTATTATATGCCTTGTGGCAAAGAAAAGAACAGCTCTGATTATAATAGTTGTATGCCTGATACTGTCAGCCCTTATTTTTTGTTTCACGTTTTTTCAGTATATACCGTCCTTCTTTACCGGTGGAGGGGAACACATATATTCTTACGAATTTACGTCATTGACGAATGAATAAAGCTTAAAAATTTAAAATCCGCTTCTGATTTTTACCGGAAGCGGATTTTTCTGTCGGTTTGTCTCAGTCTGTCAGACGAAGAAAAACGCACGCAGAGGAGGAAGCCACCCCGATAGGCGCACGGTTGTGCGTCGAGGGGTGGGTGACGAACTAAGCAAAAATGCTTTTGGAGAGCCGTTTTATGGCTCTCCAAAACCTTCGTTCTGCTATTTCTTGTACAGCTATAAAACTGATGCTGTTATCCTGCATTTTTGCGATGCGTGAGTTTGTCTCAGTCTGTCAGCAAGCCTTCAGCTTGTTACTGCGATAGCTGTTGGGCGATACTGAAACATATTTCTTGAATATTCTCGCGAAATAGTTGGGGTCGTTAAATCCGCATCTTGCAGAAATTTCTCCCATAGAAAGAGATGTTTCCGTAAGTAAAGAGCAAGCGTGCTTTATTCTCAGCTGCAGGAGATATCTGTGGGGAGTAACTCCGTAGGCTTCTGAAAAAAGTCTTATGAAATGACGCTGTGAATAGTGGGACAGCAACAGAAGGTCATTCATGCACACATCCTCAGTAAAATGATTTTCCATATGAGCTGCTGCAAATGCTATACCGTCTATCTTGTCGCTGTTGTCGTGAGTTTCAGTACATGTGTACTGCCTTGATAATTCTACTACCATTTGTAAAAAGTAAGAAAGAACAAGTGTTTTCTTTCCCGGCTCCTCCGATTCATATTCTTTTACTGCTGTTTCTATAAGGCTTTCAAGAGCATTGAATTCCTTCATAGCGAGCTTCAGCTTATTCTGATACCCCTGCGTTTTGATGAAATGCGGTTCTATTACGAACAGCGAATGAAAACCGGGGTATTTTCTGATATCATAGGACATCAGCATTTTAGGGTCAAACATTACATTGCATATTCTGAAATTTTCGGCTTTGGTGTAGCCGTGAGCAACCTCACTACCGACAACGAAAACATCGCCCTTGCTTATATCGAAGGTTTCTTCGCCGACCTTGTGTACAGCATTCCCTTCAAGCACGATAACAAGCTCAGAAAAATCCTTGTGCACGTGCATAAACATACCGTCGTCGTCGTGGTGTCCGTAGCCTATGTGAAATGGAAATTCCGTATCATCTGTGAAAAAACTGAGCAGCATCCAATCCATACTGTAGAGTTCCTTTCTTTATCTGTGCGGCTTATTTCCCATAGGGTGCGTCAAATTCTGCTTCTGCCTTTGCAACCGCCTCTTCAAGAGTCATACCTGCAAAGTTCTGTGCGCCTAAGAATCTGCCTGATTTCTTGTCATCAACAAATGCACCTACCACAATACCGGGGATAGCGCTTTCGGGAGCGTTGGGAGCGTGCTGTCCACCGAGGTCTGTTCTGCACCAGCCGGGATCGGTGAGGTTGATCATAACGTCCGTGCCGTTTACTGTAGAGCCTAAATCTATTGTTATCTTGTCAAGAGCCGCTTTACTTGCGGAATAACCTGCCTGCTGAGGTTCTAATGCAATACCGCTTGTGGTGTTTAAAATTCTGCCAAAGCCCTTTGCTATCATCTTAGGCATAAAGTGATAGCATATCATAGCAGGAGCTATCGTATTGATTTTAAAGCTTTCTGTGTAGTCAGAAACGGGAGTGCTGAAATATTCTGTTCTGTAGGCGATCTGCATACCTGCATTGTTGAGTACGATGTCTACGTCTACGTTAAAGCTGTCAATTTCCTTAAGCATTGCGGCAACGCTATCAAGGTCTGATAATTCTGCCGCTACTGCATACGCTTCTACACCGAGAGCCTTTACTTCTTCAATAAGCTTTTCTGTATGGCTCTTATCTCTGCTGTGGAGAATAAGATTACAGCCCTGCTCAGCCATAAATAAAGCTGTCAGTCTACCGATGCCTCTTGCGGCACCTGTTATGAATGCCCATCTGTTTTTAACATTAACCATTGGTTTACTTTCCTTTCCGTATTGTGTTTTTATGCTAAAATTTCTGCCTTTGCCTTTTCAAGTGCCGCAATAACCTTATCGCACCACTTGTCAAATTCTTCATCCTCTACCTGTAATTCCTTATGAGCTAAAACATATTCGATAACCTTTCTTACCCCCTGGTCAAATCTTACCTCGGGATTAAAGCCGGGTACTGCCTTTTTTAGCTTTGAGTTATCGAATACTACGGAATTTGCCTTATCTCCGATAAGAGAACCGTTGAAATCGTAATGGCTTACCTTATGCAGAAAATCAGAGGGAACGTAATACGCATTCAGCTTTACACCCAGAACGTCTGCTATAGCGGAATAAATCTGATTCCAGGTAAGTGTTTCGTCGGTTGTTATCTGGAAGCTTTCGCCTATGGCGTGGATATTTCCCATAAGACCGATAAAGCCCTTTGCAAAGTCGGTGTTAAAGGTCATAGTCCAGAGTGATGTGCCGTCGCCGTGAATGATAACCGGCTTACCCTCCATCATTCTCTTTACTACCTGCCAGCTACCCTTGTCCCCGTGTACGCCTAAAGGAATACTTCTTTCATCGTAGGTGTGACTGGGACGGATGATTGTTACAGGGAAACCGTTTTCACGGTACATCTTCATTAAGAATTCTTCGCAGGCAATCTTATTTCTTGAATATTCCCAGTAGGGATTCGCAAGGGGAGTACCCTCGTTTATGCGATAGTCGGATAAGGGCTTCTGATAAGCAGAAGCGGAGCTTATATACATAAACTGTTTTACCTTGCCGTTAAAGAGTCTGTAATCTCTTTCAAGCTGAGAGGGTACAAATCCGATAAAATCGCATACTGTATCAAATTCGTAGCCTGCCAGCTTTTCTGCCGCTTCGGCTTCGTTATTGATATCTGCATTTATAACCTTAACATTTTCGGGTAATTCCGCTGTTCTTGTGCCTCTGTTGATAAGATACAGCTCCCAGTCGGGATTGCTTGCCAGCTGTCTTGTGATAGCCATGCTGATTGTACCTGTACCGCCTATGAATAACGCTTTTTTCATACTTCCTCCTTAAAGCTCTGCCTTAGCCGCTATTGTGTATATATTTCTTACATCTTCTTCGGACAGTCTTACAAAGCCCCAGGTCTTATCCTTGATACCCATATTCTTCGCAAGTGTCGGGATATCCTCTTCCTTAGCGCCAAGCTCCTTAAAGTTTATCGGCATACCGATGCCGTGTAAGAAGCTACGGAAGCGCTTTATACCTTCAAGAGCGGTGGCTTCGGGATTTTCGAAATTCATCTGACAGCCGAACACTCTTACCGCCATCTGGGCAAATCTCATAACATCGTGCTTATAAACATATTCCATCCACGCAGGCATAATTACCGCAAGACCTGCACCGTGTGCCACATCATACATACCTGATAATTCGTGCTCTATGCCATGGCTGTTCCAGTCCTGACTTCTGCCTACGCCTACAATATTTGTGTGCGCTACCGTACCAGCCCACATAATGTTTGCTCTTGCCTCGTAGTTTTCGGGATCGGCAATAACTCTGGGAGTTTCCTTAATCATTGTCATAAGCACCGCTTCACAAAGTCTGTCGGTGATTTCTACTTCCTTTGTGTTGGTGAAATATCTTTCAAATACGTGAGCCATAATATCGGTTGCTCCGCAGGCTGTCTGATAGGGAGGAAGTGTAAAGGTAAGCTCAGGATTTAAAATAGAGAATCTGGGCCTTAATAAGTCGGAGCCTGCTCCGCGCTTTTCCATTCCGTCCTCTTTTGTTATTACCGAGTCGCCTGAGCCTTCGCTACCTGCCGCCGCAATGGTGAGAACTGTCGCTACGGGTAAAGCCGCCTTTATAGCTGCCTTGCCACAGTAGAAGTCCCAGAAATCGCCTTCATAACATACGCCTGCCGCAATGGCCTTTGCGCTGTCTATTACTGAGCCGCCGCCTACAGAAAGGATAAAGTCGAGGTTTTCCTTCTTGCAAAGCTCAATACCCTCGTACACCTTGCTGTCACGGGGGTTGGGCTTTACTCCGCCAAGCTCGGTGTAGAATATACCGCAATCCTCAAGGGATTTCTTTACTCTGCCAAGAAGTCCCGATTTTACTGCGGAGCCGCCACCAAAGTGGAGAAGCACCCTTGTGCCGCCGTGCTTTTTTACATATCTGCCTGCGTCGTTTTCTGTATCCTTGCCGAATACGAATTCTGTCGGGCTGTAGAAGCTGAAATTATCCATAATGTTTTTCCTTTCTGAATAAAAGTATTTGTTCTGGTTATTTACTGCTGTAATATTCTTTGACTACCTGCTGGGCAGTCTTGCCGTATATGTCGTAGCCACCGTGAGTCGGTGCCTTTTCTAAGGGGTACTGTTTCCAGGTCCAGTCCCATATGCAAAAGCCCTTTGCCCATTCTCTCTTGTCGCAGGCGTCAAACATTGCCTTGTACCAGTCCGCCTGTCCCTGCTGATCGATATCGCCTCTTACCGACCAGTCGTTAGGCACAAGATTTGCGTTTTTTACCGACATACAGCCGCATTCCGCAAAAAAGAACGGCTTGTCGAATTTCTTTACAACCTTTTCTATTCTGTCAAGCTGATTTTCCCAGTCGTTTATGGGATAATATCCGCTGGAGGATATTACATCCACTGCGTCCCACCAGCTCACGTTATGCTCCTGATATTTGTCGGTGTTATAGGAAACAAGACCGCTGTAATTCTTCCTGATTTCCGCTATGACCTGACGCCATTCGGAGGCTCTCTTTTCTGACTGCACCATTTCACAGCCTGCTATAAACATTTCGCATTTTTCACGTTCTGCAATTTCGGCGTAGTGACATTGGAATTTTGTATAGGAGTTGAACCAGTTACACCATTTGGGTTCGCAGATAACGTCCTCGTCAAAAAAGCTGATATGCGCACGCCAGGTACCGTTGCGGCAGTTTACCGTGGGCTTTAGGCATACTCTTAAATTATGCTTTTGCTTTGCATAGCGAATCATTTTTATAAGCTCGTCATCGGAAAGTGTAGCGCAGGAGCTGTAATCTATATTTTCGGACTGGGGAGTTTCCTGCAGTCCGTTGGGTACGAGGATTATAAAATCCGCATTTGTAAGCTTTACAAGATTATCGAGGCTGTCATAGGCCTCTTCCTTTTCAAAAGTGCCTCTGGGAGCAAAGGGAGCGAAGGTTGCTCCTTTTATAAAATCCATCTGTATGTATTCCTTTCATCATTATGTGCTTTTTTCTTTTGTAAAAAGTCAGAAAAATGCTACTTAATTTTCAAGAAAAGTATATCATTTCTATCATTACTGTGCTATAATAAATTCACATATAAATTGTAAAAACCTATCATAGGAGGATCTGTATGCACTTTCTTTTTGAAGAATCGGACGTTTTGAGAACCCCGGTAGAATGTTTTTATTTCGATGCTAACCACGAAAACTTTCCCGTAAAACCCCACTGGCATTACTTTGCCGAGATGATTTATATCATCGAAGGCTGTGCCGATATGTACTGCGGAGAGAACCGATATATAGTAAGCGAGGGTGAAATGATATTTTTCCATCCCCGGGTAGTACATTCAATTCATAGCGCAAACGGTAAAAAACTCTTTTATGCAGTAATAAAGTTTGATATCAACAGACTTAATATGACCTCTGATTATGCGCCAAAGCTCCGCAGTATCTTCCACAGCGCACAGAAAAGGGAAATGGAGATAATGTTTCCCGAGGGACTTTGCGCTGAAATAAAGGCTGAAGAGATATTCATGGAGTGTATAAGAGAGGCACAGGGACGCGGCTACGGAAGCGACATTATAGTAAAATCCCGTATCTACGAACTGCTGATACGGATACTGCGTATATGGCAGAGGAGCGGCTTTACCATCGACAATGAAATATACGCCGATGACAGCACTCCTGATATAAATAACATAACCGAGTATATAGACAGTCACATCAGCGAGGGCGTTACCGTAGAAGAAATAGCCAGAGAATGTCGTATGAGCTATTCTTACTTTGCGAAGAAGTTTCTGCAGGTGTATGGTAAGACCTGCAAGGAATATATAGAAGAGATAAGGCTTTACAAGGTGGAAGAGCTACTGCTGTTTACAGACTTTGACCTGACCTATATCAGCAACGAAACAGGCTATTCTGATTGCAGTCATATGATAAAAAGCTTTAAAAAATACAAGGGCGTTACTCCCAAGCGTTTCAGAACTGAAAAAAGAGCCGCTCTCCGTACTTGAATTTTATGTTACTTTATGGTACAATATATTAAATATAGTCTTATTGAGAACAGAGAACAACAAGAAGGATGGACCGAATGAGAGAAATATATACAGACGAAAAGTGTCCCGTATGCGGTGTAGCTTTTAAAGAGTCAGACGATATCGTCGTCTGCCCCGACTGTGGCACACCCTATCACCGTGATTGCTATAAGGAGCAGAGCGAATGTGTTTTTTCCGACAGACACGGAAGCTATGAGTGGAAGGGCGAAAAGCAGATGCTGAAAGAACGCTACGAAAGTATTCATACGGAGAAAATGAGAAGGCTCAGCAATACGGAAGATGATGAGCTGGATATGAAAAATATAAACACCGTCGAGGAGCTCAGAGAGGCAATGGATCAGAGACTTCTCAGACAGCAGAAGGATTTTCCTGAGGTGGACGGCGTCGATGCCGAGGAGCTTGTGAAATTCTGTGGGAAGAATGCCGCTTATTATCTGCCTGTTTTCAGAGATATAATAAACAAGGGGCAGATATTAAAGCTTAATTTTTCAGCCTTTATCTTTTTTCCGCTTCATTGCTTTTTCAGAAGAATGAATCTCTTCGGAGCATTGATTCTTTTCCTCATTATGCTTACAATGGAGGCAAGAATACTTATAGCGGATACGAATAATATACTGGGACTTGCTCCCGAGATGGCACAGCTTCTGTCAGTCCTTTCATCGGCGGCAATGCTGGCAATACTGGTATTTGTGCTGATGTTCTTCAACTTTTTCTATTTCAGATTTGCAGTGAAAAAGATAAAGAACGTTAAAAGCGAAAATGCGTCCTACAGCAGAAGAGAGGTGCTTCATCGCATTTCAGAGGCAGGCAGACCCAGCCTTTTCAGCGGACTTGCCTTTGGCGTATGTGCGGTGATAGCCTTATCCTTTGGCTTTCAGGTGCTGAATAATTATCTTGGCGTAGTGGTATAAAAAGACAGACTATCTGACGATTTTATGAAAGGAGTGACAGAAATGGGCAAGCTGAAGGCACTTTATATGAGCAATTATATTACCGCCTCGGTAAAGGAAGAAGAATTTACCGAGCAGTCAGAAGGCAGAAAAAGTACGCCCTTTTTAATCTGGCTCTCCTTTTTTGTCGTTTATTCGGTAATGGGACTGTTTATAAAGACGGTAAGCTTTACAGGAGAGTTTATTCCTGCCGCGTCAGCCTCCGCACTTATGGGCAGGGACTGGTTTTCTGTAATGCCTGCGCCCGATAGTCTCGGACAGCTCCTGCAGGGAATATTCTATCTGCCCTCTATGCTTTTCTTCAAGGAGCCGATAGCCCAGTACGCCTCATATATGATAATAAGCGCAATGATATATGCGCTTATCCCCCTTATGGCGTACAAAATGACTCTGCGCTTTTCTGTAACAAAGCCCTGGCACAGAGTGTTGTCAGCCTCAGTCTGCGGACTTTTACCTGCCGTTCTCGGCGGTTCAAGATTTCTTGTGACCGAGCCCTTTACAGCAGTCATCGGCTGGGCGTTATTTATGCTTTTTACCGAAAATGTAAAGACGGATAAGAAAAAGAAAATCCTTCTCCCCTCATCGATAGCGGCAGGTGTACTGTGCGGCTTTGCATACCTTCTCAACAAAACCTATCTGTCTCTTTTTTTAGCGCTGCTTATATATCTTGTTTTTCTGCAGATATCAGGCAGAAGCAAGCCTGTGGGTATAACTGCCTTTGCGGGCTGTTTTCTCCTTATTGCCGTGTCGGATTTTCTGCTTACTATGTTCTTTGCAGAAAATTCCCATATAGTAAGCGGCACCGATATCCTCGAAAGGATAGTGTTATCCTTTGAAAGATTGTGTGCAGAGCCGATGGAATTCCTGATACATATAGGCGGCAGAGCCTATTACCTGACAATATCCTCCTTCGGACTGGCGACAGCGGCAATAGCTGTCATAGTTATAATTTTTATAAACTTCGTAAGAAAAAAGAAAAGAAAGACAGAGCAGTTCTACAGCGAAAATATATACCTTTTCGGCATAATGCTGTTTATAGTTACCGTGGTAACAATACTTGTTGACAGCTTTTTATCCATGGAGACACCTGTAACAAGTCAGGAGCAGATATTCAGTGCAATACCCGTTTATCCTGTGATAACTGCGCTTGTATTCCTGTTCTTTATATACATCCAGCGATATGGTGCTACCTATGTCAGAGTAATGGCAATGATAAGCCTTATCGGAATGGTTGCTGTATTCGCAATACTTATCTGCTCAGAGAAGGCAGACAGCATAAATGCGATCGTTACGGCACAGAGTCAGGGTATATCCGCTCTGAAGCCCGGCTTTGATACAACCGCATCGCTTACGGGTGATACTCTGATATATCCTGTATTATTCATATTTACAGCCTTTGCCGCTATTATACCTATAGTCTGCTGTGCAAAGGAGTATGCTCACAGAATAACCGTATTTGTTACAGCAGGACTTGTTCTGTACAGCGCTGTATTTACAATTATAGATACAGCAGGAATTTATAACAAGAAGGCGGAAAAGACAATAAACTCCGTTACGACGATAAGCGGCTTTATGAGGCGGGACGGCGAAGGAGAGATGCCTCCCGTTGAGGTCTACGCAAAGGATAAACAGCTTGCTATGAATATGCAGTATTTCAACCAGGATAGCAAGGTAATGCATATAAGCGATACAGAGCTTGCCTCCGATAGCTGCTATCTTGTTACGGATACTGATATAAAGCCTGCAGGCTATGCCGTGCTCATAGGCAGGTCGGAAAATTTAAGCATATACGCCTATGGAGAGCAGGCTGTTCTGTATCATGAACAGGCAATGAAAAATGAACTCCGGGAGTGAAAAGGATAAGCTATGCCCGTATTAAAGAAAAAACAAAAACATATGCAGTCTGCCAGATTTCTTATTTTCGGCTTTGCAGCTATAATACTTGTCGGTACGGCTTTACTGTGCCTGCCTGTGTCCTCCAGGGACGGGAACTTCGGCAATTTTATCGACTGCCTTTTTACCGCTACCAGCGCAACCTGTGTAACAGGTATAACGGTATTTGATACCTATACGCAGTTCTCTCTTTTCGGGCAGGTTGTTATACTTATGCTCTTCCAGATAGGAGGCTTGGGCTTTCTTGCATTTGTAACCTTCTTTAACTTTCTGCTCGGAAAAAAGATGGGCTGGTCCTCGGTAAAGATTGCGGCGGCAGATTTCACTTCGGAAGCCTTGCACACTCCTCGCAGACTATTTTCGGAGATTATAATATACTCCCTTGCCATAGAGCTTTTCGGTGCTCTTTTGCTGATGACGGTATTTATCCCCGATTTCGGAGCCTACGGCGTATTCATGTCGATATTTATGGCGGTATCCGCCTTCTGTAACGCAGGCTTTGATGTTATGAGCGTTGCGGGAGGAATAGGTAGCTATTCGGATAATCCGATAGTTATTTTCACCCTGCTTCTTATGATACTTATGGGAGGTATAGGTTATCTGGTCTGGCAGAATATAGTTAATTACAGAAAGATAAGGCGGCTTACCTTTCATACTCGTATTGTGCTTTCTATGACTGGTTTTTTTACGGCGATAGCGTTTATAACCGTTTTTGCGGCAGAGTTCAGTAATATCGGAACTATAGGTGGAATGCCCTTGCCGGAAAAAATAATGAACAGCGTATTTTTCAGCGTCAGCGCAAGAACGGCTGGTATAAACACCTTCGATCCTTCAAACCTGACCTCGTTCACCAAGATAATAATAACTCTGCTTATGTTTATAGGAGCGGCTCCCGCCTCTACGGGCGGCGGTATCAAGGTAACCACAGCCGCAGTAGTGTTTGCAACCGTCATTTCCGTATTAAAGGGTGACGAGGATATACACATTTTAGGTCATAAGCTGAAAAAGGATGCTATACTTAAAACTCTGACGGTGCTTGTACTGTCAATAGCTATGGTGTTGCTTTCATTTATAGCTGTACATCGCTGTGCTCCGAATGTGCCTATGCAGAATGTGCTTTTTGAGGTGGTGTCGGGCTTTTCTACCTGTGGTAGCTCTCTCGGAGTTTCGGCACAGCTCAATGTGGCAGGTAAGATTGCAATGATATTCACTATGTTTACAGGCAGACTCGGACCTATCACAATTATGATGTCACTTATGATAAGAAATAAAAAGAAGAGTAAGAACAAGATTCTCCCCGAGGATGATATTTTAGTAGGTTAGTATGCAGGAAAGCTTTGATTTAAACGGAATAAAAATATATGTATCCGACGACCACCGATTCGGCACGGACGCCTTTCTGCTGGCTGATTATGCGGATGTGCGCTCCTCCCATAAGGTCTGCGATTTATGTACGGGTTGCGGCATCATACCTCTGATAATGTGCAGAAAGAATCCCCCTAAGGAGCTTTACGGCATAGAGATAATGCCCGATGCAGTGGAGCTTTTCAGTAAAAGCGTCAGCGAAAACGGACTTTCAGACAGAGTAAAGCCTGTCTGCTGTGACCTGAAAACGCCCGAAGGCGTGCCCACAGAATACTTTGATATAGTAACGGTAAATCCGCCCTACTGGAAAAAAGGCTCAGGAGAAGAAAGACTGTCCGAAAAGCAGGCGGCGGCAAGGCACGAAATACTCTGCGATATAAACGACGTGGTAAAAACCTCTGCAAAGCTGTTAAAGTACGGCGGCAGTCTTAAAATGTGTCAGATACCCTTACGTCTTGCGGACGTTATCTGTGCTATGAGAGCAAACGGAATAGAGCCGAAAACCATAACTCCTGTGGTAAACCGCATAGGAGAAAAGCCCTGGCTGTTTCTTATAAGCGGCAAAAAGGGTGGAAAGCCGGGTATGGATATAACCCCCGAATTTGCAGTATATGGCGAGGATAACAAATATTCTGCCGAAATGCAGAAAATATACGATATAAATTCAGAAAAGGAATAAACAATGTCAGGAAAGCTTTATATAGTAGGCACTCCCATAGGCAATCTGTCGGATATCTCGTCAAGAGCGCTGGAAACTCTTGCAAAGGTGGACTTTATAGCGGCAGAGGATACGAGAGTCAGCGGCAAAATGCTTCAGCATTTCGGTATCCATAAGCCGATGGTGAGCTATCATAAATTCAGCGGCAACAAAAGAGGCGAGGATATTGCCGAAAGACTGAGGCAGGGAGAGACCTGCGCAATAATCACCGATGCAGGTATGCCTTGTATTTCAGATCCCGGCGAGGAGCTGGTAAGAGATTGTCACACCTACGGCATAGAGCTGGAAAGTGTACCCGGTCCCAGCGCCGCAATCACCGCCCTTTGTATGAGCGGACTTGATACCTCTCGCTTTTCCTTTGAAGGCTTTTTAAGCGTAACAAAAAAGCAGAGAGAAGAGCATATTGAGGAGATAAAGGACTTTACCCGTACCCTTATATTCTACGAAGCTCCCCACAAGCTGAAAAATACCCTTCAGGATTTATATGACGCCCTCGGCGACAGACAGGCGGCTTTATGCAGAGAGCTTACCAAAATCCATGAAGAGGTGATAAAGGGCAGTCTTTCCGAGCTTATTGAGTATTATAAGGAGAAATCTCCCAAGGGCGAATATGTTTTGGTTCTTGAAGGAAAAAAGAAAGAGGCGGAAAATGCAGAGCTTACTTTAGAGGAGGCTGTAGCTATGGCGCAGGCTCTTATAGACAAGGGCGAAAAGCAGAGCGAGGCTTGTAAAAAAACGGCGGCGAAAACTCCCTTTTCAAAATCAGAAATTTACAAGGCGTTGCTTTCGTAATCAGTCGAAAAAATACCCTAAAAAAATAGATTTGTACAATTTTATACACTATATACAAAATCGACAAGGAAAATTTGTTTAAAATACCGCCCTTGAATTGTAATCGATTTATTGATATAATAAAATAAGACAATAAAAAAGTCACAGAATGCCCTTTGAAAAAATATTTTTCACATTTTCAAGAAGGGCTTTAAAAATAAGGAGGATATCCCAATGAACTACGGACATTTCGACCTTGCGAATAAGGAATACGTCATCACAAGACCTGACACACCTTCCGCATGGGCAAACTACTTAGGCTCACCCGAATACGGTGCAATCATTTCCAACAATGCAGGCGGCTACAGCTTTGTTAAGTCAGGCGCAAACGGACGTGTTATCCGTTACCGCTTCAACTCTGTTGCCAACGACCAGCCCGGCCGTTACATCTATTTAAAGGATAATGACACAAACGAATACTGGTCAGCTTCCTGGGCAC
Source organism: Ruminiclostridium sp. (assembly GCA_017942025.1). GTDB lineage: Bacteria > Bacillota > Clostridia > Oscillospirales > Ruminococcaceae > Ruminiclostridium_E. Next base: position 4,341 of record JAGAVH010000008.1, on the reverse strand, counting down.
CTGTGTGCAAGCCTCTTGACGAATTCAAGAGCGAATGCCGTCACGGTACAGCATACACAGTTATCACATCCGAGTACAAGGGCATCAAGTCTGAAGTAACATATTATGTTCCCAAGGATGCTATTTATGAAGTATGGGCTGCAAAGGTTACAAACACAAGCGACAAGCCCAGAAAGTTAAGTGTTACAGGCTACTGCGAATTCGTTAACGATCCCAACTACGAGCAGGATCAGGTTAACCTCCAGTACACACTCTTCATCACACGTACATACTTCAAGGGTAACTACATCCACCAGATGCAGAACGAAGTGTACAACCCCACTTCAGGTCGTTTCCTTGGTCTTGCAAGAGCAAAGGCTGACGCATTCTGCGGCGACCGTGATTCCTTCGTAGGCTCCTACAGAAGCTATGCTAACCCCAAGGGCATCGAAAACGGTCTGAAGGGTGACTTAAACTACAATACAAACTCCTGCGGTGCGCTCCAGAGCGACATCGTATTACAGCCCGGCGAAACAAAGGAATTAACCTACGTTCTCGGCGGTACAAAGACAGACGCTGAAATCACAGAGCTTCTCGCAAAGTACGACGAAGCAGGCGTTGTTGAAAAGGAAGTTGCAGAGCTTAAAGAATACTGGCACTCAAAGCTCGACAATCTCCAGGTAAACACACCTGATGCAGATTTCAACAATATGGTAAACGTATGGAATGCATACAACTGCTTTATCACCTTCATCTGGTCAAGAGCGGCATCCTTCCAGTACTGCGGTCTGAGAAACGGCTTCGGCTACCGTGATACTGTACAGGATATCCAGGGTATCATCCACCTTGCTCCCGAAATGGCTAAGAAGCAGATAGTATTTATGCTTTCCGCACAGGTTACAAACGGCGCAGGTCTTCCCCTTGTTAAGTACACACACAAGGCTGGTGAAGAAAACCACCCCGACGAAAACGATGAAAATACAGCATATGCTAAGGAAACAGGTCATCCCAGCTATCGTGCAGACGACGCTTTATGGCTGTTCCCCACAATCTACAAGTACATCAGCGAAAGCGGCGACAGCGCATTCCTCGATGAAGAAATTCTTTACGCTAACGACGGCGAAAAGGGTACAGTATATGACCACTTAAAGAGAGCTATCAGCTTCTCTATGAATAACCTCGGCACACACGGTATGCCTGCAGGTCTTCACGCTGACTGGAACGACTGCCTGAGACTCGGCAAGAAGGGCGAATCTACCTTCGTTGCATTCCAGCTTGTATATGCTCTCAAGATTTTAAAGACATATGCAGAAGAGAAGAACGATACAGAATATATCAAGTATCTTGATGCTGAAATGGCTAAGCTTGATGAAATTCTTTCCGCTTGCTGGAACGAAGACAGATGGATCAGAGGCTATAAGGAAGACGGTACTGTTATCGGTCAGAGAACAGACCCCGAGGCTTCTATGTGGCTTAATCCCCAGTCCTGGTCAGTTATCTCCGGCTTTGCAAGCAAGGAGCAGGCTGAAAAGGCTATGGACAGCGTAGAAAGAGAGCTTAACACACCTTATGGTGCAATGGTTATGTATCCTCCCTACGTAAACCACGGCTTCCCCGGTGCTCTTATGCAGTGCTTCAACAAGTGCACAAAGGAAAACGCAGGTATCTTCTCACAGCCTCAGGGCTGGCTCATCCTTGCAGAAAGTAAGCTTGGTCACGGCGACCGTGCATACAAGTACTGGAAGGAAGCAGCTCCCGCAACCTACAACGACAACGCAGAACACAGAGTTCTTGAGCCCTATGTTTACGGTCAGTTCGTTGAAGGTAAGGACAGCCCCTTTGCAGGTCGTGCACACGTACACTGGCTGACAGGTACAGCTTCTACAGTTATGGTAGGTACAACAGAGGGTATCCTCGGTCTTAACCCCGAAACAAAGGGTATCGTTATCGATCCTTCTATTCCTTCCGAGTGGAAGCAGTACACAATGGATAAGACCTTCCGTGGCAAGAAGCTCCACGTTACAGTAAACAATCCCGACGGCAACCAGCACGGCGTTAAGTCTGTAACAGTAAACGGTGAAAAGATCGAAGGCAAGCTTATCCTTGACTCTATCTTAAAGGCTGAAAACGACATCGTTATCGAGCTTTAATTGAAATGCCCAAAGGGCAGATCACGTAATTTAAAAATCAGTCCCGCAGTTAAAAACTGCGGGATTTTTTTAAAATCAATACAAAAATCCCCTTCAGATTTTTCTCTTTCAGATACCATTTTCTGCTTTTGACAAAATGCCTAAAATCAGGCGGTATAAAGGAAAAAATTTTCTGTTTTTTAAGTCCTCAAAAACCTTGACATTTCACATTACAGGGAGTATAATTATAAACAATACCAATCTGTTAAGGCAGATAAAAATAAGGAAATAAAAAGGCTCTTAACCGATATGCAAGAATACTCTGAGGCAAGTATATAGCACAAAAACCTCTCTGTATATTTGCCTCAAGGTTATTCTTCATAAACGGTCAAAGAACCTTAAAGGAAAGGAAAAATTGTTATGGCATTTATTTATTCTGAACCCTCACACACCTTCGGCGAATACCTTTTAGTGCCCGGATATTCTTCCGCACAGTGCATTCCTGCAAACGTATCGCTCAGAACACCCGTTGTAAAGTTCAAGAAGGGCGAGGAAAGCTCAATCTACATGAACATTCCTCTTGTATCTGCTATTATGCAGTCTGTATCAGATGACAAGATGGCAGTAGCTCTTGCAAAAGAGGGCGGTATCTCCTTTATCTACGGTTCACAGTCAGTAGAGGACGAGGCGGCTATGGTTGCCAGAGTAAAAAGCTATAAGGCCGGTTATGTAAAGAGTGACTCCAATCTCGCTCCCGATATGACTTTAGCAGATGTTCTTGCACTCAAGGAAAAGACAGGTCACTCCACAATGCCCGTTACTGAAGACGGAACAGCACAGGGCAAGCTGGTTGGTATCGTTACAGGCAGAGATTACAGAGTTTCAAGAATGGACAAGGCTACAAAGGTAGCAACCTTTATGACTCCTGCAGAAAAGCTTATCACAGCTCCTGCAAGCACAACACTCAAGGAAGCTAACGATATCATCTGGGAGCACAAGTTAAATTCTCTCCCCATCGTTGATGAAAACGGTGTGCTTATGTACTTCGTATTCAGAAAGGACTACGAACAGCATAAGGAAAATGTAAATGAAATCTTAGACAGCGAAAAGCGTTACATAGTAGGTGCAGGTATCAACACAAGAGACTACGCAGAGCGTGTTCCTGCTCTTGTTGAAGCAGGTGCGGACGTTCTTTGTATCGACAGCTCCGAGGGCTACTCCGAATGGCAGAAGCTCACAATCGACTGGATCAGAGAGCGTTACGGCGACAGCGTTAAGGTTGGCGCAGGTAACGTAGTAGACGGCGAAGGCTTCCGCTTCCTCGCTGACTGCGGTGCTGACTTTATCAAGGTTGGTATCGGCGGCGGCTCTATCTGTATCACACGTGAACAGAAGGGTATAGGCAGAGGTCAGGCTACAGCTCTTATCGAAGTTTGCAAGGAACGTGACAAGTATTTCGAAGAAACAGGTATCTACATCCCTGTATGCTCCGACGGTGGTATCGTTCACGACTATCATATGACTCTCGCTCTTGCTATGGGCGCAGATTTCATTATGCTCGGCAGATACTTCTCACGTTTTGACGAATCTCCTACAAACAAGCTCTTTGTAAACGGCAGCTACGTTAAGGAATACTGGGGCGAAGGCTCTAACCGTGCAAGAAACTGGCAGAGATACGATATGGGCGGCGACAAGAAGCTCTCCTTCGAAGAAGGTGTTGACAGCTACGTTCCTTATGCAGGTAGCCTCAAGGACAACGTAACAAGATCCCTTGCAAAGGTTCGTTCTACAATGTGCAACTGCGGATGCCTCAACATTCCTGATTTCCAGAAGAATGCAAAGCTTACATTAGTATCTGCTACAAGTATTGTAGAGGGCGGCTCACACGACGTTATCCTGAAGGAAAACAGAGGCGCGAAGTCTGAATAATCTATTTTCATAAAAAACGATGTTTTTACGAAAATAGTCGCAGATTTGCTTCGCAAACTGCTTCATATTGATACTCTATATGTCAAGAAAATGTTTAGTACCCTTGCTTTTGCAAGGGTACTTTTGTATAAACGGGGCTTTATTCAAATTGAAATTTGTCTTTGACAAATTTCAAAGTGATGTTTCGTGCTTTGCACGAAGTGATGCACGGCTACGCCGTGTGATGTTCCGACTCCGTCGGAGTGATGTTTCGTGCTACGCACGAAGTTGTGGAATCAATTGCCTTTGGCAATTGATGGATTTT
>JAGAVH010000072.1 GCA_017942025.1 Ruminiclostridium sp. | reverse complement strand
GTAGAGGGCGCAAGCTACTATCAGATTATCCGCTACAAGGCAGGGGAGTACAGCCTTATTGCCAACATAAGCGGAACATCCGCTGTAGTAAAGGGACTTACCAACAATTTTGAATATACATATCTTATCAAGGTCACAATGACAGATGGAACAGTAATCTATTCAAATGCGGTAAATGTTACTCCTGTGGCAGAAGTGGCAAAGCCCGTACTTTCAGCAATCGCAGGCGACAAGCAGGTGACACTCAGCTGGACAGCGGTAGAGGGTGCAAGCTACTATCAGATTATCCGATACAATAAGGGTGCATATTCCGTTGTTGCTACTATAAAGAGTACATCCGCCGTAGTAAAGGGACTTACAAACGACTTCGAATATACCTACCTTATCAAGGCGGTAGCAGAAGACGGCAGATTCTCCCTTTCAACTGCAATCTACGTTACTCCTAAGGGAGAAACAGCAAAGCCCGTACTTTCAGCAATCGCAGGCGATAAGCAGGCAACACTCAGCTGGACAGCGGTAGAGGGCGCAAGCTACTATCAGATTATCCGCTACAAGGCAGGGGAGTACAGCCTTATTGCCAACATAAGCGGAACATCCGCTGTAGTAAAGGGACTTACCAACAATTTTGAATATACCTATCTTATCAAGGTCACAATGACAGATGGAACAGTAATCTATTCAAATGCGGTAAATGTTACTCCAAAGGCATAAATCATATGAATAATCCCCATCCTCAAGGATGGGGATTTTTTCTGAAAATACTCCTATTAACTCAAAGGTTGAAACAATCGCAGAGGTATTCTTGCTTTTTGCCGCAAAGTGTGTTATTATTGGATTATTACGATTTTATTAAAAGGAGAGCATGTATGCTGGACAAATTTTTTGAAATGACCGCTCGTAAAACTACGATAAGAACAGAGTTTTCGGCGGCACTTACAACATTTTTTGCAATGGTCTATATTCTTATGGTAAACCCCAACATTTTCTCAAATCCGCTTAGTGATGGTTCAAACCCTCTTGGCGTATCTTTTGGTGCAGTTTATATTGCCACAGCCATATCGGCTATCATAGGCACTCTGCTTATCGGACTTCTTGCAAATCTGCCTTTGGCTCAGGCAAGCGGTATGGGACTTAACGCCTTCTGTGTACACACAGTCTGCATAGGCTTCGGCTTCAGTTATGCAAACTCAATGGTGCTTGTGCTTATTGACGGTATCGTATTTGTACTGCTTACAGTTACAGGACTTCGAAAAAAGATTTTCGACGCTATTCCTGCAATGGTAAGAGCAGGCATCCCCGCAGGTATCGGCCTTTTTATTGCCCTTTTAGGACTTAAAAATTCAGGCGTTGTCAAGGTGACCTCATCAGGAATGGAGCTTGGCTCCTTCAACATACTCAATATGGCGTGGTCTGATATTATGCCTTTAGTAGTATGCCTCATTTCCTTCTTTGCTATAGTGGTTATGTCAAAGAAGAATATAAAAGGCTCCGTATTATGGGGAATACTTATCGGTATGGCGATGTACTACCTCTTTGGACTCACAATCCCCGGCTTCTATGAAAAGCTCAACATCTCCCTTACAAGCCCCTTTGCCGCATTCGGTGAATTTACAGAGCAGTCACTCGGTAAGGTGTTTACCGAAGGCTTCGACTTCTCACGCTTTATAGAAGCAAACGGTTTGGCAAACTTTATAATCGTTGTTATCACAACCTCTCTTGCATTCTGTATGGTCGATATGTTCGATACTCTGGGCAATCTATATGCCGCTTGCCGCAAGGGTAATCTGCTTACAAAGGATGACGATATCCCAAGAGTAAATCAGGCTATGATTTCTGACGCTATTGCAACCTGTGTCGGTGCTGTCTGCGGTACATCCACAGTTACCACCTTTGCCGAATCCACAGCAGGCGTTGCAGAGGGCGGCAGAACAGGTCTTACCTCAGTATTTACCGCTATATTCTTCTTTATAGCAATGTTTTTAAGTCCTATAGCACAGCTTATTCCCGGATGTGCAACCGCCGCCGCACTTCTTTATGTAGGTGTCCTTATGATGAGCTCTATAAAGGACGTAGACTGGGACAAGCTTGAAATTGCAGTTCCAGCCTTTCTTACAGTAGCGGTTATGCCCTTTACAGGAAACATCTCTTACGGTATCGCCTTCGGTATGATTTCTCACGTAGTTATCGAGCTTTTCACAGGCAACGGCAAGAAGGTAAAGGTAAGCACCTACGTACTCGCACTTATGTTTATAGCACTTCTTCTTCTTACTCACTGATAAAAGAAAAATGAAGCCGCATAGGTCGGATGGTCTTACAGAAGTAATTAAAGCCGCTTTTGATTTTGTGTCAAAGGTGGCTTTGTGTTTTAAGTCATAATTTTTACGTTGAAACTTGTTATAATCTGCTTGATGATAAATAACGATTCGGTAAGCGGATAGCAACATACAGTTGCTTGTCAATACTGACAACTCGTGATATAATATAACCACAAAATACAGGTGGTGATTTTATGGAAACGAAAGATATTATCTACGAATTAAGAACGAAAAAAGGACTCTCACAAGAGGAGCTTGCCGAAAAGATATTTGTGACAAGGCAGGCTGTATCCAGATGGGAAACCGGCGAAACGATGCCCGGTATAGATACGCTCAAGCTACTTTCAAAACTGTTTGACGTGTCCATCAATACACTCCTCGGCTCTCCGAGAGAGCTTATCTGTGAGTGCTGCGGTATGTCGATTGACGACTGCAATCTCGGTCGTGACAAGGACGGACTTTTCAACGAGGAATACTGTAAATGGTGCTATTCCGACGGTGAATACACCCTTGATATCTGGAAGCAATACGCAGAAATCGGTGGAAAAGAAAAACTCGAAGAATTTAAACAACAGCTGATTCACGAAATCAATACGCTTTTACATATCGAAGGATTGCCCAGAGTTGAAAATTTAAACGTGCTGTCGGGTGAATTTATCAATCTGGAATACACTTTACCAAACGGAGAAAAAGTGAAATTCCTTGATGATAAGCAGACCTATCTTGGCAGTCAGCTTGAAAGTGAATTCGGGGGCAGGTGCTTTGGTATAGCGGCTAATATGGATTTCCTTTTAGTCTGTACCTATGAGGAAGATGGACAAAATCCCGAGCTGGTGATTTACAAAAAGAGATAATCAAATTCCACTTTATATGTGAGATATCAAAATAACCCGTGAAGAATTTCTTCACGGGTTATGCTTTAATATGGTGGAAAAATATAAGGGGCTGAACTCAGCCCCTTGCAGTGTGTAGACAAAGTCATTTGTCTACACACTGTCAGACGATGAAAAACGCACGCAGACGAGGAAACCACCCCGATAGGTGTACAGAAGTACATTGAGGGGTGGGTGACGAAGTAAGCAAAAATGCTTTAGGGAAGCCGTTTTCGGCTTCCCTAAACTTTTGTATCAACATTTTTATTTGCTCGTACGATAAGTATAAAACTTTACGCATTTTTGCGGTGCGTGAGTTTGTCTTCAGTCTGTAAGGGGCTGAACTCAGCCCCTTGTTTCTTAGTCTTCACAGCAGGTTTCGCAATGCTCTTCGATAACACCAACGATAGGTGTAGGATCGATACCCTGACGTGTGTAGTAATCAGCAAGTGCAGTCTTGATTGCCTGCTCTGCTAAAACAGAGCAGTGGATCTTTGCAGGAGGCAGACCGTCGAGAGCCTCTACAACCGCCTTGTTTGTGAGCTTTAAAGCGTCCTCTACAGACTTACCCTTGATCATTTCTGTAGCGATGGAGCTTGTTGCTATAGCCGCACCGCAGCCAAAGGTCTTGAACTTTACGTCTGTGATGATGCCGCCGTCTATCTTGAGATACATCTTCATGATATCTCCGCACTTTGCATTACCAACTTCACCAACGCCGTCAGCGTTTTCAAGCTCGCCTATATTTCTGGGGTTTGCGAAATGGTCCATTACTTTTTCTGAATATAACATTATTTATGTCCTTCCTTTCGGTATGTTTTACTTTATTTTAAAGGTCTCGCCCTTGATTATGTGTTCCCATAAGGGCGACATACTTCTGAGCTTTGCAATGATTTCAGGCAGTACCTGAAGTAATGCGTCTACCTCTTCTTCCGTTGTATATTCTGACATTGAGATACGCAGTGAGCCGTGTGCTATTTCGTGGGGAAGTCCTATAGATAGAAGCACGTGAGAGGGATCAAGGGAGCCTGATGTACAAGCAGAGCCGCTGGATGCAGCAATACCCTGAAGGTCGAGCTGGAGCAGAAGGCTTTCACCCTCAACACCTTCAAAGGAGAAGTTTAAGTTGCTTGCCATTCTTCTTTCTCTGTCACCGTTTAAATGAACTCTGTCAATCTTCATAACAGCGTCATATATCTTATCCTGTAAGGGCTTTAACTTAGCATTCTTGCTGTCGATATTTGCAGTAGCCTCTGTAAGAGCAACGCCAAGGCCAACGATTGCGGGGACGTTTTCTGTGCCCGCTCTTCTGTTTCTTTCCTGAGCGCCGCCGTCGATGAGGTTGGGCAGACGGTACTTCTTATTGATATAAAGAACACCGCAGCCCTTCTGAGCGTGAATCTTATGACCGCTGAGAGAGAGCATATCGATATTCTGTTCCTTTACGTTGATGTGAACGTTACCGATAGCCTGAACAGCGTCTGTGTGGAATATTACACCCTTTTCCTTGCAGATAGCACCGATTTCAGCGATAGGCTGAATAGTACCGATTTCGTTATTGGCGTACATAATTGTAACTAAAGCAGTATCGGGGCGGATTGCATTTGCCACATCCTCTGCCTTTACTACACCGTTTTCGTAAACCGGAAGATATGTTACCTCGTAACCTTCCTTTTCAAGAGCCTTTAAGGGGTGTAAAACTGCGTGGTGCTCAAAAACTGATGTAATAATGTGCTTTTTGCCTTTAGCCGCCATCAGCTTTGCGGTACCCTTTATTGCCCAGTTATCGCTTTCACTTCCGCAACTGGTGAAGTAAACCTCGTTTTCTTCACAACCGAGAGCGTCTGCTACCTGCTTTCTTGCGTTATTTACAGCGATTGCCGCCTCTCTGCCGAGAGTGTAGATGGAGGAGGGATTACCATAGCCTTCCTTTAAGTAAGGAAGCATAGCCTCTAATACCTTGTCGCTTACCTTTGTGGTAGCGGCATTGTCAAGATAGATTCTTGTCTTCAGCATTTTGTCATTTCCTTTCTTTATATAAAGAGCTTCAGCTTTTTTATTTATATGCCGAAACCGCACTTATTTAGTCCGATTTCTATTATATACTATTTTACTACTAATATCAATAGGTTTTTAAAAAAAAGTCAAAAAAATTACTGTGCAGGGCAAAACTCTGCACAGTAGTTCTTAATTTACTGTTCTGTCATCAACATAGCCCTCAGGCATTGTGATGTTTTTCTTTATCTCTATCTTATCATAGTACATATCCTTATCCGCGCGGGCAAATACATCGGCATAGGTTTCGTGGGAATCAGAGCCTTTATATTCCGAATAGCCGATTGCTATATGTAAGCCAAGCTCGTATCTTGTTGAGCCTTCGTTAAATTTATCTACTGCCGCTTTGAATTCAGCCTTCAGCTTTTCACATATGTCAGATTCGGGATTAAGCATAATGCATACGAATTCGTCACCGCCGATACGGAATATTTCGTAATCTGCGAATATTCTGTGGATTATTTCCGATGCGTCAGAAATAAGCATATCACCGAATTCGTGACCGTGTCTGTCATTATACATCTTGAGATAGTTTATATCCATTACAATTACAGCGTAACCCGAACCAGGGTGCTTTGCAACTATTTCCGCTCTCTTTATTGCTTCAGCGTAAGCAGCCTTGTTGCCGGCGCCCGTTGCGGCGTCGGTAAACGCCTGCTTGTTGATTTTTGAAATAAACCGTTTAAGCTCGCCAACCGTCGTTCTGAAGCTGTCTGCAAGAGTGCCTATCTCATCCTTTGACTTGCAGACAATCTCTACATCAAGGTCGCCTGATGCTATCTGTTTTGATACCTCTGTCAGATGCTTGATGGGCTTGAAGAGGAAGGTTACAGTTTCCATAGTTACGATGAAGGTTACGCCAAGCACAATAAAGAGTATAAGTCCGATCTGACCCATAAGAGCGTTTCTGTCGGCTTCTATTTCTTCGTTGGGGATTGTCAGTACAAGTATCATGCCGTTCGCAAGACGCTGTACCGAGAGCATTCTCTGACCGCCGTCTGTGGTAGGAGCAGAGACAATGTCGTCAGGATTTGCGTTTATAAGAGTTTCTCTGTCTACTCCGAAGAAGGACTTGAAATTTTCGTTGGATATGCCCCTGGGATAATTCTTGTGATAGATAAGCTCTGCCTTTTCGTTACACAGATAAGCAAAGCCTGTATCATATGCCTTGACGCTGTCGATGGTGGAGATAACCAGCTTCATATCAATGTCCATACCAATGACTCCGATAAAGTTTCCACCCTTCATTACGGGCATTACATAGGAAATTATCTGGGTGTTTTCGGCACGGTTTGAGTCTACATAAGGGTCGATCCACTGTGGCTTACCTGTCATTTTGGGGGCAAAGTACCACATACTGTCTTTTTGCACACTCAGCTTGCTTATATCTGTCATAGAATGAGGATAGAAGCCTGGTTCGGTAGAGGGCTCCTCCTCTGAATACTCGTCCGGAGGGTTAGGATCACCATTTTCGTTATACACAAGGAGACAGCCTTCCAGTGGTAATTCGAATTCCGGTGCAAATCTTATGTATGTGGATATAGCGCCGGGTGTGTTTTTTGCCGCGTTTTCAAGCAGTGTTTCAATATCCGACAAATATTCACCGAGGCTGTATTCGTTGTAACGATAGTCGTCAATAGAGGTGAACATATTTTCGGCATAGGTGCGGGCTATCTTTACCGACTGTTCAATGCTTGTCATTATAGTGTTTATGCTTTGCGCATTTTTGGATGCGGTGAGAGTTATTATGGATCTTGAGTTTTTGTCTACTACAAGCCTTGAGCTTATAAGGCTGACAGCGCCCATTGATATGGCGGCAAGCAGTACGCAAATAAACGTCATAACGACGAATTTGGTTTTGAGAGATTTTTTCATTTGGTTTTAGACGCCTTCCTTGATCGGTGGGCTGAATATATTCCTGTTTATATCCCAGTCCGTTGGTTGTGATTTTCTACTTTATTGTTTTTTTATCTATAGCTTGATTGCTTCTTTTGTTCTCTTTCCGAAAGAATAAAAGAGCACATACCTCTAAATTTTACATATAGGATAATTTTAGCACATAATCTAGTAAAATGCAATAGTTTTAACAGTAAAAATGAAAATTTATTTGCTCAATTATTTGATTGCTTAATAAATATATATTTTGACGAAAAAACTTTACTATAATATTGATTTTTTTGTATATATTATGCTATAATGAAAATGTCGGAAAATGACGAATAATTTAAAGGGAGGTAGCATATTTGGAGAATAACAACAACACCAGAATCTTTATTTCGGGTAAAACTATCGTAACATTTGTAGTTATCATTGTTCTTGTGACAGTTGCGGTAGTTCTGGCGATAATATCATCAGGCGAAAAACCCGAAGAGCCTAAAAAGGAACTGATAACCGAGGTGATGCTGCAAGAGGTTATCGATGTCAGCGAGCTTTCTACCTTTGAGGCTGTATATAACGGCGTTGCCAAGGTTTACAACAAACAAAAGCCGATAAATATTGATTATTACGTCAGCTATTGTTCCAAGATAAAGGCAGGAATAGATTTTGACAAGGTAGAGCTTTCTGTTGATAACGAAGCTAAGAAAATCACGGCCACTCTTCCCGAGGTTACAATCACAGATGTAACTGTTGATATAACCACCCTTGACTACATATTCCAGAATGCCGCCGCCAATAATTCTTCGGTAGCCGAGGAAGCGTACAAGGCGTGCATTGAGGACGCAACTACAGAAAGCAGACGACAGAAGGATATATACACATTCGCTCAGCAGAATGCAGAGAATGTTATAACTGCCCTGATAACTCCTTTCGTAAGTCAGCTTGATAATGAATACACCCTTGAAATAATTGTGCCGGAGGTGGAGGAATGAAAAAGATAATCGCTTTGGCTTTATCCCTCGTTATGTGTTTTTCACTTGCCTCTTGCAGTTCCGGCAATGAAAGCTCCGTCCCCGAAAAGATACCCGAGCCTGAAATAACCAAGATGAGGTCTATCTGTGAGCTTGCAACAATGGAATGCTACTATCACAATGTGGCAAAGTTCTACGAAGAGAAGGCAGAATCCTTCTTATGGTTTACAAAGGACAAGCACTTCTGGATAGAATATTCAGGGGTTGTAACTATAGGTATAGACGCCTCTCTTGTAAATGTAATGGTAGAGGATGAAAAGGTAACTATCACTATGCCGCCCGCAAAGGTTCTCGGTACAAAGGTTGACGAAGCTACTCTCGATCACCGCTCTGTTATAGTGGCTAATGATTCTGCGGCAGTAACTGCCGAGGATCAGACTGCCGCTTTCAAAGAAGCGCAGAGAGAAATGCAGAATGTGGCGTCTAATGATATGACATTACTTAAAAGCGCCCAGCAGAGAGCACAGAAGCTTATAGAGGATTATGTCAGCAACCTTGGAAAAAACGTAGGTAAAGAATATTATGTCACCTGGCTTTATGTCACAGATGACGGAACAAATAATCCCGATGCGCTGACAAGCGCTTCAGGTACGCAGTCAGAATCCACAACAGCTCAGTAAAAAATAACAAAGCCCGAAGGCAGGAGCATCCGCCTAAAGCAGTTTTGAACTGCCGCAATAACAGAGTGTCAGGCTCTGCGGCACAGCTGTACAAGTCGTTATCTCCCTGCTTCGGGTTTTGATTTTAAAGGAGTAGGGTAATGAAGATTGCTTTTTTATCAGACATACACAGCAATTACCATGCTTTGTCAGCCTGCTATGATTACATAGAAAAAAACAATATAGAACATATCTGCTATCTGGGCGATTATATCTCCGATCTGCCTTATCCGGTAAGAACGCTTGATGCTATAAAGGAATTTGCGAGAAATCATGTATGCTTTTATATAAAAGGAAACCGAGAAGAGTATATGGAAAGTGCCTTTAAAAACGGTACAACATTTGATAAAGGCAGTCAGCAGGGTTCTCTTTTATACACCTACGAAAATCTGAGGGATGAAGATATAGAATGGTTTTCTTCTCTTACCGTATCAAGCGAGATACAGATAGGCAATTACAAGCCCTTTGGAATCAGTCACGGCGGATATGAAAATCCGAGAGAGCTCATACTGATCGACGATGGTACGGCTGACAGCTTTACAAGGCAACAGAAAACGCCTTTTCATATACTTGGTCACAGTCATAAGCCATTTGTATATCAAAATAACGGCAGACTCCTGTTAAACCCCGGCTCTGTGGGTGTTCCTGTCAGCGGCAGAACTATGGCGCAGATGGCAGTAGCAGAGTTTTCAGGAAACAATATAATCCCTCAGCTTATAGAATTGCCCTACGACACAGAGGCGGCTATAAACGAATTCTATGAAAGCGGGCTTATAGAATATGCCGATGTATGGTCAAGAACAATGATAGCGATAATCAAAACAGGCGAGCATTATAATGAAAGATGCATAAAGCTTGTCGAAAAGCTGTCACAGCAAAGCGGCAGGAGTTTTTCCGATGAAGAATTATGGCAGAACGCCGCTGAAATACTCGGAATATGACTTACTCCGCCAGCCTACCGTCGCAGAACATAATGATTTTTCCCAGCTCCCCTGAGTTTTCAGGGGAGCATTTTATCTGTAATAAAGCAGATGCAGATTTTCTTACATCCTCGCTGGTAGCATTTTCAGGAAATATGGGACAGAATATCCCCGACATATAGCCCGTGCTCACCGTTGCATTAGGAACTACGGTGCAGTAGCTGTAATATCCGGTTGTGTCGTGGAGCATTGTTATATCGCTGTGGATAAAGGGGTATTTCTCGTGTATAAGAGAAGAAGCATATTCTGCTTTTTCAACGCTTTCGAATCGTGCTTTTAATTTCATGTTAAAAAAACTCCTTTTATTTTTATTATCTGTCGTCAGAATAATTTAAATACTGCTAAAATTTTCATGAATTTAAAATTGAAACGTTGAAAAACACTATAAAATGTGGTATAATTATATAGAATGTGATTAAATAGACAGGAGATGAAACTATGGATATAAAAGTAGGTGATATCCTTACTATGAAAAAGGAGCATCCCTGCGGCAGTAAGGAGATGCTGGTACTGCGTATAGGAGCAGATTTCAAGCTGAGATGTAAGGGCTGTGGCAGAGAGTTTATGACGCCCAGGGCAAAATGTGAAAAAAAGATAAAATCCATAGTTTCGACAAATATACAGACAGAGGATAAGGAGAAGGAAAATGCTTGATAAATTAAAGGGACTTGAAAAGCGTTTTGATGAGATAAACGAAAAGCTCACTGATATAAATGTTATAAACGATCAGGAGCAGTATAAGAATCTTATGAAGGAGCTTAAAAATCTCAACCCCATAATAGATAAGTACAGAGAATACAAGACAGCCAGCGACGACTATGAAGAAGCAAAGGCTATGCTTGACGAAGGCGGACTTGATAAGGATTTCAAGGAAATGGTGCAGGCACAGTTTGAAGAAAACAAGGCGCTTATCGAGAAGTACACGGACGAGCTTAAAATACTGCTTTTACCTAAGGACCCTGACGACGATAAGAACGTTATTATAGAAATCCGCGGCGGTGCAGGCGGCGACGAAGCGGCACTCTTTGCGAACTCCCTTTACAGAATGTACACTATGTACGCACAGCTGAAGGGTTGGAAGATGGAAGTAATAAATTCAAATCCCACCGAGCTTGGCGGCTATAAGGAAATCAGCTTTTCCGTCGAGGGCGAGGGAGCGTATGCAAAACTGAAATACGAAAGCGGTGTTCACAGAGTTCAGCGAGTTCCCGAAACCGAAACTCAGGGTAGAATCCACACGTCAACTATTACCGTAGCGGTGCTACCTGAAGTGGAAGAGGTGGACGTAGAGATAAATCCCGCTGATTTGGAATTCCAGACCTATCGCTCCAGCGGTGCAGGCGGTCAGCATATCAACAAGACTGAATCCGCAATCCGTATCATTCACCATCCCACAGGCGTGGTGGTAGAATGTCAGGAGGAACGAAGCCAGCATAAGAACAAGGACAAGGCTATGAAGATGCTCTACAGTAAGCTCTATGAAGCAAAACTGAATGAGCAGACAAGTAAGATTGCGCGTGAGAGAAAAATTCAGGTAGGTACAGGCGACCGTTCCGAAAGAATAAGAACCTATAACTATCCCCAGAGCCGTGTAACAGACCACAGAATAGGACTTACATTATATAAGCTTGAAGCAATGCTCAACGGCGACTGTGACGAGGTGTTTGAGGCACTGGCTATAGCGGATAAAGCGGCAAAGCTTGCGGCAAGCAACGAAAATTAAGGTGATATATTGGAAACAGAAGTTTTAAAGCCCTCAATCGAGGTGCTGAAAAAAGCGGCGAAGCTTATAAAAAACGGCGAGGTAGTGGGTATTCCCACAGAAACCGTATATGGACTTGCGGCAAACGCCTATGACAGCAAGGCTTGTGCAAAGATATTCGAAGCCAAGGGCAGACCCCAGGATAATCCTCTTATAATCCATATCAGCAGTTTAGAGATGCTGAAAAACTCGGTAAGAGAGATACCACCCTTAGCGCTTACTCTTGCGGATAATTTCTGGAGCGGACCGCTGACTATGATATTCCCGAAAAAGGATATCGTACCCGATACTACAAGCGGCGGACTGGATACGGTTGCAGTCCGTATGCCTGATAACGAGGATACGTTGAATCTGATAGAAATGTGCGGTTTTCCTTTAGCCGCTCCCTCGGCAAATCTTTCAGGCAGTCCCAGTCCCACCTCAGCCATTCACGTCTACAATGATATGAAGGGCAGAATCCCTCTCATAATAGACGGCGGTGAATGCGAAAAGGGAGTAGAAAGCACAGTTATCTGCTTTACCGATAACGGTACGGCAGTAAAGATACTCCGCCCCGGTGCAGTTACAGAAGAGATGTTAAGCCGCTTCTGTAAGGTCGAAACGGATAAGAACGTATTCGCAAAGCCAATGGAAAATGAAAAGGTCATCTCTCCCGGCGTAAAATATAAGCATTATTCACCTAAGGCTGAAATAATAATAATTGAAACGGACGATGAAAGGGCGCTGGCAGATTTTCTGAACAGCAAAAAGCAAGAAAATGTCTACGGCGTCATATTCGGCAACGAGCAGGGTATAGAGATAAATACATTAAGCTACGGCGCTACAGCAGAAGAGCAGGCACATAATCTTTTTGCACTTCTCCGTCACACAGACGAGCTCGGAGTAAAGACTGCCTATGTCCGCTGTCCCGAAAAAAGCGGAGTGGGTACTGCTGTTTATAACAGACTTCTTCGTGCGGCGGCATTCAATGTCATAAAAATCTGAAATGGTGGTATTCTGATGAAAAAGAAGATATACGGACTGACAGGTATGTCAGGCGCAGGAAAGACCACAGTCAGCAATGTCTTTAAAAGATGCGGCTTTGAAGTAATAAACTGCGACAAGGTGGCAAGAGAGGTTACCGAAAAGGGAACAGCCTGCCTTAATGAAATTGCTGAAAAATTCGGTGGAGTGATAACTCCCGACGGCACTCTTGACAGAAAAAAGCTGGGTAATATCGTATTTAACGACAGTAAAAAGCTTAAAATACTGAATGACACAATCTATCCCTATATAACCTACAGAGTTATAAAGCAGATAGAAAATGCAGATAATGAATATATTCTGCTTGATGCTCCCACACTTTTTGAAAGCGGCATAGATTTTATCTGTGACGGTGTAGTAAGTGTGGTGTGCGACAGAGAAAAATCGATAGAGCGTATAATGGCAAGGGATAATATTACAAAAGAAATGGCTCAGAGCCGTCTGTCCTCCCAGTACGATAAAGATTTTTACATAAAGCAAAGTCTTTATGCTATAGAAAACAACGGCACACAGCAGGAGCTTACAGATATATCAGAAAAAACAGCCCTGCAGATATTAAGAGGTATATGAGTAGAACAAAAAGAAAAAACAAAACGCGAAAAACTGTGCTGACTGTATTTATCATAGCGGCAATTATCGTTCTTGCGGTTTTCGGCGTCAGCTACGGTGCTGAAAAGTGGCAGAGGGAAACGCATCCGCTGAAATACGGTGAATATATCAGTCGTTACAGCAGGGAGTCGGGGCTGGATGAATACCTTGTCTACGCCTTTATAAAGACTGAAAGCGGTTTTAATGAAAAGGCAGAATCCTATCTTGGTGCAAGAGGGTTAATGCAGATAATGCCCGAAACCTTTGAGTGGATACGCTACAGACTTGACGAGGAGAACAACCCCGAAATAAGCTATGACAGCATGTATGAGGCTGAAACAAACATCCGATACGGTTGCTACCTGCTGAAATATCTTTCAGAAGAATTCGGCGGAGGACTTACCGAGATAGCGGCGGCGTATCATGCAGGAAACGGAAGCGTCAGCTCCTGGCTTGAAAATGAAGAATATTCGGAAAACGGTAAGCTTATAAAAATACCGAATCCCGATACAGCGCACTATGTGGATAAAATCAGTAAGGCTTACGAAACCTACTGCAAATTATATAACAAAGATTAAATAAGCGAAAGGACGGTTTTCACAATGGCAAAGGAAACAAAAAAGGCGTCTAAGTCAAAGGCAGAAGAATTAAAGGAGAAGCTCTTTTATACAAAGAAGCATGCAACTCTTATAATGTCCGACGCAGAACAGAAGAAGGCTGATAAATACTGCGAGGGCTACAAAAAGTTCCTTGACAGCGGTAAGACTGAAAGAGAGGCTTGTGCCACAGCGGTAGAAATGGCAGAAAAGGCAGGCTTTAAACTCTTTGATAAAAACGCAAAGTATAAGGCAGGCGACAAGGTTTACACAGTAAACAGAGGAAAGGCGGTAATCTTTGCGGTATTCGGCAAGCAGGATATTGAAAACGGCGTTAATCTCACCGCCGCACATATCGACTCTCCCCGTATCGACTTAAAGCAGAATCCTCTTTATGAGGCTGACGAGCTTGGCTACTTCAAGACTCATTACTACGGAGGTATCAAGAAGTATCAGTGGACAGCTATCCCCTTATCTCTCCACGGTGTTATTGCCAAGAACGACGGCACAGTTATCACAGTAAATATCGGTGAAGACGAGGCTGATCCCTGCTTTGTAGTAACAGACCTTTTACCCCACCTTGCAGAAGAGCAGTACAAGAGACCTGCAAACAAGCTTATAACAGGCGAGGAACTTAATATCCTCATCGGCTCCCGTCCCTTCAAGGAGGACGAAACCTCCGATGCTGTAAAGCTCAATCTTATGAATATATTATTTGAAAAGTACGGAATCGTAGAAAAGGACTTTTTAAGTGCAGAGCTTGAATGCGTACCTGCTATGAAGGCAAGAGACGTAGGCTTTGACAGAAGTCTTGTGGGTGCTTATGGTCAGGATGACAGAGTATGCTCCTATACAGCCTTCACAGCTCTTCTTGATATGAAGGGCATCCCCGAGAGAACAGCAGTATGCGTTCTTACCGACAAGGAGGAAACAGGCAGCGACGGCAATACAGGCCTTTGCTCCTCCTACCTCAAGTTCTTCCTCTATGACCTTGCAGAAAACGGCGGTAGCGACGGCAGAACAGTAATGACTGCGTCCAGATGCCTTTCTGCCGACGTAAATGCAGGCTTTGATCCCACCTTCCCCGAAGGCTACGAGAGAAAGAACAGCGCATTTATGAACAAGGGTATCGTAGTAACCAAGTACACAGGAGCAAGAGGTAAGTCCGGCACAAGCGACGCCAACGCAGAATACGTAGGCTTTATCCACTCTATGCTTGACAAGAATGAGGTAGTATGGCAGACAGGCGAGCTTGGTAAGGTAGACTTCGGCGGTGGCGGAACTGTAGCGGCTTATATCGCTAATCTCAACATTGATACTATTGACGTTGGCGTACCGGTACTGTCTATGCACGCTCCATTTGAAATTACAGCAAAGAATGATGTATATATGGCTTACAAGGCATTCTCCGCTTTCTATAAGTCAGAATAATAAAACATAAAAATCACCTGCTTTGAATATCTTTGTAAGTAAGCAAAGCAGGTGTTTTATGAAAAATTTCGACAGAAAATCAAAACTGAAAAAAGCTATCGGTAAAAGACTTGTGGGGATATCCCTGATACTTATCGGGATTGCGATACTCACCTTTGTCCTCATAAGACCGAATATTGTAAATGTCTGTACCTATACCGCAAGAGCTGTAATATCTGAGCTTATCGAAAGCACGATAAACGAAAGACTGGACAGCATAGAAGAGCAGACAGAATATTCTGCACTTATTGAGGTTACATATTCGCAGCACGGCAAGGTAACCTCTGTGAAAAGCAACACTCCGCTTATAAATAAGCTGAAGTCTGAGCTGGTGACGAGTATAAACCGTAGCCTTGCGGATAACCGTACCGATTCTGTATCGATATCAATGGGTACTCTTTCAGGCTTTCCCTTTTTACAAGGCACAGGACCTTTAGTGGAAATGAGAACAGAGCCTAAAGGGTATGCAAGTGCGATTTTTATAAGCGAATTTACCGATGCAGGAATAAATCAGACAAGACACAGGATAATTATGCGGACAACGGTCGATGCGGTGGCATTTATACCTATGTACACCATAGAAGCTGAAGTCAGCACAGATTTTCTTATAGCAGAAACCATAATAGTAGGGGACATCCCCGAAAGCTATACCCACGTAATAGGGGCAAGCAATGATGTAATAGATAAAATAAATGATTACGGCGCAAATGTACAATGAGGATTTTGCCCTGAAAGGAAAAACCGGGATGGATATTTCAACAGCAAAAGAAGAATACGAAAAGCTTTGCCGGATAGTAGCGGAGCATAATTTCAATTATTATGTTCTTGATAATCCTACAGTTGAGGACAGCGAATATGACGAGCTTATGCGCAGAATAAAAAAGCTGGAGGCGGAATTTCCTTCCTTCGTGACAGAGGATTCCCCCACCCAGAAGGTAGGTGGCTACGCTCTCAATACCTTTGAAAAGGTTACTCACACAGTACAGATGGGAAGCCTCCAGGACGTATTTTCCGTAGAAGAGCTTTACGAATTTGATAATCGTGTAAAGAATGCGGTAAGCGGCTTTTTATACTGCGTAGAGCCTAAAATAGACGGTCTTTCGGTATCTCTTGAATACGTAAACGGCGAATTTGTCCGTGGCTCTACAAGAGGCGACGGCTTTATAGGCGAGGACATCACAAAGAATTTAAAAACAATTAAATCCATTCCTAAAACCTTGTCCGAGCCTTTACCTTTTTTAGAGGTAAGAGGCGAAGTATATATGCCTAAAAAGAGCTTTGAAAAGCTGGTAACTGAGCAGCTTAAAAATGACGAGCAGCCTGCAAAAAATCCGAGAAATGCGGCGGCAGGCTCTTTAAGACAGAAGGATAGCCGTATTACAGCATCCCGTGGCCTTGATATTTTCATTTTCAATATCCAGCAGATAGAGGGCAAGACTCTTTCTTCCCACAAGGAAAGCCTTGATTATCTTAAATCCCTTGGCTTTAGTGTAGTTGACGGCTACAGGACCTTTGACAATATAGCGGATGCCGTAAAGCGCATTGAAGAAATTGGCGCAGACAGACAAAGCTATAGTTATGACATCGACGGTGCTGTTATCAAGGTGGATGATTTTGCCCAGAGAGAAACAATGGGCGCTACTGCAAAGGTACCTAAGTGGGCGGTGGCATATAAATACCCTCCTGAGGAAAAGGAAACAAAGCTCCTTGATATCGAAATAAATGTAGGCAGAACAGGTGCTCTCACTCCCGTAGCTGTATTTGAACCGGTATGGCTGGCAGGTACAACGGTATCCCGTGCGGTACTGCACAATCAGGATTTTATTGATATGAAGGATATCCGCATAGGCGATATCATCAAGGTAAGAAAGGCAGGGGATATCATCCCTGAAGTAATCTCCTCCGTAAGCCACGCCGAAAACAGCGAGCCTTATAAGATTCCCTTTATCTGTCCCGTATGTGGAGGTAAGGCAGGAAGAGAAAAGGATGAGGCTGTTATAAGATGTCTCAATATCGGTTGCCCTGCACAGCTTTTAAAGAATATCGAGCATTTTGCATCCCGCCCCGCAATGAATATCGACGGACTGGGCGAGGCTATCGTAAAACAGCTTGTTGAGGAAAGATACATTGCCACGGTTGCTGATTTATATGCCCTTGATATGAATGAGCTTTCTATGCTTTCAGGCTTTGGTGCAAAGTCAGCGGCAAATCTTTTAAAGTCTATAGAAAACTCAAAGAATAACTCTCCCGACAGACTTTTATTCGCTCTTGGCATAAAGGGAATCGGACAGAGAAACGCAACCCTTCTCCTACAGCATTACGGCAGTATCGAGGCTGTGATGCAGGCAGAGAAATCAGATATAGCGGCAATAGAAAACTTCGGTGATATCCTTGCCGAAAACATATACAACGCCCTGCGTAATCCTGATGTTGTAAGCCTTATAGAAAGACTGAAGGAATACGGGGTAAATACCGTCTACGTATCCGATAAAAAATCGGACAAGTTTGCAGGACTCACCTTTGTGCTGACAGGTACGCTTCCTACTATGACAAGGGACGAAGCGAAAAAGCTCATCGAAGCCAACGGCGGTAAGTGTAGCGGCTCTGTTTCCAAAAAGACAAGCTATGTGCTTGCAGGAGAAGAAGCAGGCAGTAAGCTGACAAAGGCGCAGGAGCTTGGCGTTAATATCATATCTGAAGCAGATTTAAAATCAATGCTTGAAGAATAATTTCAGAAATCTGAAAGGAAACCTAAAAATGGGGAAAATGGATGTTTCAAAATATGGCAGGGAGTACTTTATACCACCTGCTGACAGTAGCGATTGGATGAAAAAGGACTATATAGATAAAGCACCCGTCTGGTGCAGTGTTGACCTTCGTGACGGTAATCAGGCGCTTATCGTACCTATGAGCCTTGAAGAAAAGCTCACCTTTTTCAAGGAGCTTGTGCGGATAGGCTTCAAGGAAATCGAGATAGGCTTTCCTGCGGCTTCAGAAACCGAATACGAATTCTGCCGCACATTGATTGAAAGAAATCTGATACCCGATGATGTTACGGTACAGGTGCTTACCCAGTCAAGAGAGCATATCATAAAAAAGACCTTTGAAGCACTTAAAGGTGTAAAGCACGCTATAGTGCATCTGTATAATTCTACTTCCGTTGCACAGAGGGAGCAGGTTTTCAGAAAGTCAAAGGAAGAGATAATAAATATCGCTGTAGATGGCGCAAAGCTTTTAAAGGAGTATGCTGATAGGGAGCAGGGGGATTTCTGCTTTGAATATTCTCCTGAGAGCTTTACAGGTACCGAGCCTGATTTTGCGCTGGAGGTATGCAATGCGGTACTTGACGTATGGAAGCCTACTTCTGATAGGAAAGCAATAATAAATCTCCCTGTTACTGTGGAAATGTCTCTTCCTCATATATATGCAAGTCAGGTGGAATATGTCTGCAAGAATATAGCATACAGAGATAGTGTACTTATTTCTCTCCACCCTCACAACGACAGAGGCTGTGCTGTAGCAGACAGCGAGCTGGGACTTTTGGCAGGCGCAGACAGAATCGAGGGTACGCTCTTCGGCAACGGTGAAAGAACAGGCAACGTGGATATAATCACCCTTGCTCTCAATATGTATTCTCACGGTGTCGATCCCGGACTTGATTTCTCCGATCTGCCAAGACTTACCGAAATATATGAAAAAATGACCTGTATGCACGTCTACGATCGCCAGCCCTACAGCGGTGCACTTGTATTTGCGGCATTTTCAGGCTCTCATCAGGACGCTATCGCAAAGGGCATGAAGTGGCGTGAGGAGCAGAACCCTGCACACTGGACAGTACCTTACCTTCCTATCGATCCCAAGGACATCGGCAGAGAATACGACAGCGACGTTATACGTATAAACAGTCAGAGCGGAAAGGGCGGAATCGGCTATCTGCTTCAGCAGAAGTACGGCGTCAATCTGCCGCCTAAATTCAGAGAAAAGGTCGGCTATACCGTCAAATCCGTATCCGATCATTTACATAAAGAATTATCTCCCGATGAGGTTTACTCGGTGTTTATGGAGCAGTTTGTAAACGTAGAAACAAAGCTCCGTGTTTCCGAGGCGCATTATATGCAGTCAAAGTCCGATGGAACTATCATTGCAAACGTTTCTCTTATCTATAAGAATGAAGAAATGCTCCTCACAGGCAAGGGCAACGGTCGTCTTGACGCTGTCAGCGACGCTATAAGAAAGGGACTTGGTCTTGATTATACTATCGTGAACTATAATGAGCACGCCCTTGAGGTCGGCTCGAAATCAAAGGCGGTGGCCTATGTGGAAATCTGCGACAGCAAATCAGAGCACTCCTGGGGCGCAGGACTCCACACCGATATTGTAAGCTCCTCTGTGAGCGCCCTTATAAGTGCTATAAATAACAGTGATCTGGTGGTGTAAAATGAAGCTCCTTTTTATAAATGCCTGCGTCAGAGAGGAATCAAGAACTCTTGTCTATGCAAGAAAATATCTTGAAAACGCAGACGGTGATATTACCGAAATCGTTCTTCAGAATGAAAATATCCTGCCTCTTGATAAAGCAAGACTTGAAAAAAGAGACAGACTTATTGCCGGAAATAAGACTGATGACGAAATGCTCCGCTATGCCCGTCAGTTTGCAGAGGCGGACGAAATAGTAATAGCCGCTCCCTACTGGGATTTAGGCTTTCCCGCACTTCTTAAAATCTATATCGAAAATATAACCGTATCAGGTATTACCTTTACTTATGAAAAAAATATACCAAAGGGACTCTGCAAGGCAAAAAGACTTGTCTATATAACCACGGCAGGCGGTAGAATATATGCCGACTTCGGATATAACTACGTAAAAATGCTGGCACAGACTATGTACGGAATAAGAGATACAAAATGCATTTATGCGGAAAATCTCGACGTGGAATGCATACCCTGTGAAAAGGTCACAGAGCTTGTATCCTTTAAGGAAAGGGAATAAAATCTATCCGCAAGGATTTCCTTGCGGATTTTATTATTATCTCCACTATAAAAAAGCGTGAATAATTTCACTTTTCGTCAAATCTCGCCTTCAGCTTCTGCAATGCCTTTTTCTCGATCCTTGAAACATAACTTCTGCTGATATTAAGCTCGTCTGCCACTTCCTGCTGAGTGTATATTTTCTGTATATTATAACCTGTGCCCGAGAGTCCGTATCTCTTTGTCAGAATTTCTTTTTCCCTGTCATCAAGCTCTTCGTCTATGAATCTGTACAGCTTTTTTATATTGATGTTCAGAACCGCCTCATCTTCAACAGAGGTGTCATCAGGGAAAATATCCGCCATTGTGACCTCGTTTCCGTCCTTGTCGCAGTCCATAGGTTCGTTCATATATACCTCGGTCAGCTGATGCTTGATTTTGCGGAAATGCATTCGTATCTGATTGTTTATGCATTTTCCTGCATAGGTTGAAAAATTTATACTCCGCTCATAATCAAAGGTTTCTGCGGCTCGTATAAGACCGATTATACCTATTGATATAAGGTCCTCCTGATCCCGGTAATCGGGATAGTGTCGTCTTACGATAAAGGCGACAAGCCTCATATTGTGTTGTATCAGCTTGTTTCTGGCGGATGTATCTCCGTTTGCTACCGCCTTTATACACTCTTCCTCTTCTTTTCTTGTAAGCTGACGTGGGAAGGAGTTAGAATTGTCAAAATGGAGAGCAAAGAACAACAGATTCTGGAGAGCAGAGCCTAATAGAGAAAAAAACATAACCATCACCTTTCTTTTTGGTAATGGTTAATTCTATTCACTACAATTTGTCTGATATTACAGATAAAGCACCTTCGGGAAAATTCAAAGGTGCTTTGTGTTTTATTCGTCGCTTATCGCTTCTGCAAGCTCTTCTTCCTTGCAGGGCCTTACTATTATCTGCTCGATACAGTTGTTTTCTACGCTCTTTACCTTGAACATAATATCCCTGTATCTTACCTTGGGATGCTCTCCCTCTTCTTCGGGGATGTACCCAAGCAGATCGGTAACAAAGCCTGCAATGGTATCATATTCGTGATTTTCTTCAAGCTGGTATCCGAAAAGCTCCAGAACCTCTTCGGGATCGGCTTCGCCGTTTACTTCGTATGCTCCTCCGTTCCTGGGTATTATGAGCTCGATTTCTTCGTCATATTCATCCTCAATATCGCCCATAATAGATTCAATGATGTCTTCAAGGGTTATGATTCCGGCTGTGCCGCCGTATTCGTCCACCACGACACCCATACCGGTTTTAAGATTTGTCAGAAATTTAAAGGCGTCTGAGCAGGAGCAGGATTCGGGTATATATACTACTTCTCTTAAAAAATCGGATATCTTCAGCTTATCCTTGTTATTGTTTCCTACAAGGCATAAAAGGTCCTTTACTATAACAATGCCGATTATAGCGTCAATGTTATCTTTGTACACGGGTATTCTGGAAAAGCCTTTTTCAAGGGCAATATAAACAATATCATCAAGAGGCGAATCGACCTCTACCCCTACTATATTCGTTCGGTGTGTCATTACATCGGATGCTACCATATCGCCGAATTCAAACACATTGTTTATCATCTGGGCAGATTCATCCTCAAGACTGCCGTATTCATTTCCGGCGTCAACCATTGACATAATTCCGTCCTGGGTTACGTTATCCTTGCCGTAGTAGCCTTCTCCAAGAGCCTTTGACAGCATTTTGTCAAGGCCTTTATTGAGAAGTATGAACGGGTAAAGTAAAGCTTTTCTTATTTTTCCTGGTTTTCGGGCGTCAGATTCCATTCGTAGTATAACCTTTCTTAGTTTTTACTATTTTAACATATTTCTTACTTTAAATCAAGACAAAAGAATCGGATGGCATTATTATTGCAGATTGTGATAGCCTCTTGTGTGGATAATCCCTTTATTTCTGCCAGCTTTTCCGCTGTGACTACCGTCATCGAGCTATCGCATCGCTGTCCTCTGTAGCCGGTGGGTGCCATATATGGGCTGTCCGTTTCCAGCATCAGCATATCTGTAGGAATAACCTCGCAGGCTTTTACAGCCTTTTTGGAATTTTTAAAGGTCAGCACACCGGTAAAGCTTACCATAATGCCCATTTTAACAAGCTCTTCGGCGGTTTCTGCACTTCCTGAATAGCAATGCATCACCGCTTTTTCGGGACGTAATTCCCTCAGAATGCTCATCGTGTCCTCGGTTGCGTCACGGGAATGTATGATTATCGGTAAGCCAAGCTCCTTAGCAAGGATAATCTGCTCTTTGAAAAGCTTTATCTGCTTTTCTCTGTCATAGCCCTCGTAATGATAATCAAGACCTATCTCACCAATAGCTACTACCTTTTTTCTTTTGGCAAGCTCTTTTAATTTTTCTATATATCCTTCTTCAATGTCTGATGCCATCTCCGGATGTATTCCGACAGAAGCAAAAACATTATCATATTTTTCTGATAAATCAGCAGAGAAGTTACTGCTTTTTATATCACAGCCGATGTTTATAAACGCAAGTACATTATCGCTGAGAATTCTTTCGATAAGCTTGTATCTGTCAGCATCAAACTGTCTGTCATCATAGTGGGCATGTGTATCTATTATCTTCATTTCTTTATCGTCTTTACGCTGTCCCTGTATATTATTTTTCCTGTAACGAGAGTTCTGCCTCGTGAATAATTTTTGTCACGTATTTTCTTGATGATGGTTTCTACTGCTTCGGCAGACATTCTCTTGCTGTCAACATCTATAGTAGTAATTCTCGGATTTGCGATAGTTGAATAAATGTGATTGTCATATCCTACAACAGAAATATCATCGGGTACTGAATATCCCTCGGATTTGAGCTGATTCAAAAGAATATACGCCGCCTCGTCACAGTTGCAGACGAAGGCTGTTGGCATTTCAGCAGGAAGCTTGTAGGAAGGGTAGCCTGTACCATCGGGACCTCTGTCTTCAATTACCCACTCAGGGTTTACAGGGATATTCTTTTCAAGAAGCGCCTTGTAGTAGCCTAAATATCTGTCCTGAATGCTGGAGGTGGAGTTTATAGAGCCTAAGAATCCGATGTTTCTGTGACCATTTGCGATAAGGTGATTTGTCAGCATATAAGAGCCGAAGAAGCTGTCTGACAAAATAGTATCTGTACGACTGTCGCTGCTGTAGAAATCAAGGAATACAACGGGAATATTAAGATCAAAAAGCTCTTTTACATAATTGTCTTCAAGCTGCCCCAGTACGATTATGCCATCTACCTTTTTATCAGCAACGGAATTAGGAATGTTCTTTTCTGCTACATCCTTGTCGGTTATAACGTCGAGGATACCATAATAGTTCTGCTTTTGTAAAAGCTCTACAATATGACGGTACATTACCCAGTAGAATGCGCTTGCGTCACTTATAAAATGCTTTGCTACAACAATGCTTATATTGAAAGTGAATCCATCCTTGGATGCTTTGGAGGAGAAACTGAAACGATAACCCATTTCATTTGCCTTCTGCTTTATTTTTTCACGGAGCTCCTCGCTTACGCCGTCCTTATCTCCAAGGGCTTTTGATACCGTTACGGTGCTTATATCCATTGACTTTGCGATATCGCTCATTGTTACACTTTTCTTTTTCATCTGCAATTTTCTTCTTTCCTAGTTATTTTTCTTTAGGTAATAACCTTAAAGAATCTCTATACTATATTGTAACCTAAAATGTGATATTTGTAAAGTACCAAATATCACAAAAAACAATAAATTTCTATAAATATTTAGTTAAATTACTATAGATTTGGTTTTTGGGGGCGATTTCAGAATTTTTTACTTAAATTTAAGCACATTTGTAAGCTTTTTGACCAAATGGTAAGAATATATAAATTTTTTGTGGGAATTTTGTTTATTTGTCACATTGAAAAGGTTTTCATAATATAGTATAATTGTATATAGTATAAAATTTCTAATCGGGGGTAAGTATGAGCGTTACAATAAAAGATGTTGCAAAGATGGCAAACGTTTCGGTTGCGACAGTTTCCCGTGTACTCAATAAAAAATCCAATGTATCGGATGAAGCTATAAAAGCAGTAAATGACGCTGTAGAAAGTCTTGGCTACAGTCCGAATTTCCTTGGCAGAGATTTAAGAAAGAGCGAAACCAGAAGAATCCTTGCCATTATAGCGTCTACAGAGCAGAGCTTCTATTCCGATGTTATCAGAGGTATGGAGGCGGCAGCCTATGCGCAGGGTTATGATGTACTTATCGCAACCACACAGAACGACCCGAACCACGAAATGCATCTGCTCGGAATGCTGTTTTCAAGAGCTGTTGACGGTGCGGTTCTGTTAGGCCCGAAGCTTGATGCAAATACCATCAACGCCCTTGGTGAAAAGCACAATATCGCCATGTGTCTGGAAAGACTTGATAACTGTAATGTGCTTACGGTAACTATAGATAATGTAAAGGCAGGCAGAGACGCTGTAAATTATCTTATCAGAAAGGGACACAAGAAGATAGGACTTATCACCACTCTTCAGAGAAGCCAGTCAAGTATTGACCGTGAGATTGGTTATAAGCTCGCTTTAAAGGACAACGATATCCCTTATAATGAAGAATATGTTTATTTTGGTAGCTACGAAACAGAGCAGGGTATGACAGGTTGCGAATATCTTATGAATCTTCCCAGCCCACCGACTGCTATTTTCGCTATTTCCGATATGATAGCCATAGGCGCTATGAACTATGCTCTGTCAAAGGGTTACAGAATAGGTAAGGATCTTATGTTTATGGGATTTGACAATATTGCATATTCTCATATGTTCGTTCCCCATCTGTCAACTGTTGAACAGCCTTGTTATGCTCAGGGTAAGCTTGTAATCGAAAAGCTTATCGAAAATATGAAGGCTGACACACCGGACCACAATCTTTACACCTTGTCACACAGCCTTGTACTGCGTGATTCGACAGGCGACTGATATTGTACAAAACGCCCGATCTCGAAAAAAGAGGTCGGGCGAGTCTTTGCTGTGGGGTGTTCACAAATCGGCATTAAATAAGGCTTTTGTTTATTTTTTAACAGCTGATTTCTATTGACATAACAAGAAAAAAATGATAAAATTATCTTATATATAAAATACAGAAAAGTGTAGAAAAAGGAATTTATATGGAAACAACAATAAACAGCGGTCGTTTCTTCAAGAGAACTCTGCTTATAGCTGTTCCTGTAATGATTCAGAATCTTATAACAAACTTCGTTGCCCTTATAGATAATATAATGGTAGGGCAGACAGGCACAGAACAGATGTCAGGTGTTGCGATAGTAAACCAGCTGTTTTTTGTCTATAATCTGACGGTTTTCGGAGCATTATCGGGAGCAGGAATATTCTGTGCGCAGTTTTTTGGAAAAAACGATATGGATGGTGTAAAAAGCACCTTCAGATATAAGACGATAGCCTCTGTTGCTATTATGCTGATAGGAATTTTAATATTTACAATATTCGGAGATAATCTTATAGCCGCCTATCTTCATACGGCAGAGGAAGGCATAGACCTTGAGCTGACCTTCGGGTTTGCAAAGCGATATATGGCTATAATGCTGATAGGACTTATCCCATTTACTGTTGAGCAGGTATATTCAGGCACACTGCGTGAGGGCGGAACGGCAACTGTACCTATGGCGGCAGGCATAGCAGCGGTATTAGTCAATACTATGCTTAACTATCTTCTTATTTTCGGTTCTTTCGGATTTCCGAAGCTTGGTGTAGAGGGTGCGGCGATTGCTACAGTTATTTCAAGATTTGTTCAGGCCGGTATAGTTATTATATGGACTCACGCAAACAGCAGAAAGCTGGCATTTATAAAAGGCGTGTACCGTAGTCTTAAAGTACCCGGAAAGCTTGCAGGCAGGATAACGGTAAAGGGACTTATTCCTCTTACAGCAAACGAATGTCTGTGGGGTGCAGGTGTATCAATGCTTGTACAGCTTTATTCTATAAGAGGTATAGATGTAGTCGCCGGACTTAATATTGCAAACACGGTTATAAACCTGTTCAATGTAATGTTTATTGCCTTCGGCTCAGGTGTATCGGTGGTAATCGGACAGCTGCTGGGAGCAGGAGAAATGGAGCAGGCAAAGAAGGCGGCACCACGTCTTATAGCCTTTTCAGGTGGAATGTGCGTGGTTGTAGGTGGTGTAATGGCGGCATTTTCGGGACTTTTCCCACTTGCCTATAATACCTCTGACAATGTGCGCGGACTTGCTACAATGTTTATAATTATCAGCGCGGTGTTTATGCCTGTGCACGGAACACTTCACTCCACTTATTTCACTATACGTTCGGGCGGAAAGACCTTTATAACCTTTCTGTTTGACTGCGTCTTCTCGTGGGCGTTGGTAGTGCCTGTGGTAGCTGTTATTGCACATTTTACTGCTCTTCCGATAATGTGGCTTTATATGATCGGACAGGGACTTGAAATAATCAAATGTGTAATAGGTCTTATACTCGTAAAAAAGGGCATATGGCTTTCAAATATTGTTTCAGATAATAATTGATCCGCATATACGGAGGAAAACTTATGACAAGTTGTTTACTTCAGGTAGGATGTATGGTGATACTTCTTTATATCACTATGATATACTATCGCGATTTAAAAAAATACAAAAGAAGACTACAGGAAAGCTTTTTTGACGAATTGCTGGCAATCGGTGTAATTACCATTATTTTTGATGGTGTGCATACGATTCTCAGATCGGGTGAATTTATGGCTTCTCCTGAGATAATCGATGTATTTCATATGATTTATCTCATATGCTTTGACGGAGTTATCTTTGTGATGTTCCTCTATATGCTGCACATTACAGGCTCTTTCCCGAAATCCTTAGGCTTCAGGATAATAATCTTTATCCCCTTTGCGGTAAATATTCTGCTTGTTATAATTAACATACTTACTATCTGGCTGACGGATTACGAAGTAAATATGCAGATATCTGTATATAACTGCTTTGTTATGGCGGGACTTTACATCGCCTTTGCTATAGGTACCTTTATAAGAAGCTGGAGATACATAGAAAACAATAAGCGCACAAGTGTGTTTACCTTCCTTTTTGTGCTTGCTTTGGTTACGGTAATGCAGATATTCCTTACCGATATTACAATTTCAAGTATAGGAGTTACAGTAATCATTCTCGGCATCTATATGAATCAGGAGGACCCTGCACTAAAGGAAATATCAAGATATCACGACGAGATGATAATGGGCTTTGCAAACCTTATAGAAAACCGTGACGATAATACAGGCGGACATGTAAAACGTACAAGTATGTATGTAAAGCTTATTGCCGAGGAAATGTCTGCTAAGGGGTTATATGCAAATGTACTCACAAAGGATTACATAACAGACCTTTTAAAAGCCGCTCCTATGCATGATATCGGAAAAATATCAGTACCCGATGCCATCCTTCAGAAGCCGGGCTCTCTTGACGATGACGAGTATCTGAAAATGAAGCTCCATGCTATAAAAGGCGGACAGATAATACAGGAGGCGTATAAGAATCTCGGAAATGACGCCTTTCAGACAATGGCTTACGAGGTTGCCCGTTATCACCATGAAAAATGGAACGGCAAGGGATATCCCGAGGGACTTTCAGGTGAAGAGATACCTCTTTGTGCAAGAATTATGGCAGTAGCTGACGTATTTGACGCAGTTTCCGAAAAGCGTTGCTATCGTGACGCAATGCCGATGGACGAGTGCTTTGACATAATTGCCAAGGGCAGCGGACAGATGTTTGATCCTGTTATTGCTGATACTTTTGTAGCGATGAGAGAAAAGGTTGAAAAGGTGCATGCTGAATTTGCAGATGCTGAATAAAATAGCATAAAATGATGACCGTATCCGGTGGGATGCGGTCGTTTCTGCACAAAACAGACACGAAACAGATACACAGTTGACACGATTTGCAAAATAATGATATAATAAAAAGGTGAAAATCTTTTTATTTAAAACAAATGCTACTATCAGAAAGGTCAATCTATGAAGAAAAGAATTTTAGCGTTACTTTTATTATCTGCTCTTTTACTTACTTCCTGCAATAATAATGAGGTAAGCCTGCCTTCTCCCGAAAGCAGTATCACAGAAAGCAGCACACCATCGGATGTTTCGTCCGAGGCAGAAACCACAACAAGTGAATCTAAAACAGAAACATCAACACCTGAAACAACCACAACAACTACTACCACCACAAAGGCACCTGAAACAACCACCACAAAAGCTCCTGAAACTACAACTACTACAAGTGCGCCGGCAACCGAAGCACCTGAGCCTGAAGCAGATGCTGTTGTGAGCTTTTCAAAGGAGTCGGGCATTTATGCCTCTGCTTTTGATCTTTCGATAAGCTCTGATTATGAGGGGCAGATATATTATACTCTTGATGGTAGTGATCCTACATTAAGTGGCACAGCCGTTCTTTATAAGGGCGCTATAAATATCACCGACAGAAAGAGTGATAAGAATGTCGTATCAGCTGTCGATCCTGTGCTTTTTGCAGGCAGCTACAATAAGGTGAACAGCAAGAGAGATGGATTTACCTGTGAGATAAAGGCACCTGCTGACAAGGATGTGGATAAATGCACAGTTGTAAGAGCAGCAATAAAGAAGGCTGACGGTACTTTTGGCGCAGACAGTGCGGCTACCTATTTTATCGGTACAGCAGAAGAGCATATAGATGGACTTAAAGAAAGTTGTAAAGCGGCAGGAAAGGATCTTGCCGTAATCAGCATAAGCATTGATTATGACGATCTTTTTGACAGCTCAAAGGGTATATATGTAAAGGGTGACGTGTTTGAAAAAGCGCTGAAGGAATATCTCAGCGGCAATCGTCTGCGCGATCCGGAAACAGCACGCTCGCTTGACGCAAACTATAAGCAGAAGGGAAGAGACTGGGAAAGGGAAATTGCACTTTCTATGTTCGAATTTTCTGCCGATGGCACAGCAACCGAGGTTATAAATCAGAACTGCGGTATAAGAGTGCAGGGTAACTATTCCCGCTCGGATGTCCAGAAGGGCTTCAGACTCTATGCAAGAAAGGACTACAGCGATAACAATTTCAAATATGCTGTATTTGGTGAGGATTATCTCAATGACCAGGGCGAAGTGATGGATAAGTTCAAGACGCTTGTTCTTCGTGCGGGCGGCAACTGTGCTTTCCTGGCAAAATTCAACGATACATACTGGCAGTCCCTTGTTCAGGATATGGAAATCGAAACCAAAAAATCACGTCCCTGCGTTGTATATATAAACGGCGAATATTGGGGAGCATACGTGCTCGAAGAAGATTACACAGACGATTATCTCGAAGACCTTCACGGTGTAAACAAGGATGATGTAGTAATCTACAAGGGCGATGCTGAGGCGCTTGAAATCGGCTATAAGCTGGACGAGGGTGAAATTCCCGAGGGTGAAGAAGAGGATTACTATTTCACAGAGCTTAAAAACTTCTTCAAGACTCACAAGAACTTAAAGAGTGACGCAGATTATAACGAATTTATAAAGCTTGTTGATCCTGACTCTGTGAGAGATTATTTTGCAGTAGAATGCTGGATAAACAACAAGTGGGACTGGCCGGGTAAAAACTGGTCTATGTGGAAGACTATAAATACAGACAGTAGTAACGAATATGCAGATGGTCGCTGGAGATTTATGCTCTATGATGTGGAATTCGGCGGTATAAGCGGCTCTGGTGACGCCCGTACAAACACCATAAAGGAAGATAACTACAAGCCTAACGGACTTCTTGATATGGATACGGATAATCCCGCTGTTTTATGCTTTGCATATCTTATGACAAACAACTCCTTCAAGGAGGACTTCTGCAATACGCTTACAGGACTTTCTGAGGGTAATCTTGAGCAGAGCAGAGCAAAGACACAGCTGAAGATGTTTGAGGCAACCTATTCACCGCTCTTCGATCAGTTCTTTGCTCGTTATGAGGGCACAGGTACTACAGAAGATGCTATTAACGGCGGATATGGAAGTGTTAAGTGCATCAACGATTTTCTTTCAAGCAGATATAAATACATAAAAACACAGATAAATTATTGCAATAAGATTTTAGGATAAAAATTACGCCTGAGAAGATATCTTCTCAGGCGTTGTTTGCAGGTTGCACCTGCGGGCAATTCCGCCTTTTAATATCATAGCGATTGGCGAAGATTTGTGAACGGCGGTGTCACAAATCTGTTGTAAGATAAATTGTTGTTTGCAGGTTGCACCTGCGGGCAATTCCGCCTTCGGCGGTTTTTTCGGGGCGTCGGGGACATACCCTGAAGGGTGTCGCAATTCTGCTCGCCGCCCCCTACATTTCCCCTTTTTAATCTTGTGGCAATTCAAATTTAATAAAAGGGTTGCAAACCTTGTATTGCACGGGGTTTGGGGTGTAGCCCCAAAGGGTCACAAGGGGCGGTAGCCCCTCATTTATCCCCCTTCCCTAAGGGGGAAGGGGGTAAGGGGGTTGGGGGCTACAATAACCCAAGCGGAGCGCTAAACAATAATTTATCGTTGCATCCAATTTATGTCTCCTGCCGTCAATGAGGTTTTGCTAACCTCAATGATATTTAAAGGCAGAAATGGGAGCGGTGACACACCGCCGCTTACATAAAACTTAATTTCTTTAGGTTTAAATCCTGGGAGAAGGTTATAACATTGTACATAAACAGTACAGAACCGTAATCCTCTAAATTTACGCCCACGTCCTCAAAGGTTCCGTTGATATATCTTAAATCTACAACCGTTATATTGCTGTAGTTCTTTGACAGGAAGGGGACAAGAGAATGTGCATAGCTGTCCTTTATAACAAGCAGAGAGCCATTGTCTGCTTCTGCGGAGATACTACTCTTTATGTTAAGAACCGGTACATTCGCACCGAGAAAGGACGAATATTTGTCTTTCTTTGTGAGATAATCCCTGAAGTACATACTGCCGTATTCCTTGGTTTCAATGCCGTTGTTTACTGATACTATCACCTGGGGGTCTCCGCTTGCCAGGCTGTAGTAATCAATAGTATCAGGTGTGATACCATTGTCAAGAGTTTTCGAATAGAGTGTACCTCTGAAGGAGTTTGAGGCGTGCTCTACGCTGAAATTATCAAGGGTGTAGGGATTGAATTTCATTATCTTAGAGGCCGCATTGTAGGAATAATATGCCGCAAGACTGGTCCAGTGGTGGTCTGTGCGGTAGTAGATATAGTTGTTCTTTGCCGCATTCAGATCGCTGAAAACATCGATATTTGTTATAGCAGGAGTGTTTTCGTAACAGTTTTTGATAAATGCCTTCTGATTTTCTATACCGCTGTTTTTAGGAAGTGTGTCTTCGTAAATTCCCTGAGCTGTGGGAGCCAGCATAAAATACATTTTAAGGTCAGGGTGCTTTTCTGCAAACTGATTCATAGCAGTAAGATTCTTATTTACCGATTCCTTGTCGTAGCTTTTCCAGGCTTCTATCATTCTGCCGTCAGCTGTGAATATTCCTTTGATTTCAGTCTTACCCAGGAGCTTGTCGAAGTTGTTTTTCAGGCCTATCCATTGCTCTCTTAAAAAGATTCTGTCGGAGAAATATTCTTCAAAATCCGGAGTGAATTCCTTATCAATAATGTTATCGAATGATAATTCGGGAAAGTCCTGTAAATATCTGTTTTCGTTTTCGCTGAAAACCTTGCCTTGATTTACAAAACAGTTTATCAGTGTAATAACGGGGATAACAAGCGACATCAGAGAAAAGAGCGCTATTGTTATAATCTTATGTGTGTTTTTCTTCATAATTTACGCTCCTTTCATCAGAAATTGAAATATAAGAAGGGGTTATAGGTCTGATCTACCAGGTATGCGGTACAAAGGATAAATATTCCCATTGTAACAATAATACCTGCATAGTTTACTACAACCGCTGATTTTGTGCGGATGAACTCTACTGCCTTTTTAGGAATATCGGTACAGCCTATTATACAAATTATAAAGGTTATGCCGTAGGTTGCAAGATAGTAGAAGGATGTGCTGTCTGCGAGTATTCCGCTTGAGCCGAACATTGCCCCGATATAGGAGCCTGCCGCACCCAAATCTGCGGTATCGAATAATACCCAGCCGAGTATTACAAAGAACATAGTATATATCATACTTACAGCGGTGGGAAGCTTTTCGAGAATTTTTCCGAGAAACAGCTTTTCAAGTATGATTATTACTCCGTATAATGAGCCCCAGAGGATGAAATTCCAGCTTGCACCGTGCCATACACCGGTTAAAAACCATACTACAGCAAGATTGAATACTGTTCTTCCTGTGCCCTTGCGGCTTCCGCCCAGAGGGAAATATACGTAGGACTTGAACCAGGAACCAAGGGTGATATGCCATCTTCTCCAGAATTCTGATATGCTCTTTGATAAATAAGGATAGTTAAAGTTCTGTGGGAAGTTGAAGCCCATCATCTTGCCAAGACCTACCGCCATATCGGAATATCCTGAGAAGTCAAAGTATATCTGGAAGGTAAAGGCAAGTATTCCCAGCCAGGAGGTCAGAACGGAAACACTACCCATTTCCATTGCTTTAACTGTTGTCCATAACGAGCCTATGCTGTTGGCGATAAGCACCTTTTTGGCAAGACCGATTATGAATTTTACAATACCTTCGTAAATCAGATCGAGATTTATTGTTCTGTCATCAAGCTCTCTTGCTATGTCGTCGTATCTTACGATAGGACCTGCGACAATCTGTGGGAATAGAGTGACAAAAGCCGCGAAACTTATAGGATTTTTCTGTACCTTTACATTTCCCATATACAGGTCGATGGTATAGGACATTGACTGGAAGGTGAAGAAGCTTATACCGATAGGAAGCATATTCATCGGTAAAAATTCAATTCCGAAGAAGTTCATATTATTTATATCGATAAGCTGCTGACCTGCAATAGCATTTATATTTTCTGCGATAAAGCCGCTGTACTTGAATACACCCAGCAGACCTAAATTCATAACTAACGATACGATAAGGCAGATTGTTCTCGGTGCCTTGCGACCTTCAAATTTATTCATTATAAGACCTGCAAAGTAGTCTATCATAGTAGAGATAAGCATTACCACTACGTAAATAGGCTCACCCCAGGAGTAGAACAGCAGTCCTGAAAGCAGGATTATGAGATTCTGTCCCTTTTTCGGTGTTACGTAGTAGATAAGAAGAGTAAGGGGCAGGAATAAAAACAAGAATACAGGGGTTGAAAATACCATTGTTAATTCCTTTCGTTGTTTACTTTTTCTATAGCTTTTATATATGCGTCTTCGCTGTAAAGGCGATTGATGATTTCAAGCAGTGTGCTTGTGTTTACGAGATCGGGCAAACCAAGCTCCTTCAGAAGCAGAGCTCTTTTATGTGATGAATTTTCGCCTCCGATAAGGCCATCATCCATAAGTCTTGCTCTGTCGAGAAAATCTTTTTTTTCGCTGCTTTCACTCATAACGCCTGCATTAGAAAGAGCCTTTCTTAGAATATCAGCGTTTAGTCCTTCAACTCCCAGATACCCTTCGGCTGAGGGCTTTTCCTTACGCTTTTCCTTGCCCTTTATCTGCGGAACAAAGACATTTATGATTTCGCCTTCGGTAATACAGCCTTTTATATGATTTCTTATCTTAAAGCCTGCACTGTCGCTGTCGGTAAGTATTACAAGTCCCGAGCTCTTTGCGAGCGTTCTTATAAGTGCCAGCTTTTCTTTATCCTTAAATATACCAAAGCCGTCGGTGGTGATTATTACAGCGTCCAGCAGGGAGCTCAGTTTTATTTTGTCATATTTTCCTTCGACTATTACAGCCTGCTTTAATCTGATCATAAAAAATACCTTTCATATGTTTTTGTTCAGAAATAACTTCAGCACAGTCTGTTCAAGTATGTTTCTGCTGTCAATGGATGTGGTTTTGAGCTTTATATCTGCGTCAAACAAGGTTCTCAGACAATAACGCACATATCCGGGGCTTACCTTTGCCACCGTGTTGAATGCCTTCTGAACAACAAAGGCACGGTTTTTAGCATAAGCAAAATCCTCTGTGCACTTCTGGGAGCTTACTCCGTAGTTTCTTGCAACCGATGCTCTGTAGAAGTCAATGTAGCTTGATGATAAAGCGGCAAGAATCACTACAGGCTCAAGCCTCTGCAAAATCAGGTCGTCGAGTATCATCAGAGCTTCTTTCTTGTTATCTCTTGCAATAGCATTTGATAAAGCATATATATTTGTATCAAGCTGCTTTACGATGAGAGTTTCTATATCCTCTTTTGTAATCTCTCCCTTTTGCTTGTAGCAACAGAGCTTTTCTGTTTCTATAGAGCAAAGTCCCAGATTTGAGAGGTTTAAATTAACCAGATGCAGAGCATTCTGTCTTGATATCACACAGCCGTTTTTGGCGGCTTTTTTAATAATGAGTTCTGCTATTTTATTTGCGTCAAGCTGAGAAAATTCGCAGACAGAACAATTCTTCTGTTTTGCAAGCTTTGTTATATAGGCTTTGTTTTTGTTCTTTTTTCCGCCTGACACAGAAATGCCTGTGATATATACTATAACAGTACATTCGGGCGGGATGTTTTCCAGAATTTCTTCTATTCTTTCACTGTCCTCATCTGAGTATTTGTCTAAATCAAGGTCGTTTATAACTACAGCCTTGCTTTCTGCAAACATAGGGAGGCTTTCCACACTATCGTAAATAGTATCGACGGAAAATGTACCGCTTAGTCTTGTTACATTTATATCATCGTGATTTTTGCCGATGACCTTGTCAAGCACCTTTTTTACATACATATCGGTAAGAAAGTTTTCTTCTCCGTAAAAATAATAAAATGAAGATAATACATTGCTTTTAAGGTCTGTTGCCAGCTTTTCTTCGGTGGTTTTCATCGTATCCCTCCTTAGTAAATGTGGGTCTTATTTATCGAAAATCCGTTTTCACGGAAGATTATGCTAGTTTCGGTATAATAAAGAGCCGTACAGATATCGCTCATTTTCTTTTGCTTTTTATCAATAAGAAATAACTGCGAATCGGTTTCAGGCTCGCTTTTCTGATATCCATAGCAGATATTTATTCTGCCTTTGTCAGCTTTTGCTATGTCTGAGATATTTACGGCGTATCCGTTTACATTTATAACTGTATTGTCGGTTGTAAACAGAATATCTGCACCTACGCTATGAAGCTTATGTGTGTCGTATATTTCACAGCCTTCGAATAATCCAAGATTTTCCGCTAAATATTTATCGTCCGTATCGAGTATTATCTCATCGCATATGCCGCTGTACATATCGCTGGCGAATTTAAGCGAATTGGTGGAGTTGTCTGTTATCCTGAGAAAATCAAGATGCCGCCTGTTTTCTCCCATCATAAGAGTGAGCAGTCCGGTGCAGGCGTAATCTCCGCCGCCGGTTATAACTGCACCGCAGAAATTGGGAGAGGTTATCAGCACATAGCCGTTTTCTCCGTCACTTCCCGGAGTTATTGTTATATGTCCGTTTTCAAGGTGCTTATCTACTGCGATAAATCCCATATAGAGCATTACTACAAAGGATGAGCATAAAAGCACAGCTGTACCCTTATGCTTTTTAATTATAACTACAGCTGAAAACGCTATGATGATTCCTGCAAGCATAGAAAAGCCGGTGATGGGCGAGCTGTAGCGATAGTGAGAATAGGGGAGCTTTGCTACATATATAAACATATCCATCATAAGCTTACTGCAATGATAGGCAGGCACAAGCAGAAAATCGAATATTCCGCCCGTCATAGCATGGAGAAACATCAGCATAAGCACAAGTGTGAAAATGGGTACTGTGATTATTGTTACAACAACGCCGTGAAGGGACAGCATATTGAAATAGACCAGCGACAAGGGCAGTCCCATAAGGGAAGAGAACACACCACAGCAAACTGCACTTGTAAGCTTTTCGGGCAGTCGCTTATGTCTGCTTAGCAGATACTTTGTAACTCTTGGCGATATTTCTCCGGCGCCTATAGTAGTAGCTACCGACAGTATAAAGCCTGCGTCGTGGCAGGCAAGGGGATTTATAAGACATATTATCAACACCGCACCACCGAGAGAACTAAGACAGCTTCCTTTTCTGTAGAAAAGACCTGCTGAGTGGTGTATCATCAGCATAAAGCCCGATCTAAGCACCGAGCCGGTTAGCCCGAAGAATACCATAAAGCAGAATATCGTGAACATTATCACCAGTATCTGTACTCTCGGAAATACTGATAGCTTTGTATATTTTAAAAGTAAAACCAGGATAGAAGCGATAAGCGTCAGGTGGGTACCCGAAACCGCCGTCATATGAGCTACACCTGCAGCCTTTACGCAGTAGTTTTCAAAGCTTGTAAAGGATGATTTATCTCCGATGAAGATACCCTTCATCATAGCAAGTCCACTGCCTGAAAAAAGAACGGAGTACTTATGCGATAATTCTTCTCTGTATCTGTGCAGGCTTCGTACAAGGTCAAAGCCATACGCCTTTTCTATATCGATTTCTGTTTTCGCAACAGCTCTCAGACGTATTCCCTGTGACAGATAATAATCCGCTGATTTGAAGGGCGCGGCATTTTCCAGTAAGGTAAAACTGCATCCTAAGGTAAGCTTATCTCCGATATTCACATCCATAGAGTCGGTATATATGACAAAATCCGCTATATCAGAGCTTATGGTGTATATCGCAAGGTCGTTTCCGATATCCTGCATTTCTTTGATAGTTCCCGATACTATATATGTTCTGCCGTCGGCAATAGCGTTTGTTTCAGCTTCCAGCAAAGTTGCTGATACTGTATAGCAGATAAAGGCTACGGTGAAGGAAACGGTCAGATACGTAATAATATCGTTTTTCAGATAAACTGCCGCCGCTACAGAAAGTAGGACAAGAAACGCCGTTATTGCAGCAGGCGCGTATTCGACAGAAATAAAAACAGAGGCAAGGAGCAGTCCGAATAAGTATGAAAATCCGATAACTGCTAACCTCTGCCTCATCATAATCTTTCCTCTGTTATGCTAATTCGATGCTTAACTTTTTACCGCCGAGTAAGTGGAAATGCAGATGCTTTACTGTCTGACCGCCGTCTTCGCCAACGTTTGTAACGACTCTCCAGCCGTTTTCAAGGTTATAGGATTCGGCAATCTGACGTGCCGCCAGCATAATTTCGCTTACTACTGCCACATTGTCCTTGTCAAGTGCATTAGCGCCTTCGATGTGATTTTTTGGGATTATAAGAATGTGAACGGGAGCCATAGGATTTATATCCTTGAAGGCTATTACGTTTTCACTTTCATAAACCTTTTCTGAAGGGATTTCACCCTTTATTATCTTACAAAAAATGCAATCCATATTATTCTCCTTTTCAGCCTATCATACCTGAAACGATACCTTCAAGTGCGGCAAGTGCTTCATCAATCTTGCTTATATCGGCGATGCCTGCCATAGCGCTGTCAGGACGTCCGCCGCCCTTACCGCCTGCTACTGCGGCAACCTCCTTAACTATCTTACCTGCGTTTGCACCCTTGTCGATAGCTTCCTTACTGCATATGCAGAGGAAATTACCCTTGCCGTCAGCGGTACCTGCGAGTAAAGCGATAAAGGAATCGTTGTTGTTCTTGATTTCGTCGCCTGCCTTACGGAGGTTATCGCCCGTAACGCCTGAAAGTGTAGCGCTGATAAGCTTGATGCCGTTCACTTCCTTGCTGTCGCCAAGCTCCTTTAACTGGCTTGCGGAGATAACAGAGTTCAGTCTGTCAATTTCGCTGTGCATTGCACTCATTTCTGTCATTATGCTTTCGCACTTCTGTAAAAGTGCGGAGGGATTTGCAACCTTTAAGGTCTGTGCGGCTGTATTTATTACTTCCTTTGCCTTGTTGTATTCGGAAAGAACGTTGAAGCCTGTTACCGCTTCGATTCTTCTTACACCGGATGCAACGGAGGATTCGGAAACTATCTTGAAAAGACCTGCCTTTGCAGTATTGTCAAGGTGTGTACCACCGCAGAATTCTGTGGAGATATCGCCAGCCTGAACAACTCTTACGATATCACCGTACTTTTCGCCGAATAATGCCATAGCACCTTTCTTGCGTGCTTCTTCGATAGGAAGCTCTTCTGTAATAACGGGAATACCGCAAAGTATAGCGTCGTTTACGATTTCTTCAATCTTTTCGATTTCTTCGGGAGTAACTGCGCTGAAGTGGCTGAAGTCAAAACGGCATCTGTAAGGATCTACATAAGAACCTGCCTGATGTACGTGATCACCCAGAACTGTTCTTAAAGCTGCCTGTAAAAGGTGAGCGCAGGTGTGGTTTCTTGCTGTAGCCATACGCTTTGTCTTGTCAACGCTTGCTGTAACTGTGTCGTTTACGTAGAAGCTGCCGCTTTCTACGATACAGCTTAAAATGTACTGACCTGCCGCTGTCTTTTTGGTATCAACAACCTGCATTACATTATCGCCTGAAACGATAGTACCGCAGTCGCCTACCTGTCCACCGCTTTCAGCATAGAAGGGAACAGTCTCGATAACAACTGTAGCCTCTTCGCCTTCGCTTACGTTATCGCATACTTCGCCATTCTTTATCATAGCAAGAATCTTTGTTTCTGCGGTAAGCTCTGTATAGCCTACAAAGGTTGTAGTGAATGCGCTCAGTGCTGTTGCGGTAGCCTCGTCCCAGCCGCCCTTGAAAGCCTGGTTTGCTCTTGCGTTAGCCTTCTGCTGGCCCATAAGCTCATAGAACTTTTCTTCATCTATACCGATGTTCTTTTCCTGTAAAAGCTCTCTTGTGAGATCGAGAGGGAAGCCGTAGGTATCGTGGAGCTTGAATACCTTGTCACCGCTGAGTACGGGGTTTTCTGCGCCCTTCAGCTCCTCAATGTATTCGCCGAGAATCTGCATACCCTTGTCTACTGTCTTTGCGAAGCTTTCTTCCTCTGTCTTTATTACCTTCTTGATATATTCTCTCTTTTCGTTAAGCTCAGGATAAGCTGTGAGGTTTTCGTCAATAACAGTATCGCATACTTCATAAAGGAAGGGCTTGTTTACGCCGAGGAGTCTGCCGTGTCTTGCGGCTCTTCTTAAAAGTCTGCGCAGAACGTAGCCTCTGCCTTCGTTTGAAGGACGTACACCGTCGCCTACCATAAAGGTTGTGGAACGGATGTGGTCTGTGATAACACGGATGGAAATGTCGGAATTCTCATCCTGCTTATAGGTTACATTTGCAATAGAGCATATCTTCTTCATAATGTTCTGGATTGTATCAACCTCAAAGAGATTGTCAACATCCTGCATTACACAGGCCAGTCTTTCAAGACCCATACCTGTATCTATGTTCTTTGTGGCAAGCTGTGTGTAGTTACCCTTGCCGTCGTTGTCAAACTGTGTAAATACGTTGTTCCAGATTTCGATGATTCTGTCGCAGTCGCTTGCCTGCTCAAAGCTTTCAAAGGGACCGTACTTTTCGCCTCTGTCATAGTGGATTTCTGAGCAGGGACCGCAGGGGCCACTGCCGTGCTCCCAGAAGTTGTCCTTTTTACCAAGCTTTATAATTCTGTCACGGGGTACGCCTACCTCTGTAGCCCAGATTTCGCCTGCCTCGTCATCCTCTTCGTAAATAGTTACCCAGAGTCTGTCCTCAGGGATTTCAAGAGTCTTTGTGAGATATTCCCAAGCCCATGCAATAGCCTCGTGCTTGAAGTAATCACCGAAGGAGAAGTTGCCGAGCATTTCAAAATATGTGCCGTGACGTGCTGTTTTACCAACGTTTTCAATATCAGGAGTACGGATGCACTTCTGACATGTTGTTACTCTGTGTCTAGGGGGCTCCTCAATACCCTGGAAATATTTCTTTAAGGGAGTCATACCTGCATTGATAAGCAGAATAGAGTTATCACCCTGGGGTACAAGAGGAGCAGAAGCCATGCGAAGATGATCTTTACTCTCAAAGAAGCTTAAATAGCTTTCTCTTAAATCGTTTAATCCTGTCCATTTCATAGTTTTTGTTGTCCTTCCGTTTATAAGAATTTTAAGTTTTACTGAATTTACGCATCCTTTTTATTATACACTTTTATATGCTAAAAGTCAATATATAAGCGGTCTGATATGCGTTTTTTTAACAGATGTTTTCCGTTTCTTTGCTGTTATGTCTTATTCGTAATATCCGTCGTCATAATAGCCTTCCTCTTCGCTTTCCGCTGTGTCCTCATCGTCCTGCGATTCGGTTTCGGATCGCTCTTCGGAGGAGGTTTCTTCATCAGCCTTTCCTAAAGCCTCTATGCTGTCCTTGATATAGTCAAGCAGCTTTGTTATTCTTGCTGTGGGACGCTCAAAATAGATGCTCTCCACTATTATTACTCTGCCGTTTTTTAC
The DNA here is from genome assembly GCA_017942025.1 of Ruminiclostridium sp. GTDB lineage: Bacteria > Bacillota > Clostridia > Oscillospirales > Ruminococcaceae > Ruminiclostridium_E. The sequence continues at coordinate 23,117 of JAGAVH010000072.1, read as the reverse complement.
AGCCTCAAGCTGTGAGTAAAGAGTGTGCTCTTCGATATCAGCAAGCTCGAACCGGTCACTTAAAAATACTATATCGGGCTGATTTCCGATAATTGATTCTGTAGGACTGGCATAACCGTTGCTCTTTTCAGCCTTGTTCTCGCCAAATTTTGAAAGAATGCTGTGTTCAAAGGTATCTCCGCCTGCCAGCGCCATAGTTGGCGATATGTATATGAAGCTGTTTTTGTCATTTTTCGAAGCCTCGTTCAGAGCAGTATGTATCTGCTTGTAGGAGCTTGTCCCCTTATCCTCTCCGTGAATAATACCCTCAAAGGCAAGTCCGATGAATTTGTAGATGCTATGAAATTCCTCTGTGGTTTTGGGAGATGTTATTGTAAGTATTTTGATCCCTTTTGACTCCAGAGCCATTCTGTCCTTTGTGATAAGCGGAGTTGCGGTTATCACAAGGTCAGGCTTCAGCGATATTATTTTCTGTATATCAGGTGTTGTACTGCTTCCTACTGATGGGATATCATTTATTTTTTCGGGATAATCACAGTAGTCGCACACTCCGATTACGCTGTTTCCATAACCCATTTCAAAAAGTATTTCGCTGTAGGCAGGGGTCAGTGATACTACGGTTTTTACAGCCTGAGTGATTTCTGTTCCGTTAAGTGTTACAGGGAATTCCTTTATAACCGATTCCTGATACGAGGATTCGGCATCTGTCGAGGATTCCGCAGGAGCTGTAGTTTTTCCGGGTACAAGTATTATCTGCTGACAGCCTGAAAGAAATATCGCTGTCAGTATGGCTGTAGCCGTAAGCTTTATTGAATTTTTCATATTCCTCACTTTCTCTTGCTCTGAATCAGATGCTCTGCTCGTTTCGGATAGTTTCTAAAAGTCTGTAAAAGTCCTCCATCGTGGAAAGAGAACCGCACAGATTTCTGTATCTCGCCGCACCCTGCCAGCCCTTCAAATACCAGGCGGTATGCTTTCTTGCTTCCTTCATTCCGGTATATTCTCCCTTGTCAAGACAAAGGAGCTTTATATGCTCCTCCATAATTTTAAGGCAGGTATCGGTATCAGGGGAGGGAAGTATCTCTCCGGTTTCAAAGTAGTGCTTTATTTCTTTGAATATCCAGGGCTTTCCGCAGGCGGCTCTGCCCACCATTACAAGGTCACAGCCTGTATAATCATACATATTCCTGCAGGAAAGTGCGCTGTCCACATCGCCGTTTCCTATGACGGGGACGGAAACTGCTTCTTTTACCGCCTTTATTATATCAAGGTCGGCTTTGCCGGAATACATCTGATTTTTTGTTCTGCCGTGCACCGCTATAGCAGAGGCTCCCGCCTCTTCGGCATACTTTGCCGCATCTACTGCGTTTACTGAGTTCTCGTCCCAGCCTTTGCGGATTTTAACCGTAACGGGGATGTCTGTGACTTTTTTTATTGCGGCGACGATTTCGCCTATCTGCTTCGGATTTTTCATAAGCGCAGAGCCTGCACCGTTGCCTGCAACCTTTGGTACGGGACAACCGCAGTTTATATCAATAAAATCAGGTTTGTATTCTGATGCGATTACCGCCGCTTTTGCAAAAAATTCGCTTTCTGAGCCGAAAAGCTGAATCGCCATCGGGCGTTCTTCCTCTGTTACCGTCAGAAGCTCGTGAGTTTTTCTGTCGCTGTAGCACAGCCCCTTTGAGCTTGCCATTTCTCCTGTCAGCATTGCCGCGCCAAAGCGCTTGCACATTATCCGCATAGCTTTGTCTGCGACAGAAGCCATCGGAGCAAGGCTGGCGGTTTTTTCTATTTCTACATTACCAATCTTTATATATTTCAAATTGTTTTTCCTCGTTAAACTACAGTTTGTTTCGCATACATAATAATTATAACACTAATTGCTTTTTTGTTCAATAGTTTTGGGTGTACGTCATTGTCAAAAAAGTTAATTTCGTCTTTTTTCACAATATCAAATTATTTTGCTTGCAAATCAGTCGGAAATATTGTATAATATATCTTGTCTGCTGTCGGTTGTAAGACGTCGGTATAGATTTTCCGTCCGTCACAAGCAAGGATTTTGTTAATGGCGTGAGATTGTTTATAATCAGAATTATTTGAATTCTGAAAGCTTGTTAACACGGCGTTAACATATATGTTTTAGAATTACCTAAACTAATTAAGGAGTTGTTATTTTGGGAATCAGTTATTTTGACCATCAGAGTTCAGGTAAGGGCGTAGCAAAGGATGCACCTCAGAAAAAGCCCTTTTTCAGATATTTTGAGATACTTGGCAGAAAGTTCTGGCAGGTTATAGAGCTTAATTTACTGTTCGTGCTTTTCTGTCTGCCTGTTGTTACTTTCGGACCTGCAATGGCGGCTATGACTCACGTTATGAGAAAATTTATATTGGAGCAGCCCTGTTTCCTGTTCGATGAATTCTTTACTGCATTCAAGAAAAATTTCAAGCAGTCATTTTTTATCGGAATTATGGATGTTATATGCATAGCTTCGGTTCTTGTAGTGCTTCATCTTTATGTTTTTTCAAAGAAGCTTCCTGACGAATACTTTATTTACCTCTTTGTCTTTGTAGGTGTTGTTAGTGTATTCTTTATGATGCATTTCTTTATCTACCTTGAAATAGTGGCGCTTAAACTCAGCTTAAAGGCTATTGTGAAAAATGCCTTTTTCCTGGTATTCCTCGGCGTAAAGAGAGTGGCTCTTACCTTTGTGATAAATGTTGCGGTGTTATCGCTTATACTGCTTCTTTTGCCCTATTCGCTCATAGGCGCTGTATTCTTCCCACTGGCGTGGATGTGCTTTACTACGGTATTCATCTGCTATCCCGTGATACAGAAGATAATTATAAACCCTTATTACGAAGAGAGAGGCGAGGTTAACCCCGAGCTTCCCGTAAAGTCCAAATATGAAAGTGATGAGGCTGTTTTCGTTGATAGAGGCGGTAGCGAAAAGGAAATAAGAGTAAGTACAAAAACCCGCGGCAAGGTTATTAAATAGAATCCTGACGGACTCCCTGAAATCACGGGAGTCCTCTTTATTTTCCGGATATCAGAAAATGGCAAAAAACTATTGCAAAACAGCGCCTTTAGTGGTATAATATTATATAGTTATTGTTCTGATATACATGATTGTGGCTTCAGAGCTTACGGATAAGACAAATCGTTTCCGTCAGAATTGCATATACCCCTTACGGAAGCATCATTCTTGATAAGGAAGGAACCGGCACTACTATGAAAGCAGATTTACATTGTCACACGACTATGTCCGACGGATCCCTCGGCATAGAAGAAACGATTGCACAGGCGAAAAGATACGGTATTGATTATTTTGCTATTACCGATCATGATACTCTTGCGTCATCTTCACGAGCTACTGTTCTCGGAGAACGTTACGGAGTAAAGGTAATACCCGCCGTTGAATTTTCAACTTTTGACAGCAAGCGTCACACCAAGGCGCACATTCTTTGCTATAACCCTGCAAAGCCCGACAGACTGGAGGGACTTTGCCTGCGTACCAGCGAGCTCAGAAAACAAAGAGGCAAGCAGATGGCAAAGAAGGTGCTGGAAAAGTATCCTATAACTCTTGAGAGCATTCTTCGCTATGCTACCGGTAATAAGGTTATCTACAAGTGTCATATAATGCATGCTCTTATGGACTACGGCTATACAACCGACCTTTACGGTAAGGTATATGATGATCTTTTTAATCCGAAAACAGGACTCTGTGCCGAAGAAGTAAGCACAGATATGCAGGATTTGCCTGAGGTGCATTTCGTGCTGGAGCTTATACATTCTGCAGGCGGTATAGCTGTACTTGCTCACCCTGCGGTATATGATAATTTCGAGCTTTTAGACGAGCTTATCGAAAGCAAGAAGATAGACGGCGTAGAGGTATGGCATCAGAGTGCAGATGAAGAGAAGAGACAGAAGCTGCTGAAGATTGCGGAGGAAAACAACCTTATCGTTACAGGCGGTTCGGATTTCCACGGCTTCTATAACCACTATCCTATAGCTATCGGAACAAACTATACACCCGACGATTCTCTCAGCAGAATATTAAAACAGAAATAAAGAAAAAAAGGACAAAAGAAAATGGATGTAAAACAGCAGGCACTTGAAAAGCATTATGAGTGGCAGGGTAAAATAGAGGTGGTTTCCCGTGCGCCGATAAATACTAGAGAGGACCTTTCTCTTGCATACACACCCGGCGTTGCTCAGGCTTGTCTTGAAATAAAGGACGATCCCTCCCTTTCCTACAAGCTGACAAGAAGAAAGAATCTTGTGGCGGTAATAACCGATGGTACGGCTGTACTCGGACTTGGAGATATCGGTGGACTTGCAGGTATGCCCGTTATGGAAGGCAAATGCTGTCTTTTCAAGGAGTTCGCCGATGTTGATGCATTCCCCTTATGCATAAAATCAAAGGATGTGGACGAAATAGTCCGCACGGTAGAGCTTATTTCAGACAGCTTCGGCGGTATCAATATTGAGGATATATCCGCTCCCAGATGCTTTGAAATAGAAAAGAAGCTTAAAGAAAAGCTGGATATCCCTGTTTTCCACGATGACCAGCACGGTACTGCCGTTGTCGTAGGTGCGGCTCTTATAAACGCCGTAAGATGTGCAGGCAAGAAGCTGGAGAATATTACCGTTGTAATAAACGGCGCAGGTGCGGCAGGTATTGCAATCGGAAAATTCCTGCTTCAGATGGGTATCGGCAATCTTATAATGGTTGACGTTTTCGGAATTATTGACAAGGACAGCGATTATGAAAATTCCGCCCATAGGGAGATTGCCCTGATTACAAATAACAACAATGTCAAGGGTACGCTTGCAGACGCTATGAAGGGCGCGGATGTGTTTATAGGTGTTTCAAGACCGAATCTTGTAAATGAAGATATGGTAAAATCAATGGCAGAAAAGCCGATAGTCTTTGCTATGGCAAATCCCGAGCCTGAAATAATGCCTGATAAGGCAAAGGCGGCAGGCGCTTATATCGTTGGCACAGGCAGAAGCGATTTTCCCAATCAGATAAACAATGTACTTGTCTTCCCCGGTATTTTTAAAGGTGCTTTAAGCGTTGGTGCAAAGGCTATTACCGAGGAAATGAAAAAGGCGGCGGCTTATGCGATAGCAGATATAGTTACTGCTGATAAGCTCTGTCCTGACTATATTATACCCAGCCCCCTTGATAAATCGGTGGCTCAGGCGGTGGCAGACGCAGTAGCCAAAGTAGCGGAAAAGGAAGGTAAATAAAATGACATTTGAATACGTACCAAGAGGAGTATGCTCCAGAAAAATGGTGCTTGAAATTGAAGATAACAAGCTTATGAATTTAGAGGTCTACGGCGGATGCAACGGAAATCTCAAGGGTATTTCAAGCCTTGTAGAGGGTATGGATATCGATGAGATAATCAAAAGACTTGATGGCATCACCTGCGGCGGCAAGGCTACCTCATGTCCCGACCAGCTGGCTCAGGCTCTGAAGAAATATAAGGAAAACTGATATTTCTGAAATTTCAAAGAAAGGATGGTGGTACAGGTGGCTGAATTATGGGATGTCTATGACGAAAACCGAAACCAGGTCGGCAGACTTCACAGACGAGGCGTGAGGCTGAAGCAGGGCGAATATCATATAATCTGCGAGGCATGGATAACCTGTCGTGATAAGCTGCTTGTAACACAACGTCATCCTGATAAGAATTTTGGATGTATGTGGGAATGTACAGGCGGTGCAGTAATTGCAGGCGAAACCAGCAAGGAGGCAGTTATCCGGGAGATACGTGAAGAAATAGGCGTTACTGTGACAGAGGATCAGCTCAGGTTTATGGGAAGTGCTTCGGGTAATACCTTTTTTGTTGACTGCTATGCAGTAGAGCTTGACGTAGAGCTGTCTGACTTAAAACTGCAGAGAGAAGAAGTGGTGAACGCAAAATTTGTCACACTTCCTGAGTTTCTTAAAATGCAGGGACAGAAAAAGATAATCCCACGATTATACGATTATATGAAAAAGCTTGATTTTGAATTTGTAAAAGAGTAAAGGAAGAAACAATATGAAGATTATGGCGGTGGATTACGGTGACAGCCACACAGGACTTGCCTGCTGTGACAGAACTGAAACCCTTGCTTCTCCCTTAGGAGTTATAAACGAAAGAAATTTTCAGATATGCGTAGAAAAGGTAGCGGCGGCGGCTGTCGAATACGAAGTAGGCGAGGTGGTTGTCGGCAATCCTATAAATATGAACGGCACCTACGGACCAAGAAGTGAAAAATGCCGTATGTTTGCGGATATGCTTCAGAATTTTCTCGAAATTCCCGTTGTTATGTGGGATGAGCGCTCCACTACAGTTACCGCTCACAATATGATGAACGATGTAAACAAGCGCGGCAAGGAAAGAAAAAAGGTTATCGATGCGGTAGCGGCGGCGGTCATTCTCCAGAATTACCTTGAATATAAGGCGAATATGAGAGCCAGAGAAAAGGCGAAAGCAGAAGAAAATAACGAATAATTTCAGGTGGCATACATAAATATTTATATAGTATCATCTATATATAGTACCTTCAGAAAGGACGGATATTTATGCTATGTCATTTTTCGGATTTACGGTGCAAAGAGGTCATCAGTATAAAAACAGGATGTCGTATAGGCTACGTCGATGACGTGGAATTTGATACCTGCTGTGCGAAGATATGCCGTATCATTGTTTATGGACGTGGGAAATGCTTCGGACTGCTGGGCAGAGAGGACGACTTCTGTATTAACTGGTGTGATATTGAAATAATAGGCGAGGATACTATACTCGTAAGCTGTGATTTGCCTATAAGAACAAAAAAGAAAGGAAATTTTCTTAAAAGTTTGTTCAAATAGACGAAAATAAAAATATTGATTTATATCCACTTATGTGGTATAATATTTAAGCGTGTTAAACGCAAATCCACACGCTGTATATAAGGCTTTCAGGTGCCCTTACGGCTTGAGCCGGTCAGTACAGCGGAGGAAAAAACCAAAAACAAGGAGGACACTACCATGGCAGTAGTATCAATGAAACAGCTTCTTGAAGCAGGTGTACACTTTGGTCACCAGACAAGAAGATGGAACCCCAAAATGAAGCCCTACATCTTCACAGAAAGAAACGGTATCTACATTATCGATCTTCAGAAGACAGTTAAGAAGCTCGACGAAGCTTACAACTTCATCCACGAAGTTGCAGCAAACGGCGGCGAAGTTCTCTTCGTAGGCACAAAGAAGCAGGCTTCCGATTCTATCAAGGAAGAAGCTGAAAGAGCAAACGCTCACTATGTAAACGCAAGATGGCTCGGCGGTATGATGACAAACTTCAAGACTATTGAAAAGAGAATCAAGAGACTTGAACAGCTTCATACAATGGAAACAGACGGCACTTTCGATCTTCTCCCCAAGAAGGAAGTTGTTAAGCTCAACCTCGAAATCGAAAAGCTCGAAAAGTTCCTTGGCGGTATCAAGAACATGAAGAAGCTCCCCGGCGCTCTCTTCGTAGTTGACCCCCGCAAGGAAAAGATCTCCATCGCAGAAGCTAAGAAGCTCGGTATCCCCGTAGTAGCTATCGTAGACACAAACTGCGATCCTGATGAAATCGACTATGTAATCCCCGGCAACGACGACGCTATCCGTGCAGTAAAGCTCATCGCTGGTGCAATGGCTGACGCTATCATCGAAGCAAGACAGGGTACAACAGAAGTTGTTGAGCAGGCTGAAGAAGCTGCAGAAGTAGAAGCAACAGAAGAATAATTAAAAATCTTACTATATAAAGGAGATAGAACAATGGCTATTTCAGCACAGGACGTAAAGCAGTTAAAGGAACTTACAAACTGCGGTATGATGGATTGCAAGAGAGCACTTGAAGAATGCGGCGGCGACATCGACGCAGCTATCAAGTCACTCCGTGAAAAGGGTCTTGCAAAGGCTGCCAAGAAGTCTGGCAGAATCGCAGCAGAAGGCCTTGTATACACTAAGGTTGACGAAGCTAAGAAGATTGGCGTTGTTGTAGAAATCAACGTTGAAACAGACTTCGCAGCTAAGACAGACAGATTTATCGAATTCGTAGAGCTCATTGCTGATACAATTCTTGCTAACGACGTTGCAGACGTTGAAGCATTAAAGAACGTTAAGGCATTCGGTACAGAAGAGCTCGTATCAGACGTTCTTACAGAAAGAATCGCTACAATCGGCGAAAACATCCAGATCCGTCGTTTCACGAAGATGTCAGGCGACCTCTTCACATACATTCACAACGGTGGCGGCTCCATCATCGGTTCTATGTTAAAGCTCGAAGCTGACGACGTAAACAGCGATGCAGTTAAGGCTTGTGCAAAGGATCTCTTACTCCAGATCACAGCTTCTGCTCCTCAGTTCGTTTCTCAGGCAGACGTTCCTGCTTCTGTAATCGAAGAAGAAAAGGAAGTTCAGCTCCAGCTCGTTAAGAAGGAAAATGAAGAATCTGCTAAGCCCAAGCCTCAGAATGTTCTTGAAAAGATCGTTGAAGGCAGAATGAGAAAGTTCGCAGAAGAAATCTGCTTACTCGATCAGCCCTTCGTTAAGGACCCCAACATGACAGTTGCAAAGTACATTGCTTCTGTAGGTGGCAACATCAAGGTTGTTGAATTCGCTCGTTTCGAAAAGGGCGAAGGTATCCAGAAGAAGGAAGACAACTTCGCTGACGAAGTTGCTTCAATGGTTAACTAATAACTCGTTTAAACGAAAACTACACGCTATTCTGTAGCAAAAACTAACACACACAATAAGACGCCTTCGGTTTTCCGAGGGCGTTTTTTTGCACAATCAACCGCCCGTGTGCATTAAGCATACGGGCGGTTAAGCTATTTACTTTTCCATATAAACGAACTGCAATTCTTCCGTTACAGTCTCTTCCTTAAAAATCCTGTATCCCAGCTTCTGATAGAGCCTTATGTTGTTTACACTTCTTGTACTGGTGAAAAGCTCGTATCTGAGGGCGGGGAACTGCTTTTCTATTTCCGATAAGAGCATCGAGCCGATACCCTTTTTCTGAAAATCGGGATGTACCATCAGTTTTCCTATGTAGGCTGTACCATTTTCACAATAAGCTCTTACAGAGCCGATGATATTACCGTTTTCATCTGTAGTTTTAAGGATGATACCTCTTTGAAATTCCTGCAAAACCTCATCAAGAGTCTGCTTCAGCGGTGGAATATCGGTAGTACCAAAGAGCATAGCCTCGCTCTGATAAGCTATATACTGTAGTTTCAGTATTTCGGCTGAATCCTCCTTGCAGGCTTTTTCTATAACTATCATAGCTTATTTCAGAGAATCGATATATCTGCAAGCGGAAATTGCCGCAGTTGCACCGTCAGCGGTAGCTGTGGTTATCTGTCTTATTGCCTTTGTTCTGCAGTCGCCTGCAACAAATATGCCCTGCAGCTCAGTTTCGGGCAGACAGCTTTCGTCTGCTTCGATATAGCCGTACTCGTTCAGCTTTACCACGTCCCTGAAAGGCTCGTTTTCAGGCTGTTGACCGATGGCAACAAAAACACCGTCAACTTTAAGCTCGACGTCTTCGCCCTTTACTGAAAGTCTGATTCCCTCAAACTTGTTGTCTGCGATGATGCCCGTTACTGTGGCAGAAAGGATGACCTTTATATTATCCTTTTCTTCGATGTCATTCTGGAGCTTCTGCTCACCGGTAAGAAAATCAAGATTCTGCACTACGGTTACGTCCTTGCAGATGTCGCTGAGCATAACAGCCTCCTGAAGTGCTGAATTACCTCCGCCGATAACGGCAACGGAGCAATCTCTGTAGAATGCGCCGTCACATACCGCACAGTAGGAAATACCCTCGCCTACAAAATCATTCTCTCTTTCGATGCCAAGCTGTCTGTGATGCGAGCCGGTAGCAATTATAATTGCCTTGCCGAAAAATTCTCCACCGTCGCAGATAACCTTGTAGCCGTTATCTGATTTTTCGATTTTGTTAACGGCGTCAAGCTCAATTTCCGCACCCTGACCGAGTGCCTGTTCTACTAATTTATCAGCAAATTCTGTACCACTCATTACGGCAAAGCCGGGGTAATTTTCTACCCTGGGAGAATGGGTTATCTGTCCGCCAAAGGTGGATTTTTCAATTACGAGAGCAGTCTTTTCTGCTCTTCTTGCGTATATTGCCGCAGTAAGTCCCGCAGGGCCTGCGCCTACTATAATTATATCGTACATATCTGAAATTCCTTTGCTTTTATTGATCTCACAAAACACAATGAGATACTAAAAATTTTAGCATAAAAAAAGGTAATTGTCAAGATAAGAGGAATATAAAATGCCCTTGCAGAAAACTGCAAGGGCATCAGACTGAAGACAAACTCACGCACCGCAAAAATGCGTTAAAATTTATACTTATCATACGGACAAATAAAAATGTTGATACAAAAGTTTAGGGAAGCCGGAAACGGCTTCCCTAAAGCATTTTTGCTTACTTCGTCATCCGCCCCTCAACTGTAACTTATGCGAACACTTTGTTGTGCATCGTCGTGATGCACTTTTGGTGTTCGCTTTACGGCGTCCTTGCCGTATGTACGCCTGTCGGGGCGGTTGACGATTTTGACCGAACAGGTCAAAATCAATGGCTGACGTGCGTTTTTCATCGTCTGACAGCGTGTAGACAAGACTTTGTCTACACGCTGATGCCCTTGCAGAAAACTGCAAGGGCATAAATTTTATTTAGTTGTTTTCGACGAATGCCTTGATGTTTGAAAGGTTTACTATCTTTTCTACATTGCCGTCTGCAACTCTTACAAGAGTGGGAGCCTGAAGCACTCCGAACTGCTTTGCAAGTTCGGGATCGGCGTCTGCCATTACCTTTTCAAATTCAATGCCTGCCTTTTCAAGGAAGTGTGCCGCCATCTTGCAGTTGGGACAGGTGCTGGTAGCAAAGAGCATCAGTTTGTCAGCCTCTGCCTTGCAGGTAGTCTCCTCGTGCTTTTCTTCAGCAGTTGCCACCTTTGAAGGTGTCTTGCCGTCAAATTTTTCAGGGTTATATACCTTTCTTTCCTTGTATTCCTGAGCCTTACCGTCGTTCCAGTTCTTAACGGGACGATAGTAGCCGGTGATACGGCTGTAAACCTCTGTTACTTCACCGCATTCAGGACAAACATTAACTTCGCCTGCGATATAACCGTGATTCTTACATACTGAATATGTGGGAGAAAGTGTATAGTAGGGAAGCTTGTAGTTCTGAGCGATGGTGCGGATAAGAGATGCCGCTGACTTCCAGTCGGGGAGCTTTTCACCGAGGAACGCATGGAATACAGTACCTGATGTGTAGAGTGTCTGAAGCTCATCCTGAATATCGAGAGCCGCAAAGATATCGTCTGTATAACCAACAGGTAAGTGAGAAGAGTTTGTATAGTAGGGAGCGCCGCCCTGAGTTCTGTCTGTAGCTGTTACAATGTCAGGGTAGTGACTTACATCGTGCTTTGCAAGACGGAAGCTTGTGGATTCAGCAGGAGTAGCTTCGAGGTTGTAGAGATCGCCGTACTTTTCCTGATAATCGGAAAGTCTTTCTCTCATGTGGTTTAATACTTCCTTGGTGAATTCCTGTGTCTCCTCGTGTGTAAGGTCCTTCTTCAGCCATTTTGCGTTAAGACCAACCTCGTTCATACCAACAAGACCAATAGTAGAGAAGTGGTTGTTGAAAGTACCGAGATAACGCTTTGTATAAGGATAAAGTCCTTCGTTGAGAAGCTTTGTGATAACTTCTCTCTTGATTTTCAGTGAACGTGCGGAGATATCCATAAGTCTGTCGAGGTTCTTGTAGAATTCTTCCTTATCCTTTGCAAGATAAGCGATTCTGGGCATATTGATTGTTACAACGCCCACAGAACCTGTGCTTTCGCCGCTGCCGAAGAAGCCGCCTGACTTCTTACGAAGCTCACGAAGGTCAAGTCTCAGTCTGCAGCACATACTACGTACATCGCTGGGCTCCATATCGCTGTTGATGTAGTTTGAGAAGTAAGGTGTGCCGTATTTTGAAGTCATCTCAAAGAGAAGCTTGTTGTTTTCTGTTTCAGACCAGTCAAAGTCGCTGGTGATTGAATATGTGGGGATAGGATACTGGAAGCCTCTGCCGTTAGCGTCGCCTTCAATCATAGTTTCGATAAACGCCTTGTTTACCATATCCATTTCTTTCTTGCAATCCTTGTACTTGAAGGGCATCTCTACGCCGCCAACGATAGCATTGAGCTCTGCAAGGTCGTTAGGTACTGTCCAGTCAAGAGTGATATTTGAGAAGGGAGCCTGTGTACCCCAGCGAGAGGGTGTGTTTACACCGTAGATAAAGGATTCTATGCACTTTTTAACCTGATCATAGTTTAAGTTGTCAGCCTTTACGAAGGGAGCAAGATATGTATCAAAGGATGAGAATGCCTGAGCGCCTGCCCATTCGTTCTGCATAATACCAAGGAAGTTTACCATCTGGTTGCACAGTGTAGCAAGATGCTTTGCAGGAGCAGAGGTAATCTTACCTGTAACACCGCCAAGACCTTCCTTGATAAGCTGCTTTAAGGACCAACCTGCACAGTAGCCTGTAAGCATTGAAAGATCGTGGATGTGGATATCTGCGTTTCTGTGTGCATTGGAGATTTCATCATCATAGATTTCAGATAACCAGTAGTTAGCTGTGATAGCGCCTGAGTTGCTAAGAATAAGACCGCCTACAGAGTAGGTAACTGTAGAGTTTTCCTTAACTCTCCAGTCTGTAACCTTAACATAGCTGTCTACTATGTTCTTATAGTCAAGAACTGTAGACTTCATATTACGAAGCTTTTCTCTCTGTCTTCTGTAAAGGATGTATGCCTTTGCAACATCAGCATAACCGGCCTGAACGAGAACAGATTCAACGCTGTCCTGAATGTCCTCCACTGCGATAAGGTGATCTTCTATTTTAGGCTCAAAATCAGCCGTAACCTTTAACGATAAAAAATCAATGATATTGGGGTTATATTCTTTTTCCTGAGCTTCAAAGGCTCTTGCTATAGCTTCGGAAATCTTGCTGATGTCAAACTCAACTACTTTTCCGTTTCTTTTTACAACATTATACATATTGTGATTCCTTCCTTTCTTTTTTTAACCCCGATTTTTCGGGAGCGTAAGTCAAGTATAATACATTTCACTTGATTTGTCAAGAGGAAAATACAATATAAAGTGAAAAAATTTTAGCCACACCACAATATATTGTGTTTACACACCTCGCAGATTTGCCTTTGTTAAGCCATCTTTGGTAATGTTCAACAAATATTGCATATAATCTTTGTCATATCCGCTATATCCGTTTTCGATAAGATCTCCCGAATCCTGAAAGCTCTGAAGGAAATATCTGTCAGCATTTTCTATCCAATGGGATATGCTTTTCATATCCTCCTCGTTATGCAGCTCTTTTACAACTGTTGTGCGGAATTCATAAGGAACCGCCCCCGATAAAAGAAATTGAACGCTTTTTTCTATTCTGGTTATATCAAGGGAGGGAAGGCCTGCCGTAACCGCATACTTTTCCTTGCTGTTCTTTATATCCATAGCTACATAGTCGATAAGACCTTTATTTACAAGGTCAATGAGTATATCGGGGTTATAGCCGTTGGTATCAAGCTTTACCAGATACCCCATCTCCTTTATCCTGCGGATAAAATCCTCTAAATCAGGATACAGGGTAGGCTCACCGCCTGTAATGCAGACGCCGTTTAAAATCCCCTTTCTTTTATTTAAAAAGGAGAAGAATTCTTCCTCGCTTATATAATCATCGTCAATATTTGTTACAAGCGAAGCATTGTGGCAGAAGGGACAACGGAAATTACACCCTGCTAAAAAAACGGTACAAGCCATTTTTTCAGGGTAGTCAAGTAATGTCAGCTTCTGCAGTCCTTTTATTTTCATAATATATAGTACCTCTTTAATTTAATTCACTTCCGGCAGGGAAATATTATGTACTTCCTCCAGATATCTCTCAAATTCGCGGAGAAATCTCTCTAATGCCTCTTTGTCGTGACAGGCGGTTACATACATCAAATGAGTATACCAGTTTGCATAACCGTTTTGGTAGCCTCTTTCATCATTGATAACATTTTCCTGATACCATTCAGTAAATAAATGAAAATACTTGAATTTATCCTGATAACCACAGAAACTAAAGGCATGTTGCATCCCCAAAATATAATTTCTCATAAAAAACAGGGAAGGTTCTCCGAAATACATTCCCGGTCTCTTTTTTATGTGTGCAAAAAACTCAAGCTCATTAAACGTACATTTATTTTCGTTCATAATTTTTCTTCCTTCTTTAATTTTTTATAAAAGCCTTATCCTTTTCAGGTATTCCCGCTTCGTCCGAAACAAATCTTTCAACCTTCATTGTAAGGTCATACTTTTCCCGAAGGCTGATAATCTCCTTCATCATAGGTGTAGCGTGATGAATATCAAGCACCTCCTGATTTTCCCAGCTGTCTATCAGCAGAATAGTTTCAGCATCGTCAAAGGGCATAAAATATTCATATCTGAGATTGCCCTGTTCCGCACGGATTCTATCAACGATTCCGCTTGAAATCATCTCCTCTGCAAATTTTTTAGCATTGCCGTTTTTACCGTTGTAATATATATTTATAGTAATAGCCATAATTCCACCTGCTGAAAAATATTATAATAATATTGTATCATATTTTCGGACGGGATTCAATAAAAAAATAAAACCACCGATTTTCTCACAGTAAAATCATGGTCATACATAAGACTACAAAAAAAAGAACTGATGCATTGCATCAGTTCTTTTGAAGACTAACCCTAATTTTAATACAAATGCACCCCCTTTTGAAGTAAGGGGGTGCAAAGCTGTTTTTTGGGGTGCATTTTTAGGGAAAGGGGGGTGCAACCTACTTAATCATGCATTGGTATGAATTCCAATCATAGATTTCATATTGTGTTTTTGATCCAAAAAGCTTTGCAACAAAGCCCTTCTTCTTGTTAAGCCGTTGCATTGTTTTTTCAAAACCAGGTAACCCAAAACCATCTTTTTCATTTTTGTCAAAAATTTGGTCACCAATCCATTTTCCTTTTTTTAAATCATTGGCAACAATAACTATTACTTCATTTGAAATAACGCTCTTTATTTCATCGGTAATTGACTGTTGTAAAAATTCTTCTTGGCAGTCAAAAAGTTCGAAGAAATATTCACCAAAGTACAAATCAACAAAAGTATAGTTGCCGTCATTATTTTCATCAATGAACTGTAACTCAATATTCTTGTGGTTATTATTGCTCGTGATAACTAAAGCCTTTACGGGATATGTTCCGGCATTTTTTGTGTAAGCAAAAGGAGATATGTGCAATCTAAACTCGGCAACGCTATCAAAGTGCAATTCAGAAAAAGAAATATTATTTTCTTCAAGCAACATTTTTGCCGCATCAAAAGTCATATCCTTCACCACCTTAATAATAGTTATAGCATAAAAGCTCTAATCTTTCAACGATTATTGCCTATAATTTAACGATTACTCCACTAAATCAACGATTATGGTTGTAATTTAACGATTACTTGTCTTTTAACGATTTGAAATGATATATCGCTTGCGCGATATGATATACGGCGTTGCCGTATGATATACTTGCTACGCAAGCATGATATAAGAACCCGACCCGCTGACAAAATCAAAGATTTTGAGCGGGTGCCCCGGAACCTTGTTATTCGCTTCGCTCATAATAATATCCGTTCCATCATATGCCGTAGGCATATATCATCCACCGAAGGTGGATATCATATCGAAGATATATCACCCGTTCCGCAAGGAACGGATATCATTGAAAACACCCTCATTGTATCACAATGAGGGTGTTTTCATGGCGGAGAGTGTGAGATTCGAACTCACGTGGGGTTGCCCCCAAACGGTTTTCAAGACCGCCTCGTTATGACCACTTCGATAACTCTCCGTATATATAAAGCAGAGCAAAACTCTCGTTTCACAACTGCTTTAATATTATATCATATCTTAACTTATTTGTCAACACTAATTTTTAAAATAATTTTAAAAATTTTTTCAAAAAACTATTGACAAATCGTCAAAGAGGTGATATAATAATTAAGTCGTTTGGATGACGAATAAAAATCAAATATTGGGGTGTCGCCAAGCGGTAAGGCACTTGACTCTGACTCAAGCATTTCCGGGGTTCGAATCCCTGCACCCCAGCCAACAAAAAACGCACTTTTGTCTACTGACAAAGGTGCGTTTTTTGAATGATGTTTGCCTTCGGCAAATGATGACGGCTTCGCCTAATGATGTTCGCTGTGCGAATGATGTGTGGCTTCGCCACATTTTATGGCAAACATCGCATCATTGCGAAATGAAGTGGAGCAACATCATATTTGCGAAGCAAATGCATCATATCGCCGTAGGCTATGCACCATTAAAGATATAAGGCTTCGCCTTGATTTATCCAAGTGGTAGCAGGATTTCACAAAAGCAATAGTAAATTGTTCCGTTGTTGACAAGTACCTTATATTGTGCTACACTTAAATAAATAAGTAAGTATATCCTGGAGGTATGAATATGAAATCAGCTGTCAGACTTTTACTCGCTTCTTGCTTCGCTTTTTCTCTTTTCCTCTTGACTTCATGTTCGGGTTATAACGATCAGATGATAAAGTATTTAGGAAATAAGAACAATTATTCCTCCTATAGCGGAGAAATCTGCGACGTGTATTATTATGATAATTCGCATAACAAAAACAGTGTATTATCCCTTGATTCTCTGCCGGATACAGAGGTTATATTTGAAATTACCTTTGATCATCCGGGCATTGTACAAAATTTTTTAGGCGGAACTCCGAATGCGGACAGACCTCTTGATGATTATAAATTTCAGTTTCACGTAACGAAGGAAAACAATCGTATACTTAAGGAAAACGGCTTTTACGATGTTGTTACAAGGAACACGAAGATTGAAATAATAAGCTCCGACTTTATTTATATGGATTCAAATTTCTTTTTTGTTGCAGGCGTTACCTATAACAATGATGAATACCTGCCCTTTGAAAGCGGATTTTCAAATATAGAAAAATATATAACACAAAACAAAAGTCTGTTATAGTATATGTTATGGGAACTTGTTCCCATAAAGCAACCGACAGGTTGCAGGTGCGAAGCACAAACATATATAACAAGGTTCTCTCAGCCGTCGAAATCTATGATTTCGGTAACGGCGTGAGGTTCTTATAGTATTTATAGATTATTTTCGTTATACTGAAAAAAAGGAGGGATTTAAATGGAATATACAACCTTCAGCCCCATTGACGACCGCTTCGGCTTTAAGACAAACGGAACCTTCAAAACTGCTTATGACGGCGAAAGGGTAGTAATTCTTACCATATTTGGGGTAATCATTTTCTTCCTTGTGGCAGCGGTTATCTGCTTTATTTTCGGCTTTCAGATGATATTTACCCCACCTGATATAGATAAGACGGTTTATGAACACGAGCAGGGCAACAGGGTTATTTTCGGCTTTAATACCGCCGAATACGGACTGCTTATAATATCAATGGTCATCTTTTTTATTATGGCAATTTTAAGTATAGCCGCACTTCTTGTAGCCTTTGCGATTTTAAAATCAGGAAAGAATAATTTCTATAAGGCTGATGAAAATCGTATGGAAATTATTCAGCAGGGCAGAAGAAGAAAAGTATCAGTCATAAATTATGCCGATGTTACAAAGGTTGACTACAGAGATCGTAAATTTCTCTTTTTAGGAGGATTTGACGTCTTTGTACATACCGATAAGAAAGTTTATGAATTCAGATTTATCCACAACCGCTTATCAAAGGTGGTAGGAATTTCCGAAACTCCCTTCAATATTATTTTAGAACGGACAGGCGCCGTAAAAAGACCTGAATATTGATTTTTGGTTTAAAGTACGTAGGACTGCAAAAAAAGAAAAGGTTGGTGGAATATATGGAAACGTTATTTGAAAGTGTTTACGTAAGAGATGAGAAGGTTGCGAAGGAAACCTTCAGATATTTTTATTTTCAGCGTAAGGTATTGATTGCATGTTATGTGGTGATGGCCTCTTCCTTTTTGGTTGCTATACCGCTGGCAATATCGGGCAGCAGTAATATCTGGCCGGTATTCATATTTGTTCCGTTGTTTTTTGCTATCGTTATCTATCGCTATATCCAGGCTGTCAGAATGTCTGTAAAGCGTGACAGAGAGCTTTTTGGAGAGGACGTTACAATAAGATCGGTTGCAACTGATACTTACGTTCAGAATTTAGCACCCGACGGAGGTAATGCCAAAGCGGAATATCGTAATATCAGAAGTGCAGTACAGACAAAAAACCTGATTTTACTCTTTACGCAAGCAAATCTGATATATATATTTAAAAAGGATTCGTTCACAAAGGGAACTGCAGAAGATTTTATCCGACATCTGAGAAACAGAGGCCTTCAGATAAAATAAATAAAAACTGCGTAGCAATGCTGTGAACTATCACCATATAAAAAGGAGAGTCATTATGATCGATATTGCTGAAAAAATGTATGAAAAGGTAAAATCAATAATTGAGACCTGGTCAGAAGATGATATATACGCTATATCATTCTTCGTAAATTCAAACGAATCATATGAGTATAAGGAGTTCAGCAACGTTTCGTATTTTGCTGTAAGCTATAATACGGAAGATGATTGCGACAGAGCAAAGCAATATTCGGAAGAACGATGGAATTACGCTTTCTGGCGGCAGGACGAAATTCCCGTCATCGATCCCTTTGAACCTGATGAGCTGACCGACCTGCTTTTTAAGTGGTACGAAGAAAACGGTATTACCGATATCGGATGCGAAGATGAAGATAGCTACGACAGTAATTACAACTATATCGGCAAAGGTCCGGTGGGACATTATGAGCTTCTGTCAATAGCGTCAGAGGTTGCAAAACGCCTTCAGGAGGAAGGATATATAGAGAATCATTTTAAGAAAAAGCTCCCCGTTATCGTTCATGGACTTGAATATGCTTGGTTTGACATTGAAGCTACACAAAAGGCAAACCCGAATGGTGAAGCGGACGTATTCTTAAAGGCTATGAAAAAATTGGGTATGGTTTAATCGCTTTATTTGTTTTTACAAAGTAATTTTCCTACAGAGCAAACCACATTAAAATTGTGACCGCAGACTGAAAAGCCTGCGGTCCTTTGCATATATGAATGGAGGTAATAAGAAAATCACTTTACTATAAGCTGATTGCCGTCATAATCTACAGTCAGGGTAGTGCCGGGTGCAATATCATCTGAGATTATCTTTCTTGCGATAAGGGTTTCCACCTTGCGCTGAATAAATCTCTTCAGCGGTCTTGCACCAAAGCTTGGATCGAAGCCGCCCTCGACTACGTATTCCTTTGCCTTATCAGAAATCTCAAAGCCTATCTCCTTATCGGAAAGACGTTTTTTAAGATCGGTCAGCATAAGGTCAACAATGCGGTATATCTCAGACTTTTTAAGAGGCTTGTAGAATACAATCTCATCCAGTCTGTTTAAGAATTCGGGGCGGAAATGGTTTTTAAGAAGCTTTTCAACCTGCTCCTTTGTCTCATCCGTAATTTCACCATCCTCACCGATTCCTTCAAGAATGTAGTTAGAACCTAAGTTCGATGTCATAATTATTATAGTGTTCTTGAAGTCTACGGTACGTCCCTGGGAGTCGGTGATTCTGCCGTCATCCAGCACCTGAAGAAGGATATTAAATACATCGGGATGTGCTTTTTCCACCTCGTCAAGAAGAACTACCGCATAAGGCTTTCTTCTTACCGCTTCGGTAAGCTGACCACCCTCCTCATATCCTACGTATCCCGGAGGTGCGCCTATAAGACGGCTCACGCTGAATTTCTCCATATATTCGGACATATCAATGCGGACTATGTTATGCTCGTCATCGAATAAGGACTCGGCAAGCGCCTTTGCAAGCTCAGTTTTACCTACACCCGTAGGGCCTAAGAAAAGGAATGAGCCAATCGGCTGATTAGGATTTGCGATACCTGCTCTTGAACGAAGAATAGCCTCGCTTACCTTCGTTACAGCCTCATCCTGACCTATTACTCTGCCGTGCAGGATGTTTTCCATAGAGAGCAGTTTTTCTCTTTCGCCCTCCATAAGCTTTGATACGGGGATACCTGTCCAGCGGCAGATTATCTTTGCAATCTCTTCCTCAGTTACCTTGTCACGAAGGAAGGTGGTTGATTTGCTTGTTTCCGCTTTTTCTTCCTCCGTCTGAAGCTCCTTTAAAAGCCCAGGGAGTTTGCCGTATCTCAGCTCTGCCACCTTGTTAAGGTCGTAGCTTCTTTCTGCCTGCTCAATAAGACTGTTGGTAGCTTCTATCTCCTCACGGAGCTTCTGTACTTTAGAAATAGCAGACTTTTCATTCTCCCACTTTGCTTTCATTTCATTGAACTGCTCTCGCATAGAAGCCAGCTCCTGCTGTACATCTGCAAGATGCTCGACAGAGATACGGTCTGTTTCCTTTTTGAGTGCCGCCTCTTCGATTTCGTGCTGCATAATACTGCGACGGATATCGTCAAGCTCTGAGGGCATGGATTCCATTTCCGTCTTTATAAGAGCACAGGCCTCGTCCACAAGGTCTATTGCCTTGTCAGGGAGAAAACGGTCGGAAATATATCTGTTTGAAAGGGTTGCGGCGGCAATAAGTGCCGCATCGTGTATCTTTACACCGTGGAAGACTTCATATCTATCCTTTAAGCCACGGAGAATAGATATCGTATCTTCTACAGTAGGCTCGTCAACCATTACAGGCTGAAATCTTCTTTCAAGGGCGGCATCCTTTTCAATGTACTGCCTGTATTCATCTAAGGTAGTAGCACCGATACAGTGCAGTTCACCTCTTGCAAGAAGCGGCTTTAAGAGATTTCCTGCGTCCATTGCGCCGTCGGTCTTACCTGCTCCTACTATGGTGTGAAGCTCGTCTATAAAGAGGATTATCTGTCCTTCGGATTTCTTTATAGTCTGTAATACCGCTTTGAGCCTTTCTTCAAACTCGCCTCTGTACTTTGCACCTGCTACAAGAGCACCCATATCAAGAGAAAATACCTGTCTTTCCTTCAGATTTTCGGGTACATCTCCTCTTACTATTCTCTGGGCAAGGCCCTCGGCAATGGCGGTCTTACCAACGCCCGGCTCACCGATAAGAACGGGATTGTTCTTTGTCTTACGGGAAAGAATTCGTATAGCATTTCTTATTTCGCTATCTCTTCCGATAACGGGGTCCAGCTTGTTGTGTCGTGCAAGCTCTGTCAGGTCCTGACCGTATTTTTTCAGTACATCGTAGGTATCTTCGGGATTCTGACTTGTAACTCTTGCACTGCCTCTTATCTGCTGTAATGCGGAAAGGAAATCCTTTTCGTTAATGCCAAAGGAATTGAATAATTCTTTTATTTCCTTCTGCGGTTTTGCAAGCAGTCCCAAAAACAGATGCTCTACCGAGATATATTCATCTCTCATCTGTTTTGCCTTTTCCTCAGCTTCGGTAAAGGCTTTGTCCAGTTCGTTTGAGATGTAAACCTTATCAGGTTCACGGCCTGTTCCTGTGACCTTCGAAATGCCGTTTATAAGCTGTTCAGTCTTTTTAGCAAGCTGTTCCGAATCAGCTCCCATCTTTTTTATAAGCTGTGGAATAAGTCCCTCTTCTGCCTGAAGCAATGCTAAAAGCAGGTGAGGCTGTTCGATGTTCATATTCTGATATGAAACAGCGAGGCTTTGTGCGGCGGAGATTACTTCCATTGATTTTTCGGTTAAGTTATTTGTGTTTAACATATCATATGCCACCTTTCTTTTGTTCTCAGAGGATGATCTCAGTTTCTTTCATTCTTTCTTTATATAACTTATCAATCAGCAGGAGTGCGCTGTTCCTGTCTGACAGATATTCAAAATAAATTTTAATAAGTTTATCTATAAATTTTACGTATTCGGAAATAGATGAAGCAATCTCGTCAGGTGTTACTTCTCTGCCGTTTTTTGTTATAGGCATATTAAGCGTTCTTTCCATTCTGTCGCCATCGATTTGGGCAATAACGTCAGCAATGCCTGAAAGATATTTTGCTTCTGTCTTTAAAAAGCACTTGTAAAAATCATTTATAGCAGAGGATAAAGCCTCGTTTTGTGTACGGAAGCTTACTTTCAGCTTACCAAGATGATTTCCTTCACGGCAAAGCTCTACCGAATAGCGTATTGTCGGCTTGTACTTGTAGGGGAGAGGACTGCGGATAAGCATTCCGCTGTCACCTGCGGCGGTCTGAAGCCTGAATATATCGTTGTCAAGAAGTCGCATCATATTTTCCATAATGCTTCGCATTCTTGTTTCGGGAGTTTCTACAGATAGCTTTTCAGCTAAAATCCTGTCTATCAGGGAAGAACGGCTGACGCCCATTCTGTATGCAAGATTATCCACCGCACGCACTATATCATCACTAAGCACTAAGCTATATACACTCTTGCTCATATTATATCCATTCCTTTCGGTATTTCTCTATCACGATTTAATTGTAGCACAATTTTAATAACTTGTCAAGTGTTTTATATAAATTTATTTACGAGTTATGAAAAATAAAATCAAAAAATACACCGCATGGCGAAATGTGCGGGGTGTTTTTTATGGGAGGAAAATTGGGGTTTGACGGGGAGATTGGTGTAATATAAATAACGGGTCGTCAGGGGACATACCCTAAAGGGTGCCGCAGTCCTTACGGACTACTCGCCGACCCCTACATTCCCCCCTATAAATTCTTGAAGTAATTCAAAATAATAAAAGGCTCGCAATCTCTGTATTACACGGGGTGTTTCATTGCCCTGAAGGGCGTCGCTGTCCGTTGGACAGCTGGGGCGAAGCCCCAAGCAGAGGTCATTGGTCTAAAGACCGTCGCAGTCTTTCAGACTGCTACAGGGGCGGCGAGCCTAAACTTTATGAAAATTGCATTTTCATAAAGTCACGCAGTCCTATCGGACTGCTCCCAGCCCCAGCAGTTGGCAGAACTGCGACAATTTCGGCAAATACTTTTGCCGAAATATATTTCCTCAGGGGAAAG
>JAGAVH010000071.1 GCA_017942025.1 Ruminiclostridium sp. | reverse complement strand
TAAACGGCTCTCTAAAAGCATTTTTGCTTACTTCGTCAACTGACGCCTAACGTACCTTATGCGAACACTTTGTTGTGCATCATCGTGATGCACTTTTGGTGTTCGCTTTACGGCATCCTTGCCGTTCGTACGCCGACGGCGTCAGTTTCCTCGTCTGCGTGCGTTTTTCATCGTCTGACAGCGTGTAGACAAAGACTTTGTCTACACGCTGAATCCCCGACGCCTTTAAAGCGTCGGGGATTTCTATATGGAAAGTAAAATCTCTTATTCTTTTTTGTAAAAAAGCATAGCAATAGCGCTGATGCAAAGGGAAGGATAATAAGTACCCATGCAGGCGTGATCTGTCCAGCTCCAGAGCCCTATAAACCAGTCGAATACCAGCATTAAATCGGAGAAGAAGAACAGAAAGCTTGCTATAGCCAGAAGAAAGGTAAATATATTTTTCTTGCGGATAAAGTTTCCGACAGCCTTTCCCAGCATCATACTTATTATGAGTGCATAGACTATGCAGACGATTCTGAAAAATGGCGGATCGAATTCAAGAAGGGGACAGAGTATCAGAAAAAGCGTTCCTGCAAGAAATATCCCACCGCCGATTATAATATCGGCTTTTCTGATTTTCTGTAAAAGGCAATATGCTGTAAAGAAAAATATATGTCCTACGGCAAATACCGCCGCCCCTGCGACAAAGCTGAAATTTAATATTATATCGCCCAGCATCGCAAAGAAGATGCCAAGACATAAGGTAAGATGGAAGGGAATATTCTCCTGCTTTGTTTTAAGCATATAGAGAAAATTCAGAATACCGAGAGCGGCAAACCCACCGCTACAGATACATTTAAGCGTAAAATCAAAATTGTTGCTCTGATAAAAATAATTCAGTATCAGTACCGTCGCAATAACAACGATGTTTATTATAAACAGTATTTTATTCTTTTTCATATCCGTCACCTTAAAATTATATCTTACTTTTCCTCCAGCTTCTTTACCATCTTGTCAAGACCGTTGCTTATAACTGTAAGACTGCGGTAAAATTCAGCTCTTTCCTCATCGGAAAGCTCACTGCTTATTTCGTCCAGAACTCTGTCTATCTTTCCGACAATCTCCTTGCCGGCAGTTTTGCCCTTTTCAGAAAGAGAAATGGGACTTTTATATTTTTTTGTGCTCTTACTCTGATTTACTATGTAGCCGTTTTCTTCAAGAAAATCAATGGAACGGGAAATGGTAGCCTTATCCTCCTCGCATTTTTCGCAAAGCTCGGTGGCGGTCATATTATCGGTTTTGTAAAGATAATAAAGGCAGGAAATGTGAGAGCTTCGCAATCCGTATTCTACCATCTCCAGATTTTTTATTTTTCTTATATTGCGGGCTATTCTGTTTATCAGAACAGTAAAGGTTTCGTATCTTTCGGTCATTATTATATTCTCCTTTTTGATTGTTGAAACATCAACAAAATTATAGCATAGATTTGTTGAAATGTCAACAAGAAGTTAAGAGCAAAAAACAAAGCCGTCATAAAAATTATGACGGCTCGTCTGTCAACGTGTTGTAGTTAAGTTTCTTATTTATCGGAGATTTCATTCTGTCTTTGTCAGTGTGTTGATTTCATTTTTTACACTTTCACCGATCTTTTTAAGGGTTTCATAGTCGGTAAAGCCTTTCAGACCATTCATTCTGATAGATTCATTATAGCCGTATTCGAAGCTACCGTGGGACAGTATTCTGAGATATGTTTCTGCTGCCTTTTCCTTGCTCTCGGTCTGCGCAGTCATCCATATTTCAAGAGAAGCAATAGAGGAGGCGGCGTAGCTTATATAGTAGAAGGGACTCAGGAAATTATGGGTGACGTATACCCAGGTATATCTTTTGAAATCGTCAGTCATACCGTATTCTTCGGCAGTCTTGGCAAATATATCGTTCACGACATCTGACGTAAGCTCTCCCTCGTAGCTGTATATTTTTTGCTGCGCTTCATCCATATAGCATCCATCCACTACGGAGCCAAGGAAAAACCGTAAAAAATGAGCCTTTTCATCATTGCAGTTCTCAAACATACGGTCGTAGTAGTCGTAGAACAGCACCTCAAGCCCCATAGAAGGAACTTCTGCGATATCAAAATTGCTTTCACTATGACAGGGCGAATCAGTGCAGTTGAGATAATAATCGCAGTAGTGACCGAATTCGTGTACTGTATCTGTAATGCTTCTGTAATTTCCGTATACGGCATTATATACGACGGGATGTCTGTAGGTGCTGATGAACGTTGTGTATCCACCATTATAGCTTTTTGTCATATCGTCGGTAAGAATGCATAGACCATTTTCAACCATTTTGTTAAAGATTTCCGACAATTCAGGGGATATAAGCGGTATGATTTCAGAAATTGTCGGTAATACATCCTCGGTTTCAATCACGGCGTCATGTGTTATAGTAGGAAATGAGTTATAGATCGGAGCAATATGCTCCTTTACGTTTTTGTGGAAAAGCTGTGCTTCTTCGGGAGAGTAATCACGGTGGAATATCTCTTTGTAGTAAAATTCGCCGGGGTTATCATATCCGAATAACTTTGCCAGTTTTTTTCGTACTTCGATAAGAGAAATATATATTTTTACAGCCTTTTCGTTTACTGCCTTGTCGATTTCGAGATATATTTCAAGATATTTATCTTCATCAAGCTCGTCCATGTGTTCGTACAGCTTGTTTTCATCCCATTGTTCACCGTCTACTGTTACCGTTGTAGGAGTGGCAATCAGCTTCATGTATTCGTTAGTGAGCTGTGCTTCCCGATTTGTAAGGTCGTTTAACTGTTCTATGTCTATTTTTCTGGTATCAACGCTGTTTGCTACATCATCACCGATGTATTTTTTCATTTCTTCTCCGTATCTACTGCTCAGAACGGTTTTTAAAGCCTCTTCGTATAATGTGGATACGTTGTTGTAGATTTGTTCGTATTTGAGGTTGGCTTCACTCAAAGAGTCGTTTTGAGTGTCAATGTCATATAAAATCTTTGATATGGTGTAATTTGTTTCGATCAGATTGATGTCTGAATAGTTCTTTTTGTAGAGAGCTTTAAGCTCTTCCAGCGAGCCTTCCTGCTGTGAAAGCTCCTTCATTTTGTTAATGGAGCTTATAGTGTCGTTTTCATCTATGTTGGTTATTTTAAGATCGGAGAAATCCATATCTTTCGTTTCAGATAAAAACGGATCATTGAATTTTTTCGGAGTGTCATAAACAGAAAACGTTTTGTTACTGCAGGCGGAAGTAAGTAGTATCGATAGTACCAGAACAAGTGCGGTTATTTTTCTTATCATATCTGATCACCTCTGTAAAGTATAGGAATTTTTTCTGCTTCAATTTTACCACATACTTTTAAAAAAATCAATAAGTATAAAAATTGGCTCTGGTTGAAAACCGGAGCTCAGCGTGTAGACAAAGTCTTTGTCTACACGCTGTCAGACGATGAAAAACTCACGAAGACGAGGAAACCGCCCCGACAGGCGTACAAACGGCAAGGATGCCGTAAAGCGAACACCAAAAGTGCATCACGACGATGCACAACAAAGTGTTCGCATAAGGTACGTTAGGCGTCAGTTGACGAAGTAAGCAAAAATGCTTTTAGAGAGCCGTTTAAGGCTCTCTAAAACT
>JAGAVH010000070.1 GCA_017942025.1 Ruminiclostridium sp. | reverse complement strand
TCGCTCAGATAAATGCTTTCGCAATAATATCCATATTCGCCTGTCGGATATTCACCGTTGATATAGATTACACCATCCTCACGTTCTATCAATGCATTATCAAGCTCAGGGACAATGGCTGAAATATAAGGGCTACCTTTGGTATCGTCAGGGTGATATAAATCCCAGATTCTCGTGGCTGTCGGCACGACTTCCGCATCCGGTACGGATTCGTACCATGAGGAAGAATTCGAATCGGTGGAATCCGTCGGCTGAATTTCAATATCGCCGTTTAAAAGCATAACCGATACCAACGTCACAACGCCTATAAGAGCAACTATACAAGCGGCAACAGCGAATATAAAGCGGTTACTCTTTTTCTGCTCCTCTACCACTATAAGCTCGTCGGAGTCGGTATCAGAAAGAGATTTTTTATAAAGGGTCTGTGCCATTTCGGCAATATGCTCTTCGCTGATATTGTTAAGAGAATTATCCCATAAATTCTTTTTCTTATCGTTCATGGTAGCCTCCTTACACCTCTATTCCTTTTTCCGAAAGATAGACACGCAGACCCTCTCTCGTTCTCATAAGCTGGACTCTGACTGCATTTTCAGACAGTCCGAAATACTCGCCTATCGTCTTCATGGACATATTGCAGTAATATCTCATTAAAAACATCTGTCTGTTGCGGCTTTTTATTGAGGACAGATAGCTATCTATAAAGGTAGTCAGCATACGGTCTTCGAGTATGTCCTGGGGATCGCTGTTGTCCCCGATTATTTCTTCAAGTTCATCGTATATATTTTCAGCCTTGTGACGGGAGAGCTTACGTAGCAAATCAACAGCGGTATTTCTTGCAATCTTACAGATAAAGGCGCAAAGGGATTTCGGAAGGGTAGGGGGGATAGCATTCCAGGTGCTTAAATAGGTAGTGTTTTCGCACTCTTCCGTGTCTTCGTCATTCCTTAATATCTCGTATGAAACCTTTCTTACAAGCTTTCCGTATTTATCTTTGGTTTCGGTTATGGCGTTTTCGTTTCGTTCATTGTATAACGTGATTATTCTGTTATCTTCCATAATTTCGCCCCCTTCACCCTATAAGACGGAAAAATTTCAAATTCGTTACGGAATTTCTATCTTTTTATTTATCATATCATATCACGTATTTTTCGTCAATAAAAGGTGTGACGGTAAAAAACTTTAAAATATGTAAAATACCCTTGAATTTTATGCTTTAAAGTGATATAATGATAGAAGCGTTAAAAAAACAGAAAGGAAATGATAAAGATGTTCTTTCAGAAGGATATAGAAACAATGCCCAGAGAGGAGTTACAAAAGCTCCAGCTGGAAAAACTGAAATACATAGCTAAATATTGCTACGATAACGTGGCTTTATATAAGCGCAAGTTTGACGAGGTAGGCTTTGATCCTGCAAAGATAAAGACCTTATCCGATATTCAGTATATCCCTTATACCACAAAGGCGGATTTCAGAGATAATTACCCCTTCGGTATGTTTGCAGTACCCGTAAAGGAGGTAGTAAGACTTCACGCTTCTTCAGGTACTACGGGCAAGCCCACGGTAGTAGGCTATACAAAGAACGATCTTGATATGTGGTCTGACTGTATGGCAAGACTTGTAACCGCCGCAGGTGCAAGCGACGAGGATATCGTACAGATTTCCTTCGGCTACGGACTTTTTACAGGCGCTTTAGGTCTTCATTACGGCCTTGAAAAGATAGGTGCTACAGTTGTACCCTGCTCATCAGGTAACACAGAAAAGCAGGTTATGCTGATGAAGGACTTCGGCACAACCGCCCTTGTTTCAACTCCCTCCTATGCCCTTCGTATCGGTGAAGTGGCACAGGAAATGGGCGTATCAAGAGATGAATTAAAGCTCAGACTCGGTCTGTTCGGCTCTGAAGGCTGTACCGCAGAAATGAGAAAGCAGGTCGAAGATTACCTCGGCGTTATGGCAACCGACAACTACGGTATGAGTGAGCTTATCGGCCCCGGCGTATCAGGCGAATGTATTTATAGAAACGGTATGCACTTCAATGAGGACCACTTCTTACCCGAAATCATCAATCCCGAAACAGGAGAAGTTCTCCCCGAGGGTGAAAAGGGTGAGCTTGTCATCACCACACTTTCAAAGGAAGCATTACCCGTTCTGCGTTACAGAACAAAGGATATTACTTCTCTTACTTACGAAAAGTGCGAATGCGGAAGAACACATTGCCGTATGGCAAAGCCCACAGGCAGAAGCGACGATATGCTTAAAATCCGTGGCGTAAACGTGTTCCCTTCCCAGATAGAAAGCGTAATCATGAACATCCCCCAGGTTGCTCCCCACTATCAGCTTGTGGTAACAAGAGCAGGCACCAGCGACAGACTGGAAGTAAAGTGCGAGCTTGTGGATGCGGCTGTACTTGAGAGTCTTGCGGCTTTATCAAATCTGCAGAAGACTATCCACCACAATTTACAGACAGTACTCGGTATTGATACAAAGGTAACACTTGTAGAGCCCAAGAGTCTTGAAAGATTCCAGGGTAAGGCAAAGAGAGTAATTGACCTGAGAAATCAATAATATATAAGGCAATCAAACCGCCACTAATAAAGAAAACCCGTGAAGCAATTCACGGGTTTCAGACTGAAGACAAACTCACGCATCGCAAAAATGCATATTCTATATTTGATTTTAATGAGCTAACGAAAATTTCATTACATAAGTTTAGGGAAGCCGAAAACGGCTTCCCTAAAGCATTTTTGCTTACTTCGTCAACTGATGCTTACCATACCTTATGCGAACACTTTGTTGTGCATCGTCGTGATGCACTTTTGGTGTTCGCTTTACGGCATCCTTGCCGTTCGTATGCCGACGGCGCAGTTGACGTTTTTGACCGAATAGGTCAAAAACAATGGCTGACGTGTGTTTTTCATCGTCTGACAGTGTGTAGACAAATGACTTTGTCTACACACTGAAACCCGTGAAGCAATTCACGGGTTTTTTGTATCAGAAATTTTCTACAGCATCCTTTATATTCTTTATAGCAAGGGGATCATTGGGATAATATCGCAGTAAATCCAGTTCATACATAAGGGAGTACAAAGCTATACGCTTGTCCATATCAGGATAATCGAAAAGGTCGGGTGCGTATTTTTTCAGCAGGTCCATAAGAGTAGAGCTGCTCTGTGCATTTTCCTCGTTTTTATTCCATAGAGGACTTGTGCTCATACGGTAAAAGGTATCAAGTATAAAATCCTTTGGTGCGGCGCATAGCGTTTCATAGTCAAGAAGCCACACCTTGCCGTTACTGTCGGCTAAGAGATTGTCGTATCTTAAATCGCTGTAGCACAGACCGTATTCGTGCTTCTCAAGTATCTGCCAGTATTCCTCGGTAAATTCTCTTACCGAAAGGGATAATCCGTGGGGAATTCTGCCCCCTGCGTCAAGCTCTGTGCATAACAGCATTATGC
The DNA here is from genome assembly GCA_017942025.1 of Ruminiclostridium sp. Lineage (GTDB taxonomy): Bacteria > Bacillota > Clostridia > Oscillospirales > Ruminococcaceae > Ruminiclostridium_E. The sequence goes on along the minus strand of JAGAVH010000070.1, from coordinate 18,017 downwards.
GGTTTTTTATATGCTTTTCCCACAGGTCAGGAATAGGGAAGAGGTGTCCGGCGTCCTCGTAGCCGCGGCTTGTGATATCGGTGATTATTTCTGCAATCTGCTTTGCATAGTCCTCTCTCACATCATCGGACAGCTTGTGCCAGTTGCGGTGAATGGAGTTTCCGTAGATGCGTTCAAGGATAATGTAATCCTCGCCGCAATCTATCATGGCAGGGGCATAATCGGGCGCCGCATTGTAATAGAACCAGACCTCTTTTTCAAAGCCGTCCTTGTTGGTGCCGTATATTTTTATGGCATATTTTTCTGTCAGCCACACATCGCTTAAATAGCTGACGGAGGATTTACGAAGCTCGCTGTAGTTGAGCCTGTGCTTTGATAATATTTCCTGCGGAGTCATAGTACACCTGCCCTTATTAGTCACTATTTTTAGTTTATAGTATTTTAACGGAAATGTCAAGATTTAAGCCTTATTAAAAAAATTAAAAATTTTTTCAATAATCACTTGACAAGCAAGAATATTTAGTGTACAATAAACATATACCAAAAGGTGATTGGTTACAAAAAAGCGAAACGGAGTTGTACCCCACTTGAGGGGGAGAAAGGATGGCAAAAAAATGAACAGAATCGACAAGGCTTTATCTATCCCACTATCGTGGGACTGGAATGACCTGCAAAGGCTTAACCCAGCCCCCTCTGACCTTGAGTATGTAAGTGCGCATGTCCCAAGAGGCAGTGCTGCTTGGAAAATGTACAAAAAACATGTAGATGCAGAAATGGATGCATTGGACTGTCCCAGAGGAATTTATTATAAAACACTGATATGGGTACTTTCAGTAGCTATTGGAGCTTTCCCTGATTGATGAAGCGGGGGTTGTAAAAATATTGTTTTTACAGCCCCTGAGCTGAACTTTTCTGTTATAAATTTTACACCTAAGCTTTTATTGTTTGTTAAAGAAAGGAATTTTTTAAATGAAATACTCTTGTGCCATGATGAAAAATTTTCCAGAAATTTGCAGTACTCTAAGAACAGCCTATTTCGGTGAAGATGCCATACCTACAGACTACAAAGACAGTTTCATTGTAAATCAGGCTATAGAATTATTCTCAGACTGTCCGGACGTCCTGAACAGCGCATATTATACCGCTCTTGATAAAATAGACACTAAGCTCACTAAATCCTTAACCTTACGACAGAACTGTATCGAAAAACTGAAGACTTACTCGGAAATTCTTGGAATATCTGAGGCTGAAGTGCTCAGGCGTATACTTTATTTCAGCGTAGATGAAAGTAATAAAGAGACTACCGATACCACCATAAATCTTTCAGAATTAAAAGCAGAGGTAGTCGTGTTAGAAAAGCATCTTTCGGCTGTCATGACAACAGTAGAAACTATAAAGCAAAAAATAACGAAATTAGAAGATGGCAGATGAAGCGAGGAATAGTTATGGATAAAGTAATTGTTGTAAAAACCATATTTTTACATCATATGAAATTTTATGCAAATATCGATAAGGTAGACGTCAGAGTCTTCACATCACGAGAAACTGCAGAAAAATTCCTGGAGGCGCATCGCTTTATACACGGCTTCAGCTGTTATTTTAAAGGCGAGGGGTGGTATCATATGGATTGCATACGTCCTAAATCTAAAGAATTACCTCGGCTGATCTATGCAGAAGTCAAAGAGCTTGAAGTAGATGGTACAAATAACGATTATTGCTCCGAATGTTCAGAATACCTGAAATAAAATGAGGTGCTTTCGTCCGATCATAAGCATCCTGAAAAAGTTCGATTTTATATCGGGCTTTTTTCTTTGCAATATTCCCCTTTTTCCTTGCAATACCGCCCTTTTTATGTTATGATATAGGTATATTATTCCTATTTATTACGAAAGGAAATTTTATAAATATGGAAAACAGAGTTTTAATAGGCGGAAATATGTTAAAGCAGATGAATTTCTCCTTACAGCAGAATTTCATCCCACTTTTCAGAAATCTGATACTTACAAATAAAACGGGTGCCGCACTTGAAAATGTGACTGTACGAATGAGCTTTGATCCTGCTTTTGCGGCTGGGTACGAAACCTTTGTCACAGCTCTTGCACCCGACAAGCCTTTTGAGATAAAGCCTGTAAAGATAGCGGTATCACCCGAATTCTTATACACAATGACAGAAAAAACGGTGGCTAATATCACTATAGAGGTGTTTTCCGAAGAGGGACTTTTAGCCCTTGATACAAGAACTGTAGATGTGCTTGCCTACGACCAGTGGACGGGCACAGCCTTTATGCCTGAAATGGTATCTGCTTTTGTAACTCCCAATCATCCGCTTATCAAAGAGGTTGTAAGCGATGCAGGTGTGTATATGCAGAAGTGGACAAAGGACCCTGCCTTTACTGCTTATCTGACACAGAACCCCAGTAATGTAAAAATGCAGATGGCGGCAATTTATGCGGCGCTTCAGCAGAGAAATATTGCCTATGCTATGCCGCCTGCAAGTTTCGAAGACGCCCAGAGAATAAGACTTCCCGAAAATGTTCTGACAGAAAAAAGAGGCACCTGCCTTGATCTGGCGGTGCTTTACTGCTCCTGCCTTGAAAGTGTGGGACTGAATCCTCTTCTTATCTTTACAGAGGGACACGCCTTTGCAGGTTGCAGACTGAGTGAGGAAACCTTCCCCGATAGTATAGTATATGACTGCTCTGCCGTTACAAAGAGAACAGCGGTTGGTATTGATGAATTATGCCTTGTGGAATGTACCGATTTTGTTGCCGGCAGAAGTGTGGATTTCGACGACGCCTCCGCTCATGCAAACGAAAATCTCTCCGATGCGGAAAAATTTCAGCACGCCGTTGATATTGCAAGGGCAAGAGGCTGTGGCATCCGTCCTATTCCCACAAGAATACAGGAAAACGGAGTATATAAAATCGCAGACTACAGCGAGCGCAAAAAGAGTGAAATAACCTCTGCACCGTCAGAGATAGATATGTCGATACACGCCATAACCGCACCTGATAACAAGAATGTCACAAAGCAGGATGTATGGGAAAGAAAGCTTCTTGATTTAAGCCTGCGTAACAGTCTGCTCAATTTCCGTCCCCGCTCTTCAAACATTCAGCTTATGACCACAGACCTTGCAAAGCTGGAGGATGAAATATCGGGCGGTAACGACTTTAAGGTAATGCCTGCGCCTAACGATTTCAATATCAGTGCCTCTGAAAATAAGATGTATGAGGTGGAGGATGAAAAGGAGCTTATTGACGGTATTGTAGAATCCGAATTCAAAAGTCGTAGGCTCCGCACCTTTATCGACGCTACCGAGCTTGAAAAGACTCTCAAAAAGCTTCATCGTGAGGCAAAGGTAAGCATTGAGGAAAACGGCGCAAATACTTTGTATCTTGCCCTCGGACTGCTTCGCTGGTACGAAACCGACAAGAGCGAAAAGTCGAGATTTGCACCTATTGTACTTGTACCGATTGATATAATAAAAAAGGTACACGATAAGAGCTACACTATAAGAATCCGTGATGAAGAAACTCTGATGAATATAACGCTTCTTGAAATGTTAAGGCAGAATTTCGGCATCAGTATAAATGGACTTAATCCGCTCCCTTGCGATGAAAAGGGTGTAAATCTTCCTCTTATCTTCAACACGGTAAGACAGGGAGTAATGGCAAAGAGCCGCTGGGACATAGTAGAATATGCCTTTATCGGACAGTTCTCATTCAGCCGCTTTATTATGTGGAATGACATAAAGAACAGAAGCGATGATTTAAAGAAAAACAAGGTGGTAGCTTCCCTCATTGACGGGGTTATGAGCTGGAAGGCTGACAGCGAAATGCTGTCTTCAAGAGAGCTTGACGAAAAGCTTTCTCCGTCAGATATGGCGGTGCCGATGAGCGTCGATTCCTCACAGCTGGCGGCGGTACATCTTGCGTCTCAGGGTGAAAGCTTTGTACTCCACGGTCCTCCGGGTACAGGTAAATCCCAGACTATCACCAATATGATAGCAAATGCGCTTTATCAGGGTAAGTCGGTGTTATTTATAGCCGAAAAAATGGCGGCTCTTACAGTAGTACAGAAAAGACTTTCTAAAATAGGGCTTGCCCCCTTCTGCCTTGAACTGCATTCCAATAAGGCGCAGAAGAGAGCGGTTTTGAATCAGCTCGAAAATACAATAAACACAGGCAGAATAAAAGAGCCTCAGAAGTATGCCGAGGGCGCTCAGAGATTAAAGGAGCTCCGTCAGGAGCTGAACGGCGTGATGGACAGCCTTCATAAGGTGCGCAACTACGGAATGTCCGTTTATGACGCCATTGTACTTTATGAGCAGAATAAGGAATATAAGGGACTTATAGATTTCAGCTCCGAGCAGATAGCGGCAATGAAGGAAACAGATTATGAAAGCTGGAAGGAGCTTATAATCTCTTCTACTACCGCAATGAGAGAAAACGGAAGCTATACTGAGAACCCCTTCCGCTTCTATGAAAACAGAGAATACTCCATAGAACTGCGTGAAAAGCTTTTAAACAAGCTTAAAGGCTATATCGAAAAGGCACAGGCGGTAAGGTCTGATATTCCTGCACTTGCTTCTTTACTCGGTATATCTGTTGACAGCTATAAGAAATATACAGCCGCCGCAGATTTGCTGGAGGTAACAATAAACTCAAAGCATAAGCTTTCTGCATTGGCGTCCGACGGTGCTTATGATGTAAAGCTTGCCACGCTTAAAAAGCTTGTGGAAAGCGGCAATGCTATGAATGAGCTGAAGTCGCAGCTTCTGGAGGCTTACGACGAAAAGGTGTTCTCCTATGACAGTGAAACCGCTTCTTTACAGTGGAAGCAGGAAAGTGCGAAGTGGTTTTTACCTAAATTCTTCGGACAGGGAAGACTTGTCAAGGCACTTAAACTATATGCAAAAATTCCCGTTACAAAGCAAAATATTGAGGGCGAATACGAAAGACTGAATAAATATAAGGCTTTAAGAAATGAAATAAATTCTGCTCCGTCAGAGCTTACTTCACTTCTTTCGGGACTGTGGATGTCCGAAGCAACCGACTTTGCGGCAACACAGCAGGCACTTCTTGACAGCGAAAAGCTTCACAGAAGCTTAAAGAATCTTTCCCTCACGCCTGCACAGGAGGTTACGGTATCGGGCGCTCTGTCCGCTGTTTTGGCAAATGAACAGGTGAATGGAATAATTGCCCGTGAGGAGGAGCTTGCTTCAGCTGTGAACGTGCTCAGAAACGAATGCAGAATATCCACCGAGGAAATGCTCTGGGGTGAAGATTTTGTAAACAGTTCTGTAGGTGCGGCAACTGCAATGTGCAACAATATAGGCGAGCTCAAAAGCTGGACCGACCTTCTTGTTACCCTTGACAAGCTCAAAAATGCAGGACTATCCAACGTTGCATATTCTTATATGAATGGCAAGGTGAACTATGAAAATGCGGTAAATGCATATATCTGCGGTATAAGCTATGCAATGTCAATGCTGACAGTAGCCTCCGATAATACCCTTAACAGCTTCTCCGGTGCAAAGGGTGAGGATACCATAAAGAGATATGCCGAGGTAATATCCGAGTTTGAAAAGCTCACTATAAACGAGCTTGTTGCAAAGCTCTCTGCAAAGCTCCCTGCGGTAGGTCAGGGAAATGTGGGTAGCGAGCTTGGCATATTGCAGAAGGCGATAAAGAGCGGCGGCAGAATGATGTCTATAAGAAAGCTGTTTGACAGCATTCCGAATCTGCTCCGTCGTATGTGTCCGTGTATGCTTATGAGTCCTATCTCGGTTGCTCAGTATATAGACCCCGCATATCCGAAATTTGATCTCGTTATCTTCGACGAGGCGTCACAGCTTCCTACCTGTGAGGCTGTCGGTGCTATCGCAAGAGGCGAAAACGTTGTGGTTGTAGGCGACCCCAAGCAGTTACCTCCCACAAGCTTCTTCAATGCGAACTCGGTTGATGAAGAGAATTACGAAAAGGAAGACCTGGAAAGCGTACTGGATGACTGTCTTGCTCTGTCTATGCCGCAGAAGCATCTGTTATGGCATTACCGTTCAAGGCACGAAAGCCTTATCGCATACAGTAATGCGAAGTATTATGACAATAAGCTTATGACCTTCCCATCGCCTGCTGACAGTATTTCAGAGGTAAGCTGGGTAAAGGTAGAGGGCTTCTACGATAAGGGTAGCAGTAAGCAGAACAAAGCCGAGGCAGAAGCTGTGGTAGCGGAAATAGTACGCCGTATCTCCGATCCCGAGCTTCGTCGTGACAGTATCGGCGTCGTAACCTTCAGCCTTGTTCAGCAGGTGCTTATAGATGACCTTTTAAATGACGAGTACAGAAAGAATCCTCAGCTTGAAATGTGGGCGAATGAAATGTATGAGCCTGTATTTATCAAGAATCTTGAAAATGTTCAGGGCGATGAGCGTGACGTAATTCTGTTTTCGGTAGGCTATGGTCCCGACAAGCAGGGCAAGGTTTCTATGAACTTCGGTCCTCTCAACCGTGACGGTGGCTGGAGAAGACTCAACGTAGCCATTACCCGTTCAAGAAAGAAGATGATAGTTTATTCTGTCATCACTCCCGACCAGATAGACCTGTCAAGAACATCGTCCGAGGGTGTTGAAGGCTTAAAGGGCTTCCTTGAATTCGCCGCAAGAGGCAGAAATACTCTTGTTTCAAGGCAGGGAGAAGCAGAAAACAAAAAGGGAATAGAAGAAATAATCGCTGACAGATTAAGGGCAGAGGGCTATAAGACGCAGTGCAATATCGGTTACTCTGATTACAAGATAGATGTTGCTGTTGCTGATCCTGCTAATCCCGATAATTACATCTTCGGTATTATGGTGGACAGCAAAAAGCATCTTGATAACAGTACCGCCCGTGACAGAACAGTATCTCAGCCCGGTGTGCTTAAAGGACTCGGCTGGAATATCACAAACGTCTATACTCTTGACTGGCTTGATAACAGCGATAAGGTTATAGAAAAGCTGAAGTCGGATATAACCGCTGTTATTGAAAACAAGAACAGCGGAAAAGAGGAAGAAACCGACGAGCCGAAAAAGGCAGAAGCTCTTGTGTTTGAAAAGGAAGAGGTAACGACTGCCTTTGATAAATGCGAAGAATATATTCCCTTCAAAATAAAGGAAGCAGGTACCTCAGAGGATTTTTCAAAGCCCGGTATAGACAAGAAGCTGCAGAAGATAATCTCTGATATCTTAAAGGCAGAAGCTCCGGTAAGCTATGATATGGTATATAAAAAGACTCTTATGTGCTTTGGCATGACAAGAGGAGGATCAAGCGTTAAGAAGGCGTTTGAAAATGCCTTTGCACAGCTTTCTGTCCCTGCATCTGATGTAAATGAAACAAAATTCTGCTGGCTTAGTCACGAGCAGATAGAAAACTACAGCCTTTGCCGTATCACCAAGGGCGACGGGGAAAAGCGCAGTATGGACGAGATAGCTCCCCAGGAGATAGCAAACGGAATGAATATCATTCTTGCTGATCAGATATCTATGAACAGAGCCGACCTTATCAAGGAAACCTCAAAGCTTTTCGGCTTTACAAGAACAGGCGATGTTATTGACAAGGCCTGTACTGAGGGTATAAAGTGCGCAAAAGCAAAGGGTTATGTCTTTATTGACGAGGAAACAGGCAGAATAACGACAAACAATGAGTAAAGAAGAATCCCCACTCCTTGCGGAGCGGGGATTCGTTTATTTATTGGATGTTCGGATTAGTTCATGTTTGCAATGATATCTCTGTAGGGCTGGAGGTAGCCTTCAACTGTACCGAAATAAGAATCACGGAGAGTTGTATAGGATTCGCCTGCCTTGAGAGGACCGCCTAAGATACATCCTTCGCCGTTTTCGTTACCTAACTGGAGCATGTCTGTAAGCTCTGTAGAGAAGCCGAAGCAGTCGTCGAAAACAAAGTCAAAGATTTCGCTTTCGGAATTCTTGAGTTCCATCTTGAGGTCGTAAAGCTCTTCGGGCATAGGTGTGTGAGTGTTGTTCTGTCTGCGGTCTGCATTACATTCAGGACACTTGTCGATGAGCTTATCTGCTGTGGATACGCCACATTCAGGGCACTTAGGATAGTAGATTTTTTCTGCTAATGCTAAGTCCTTTGCACTTTCGATGTTTTCGGGATCGATTTCAGCAAGACGGCAGAGTTCGCTGTACTTGAGAGCAGCCTTTACGTTCTTTGCACCTGCGGGTACAAGGTAGCCGAATGTATCAGAGTTTGTGTAGTAAGCGTCTGCCTTGGGATCTCTGGGGATGGGCACAAAGTAGATTTCAGAATCACGCATCTTCTTCTGTGCTGATGTATAACCCCAGTCAAGACCAAATTCAGCAAAGAGAATCTTGCCATCGGCAAATACATCAGAAGGAGCCATATATTCAGGCTGGATAAAGCCTTCCTTAGCAAGTGACTGTAAGAAATCCTGACATCTCTGAACGTTAGCGTCCTTCATATTGTTTGTGATCTGCTTGCTTTCGCCGTCAACGTCGATAAGAGGAGTACCTGTGGACACGATAAAGGGCATTGCTACGAAACCTGTAGGTAAAAGACCATAGTAGTCATCACCGAGGTCGCACCATTCTGTCATAATGCTCTTCCATGTATCCCATGTCCATTCGCCGTTCTGGTAAAGCTCAAAGGGATCGTCAGAAATACCTTCGTTTTCGAGAGCTGTCTTATTGTATAAAAGTACAACGCCGGGGTTTACCTGATAGGGCAGGTAGTAGTGCTTGCCACCGAGGTTGAAGCTGTGGATTGTATCCTTTACACCTGACCATGTGGGAGAATCGAAATCTACATAATCGTCAATAGCCATGTAGAGATTCTTGGATACACCGTGAGGGAAGGACATCCATTCGTATCTTACAAGGTCGGGAGAGTCGTCAGATGATACGAGCTGTGCAAGCTTTTCAAAGTAGACAGCGCCTGACTGTGTAGCAATATACTCTACTGTGTAGCCTTCGTCTGCGAACTGGTCAACTATTACCTTATCATCTGTGTTAAGATCATAGTAACCAAGCCATTTCATAACAGTGCCGTTGGAAGGAGCTTCTTTGAGACCGCCTTCGTTGTTGCCGCCATCTTCCTTTGACTCGGTTTCTCCGTCTGAGGAGTTGTCAGAGGTGGACTGGCTTGTTGTTGATGATGTGTCGTTCTTGCTTTCGGTGGTGCCGGATGATTCAGAACCGCCACAGCCTGTTACAGTTGATACTGCAAGAGCTGTTGCAACAAGACCACAAAAAATTCTTTTTGTAAGTTTCATTTAGTACCTCCATAATGTCGTGTGTATTCGTTTACATCACATTATGTATATTGTAAACTAAAATGAGAACGATTTCAATTCGATTATTTTACAATTTGAAGGGTAATTTTTTGTGCAATTCGCCTATATCGGATAAGATTGTTTTATTTATACGGTTATAGTGTTAAAATATTACAAGAGTATTTATAAGCATAAGAGTACATTATTTATGCAGACAAAAAATTTACCCCACCGTTTAGCTGACGGTGGGGTTTGATGTTACATTGATTTGTTGCCATTTAAGGCTTTAATATAGTCGGATGGTCAAAAGCGTGCATAACAAAGTTGTCGCTGGTGGTCTGTTGGAGATTGATAAGTGATTCTGTTACTCTGGCACCCTTTTCTCCGATACCTATGCAAACCGAGTGAGGGCCTGCAAGTGAGTCAATATATACCTCACTGTGGCTTATTGACATGTTGCCGTTGCTTTCTGCACCACCGATACCTGCAATTATATCGCCTTCAAAATATACTTTAGCCTTACAGCCGATTACAGATATATTGCTGTTCTGCTTCATACAGCCTATGCAGGTGCCGTGCTGACCTTTTGTTGTAAGTGAAAGAAGTGATTTTGTGGCTTCGAAACGTGCGGTTTCGTCCCTGTTGTCAACAGGGGATAAGGTACCTATGCAGGTGGCGTTTACGCCGAGTGTTTCCAGCTTTATACTGCTGTCTGCTACGTTTACATTGGGTATGCCGCAAAGCGAACCTACGCATACTGCGTTATCGCCTGACGAATACGCCTGAAGCTGGCAACCTGAAATATTGATATCACAGCTACCGTCATAGCATCCGATTACTACGTTATCCTTGCCGGTGCTGTTGGCGATTATTCTGCCGCCGATAAGGTTTATGGCGTCGTTTATTGATGTAATGCCACCGCCCAGACACATAGCATGGTCACCGTTTGCGTTAAGCTCCAGCTTGCTGTTTTTATCCATATTAACGGTGATTTTGCCGAAGGGCTCGTTATATGCCGCACCTATACAGCAACCGTTGTTTCTGGAGGCGTCTATTGACAGGTCACCGTCGCCGGTGATTTCAAGCTCCGAGCTGTCGCTGACGTATATACCGTCATAATACAGACTATTTTTATTTCTGACCTCTATTGTGACCTTTGCATTTTCGTTGATTATGATGCAAGGTCTGATATCGGTTTTAAGGCATACATTTTCAAGAATGATATGAGTGTGCAGATAGGAATTAACCTTTATCGAAAGACTGAGCTTTTCTGACTGATTGCCTACAAAATGTACAAAGGATGTATTTATGCTGATATTTGTGTAATTGTCCTTTTCAAGAGCCACAAGATCGATAGGCTCATAGTTGTTTGAGCTGACATCATAGGTTTTTGAGTGCTTTATAGCAGGCTTGTTTATGTTGATTGCTCTTATACTTTCGGATATAGCGCTTGGTATTTCGGGAGATATATCAACATCAGGCTTTGCTGTGTAGAAGCCCTGTATAAAGTCAACGCCGCGACGGATGACAATAGCAAGCTCTTCTCTTGTTTCAACGCCTTCGGCAAGTACCTTGATGCCGTTTAGCTTTGCAAAATCCACAATACCTGACAGGAAGTGCTGCTTTCGTACATTCTGATTTATATTTGATATAAGTGTACGGTCTATCTTTATGATATCAGGCGACAGCTCCACAAGAGCGGCGCTGTTTGAGTAGCCGCTACCGTAGTCGTCAATCGCTATGGTACAGCCCATCGAAGCAAAGGAACGACACTGCTCTGCGATTTCATCGGTTGTGAGGTCCGACTGTTCGGTGAGCTCGATAACAACCTGAGGCATAATATCGCTGTACTGCTCGCACAGCTCCTTGAAATCCTGCTCCTTTATCATATAGTCGGGAACAGAATTTATAAACACCTTTTTGCCGGAGAATTTCGCCATATTCTGCTTTACTCTGGAAAGAACATTTCTGAAGGTCAGCAGTTCGATTTCGTACAGCTTGCCGTTTTCTCGCGCAATGCGCAATACCTCAAGAGGCGTTGTTCTGTTGGGGCGCATAAGAGCCTCATAGCCATATACCGAGCCGTCGATGGCAGAAACTATAGGTTGGAATTTATAATCAAATTTGTTTTCGTCAATAAGACCTGATAAAAGCTTGGAGTTTGAGTAGTTGTTGCGTTCTGCGATGAATTCTTCTGCGCTGAATTCTCTGTCGGTATTACCCTGCGACATAGCCTTGAAAAGGGCAAAGTCAGCGTAGTTTATCATCATATCAATGGTTACTGCCTGGTCGGGATACCAGCAGTAGCCGATGGTGGTGGAGAAAGAGCCGCTTCTTGTCTGTATTTCGTTGCCGAACTCGTCAAATATGCGACAGCTGTTTACAGACTCGGATATCTGCTTGAATAAGTCGGTTATCTCGCTTTTTGCAAGCTGGCGGAAGAACAGGAAAAATTCCTTGTAGCTCTTTACACCGACAAGCACATAGTCGTTTGCGAATTTCTTTATAGACTCGGCAATGGCCTTGAGACATATGGTGGTTTTATCGTAATTAAGCTCATAGTCAATCTTTTCGACGCCGTTTATATGTACTACCGCCATACAGCAATGAGCGTTGCCCGATAACTCGGATAAGGCTGTGCGTACCTTCCTGATAAAGCCGTTCCTGTTGTAAAGACCTGTAAGCTCATCAATTTCGTCAAGAGCCTTTTTGTTGTGTTTGTCCTGAATACGTCTTGTCACATCCTGAACAAAGCCTAAAAGATAATCCTGCTCATAGATTATCTTCATATTTATATATGTGGTAGCGCCGTCGATAGTCAGCCTGTATATATTTTTGCTGTCACCGTACTGGTTTTCGTTCAGCTTATCGATAAGTCCGAAAAGCTCGGACTTTTTTATGCTTCCTTCCGGTATGTGCAGAATATATGCGGCATTCCTGTCCACAAAGGCTGTGTCACTGTCATGATAAAGCTTGAACGCGCCAAGCGAAGGAAAGCTGTCGACAAACAGTTTCCAGTCCTCTGAACATTTACCCTCTTTGTTGAAAATACTCATATTACCTCCAAGTAATACTAAGAATATAATTACTCATAAATTTACAATATAACCTATTATATTATACCTTTTATGGAAGCAATAGTCAATATTTATAAGTAATAATAAATAAAACCAACAAATCAACTTGTTGGCTTTTGTTTATTTTCACTATAACTTTGAGGCGTGCTGAGACACGTCAACTATGTCAAAGGATAGCCTGATATTATGTTTTTCCTTGTATTTCAGGAATTTTGCTGAGATTCTTTCCTTTACTACCGATACGTCGTCTATAGGAGTGGCAGGGAGCAGTAATATATACTGGCTATGACTGTATCTTGTATATATATCACGCTTTCTCAGGGATTTGCTTATGCAGTCCGAGAGCTTAACCATAGCCTTTGTAAGCTTTTTGCTCTGCGGCTCGGTGCTGTCCTTGTCGGAAAGAGAAAGAAGCAATAAGGGGAGTTCCTTTTTCGCTCTGGCATTTTCTCTGCAATAAAGGCGGAAGATATAACGGAATATCTCATATTCACAGAAATATCCGCCGCTGGTAAGCTCGTCCTCCCACAGATCGCCGAGAATAACATCCAGATTTCTGTGCATATCGTTACGGGGCTTTATGGTGAGCTCATACATTTCGGTAAGACGTGGTGATGGTGCAGCACCGTACTGCTCGTAAAGAAGCTTTTTTAGATATTTATACTGGTTTGCCGCCAGCGAGTATTCTCCGAGAGCTACCATAGCCTTTATAAGGTGTTCATGGGTGGTTTCGTCATAGGGATTTATTACCATTGCCTTTTCGCAGATCATAACGATATCGGCAAACTTACCCATAGGATAAAGAAGCTTTACGCATTTTTCCAAGGCTGAAGTATAGAGAGTGTGAAAATACACATCTATAGGCATTACCCAGGTTTCCTCGGAATGGGAGCTGAGATAGTTGCCTTTGTAAAGTGCAAGCGCTTTTTTGTATATATTCACTCGTCTTGTTCTTGACAGATACTCGTTGCCTGCTTCTTTACAGAGTTTTTCAAATTCATTGGAATCAATATTGAGGTCCAGCTGAGTGTTGAATCTGTAGGTTCCGCGTTCGGACAGTATGAGCTCTGTACCCTTTGGCAGATAGCTTTTAAGCAGTTCTCTTGTGCGGTGGATAAGGGTTTTCAGCGCATTGACGGGGTTGTCGCTGTCGTTCCACAGCAGGTCGATAAGCTCGCTTTGCGGAATCGTTCTGCCACGATGTGCAATGAGATACTGGAGCATACGTATAGTCTTGCTACCCCTTATATCATTTTCACTGAGGGTTTTATTTCCGCAGGAGATGCTGAATTCTCCGAACATGGTTATGTTTATAAGTGCCAGAAAAACTCCTCCTTTATAATTTTGTTATTTTTTTATCATTACTGAAAATTTTTTTAAACAAAATATCGATAAAAGTTGAAAAATTTGAAAAAAATGTAATGTAACAGCTTGTTTGCGAGGTTACACGATAGTTAACTTTGTAAACTTTGTGTGTTAAGTCAAAAATAGCACGCGTTTTATTACTTTTTGTTGTGCAAAAGATAGAATAAGTGTGTAACTCGTTGTAAACGGTTAAATGTAACCGAAAAGTAACTTTTGTGTGGCATAATATGATTGTAGATTTTGAGATGATTCTACCTTACGATTTTTTACTTTTCTTTCCGTCATGAAAAACAGCGCTTTAGATTTCCGTTAAAGCCGCTGTTTTTCTGTTTTTACGGACTATTTTATAAGCTCTTTTGCCGCCTTGCCTGATATATGCTCAGGTTCAAGGCACAGCACACATACATTATTTATAAATTTTGATATTTCTGCTGAGCAGTCGTCAATGTGTCCCGGATTGTATTTTTCGCCCAGCACCGAAAGAGCGGAGATTATTTCATCCTTGTTATCTATGATATGTATTCTGCCGAATACGATGACGCTTTTGTAATAGGTGGTGTATTCGTCGCAGACAATATCATTTTTGTCGATAACGCAGAAGGAGGCCTTGTCACAGCTTTCTATGGCGTCTGTCTTGTGACCGCTTTTTGCACTGTGAAAAAATATTCTGCCGTTATCATATACGTAGCTCATAGGGACAGCATAAGGGTATCCGTCGTCGCCTGAAAGGGCAAGTACGCCTGCCGTTCCGTTTTTCAGTATTTCTTCAGCTTCGCTCTGAGAAAGAAGCTGATTTTTTCTTCTCATTTCTCTGAACATAATATACCTTTCGGAAAAGCACCATAGTTTTCGCTCTATGGTGCTTTAATATTATTTTTTATTTGAATAGCTTTGCGCAGTAGGAGTCTATGATATCGGATAACTCCTTTGCGCTTTTACCGTCAAGCTGCATACTGCGGAGCTTTTTTACAAGGGGGCTGAGATATAGCTCGGAGTCCTTCTGTCCGCCGCTCCTGATACTTTTCAGCATTCTTTCTTCAAAGCCTATTGAAAGCAGACCGTCAACGGGAATACTTCTGTGAGGGACTATCTGGTATTGCCTCAGTGCGTCGGTTTCTGAGTCGCTGAGCTTTCCGAATACAAGGAAATGCAGAGCGTGACATCTGCATAGGGCAAGCACCGCATCCTGGGATGGGATTATTCCGTAAATGTTGGAAAGATTCAGAAGATAATCCTGAAGCTCTGCATATTTTACTCTGCTGCCGTATCTCATAGTAACACAGTCGGCGTGCGCAAATACGGCAGATATTGCCGCGGATACGCCTGCGGATTTTTTGTTGAGCGGACAGATATCAACCGGCCATATGAATTTTTCCTGAAGCCCTTTGACAAGCTTTTTCATAGTTTCCTTGTTATCATCAAAATTGTCTACATAGCGTATCATTGATACATTTGACAGATCAAAGCTACGCTTGAACATTTTCGTAACGGTAAAGGGGTTGCTCCCTCTTAAATATATCTCAGATATCACAGGCTTTGTGATACGGGCGGCAAATTGAGTGAGATTTGCAGGGAGCACCACATATGCAAAATTAAAGGAATTTACATAATAAAGATCGTCCTCGCAGGTCACTCTGAGTATCGTTTTCGAAAAATCGTGTCCGGGTGGCAGACGTAAAAAAACATCTGTTGTTATCTCGGTATATTTTACGCCCATTTCGTAAAGGCTTTGCATATAAGCTATAATTTCCACAGCCTTTGCGTCTTCGTCAAGTGTTCTTCTGCTCAGACTGTTGTCGATTATTACGGTTTTCGTTTTTATCGCCTCCGTTTTGGTTACATAACAGTTACAATATACATTGTAGCATACTTTTGGTATTATTTCAATATAAAAGGCTTAATATACTGATTTTAATTGACAAACACTTCCTGTTATGGTATATTAGGTTTATAAGTTTAAAATAACGGAGGTCATTATGAACAGAATAGATAAAGTAAATTACTACCTTGATATCGCAGAAACAGTATGCGAAAGAGGTACCTGCCTCAGAAGAAATTTCGGTGCAATCATCGTTCACAATGATGAGATAGTATCCACAGGCTACACAGGTGCTCCCAGAGGCCTTAAAAACTGCTGTGATGTGGGCGAGTGCACAAGAGAAAGACTCAGCATCCCCAAAGGTCAGAGATATGAGCTTTGCCGCAGTGTTCATGCAGAGGCTAACTGCATAATCTCCGCATCCAGAAAGGATATGATAGGCGCTACTCTCTATCTTGCCTGCCACGACGCCAGCACAGGCGAGTTATACGGCGATGTGGAGCCCTGTTCAATGTGCAAAAGACTTATCATAAATGCAGGTATAAAGGATGTAGTAGTCCGCACAACAAAAACAGAATATAAGGTTATAACAGTTTCCGACTGGATAGAAAACGACGAAAGTCTTAACGGCTCACAGGGTTATTGATTTATGCTTACAAGAAAAGCCAAAAGAGTTATCGGTTGTGTTGCCGCAGGCTGTGTACTGACAGCAGGGATAGTCTTTTCTGTTGTTGCCTGCGATATGAGTATGGAAACCACCACTTACCGCATTTCTTCTGAAAAGCTTACTGCACCGGTAAGAGTTATTTTCGTTTCCGACCTTCATAACAGCCTTTACGGAGAAAATCAGACGGAGCTTATTTCTGCGGTGGACAAGGCAAAGCCGGATATTGTGATATTCGGCGGTGATATTGCGGATAAAACGCAGGATTACAGTCCCGATAATTCCTATATATTAGCTGAAAATCTCGGAAAAAGATACCCCTGCTACTACTCAATAGGTAATCACGAATATATAAGAGGCGACAGCGAATATATAAAACAGCGGCTTTCTGAATACGGTGTAAAACCGCTTGAAGGAAACGGAGAAATAATAGAGGTAAATAACCAGAAAATCGAGATATGCGGAATATTCGGAGCAGATTCCTGTTTAGAGATAGATGGCGAGTCTGTATCAGAGCTTGAGCTGGTTTCGTCGGATGTACCTACAGAGCATTATCGTATGCTTCTGCTTCATTTTCCTGAGGATGGCGAGGCGTGTAAGGATGCGAATTTCGACCTTATATTATCAGGTCATGCTCACGGCGGACAATGGCGTATTCCGGGTATCCTGGACGGTGTATATGCACCCGGTCAGGGCTTTTTACCAAAGTACACAAGCGGTATCTATCAGTTTTCAGACACAAAGATGCTGGTAAGCAGAGGACTGTGGAAGCCCTCTACTCCGATAGCTGTACCCCGTGTATTCAACCGCCCTGAATTTATAATAATTGATATTGTACCCGAAGGATAAAAAGATGACAGAGATAAAAGCAATAATATTCGACCTTGACGGCACTCTTCTCGATTCTATGTACGTGTGGCACTACGTGGATGAAAAGTTTTTAGAACGTCGTGGTCTTAAAGCTCCCGATGACTACGCTATGCAGTGCAGTCATCGTTCTTTTCACGAAACGGCACTATATACAATAGACCTTTTCGGACTCTCCGATACACCCGAGCAGCTTATGGATGAATGGACAAGACTTGCTATAGAGGAATATAAAAACAACGTGCCGCTGAAGAAAAACGCCCGTGAAACTCTCCTTTTTGCAAAGGAAAAGGGTTACAGACTGGCGGTATGTACCTCCCTTACAAGAGAGCTTTTTACACCTGCTCTTGAAAGGCATAATATAACAGATATGTTTGATGTACTTATGTCCTCGGCAGAGTTCGGCAAGGGTAAGCAGTACCCTGATGTGTACATAGAAATAGCAAATCAGCTCGGAGCTTCTCCGTCGGAATGTGTTATGTGTGACGATGTTTCCGCATCCTTAAAGGGTGCAAAGGATGCAGGACTTTTAACTGTCGGAATAATAGACAAGGACTCCGCTCAGGATATAGAGCAGATGAAGAAATACAGCGACAAGCTGATAACAGAATTTGATGAAAATGTATTTGAGTTTTAAAAAAGACCTTTACGGCGTGAGCCGTAAAGGTCTTTTTGTGTGGAATTTGTCGGCGTGCCGCCGTGGGCAATTCCGCCTTCGGCGGCGGGGCGTCAAGGACATGCCCTGAAGGGCGCCGCAATTCTGCTCGTCGCCCCCTACATTTCCTTTATAAAATCTTGAGGCAATTGAAATAATAAAAGGCTCGCAATCTCCGTATTACACGGGGTTTGGGGCGAAGCCCCAAGCAGGGCACAGGGGCGGCGAGCCCCCATGTATTCCCCCTTCCCCTTGAGGGGAAGGGGGTTAGGGGGTTAG
>JAGAVH010000069.1 GCA_017942025.1 Ruminiclostridium sp. | reverse complement strand
AACTCGCTTACAAAGCACGGAATATCGGTAACGGACGACAATATGATATACGGCGGCTTCTGGAGGGAGTGTGCCGATAAACTTGCAGAGGATATCGCATACGGGGTAGTTGAAAAGCCTGACGCAGTCATCTGTTACAGCGATTACATAGCATTTTTCTTTATAAAGGCGCTTTCCAGATATGGCATCCGCGTGCCTGATGATATAATCGTTGCGGGCTTCAGCGCAAGCTCTTGCTCACAGAACGGAATAATATCCATAACCACCTGCGCCTGTGATGCAGAGTATATAGGCAGAACGGCTGTGGCACGTCTGCATTCGCTTATCACAGGCGAGGATGAGCCGCAGATAAACCTCCCCAGAGTGAATATAATCACTGGCATGAGCTGCGGCTGCGGCAATAATCAGCATATCGACCAGCGTATGCGCCTTGAAATGCACGAAAAACGCAGCGTTGAGGATAACCAGTTCACCAACAGCGAACTTGATGAGAAGCTGTTTTCCTGTCGCAATATAAAAGATCTGTCCGATGTTATAGCAGAGACTCACTATCTAATTGCAGATAAAAACAGTATGGCAGTATGTCTGCATACTGACGAAAACACCTCACGTTGTTTATTTATGATGGATTTCATAGGCAGGGAAGAACAGACTGATTTCAGAAGCACTGATATATTCCCAATTGACTTCCCACAGGCAGAGCACCCCACGATAGTTCATGTGCTTCCGATAGTGTTTGACGGCAAGGATATCGGGCACATAGCAGTTGGCTATAACAAACCGACAGTTTATAATCTGCACCTCAAGAATTACGCAAAACATCTTGCGATGGGCATGGAGGTGATCAGGATACGCACAGCCGCTGTACCGACTCCGACAGCAGTGACAGAGCGCACCGAGAATGTCAGAAGAAACAAAACTCTGCTTGCATACAACGGAGAGACCATGAACCGCATAAATATAGACAGCGTGCTGTATTTCGAGAGCGAGGGCAGGAAAACTGTCGCAGTGCTGAGCTCGGGACGCTTTGTGGTGAGAAGCTCGCTCGCTCAGCTCGAAGAGCAGTATCAGGATGTCGGCTTTATGCGTGTATCAAAGTCAACGATTCTTAATCTAGCAAAGGTGAAAAAGTATGCTCCCGACAATGACAGGACAATGCTTGCAACACTCGTCGGCGACATAAAGATCAGAGTTTCACGCAAGTGTGCGCCTGAGTTCAAATCACGCATGAGCGGTAACTGACGTGCTGTATCCGATAAAATTAAGAAACCGCCACAGCTTTGAAGCTGTGGCGGTTTAGTTTGTATACGTTTGATGTTTTTTCGGAAACGGTGATACGGGAGAAGAGGGAAGAGAAGAGAACAAAAAAAGACAACCTTCTGTCGAAAATTGTCGTTTCTTTTTGGGAACTAACCCTAATTTTAATACAAACGCACCCCCTTTTAAGGTTAGGGGTGCAAATCGAGTTTAGGGGGGTGCAAATGCTTGCGATTAGTTAAGATATTTACTGAAAAACTGTTTTGTTTCGGGAACACATATAACCTTAAACATATATTTGCCGCCATTGCCTCTAAAAACAATGTAAGTACAGCCAGCATTACTGTATCGGTAGCCGCGCACTCGAATTGAATAACCAATCAGAATTTCTGCGGTTTCAATTTCGCACATCGAAAACGTTTTTTCTTTTTTGACACCGAAATAGTAATCTGTAACAGAAACCACATCGTCAACGATTTCAACAAAAGCTTTATCCATGTCCTTTTGTGATATTGCAATTAGTATTGCAAGCACCAATACAGGAGTAAGTATCACAACGGCAGGCATAACGCTTTCTATATACAAGGAACATACGATGGCCATAAAAAGAAATAATGAAATTATCAAACCAAAACTGATCGTAAGCATAATCTTAAGAGATTTCTTAGTTTCGATTTTTGGTGTTCTATTGTGGGTGTTAAACCTCATAATATCACCTCTTTATCTATAAATATAGCACATTTTCTTCTGTAATTCAACAATTACACTTATAAATCAACGATTATGGTTGTAATTTAACGATTACTTGTCTTTTAACGATTTCAAATGATATATCGCTGGTGCGATATGATATACGGCATTGCCGTATGATATACTTGCTACGCAAGCATGGTATAATATCCGTTCCTTCATATGCCGAAGGCATATATCATCCACCGAAGGTGGGTATCATATCGAAGATATATCACCCGTTCCGAGAGGAACGGATATCATTGAAAACACCCTCATTGTATCACAATGAGGGTGTTTTCATGGTGGAGCCGAGGAGAATCGAACTCCTGTCCGAAAGCAAATCCGCCAACCTTTCTACACGCTTAGTTTATCTTTTGAAATTCCCTCACAGCACTCCGACAAACAGGATTGCTGATACGGTAGCCCTTTGGTGCGTTAACAGCTACAAGGCTCTTGCTGAAAACGTTGGCTGCTGGTCGACGCCCTGGCTGAGATCGCAGCAGTTCTCAGGAGGACGGCAGTGCGCTTAGGCAGCTGCTAATTCAGATCTATTGTCTGCGTTTAATTTTAAGTTTGCCCCGTTTAAAGAGATAAGGCGATCTCTGCGTGCTTAGTCGGGTTCACTACCCCCGTCGAAACCTTTACGGCCCCATATATCCCTTTAAGATTGTAAGTATATCACATCTTTTTGATTTTGTCAACTGATTTTTATATTTTTGCCTGAAAATTTTTAAATAATCAAAAATCGCAGTCAATAAACTGCGATTTTAAATATATTTTATTTTCCCACAGTTTCGCTTTCTTCAGATAAAACAAACCTTTATAAAGGCGGAATTGGAAGAGGCGACACGCCAAAATTTTGTCTAAGTTATTGCTATTTTTTATTCCCGCCGTTTTGCTTTCTTCAGATAAAACAGACCTTTATAAAGGCGGAATTGGCAGAGGCGACACGCCTCCGCCTCATTCGAGGAAGTAGGTGGCTTCCATATCGGCGGTGCTTAGTGCAAAGGCAAGAGGGAACATCTCAAAGGCTTTTCCTACGTTGCCTTTTTCTTCACTTCCTGAAAAGCCCATATGGTATCTTATCGCAAAGGCTTCTTCTCTTGTCAGCCGCATAAAGCCGGTTATCATATATACTGATTTTTCGCCGTGTCCGTAGGGGAGATTATCCTCGAAGAAGTAGGTAGGTACTGTTTCCCACACGCCGTGTTCGTTCTTTACGTTTCTTGTGCCTCTTACATATACATCAGCCTTGCAGATATCATGCAGTAAAGAGCAGATAACTATGCTTTCATCGCTGTAATTCAGCTTGTATTCCTCTTTTACTCTCGGTCTGTCAAGGTAATTTTTAAGGCAATCATATACATTGAGTGAATGAAGAGCCAGCCCTCCGTCAAAGGCGCCATGGTATTTGGTGCTGGCAGGTGCGGTAAAGAAATCGCTTTTGTTTACAAGATAGTCAAGCAGCTTGTCTGAACCCTCTCTTTTTACGTGAGCAGCGAACAAATCGAGAAATCTCTGCTTGTTATCATTCATTTGCTGTGCTGTGAGTGACATATATTTATCTCCTGTTTAAAATATGCCCCGATATTTCACGGGGCAGTTAATATTATTTATATGCTTTATTCACCGATTGCAATACTGTCAGGGAAGATATTGCTGCTTTCGTCCTGGGAAAGATATGTGGTGCTGATATAACCCTGAACTATTGCACCATCAGAAATAGAGATTGCTCCGGCCTTGATATCACCGAATACTACAGCATCTCTGTCAAGCTGAGCTTTGCCTGCAACTGTCAGATTACCCTTCATTTTACCGTTTACGGATGCAACCTGAGATGTAAGGTCACCGATAAGCATTGATTCACTGCTCATAGTAGCCTGACCCTTGAGTGTTATGTTACCCTGAACTGATGCGGCGTTCATAACAGCATTGTCGCAGGTGATGTTACCTACTACCTTGCCATTTACGCTTACATTCTTGGTGGTTTCTACGCTGCCCTTGATACTGCCGTCAATCTTCATATCAGCAAAGGAGCGGATGTTACCGTCGATAATAGTGTTCTTGGATATAACGGTAGTTTCGGGGCTTTCCTGACGCATACCCTGAGGGTTGACAAAGGGAGCGGCTGTCGGGGGAACTGCCTGTCTGTTGAATGCATTCGCATTGTTTGCAGTACCATTCATTGCATTATTCATATTATTGAAGTTATTGAAGCTCTGTGTCTGTTCTGCCACGGGTTTTTCCTCCTCGATTTCAGGTGCAGGAGCTGACTGCTCAGTCTGCTGTTCTTCTTCCTGAACAGGTTCTTCCTGTACGGACTTTGTTTCTTCGACGTCGCCGGCGTCGTTCATATAGGACGCAACATCCTTTATTTCGGTCTTTTCCTGCTTCTTTGCTTCCTTAGGGCTTGTAAGCTCTCTGAAAGCCTGGGAGAAATTATCCTTCAGTCCCATTTTAATATCCTTCTTTCGGTGAATTTAATTTATCCAAATTGAATCGGCTCTGTCTTTTGTGAAAGACTGCCGAATTGATAGCCTTTGTTTTTTAATGCCTTGATAATATCCTCAATCACAAGAACGGTATTTTCTCTCATTCCTGTATCGTGAAAGAGTATAACCGGTGTCGATAACTCGCTGGCGTCGCTCAGCACGGAATTATAAAGCTGTGTCCAGTTGTAGCCCTGCCAGTCGTTGCTGTCTACGTTCCAGTCAAAATACTGAAAGCCTCTGCGGCTCATTTCTGCTATGATATCCTCTCTTACATCCTCGTTGTAGTCATTTATACTGCCGCCGGCAAAACGATATATGTCCGCTTTTATACCGGTAGCCTCATATACAAGACTGTAGGCGTTGTAGAAGTCGTCAAGAAACGCCTCGGGAGAGCTGTATATCTTCTCGTAGTCGTGAGAAGCTGTATGGATGCCGATGGTGTGTCCGTCTGCTGCAATTTTTCTTAAAAGTATGCGGCAGTATTCGGCGTCCTCGGGGACTACAAAGAAGGTCGCTTTGACGTTCTCCTGCCTCAGATACATAAGTATGTTTTCGGTCAGTACCGAGGGACCGTCGTCAAAGGTCAGATAGACGGTGTTATCATCATTTATATATTCACCCGTGTAGGGTGTTACATACATATCTTCGTATAATACCGTGAGATCCACCTGCTGTGAGGGAATCGATGTTTCAGGCTCTTCGGTGGTGGTTTCGGGAGCCGATGTTTCAGGTTCTTCGGTGATAGCTTCGGTTGTTGAGGATTCCGATGACGTTTCCTTGTCGGAATCGGTGATGCCGGAGCTTTCGGTCACCGAAGAAGTATCTGAAGTATCAGTCTTATATTCTCCGCTTGCTATTATAGAATTCAGCCTGTCTATTTCGGCTGACTTGCTGTTGTTATCGCATAACAGGATTATGCACAGAATTGTGGGCACTATAATCAGCAATGCGACGACGGTTAGAATCAGATGCTTGAAAAATCTGACGCTGCCAAAATACAAGCAAACCACTCCTCACATTGATATATATGTTATTATGATACAATATTCGACAACTTTTGTCAAGAGAAGTAGCGCATTTTTTAGCGGTTTGTAGTTTTTTGTTAATTATTTAGTACTGTGAATTGAAAAGTTCAACAAAAGATTAGTGCAGATTTTACGAATTTTATATATAAAATTTATCAATTTTTTATAAAATGCAAAAATACAGTTGTAAAAAAATCGGAAATGTATTATAATAGTTATGTTAATGAGTTGGTGGCCGGCGAACTGTTTGCAGTCGGCTTTCAATACAAACTGGAGGGTGATTTTTTTGAATACCGAAGAGATTAAATGGATATCCTACTATGGTAAGGATACAGGTACGATTAATCAGTCATTTTACGAAAAAGTAAGACAGTTCGGTTTCTGCCTCGTGCTTGATGAGTACGGCTCTGCCAAGGCGTCCAAGGCACAGCTCGCCATTCTTGACGCTATACAGGGAAAGAGCATGCCGAATATACTTCTTGTCTGCCCCAAGCATCTTATGCACAACTGGTACAGATCCATAGTCACAAATGACGGCGTTGATTTTAAGATGATATCTGGTGCATCCCGCTCTATAAATACTTTTGACGCAGAAATGTCAAATATGTTCATTATTGCTGAAGAGGCTGTAAAGGCTGATAACAGCATACTTGCCCAGGCAGAACAGGCGGGCCTTGTATGGGACCTCATTATCATAGATGCAGGACTCAACACAAACGGTATAAACAGCAGTCTTTATCTTGACCATATAAAGACCAAAGCAGAAAAGCTTGTTGTATTCAGTCCCGTACCCTGCGATTATGACGGAGATTATACAGACATAAAGGACCTTGTAAAGGGACTTATGAAGGATGAAGAAAAGTCAAAGGTAGTTGACGATATCAACTTCTCAAGGCAGACAATACGTTTCAATCCTTACGAACCCGTTATGCGTTATTACGATACCGAGGTGTATGATGGAGAGGTTGCAAGAAACGTAGTTGTGCTTGACTACGCTTTCCCTGCGGACTTTATTGCAAATTCAAGAAAGCTTGTCGATATCAAGACAGGACTTCCTTTATACCAGCACGGCGGTAATATTTTCGAAGAATACGGTCTTGAAGCAAAGAAGGTATATACAAAGCCTGCTTATAATATGGCGGATGTAGAAGAGCTCCGCAATGTGGATAAAAAGCTTGATTGCTTCCTTACAAAGCTTGAAGAGATTATGGAATCTTCTTCAACAAAGGCAGTTGTATATTGTGTCACAAGCTCAACTATTGCTTACCTCAGAAAGGTTCTTGCAGCTATCTACCCCAACAGCGGTAACAGCATAAGAATAGACAGAGGCGATATTTTCAATACAAAATACGATCAGTTCAGAGAAACTGCAGCAGTAGACAATACAAAGATTGTACTTACAGTAGACAAGATAGGCACTATAAAGCCTTCTACAAAGACATATACTCACATATTCAACTACGAGCTTCCCGACAATCCTGTTGTACTTGAACAGAGAATAGCACGTCACAGCACAAGGGAGGACAAGAATAAGGAATTCATCCTGTTCAATGATGAAAACGGACTGTTTGACAGCCGTATGCTTTCAAAGGTGCTTTTCGGCAAGGTTTATACAGCTCTTGTAAGTGGCTTGCCCGGAAGAAACGTACTGTTTGATATCCCCAATGCCGTTCAGCTTATCGCAAAGGGAATAAGAGATCTGCAGTATGTGTGCGGATACACAGGCGAGGTTGCAAACAGCCACGATGTTATTGTTCAGTTCAAGAGCGATTTCAACATTGACGCAAAGCTTGACATCTCAACCTCTGCAAAGGCGCACGATTATACAACAAAGAAACTGCAGAAGATATATGCCGCATTTGGCATAGCTGATAAGATAAAGGATAATTCTACAGACGAAAAGACACTCAGGACACTTATCAAGCCTGTTATTGAAGGATATAAGGATTCTCTTCTTTATCTTGATGAAAACAAGAAAATTGACACGGTTGGCGGCGACGAGCTAAAGGATTGCCTGAATCATGCAAAGTACAGCCAGTACAAGGCTATGGTTGCTACAGGCGAGTTAAGCTCAGGCATCAAGGTGGCACAGGACGCTCTTGCAAACTTCCTTACAGAAAATAAGTATGCTGAGCTTCGTATCTGTGTAAATCAGCTTGATGACGTTATGAGAATGCCTGTACTTTTAGGTGCATGGCGCTATCTCACAGATGAATATATCATTCAGGATACATTCAGACAGTTTATGAAAAATTATAACGAAGGAGTGATGTAAGGTGGAGGCATTTCGCAACGAAGAAATATCAGGACTTTTAGGCGACTTTTATCAGGCACATGCGAAAGATGACCGCGCTGTAATGGATCAGACACTGATGAAGATGCAGAATCTGCTTTACACAGGTGAGGCAGACAGTACACCCTTCAAGGATTACTTCAACTCAGTATTCTCGGGACGTACTCCCTACAATACATCTCTTTCAGTAAGCGACTATCCAAAGGAATCAATTCTGCGTGAACTTATGCAGAACACCTTCGGTTGTTATTATTCCGAGCCTGATATCAAGGTTTTATTCAACTTTGAGCAGAACGGCGAAACAAGAATTACATATAACGAAGACGGCTTTACCTTAGAGCAGATTCTGTACTATTTAAGTATAGGTAGAAGTGACGGTGATAAGTCAAGAGAAGGTCGCTTCGGTGTAGGTTCAAAGAGCGTATTTATGAACGTTGAATGGATGAAGCTTCGCTCAAACAACTTCAATTTCCGTATCGTAAATGACGCAGGTATCCTTAAAATCCGTGAGCTCAATCTTACAGCTCCTGTATTCAAGGGAACAGAAATCGTGTTCAAGGTTTCTGAAGAAGAACAGAACAAAATCAAGGAAAACCTTATCAATCTTACTCTCCACAAGGGTGAATACATAAACCTTGTAGAATTCTGCTTTGCTTTTATCAGAAAGAAGCAGCTGGGCAGATTCGGTGAGGCTGAAAACAGAGAGCGTTCCTTCAATATTGCTGTAATGGAAATGGGTAAACCCCTTGCAGTATATAAGGTTATCCGTTATCAGAAGAACCCCGAGGACGATCCTACAGTTCGTTTCTTACAGAACGGTAAGAGTGTAATCGAGTTCATCTGGCACGAGAATGATGGCTTTGTATATCTTATTCCCTTTGCTGTATCCGCATCCCGTCGTGATACAATAGTAAAGGTACTGCTTGATAAGTACAACTACTTCTCAACCTATGAGCTGACAGGTCTTATCAAGTCAACGGGCGAGGACTTTATAAAGGAAAAGCTTTCAGCATTCTTTATAAGTGTTCCCAACTCCTATATCACAACTCACAGAACAGGTATCCGTCACGAATGCGAAGAAGAGGTTTCTGCCGCAATCAGCCGCGACCTTGAATATATGATTGACAAGTATTCAAGATACTTTGTTTTAGAGCTTTTACCCAGAACAAATTCTGAAAAATATTATATGAGACCCAAGCACTACGTATTTGAGTTCTTCAGCAACTATCTTAATACAAGTGTTATGGCAAGCAATCTCCAGAGCAAATTCCACAACAGCCTTTCTCTTACAGTTCCCGGCAGAGAGGAAATAATGCCTTACTCTGAGGTTAAGGAAATAGGCTTCTTCTCCACAGCAGACGGTGTATCCAGGAAGGAACATGAGGATGGTTCTGCCTTTACGGAATACATCGAGCAGGAGCTTGCAAAGATGAAGGCGGATGTAACCGACCTTACTGACAATATTATTGTTGCTTCTTACAACTGGTCAGACGAGGAAACGGAGGAAGAGGGCAGTGAATTCTGCTATCACTTCAATTTTGACGGCAATACTTATGTGCTTGACAGTGAAAAGAATCCTGCTATCAAGGATTTCGGTATCAGCTTCGGCTTCAGAAGTATCGTAAGCTTAAAGCTCGGCAAGTATGTTGTAAATGATGCAGTAGCTAACGAAGAGGCTCTCATCGGTGCTTTCGGACTGTTTGACGCAATGTACGGTCAGGACTACAAGATTGGTATGCGTTATTACCAGTTCAATGTACGTTATCGTGATATCCAGCACAACTTTGACGTTGCAAGAATGACAGTCGGCAACTTAAAGAAGATTTACGACTGTGTTGTAGCTCATAAGAACAACTTCGAAAATCACCAGATTTATAACGAAGTTATCAATATGCTGATAAACAGCTTCACACAGGGTAAGGACACTATGACCTTCCTGCGTGAAATGAAGGAACAAGGCTGCGATATCACATTACAGCTTGATATCAATAAGAAGTTCCGTTTTGCGGCTTACGGCAAGCAGTTTATGATTCCCGGCAGTATCACCAACGCTGATCTTCTTGAAATCATCGGTGACGTTTACGCCCTTATCAACTGCGGTATGTTCAACGGCCGTGTATTTGACTTCCCCTTCTCAAAGTCAGGTTATTCCTTCGAAAAGGCTTCTCTTATGAGCCTTCTCAGAAGCTACGATCTTACAGACGAAAAGGTTTCTTCTGTAATTCCCAACCTCTATATCTGTGACCTTAAAATTCCGAGAATCGCACTCCTCGGCGAAGGCAACAAGATTATCCGTATCGTTGATATCAACGATGAAATAGGCGAGGAAGAACGCAAGAACATCACAAAGTATGTAATTCTGAAGGATGACTGCACAAAGCCTGAATTCTCAAAGTACATCGAGTATCTGCTGGTTGGCGAAAATAACAACATTTTAAGCCAGTTCTACTCCAGCACAGAAGAACCCAACCAGGTACTTCTTGATCAGATACCTTATTATTACAAGCCTCTGCCTACTATTACAAGAGGCGAGCTCACATATCTGCGTGAACACTACAAGACTTTAAGAGGGCTTTCCAACCTTCGTATCTACCGTAACTACTTTGCAAAGGATATCAACGGCAAGCTCTTTGGCTACGGCGGTATCTGCTCATGCTGCGGTAATGAAACAAGCATTATCAATAACTATGTTATAAAGGGCTTTGAAGTTGGTCTGTTCAAGGATGACAAGGAAGAAAAGTTCAAGTTCTCCCTCTATATGTGTGCTAACGACTCCTTTGCCGCAAGCGGCTGGGTTATCGAAGACATCAGCATAGGCGGTATGAGTCCTTTCCTCTGGCTTGAGGAAATTGAAAAGTGCGAGGCTATTCCTCCTGAGTTCCTGCTGTGTACAATCAAGTACCGCAGTCAGCTTACCTACGACATCATCGGTAGCGAAACCCGTGAACACGGCGATATGATAGCTCTTGAAAGCGTAAGCGACGGCGAACAGCAGACAATGGATATTATTCTTACACCTCTTATGCTTGCAAAGTGGCTTGAAGATAATCTGTCCGATGAATATGTCGAAAACAGCGCTGAGTAAAATTTAATGCTAAAATCAAAATGTAGAAGCTGCAAAACATGGCGTGACTACATCTTGAAAATCAGTAATGATTATCAAATCCTCTCCCTTTTGGGAGGGGATTTTTTTATGCAAAATACACAAAAAATGCCCTTTACATTCGGCATTGTTTTTTTGGTAAAAGCTTACACCACCCCTTGCTTTTTTCTTTAAGGAGATGTATAATATATTTGAAAACTTTTTTTCACTTTTGGGGTGAAAAAGCAATGTTTTTGGTGAAATTTTTTCACTTTTGAGCATAAATTCAAAAATATCAAGGAAAAGGAGGGGTTAAGGTATGTTCGGTGCTCATAAATCAACGTTGGATGCCAAGGGCAGAATGAATATACCTATCAAGCTTCGTGAAGAGCTTGGCGAAACCTTCTACCTTGCAAAAAATATAGGCACAAGATGTATAAGAGTTTATTCTGAGGCGGAATGGAATGCTCTTATGGTGAGCCTTGATAATCTCCCCGCGGTAAAGAGCCAGACGATAAGAAGATATCTTGTCGGATGTGCAGATGAGCTTACTGCCGACAAGCAGGGAAGAGTATCCGTAAATAATGACCTTATAGCCTACGCAGGACTCACTACTGATGTTATGGTTGTTGGTATGGGTAAACCGGGTATGGCGGAAATCTGGGATAAAGCCGCATGGACAGAGTTTAATGAAAGCCTTGATACTGAAGAAGAGGTAAGAAGGGTAGCAGAAGAATTAGGCCTGTAATTTCTGAAGCGCATAGGAGGAAGTAAAATGAGTGAAAAACAAATTCATATACCTGTGCTGCTTAATGAAACTATAGAGGGACTTGCTATAAAGCCTGACGGAATATATGTCGATTGTACTACAGGCTTCGCGGGTCATTCAAGCGAGATAGCCAAAAGACTTGACGGTGGCAGACTTATCGGCTTTGACCGTGACCCTGACGCAATAAAGGCGGCGGAAGAAAAATTAAAGCCTTATAATCATACGCTTATAAACAAGCAGTTTTCCTGCTTTACCGAGGCGCTTTCGGAAATAGGCGTCACAAAGGTTGACGGCGTGCTTATGGACCTTGGTGTGTCATCCTATCAGCTTGATACGGCAGAACGTGGATTTTCCTATCACGAGGACGCGCCTCTTGATATGAGAATGAGCAAAAGCGGACTCAGTGCCTATGATGTGGTTAACGAATATCCTGCCGCTCAGCTTGAAAAGATTCTTTTCCAGTACGGAGAAGAAAAATTCGCCAGAGGTATAGTATCGGGCATAATAAAGCAAAGAGAAATTGCCCCGATAGAAACAACTCTACAGCTTGCGGAAATTATAAAAAGAAATGTTCCGCTTAAAGTCAGAAAAGAGAAGAATCCCTGCAAAAAGACCTTTCAGGCAATCCGTATCGAAGTAAACGGAGAGCTTGACGAACTGGTGACAGGTCTTGACAGCGCTTTTGCGGCTCTTAATGCAGGAGGAAGGCTTGCGGTTATCACCTTCCATTCAATAGAAGACAGAATAGTAAAAAATAAATTCAAGGAATTCTGCACAGGCTGTACCTGTCCACCGTCCTTTCCCGTATGCGTATGCGGAAGAACGCCCGAAGGTGCACTTGTGAATAAAAAGCCCGTTACAGCCAGCGAGGAGGAGCTTTCTGTAAACATCAGAAGTCGTAGCGCAAAGCTCAGGGTGATAGAAAAGCTTTGAAAGAAAAAGATAAAACAAGGGAAAACAAAGGAAGAAATGAATTATGAAAGAAACATATAACAGAACAAGCGCGGCATATGATTTAGCGCTGTTTGACACAACTCTACGCAGACCAAAGGAAGAAACCGCCAAGGCACCCGAGCTGGAGGTTGTTACCGTTTCTGCGGCAAAGAAAGGCAATCCCGTAGCCATTATAATAGTAGCGGCTATGTTTACAATATTGTTTATGGCGTTCATACTCTGCAAGGCGGCACTCAGTGAGGTAAACCTCAATGTAAGCCTCAGACAGAACGTACTGGATGAAACCAAGGCTACAAACACAGCTATTACAGCAGAGCTTAACGGCTCAGTATCACTTGAACAGGTAGAGCAGTATGCTACAGATGAGCTCGGAATGCAGAAGGTGGTACACGCTCAGGAACAGTACATCGAAATGGATACCGGTGCAATGACCGAAAAAGCCGAAGACAACGACGGAGGCTTCCTGTTTGGCATCAGTGAGTGGATAAACGGAATAGTGGAATATTTAGGAATCAGATGAATATAAATGAACAAGCCGTATAAAAACGGCTTGAAAAAGCTCCTTTTTTGAATTCAGCCCGGCTGTTTTTGAAAAAGGATAAAGCTTTTTATTGAAGTGTTTTATTCAGGTGTTAAGGAGTAACAATGTTCGGAAAATTGACAGTAGGAATGAAAAAGAGAATAGGCGCTATTGCGGCTGTTCTTATAGCAGGTATGTCGTTGTATGTAACGATATTTCTTTTTTACTGGTCTGTTATTCAGCACGATTCTATGCTGACAGAAGCTGAAAATCAGCAGCAAAGGGAAATAACCATACTGGCAGACAGAGGTAATATATATGACAGAAACGGCAAGGTGCTGGCTCAGAACACACCTGCCTGGGATATAGTTTTAAGTCCTCGTGAAATACGCAGAATAAACTTTGATGAAGAGGGCGAGGACAAGGAAAGAGACGAGGAAAACTACAGAACTGAAAGAGATTTTATCTGCAGAAATATTGCCGAGATACTCGGACTTGATCCCCAGTCCCTGATTGACGCCTGCGACAGACATATGGATGAGTGGGTTTATGTTGCAAAAAAGCAGGTGGACAGAGATACAGTTGCTAAGGTTGAAAAGTTTATGAGTGATAACCGCCTTAGCGGCGTTATGTGTTACGCAAGAGAAAACAGCATCCGCTATTATCCTAACGGTTCGCTTGCGGCAAATGTTCTGGGCTTTGTAAACTCCGAGGGCGGCGCCTATGGCATAGAGTCCTACTACGATAAGTACCTTACAGGCGTAAACGGAAAGCTTATAACCACCAAGGACCAGCAGGGCGACGATATGCCCTATGGCTATGAAATGCTGTATGAAGCAAAGCAGGGAAACAGCCTTGTGCTTACAATAGACGAAACTCTGCAGTATTACCTTGAAAAGAATCTTGAAACTACTGTTTCACAGCATAAGATAGAAAACAGAAGTACAGGCATTATTATGAATGCCAAGACCGGTGCCGTAGTTGCAATGGCTACTTATCCGGGATTCAATCCCAATGATCCTTCCTATATTTTTTTCGAAAAGGACAGATACACATTAAGCCAGATGTCCGATGATAAAGTCGCTCAGGAAGAAATAGATAATGCAAGAAGTGAAATATGGGGCAGACAGTGGCAGAATAAGGCTGTAGGTGAGCTTTATATCCCGGGCTCAGTATTCAAGATATTCACTTGTGCGGCGGCACTGGAAGAAGAAAAGGTTGATCTTGGCAGTACATTCTTGTGTACCGGTGTTGCCGAAGTTGCAGGCACACATATCAAGTGCTGGAGCTCCGCAGGTCACGGCACATCAAATCTTACAGAAGCGATGATACACTCCTGCAACCCTGCCTTTATTAAGATAGGACAGCTTTTAGGACAGGAAAAATTCACAAAGTATTTTGAGGCGTTCGGTTTTACTGAAAAAACGGGAATAGACCTCCCTGGTGAGGCTGATTCTCTGTATGTGCCTCTTTCCGATATGGGAATAGTCGAGCTTTCCAGCTCTGCGTTCGGTCAGACCAACAAGGTAACGCCGATACAGATGGCAACGGCGGTTTGTGCAGCAGTAAACGGCGGCAAGCTTATGACTCCCTACATTGTTGACAAGATTATCGACGGCAACGGCAACGTGGTAGAAGCTACAGAGCCTGAAGTAAGACGTCAGGTTATTAGTGAGGAAACCTCTGCTACAATGCGCAGAATACTTGAAGACGTAGTAAACTATAACGGTGGTAGTAACGCATACATCAGCGGATATCGTATCGGTGGTAAGAGTGGTACGTCGGAAAAAATTGACGATTTCAACAGCGGCAAGCACGACGAGCTGAGATATGTAGCTACCTTCTGTGCGGTAGTTCCTGCCAACGATCCCGAATATGTAATGCTGGTAGTAGCCGACGAGCCTACAAGCGGTTATATCTATGGTAGTGCTATAGCGGCACCTGTAGTATCAGCTGTGTTCAAGGAAGGTCTTGAGTACCTGAATATCTTCCCACAGTATACAGAAGAGGATCTTGCTATGCAGGATGTATCGGTACCTTATGTAACAGGTTATAACAGTATAAGAGCTGAAGCTCTGCTGACAGCGGCAGGACTTCAGGCAGAGATAGTCGGCAGTACCGATGAGGGTGCAATGGTCGGCGGACAGTATCCTCAGTCGGGTGCAGTAATGCCCAAGGGAGGAAAGGTAGTTCTCTATATGGGTGAAATGACCATAGCGGATTACCAGCTGAGAGAGGTGCCCGATGTAAGAGGTATGACGGTTACGGAAGCCAACAAGGTGATAACTGAGGCAGGCTTCAACATCAAGCTTCAGGGTGCTTATGGAAGTAACGAGGCGAGAGCCATATATCAGGATACAACTCCGGGTACACTCCAGTACCGAGGCGGAGTTATCAAGGTTGACTTCCTTGTAAACGATGAAACAGGCTGATGAGGTGAGTATTATTAAGCTTTACGATATATGTGGATGCGCTGAAGAGCAGGGATTGGAAAACTGCGAGATAACATCCGTCACGGATAATACTGCGGATGTTACAGAAAAAAGCCTTTTTGTCTGCATAAAGGGCGCACGCTTTGACGGCCATTCGGTAGCGCAGAAGATGATAGAAAAGGGTGCGGCGGCGGTTGTAGCAGAATACGATACAGGTGCTGAAAGACAGATAATAGTAGATAATACAAGACTTGCATTAGCCGAGCTTTGTTCCGCTTTTAACGGAGAACCGACAAAAAAGCTGGGACTTATTGCGGTGACGGGAACAAATGGCAAAACTACGGTTGCCCACCTGGTAAAGCATATTTTAACCACATTCGGCAAGAAATGTGGTTGTATCGGAACGGCAGGCAATGACCTTTGCAACGGCAAGCTGACAGATTCACCACACGGTACGCCCACCACTCCGGGACCTACTACTCTTTACAGATGGTTCTCCGAGATGGCAGAAAACGGTGCGGAATACTGCGTTATGGAAGCAAGCTCAATGGCTCTGTGTCAACACAGAATAGCCGATGAGAAATTTCTGTCGGCAGGCTTTACAAATCTCACAAGAGACCATCTTGATTATCATATCACAATGGAAAACTACTTTGACGCAAAGGCAAGGCTTTTTACCCTTACCGATAATGCGGTGGTATGTATAGATGACGATTACGGAAAGATACTTGCAAAGCGCCACAGAAATACGGCAACAACCTATAGTGTAAAAGAAAAGGCGGATATATACGCTGATTATATAAAAATGACTGCAACAAGCAGTGAATTTATGCTGATTGATAGCAGAAACGAAAAAGCCTGCAGAGTAAGGCTGAATATGACAGGCCTTTACAATGTGCAGAACGCTCTTTGTGCCATTGCACTTGTTTCTGCCTGCGGCTATGATGTGACAGAATGTGCAAAGGCGCTGGAAAGCTGTAAAGGCGTTGACGGCAGACTCAATACCATTTATGAAGGGGATTTCACCGTAATAACCGACTACGCTCACACGGACGATGCACTCAGAAAAATGCTTTCGGCGATTAAGCCTACGGTAAAGGGCAGACTTATATGCCTTTTCGGCGGAGCCGGCGAAAGAGACAGGGAAAAGCGACCTATGATGGCAAAGGCTGTATCGGAATATGCAGATATACTGGTTATAAGCTCGGATAATCCTGCAAGCGAGGACCCGATACAGATAATAGAGGAAGTATATAAAGGAGCGGATAAATCCCTTCCTTGCATAAAAGAGCCTGACAGAAGGCTTGCTATAGAAAAAGCCATTGAAACAGCCCGAAAGGGAGATGTTATTGTTCTTGCCGGTAAGGGACATGAGCGGTATCAGATAATCGGCAAGGAATATCAGCCCTTCTGTGAAAGGGAAATTGTAGAGGAAATATTAAGTCGAAAGGAATAAAACATAATGAATATACCTGCAACTGTAATTGCGGCACTTATAAGCTTCGGCATAACCGCACTTCTTGGATTTGTAGCAATACCTGCTCTCAAAAGACTGAAATTCGGTCAGACTATCCTTGATATAGGACCTGCATGGCATAAATCAAAGGAAGGTACTCCTACAATGGGCGGCGTAATGTTTATTGCAGGCTCAATAATTGCCTTTGTGACAGGAATAATCATAATGTGGTTAAACGGGGCGATAAGCTTTGAGGCAACAGGCTCAGTCAAGTTTGTAAAGGCTGTATCTGCAATCGTTATGGCGGTATGCTTCGGCTTTATCGGCTTTGTTGATGATTTTATAAAGGTAAAGAAAAAGCGCAACGAGGGACTTACCCCTATACAGAAAATAATTATGCAGGTGCTTGTAATAGCGGCGTTTTTTACCTCCAGAATTATTTCAGGCGATACATCGACGGTAATCAGCTTTCCTTTTCTCGGACAGCTTGATTTATGGTGTTTCTACTACATTATAATGGGACTTGGCATTCTCTATCTTGTGAATGCAGTAAATCTTACAGACGGCGTTGACGGATTATGCTCCTCGGTAACAGTAATATATTGTGCGGCTTATCTTGTAATCTGCTCCTTTGTGGATTTTGGCGAAATGTCGCTGGTTGCGGCTGTTGCAGGCGCAGGCTGCCTTGGATTCTTAGTATGGAATTTCCACCCTGCAAAGGTTATGATGGGCGATACAGGCTCGATGTTCCTAGGCGGTATTGTTACAGCTCTCGGTATCGGAACAGGCACAGAATTCATAATGGTTATCTGCAGTGCAATATATATCTGGGAAGCTTTATCTGTACTTATCCAGATGACCTACTTCAAAATTACTCACGGAAAAAGACTTTTCAAAATGACTCCCATTCATCACAGCTTTGAGATAAGAGGCTGGAAGGAAGTCAAGATAGTTGCAGTATTTTCGGCTTTAGAGCTTTTAGCCTGCTGTGTAGGTATAGCTCTGCTTTATTTCGGAATGCTGTAATAGCATCAGTTATTATTAAATTAACAGGAAAGGGGAACAGCAATGGCGAATAACGGCAGATTGAACGACGTGCTCGTTTCAAAAAAGAAAAAAACACCGACCGTATCGGTGAATAAGCCTGAAGCCGCTGAAAGACATCAAAGGGAAGTAAAAAGCGAAGCCCCTGAAAAAAGAAAATACGATCACGTAATACAATACAATCCGGGCACAAGACCTGCTCAGCAGAAAGCTAAGGCAACAAAAAAAGCTCCTTTGAACCCGGTTTCTCTGATAAACGATGAAACAATGGACGAGGTAGCTGAATTTGCGACAAAGACAGTCAGCAAACTGAAGGCTCCCGATGCGGCGCCTACCTGCTGTACCTACTTTCAGAGAAGAGGAAGGGCAGATGTTCCGCTGCTGCTGGTAATTGTAATTTTATCAGTATTCGGACTTGTAATGATGTCCTCGGCAAGCTATGCGCAGTCCCTTTTTGAAAACCGTGACAGCTACGACTTTATAAAGCAGCAGATAGACGGTATGCTGATGGGCTTTATAGTTATGATGATAGTCGCCTTTGTAGACTATAAGATATTCATAACTCCGATAACTCAGGTGATAAGACATTTCGGCAGATTCTTAAAAAGTCTTATCGGCATTACAAATAAGCCCTATGACGAGTCCAAGGCAAAGGGCAACGGACTTAATTTTGCACACATCTTTTTCCTCGCAACAATCGTTATTATGGCTTATACCTGTGTATGGGGCGAATCCGTAGCAGATGCAAAAAGATGGATAACCCTCTTGGGTATCCGCTTCCAGCCGTCGGAAATAATGAAATTTGCAATGATAGTAATTATGGCGTTTATGGTACAGCGACTTTATGAAGTGCGTAAGACCTTTGCGCCCGGATTTATAAGATTTGCACTGGTATTTCTTATGTGCGTCGGTATGTGTGCGGCGCAAAGACATTATTCTGCGGTTATAATCGTTGCTGTTATCTGCTATGCAATGATGTTTGCAGGAGAAGTAAACAGAAAAGGCTTACTGGGACTTACCGCCCTTATTGCGCTTGCTGTTGTCATATTTGTTGTATTTTTCCCTGATAAGATCAGCTATATCTTTGTCCGTATCGACGGATGGTTTGATCCCTTCAAGGATACAGGCGATACGACCTATCAGACCAGCCAGTCGCTTATTACAATAGGCTCAGGCGGATTTTTCGGCAGAGGTCTCGGAAACTCCATAATGAAATATTATTATCTGCCCGAAGCACAGAACGACTTTGTTTTCTCTATCGTTTGCGAGGAACTTGGACTTGTGGGAGGTATAACCGTTATACTGCTTTTCGTGTTCTTCGGCTACAGAGGATATAAGATATCAAAGGGTGCAAGCGATACCTTCGGAGCATTCCTGGCGCTTGGCATAACTGTACAGCTTGTATTACAGGCATTCTTCAACATCGGAGTAGCCTGCAACGCTCTACCGAATACGGGTATTTCTCTGCCCTTCTTCAGCTACGGCAGAACGGCGCTTATGATACAGCTTGCCGAGGTCGGCGTTCTTCTGAGTATATCACGAAATTCAAAAACTTAAATAAAATGAAAAGGACTATATCAATATGAAAGTTATTTTTGCGGCAGGCGGCACAGGCGGACATATAAACCCTGCTCTTGCTATGGCGGATAAGCTGAAGGAGGCATATCCCGATACCAGAATACTTTTTGTAGGCTCTCCCGACGGGCTTGAAGCAAAGCTTGTGACAAAGGCGGGCTATGAATTTTCGCCGGTAAAAATGGCAGGAATCCAGAGAAAGCTTACTCCCGGAAATATAGTCCACAACTTCAAAGCGGTATATTATTATATCAGCGCAGGCGGACAGGTAAAGAAGATATTCCGCGATTTCTGCCCCGACCTTGTTATAGGTACAGGTGGATATGTAACGGGAACAGTTCTTAAAACCGCCATTAAGTGCAAGATAAAGACTGCTGTACATGAGAGTAACTCTCTTCCCGGTGTATCGGTCAAGATGATAAGTGAAAAGGTTGATCTTGTAATGCTGGGTAGCGAAGATGCCAAAAAGCATCTCGGAAAAATGAAAAAATGCGTTGTTACGGGAAATCCTATGCGTAACAATATTCCGATAGAAAGTAAAAAGGCGGCAAGAGAAAGACTGGGACTCCCCGACTGTCTGACTATCCTTTCAGCTGGCGGCAGTCAGGGCGCTATGAGAATAAACGAAGCTGTGGCTGAGCTTCTCTGCTATGAGCAGGAAAAGGGTAATATAAATCATATCCACGGCTACGGCAAGCACGGCAAGAATACCTTTATGGAAAGCATAAAGGAAAAGGGCGTTGATGAAAAGAATCCTCACTTTATCCTGAAGGAATATATAGATAATATGTACACCTGTATGTGCGCGGCGGATCTTATAATAACAAGAGCAGGTGCTATGACGCTGACAGAGATAATGGCTATAGGCAGAGCAAGTGTGCTTGTCCCCTATCCCTATGCGGCAGAAAATCACCAGTATTATAATGCTCTGACCTTACAGAATGCCGACGCAGGTAAGATTATAAACGACAAGGAGCTTACGGGAGAAAAACTCGTTGCCATAGTTAAGGAACTGAACGATAATCGCGACGAGTTACTGCGTATGTCGGAAAATGCGGCAAAGCTTGGCGTAAAGAACGCCTCCGAGCTCTGCCTATGCGAGATAACAATGCTTATGGGACTTTAACAGTCATCCTCTCACAATATCACACTTATAGGCATAGTATGTAGAAAAGCCATAAGAGGTGATCAGATGGAAAAGCAAAAGCTTATTATAAACGGCGGTAATCAACTTCAGGGCGAAATTACCGTTCAGGGTGCGAAGAACAGCAGTCTTCCCTTGTTGTCGGCAACGGTACTTGTTTGTGAGGGAGAATGTGTTCTTCATAACTGCCCCAGACTTACCGATGTGGATTATGCAATGAGAATACTTTCCTGCATTGGTGTCAAATGCAGAAGAGAGGGCAGTACGGTGATAACTGACGCTTCTGCTGTAAACAACAACGAAATACCCCAGTCCCTTATGAGAGAAATGAGGTCGTCTATAGTATTTTTAGGCGCAATGCTCGGTAGATTGAACAGCTGTAAGCTGTCTTTTCCCGGAGGCTGTGAGCTTGGACCAAGACCTATTGACCTGCATCTTTCAGCACTCAGAGAAATGGGAGCCGTGATAACGGAACAGCACGGATACCTGCTGTGCAGTGCTCCACGAGGGTTACACGGAGCAGATATTTCTCTGTCCTTCCCGTCGGTAGGCGCAACAGAAAATATAATGCTTGCCGCAGTAAGGGCAAAGGGCATAACACAGATACATAATGCGGCAAGAGAACCCGAAATATGCGATCTGGCAAAATTTCTCACCGCCTGCGGAGCTAAAGTTCACGGAGCAGGTACCGATATAATAATAGTGGAGGGTGTAGAAAGGCTCTCAGCTACTGAACACACTGTCATATCCGACAGAATAGTAGCCGCCACCTATCTTGCGGCAGTTGGGTGCTGTAAGGGTGAGCTTATACTGTCAGGAGTACAGTCGGCTTATTTAGGACAGATAATTCCTCTTATGCAGTCTATGGGTTGCAGGATATATTCCTTCGGCAGGGATAGCGTCTATATAAGAGTAAAGGACAGACTGAAGGCACCGCCCACTATAAGGACTATGCCTTATCCGGGCTTTCCTACAGACGCTCAGGCTTTGCTTATGACTGCGACGGCAACGGCTCAGGGTACGACAGTCTTTGTGGAAAATATTTTTGAAAACAGATATCGTCATGTCAGCGAGCTTGCGCGGATGGGTGCTAAGATAAAGGTCGAGGGTAAGGTTGCGGTTGTAGAGGGCGTACCAACCCTTTACGGCAGTGAGCTTCAGGCAACGGACCTGAGAGGCGGTGCGGCGCTGGTACTTGCGGCGCTTGCGGCAGAAGGCAGATCGGTGGTTACAAGACTTTGCTATATAGACAGAGGATATGAAAATATAGAAGCTGTACTTAGAACGGTAGGTGCAGATATAAGAAGAGTTTAAAGAAAGGGATGAAGAGAATGGCTGATAACAGAGGAAGAGACAGTCACAATATGTGGTCTGAAATGCCTCCCAGCAGAAAAAACAGACTTAATCAGCCTTTGCAGCAGGAAAAACCTGCAGAAGAGCAGAAGGACATCAGACATTCTTCAGATAATAAAAAGGATAAAAAACAGGCAAAAAAACGGTTGCGTTCAGATAAATCGGAAAAGAAGATAAAAAAGACATCCGCTCGTAAGGAAAAAAATAAAACTCCTTCTTATCTTCAGGACGACGGCACTCTTGCAAAGCCGATGGATATTCAAAGCAAGGCGCTGAAAAACAAAACGAAGAAGCGAAACGAAAAAGACGAAAGCACTCCTAAAAAGAGCCTTAATAAGCGTATTTCCGCACACTTTGCAAGAAATGTACTTTTTTATCTGATAGCCGCTGTTGTAATAGTGGTAACAGGTATTGTACTTTCGAGAACTGTGCTTTTCAATATCACAAGTATCGAAATCAGCGGTAAAACCGTTTACAGCGATAACGAGGTTATCAATAAGAGCGGTGTGGAGCTTGGCACTAATCTCAATTCGATAAGTGCAGAGCAGATAGAAAACAAGCTTATCGACGAACTGCCTTTTATCGATAAGGTAAAGGTCAGCAAGGACTTTTTCAAGTCACGACTTGTTATAACTCTTAACCAGGCAACACCGATGGCTAATATCGAGACCAACGACGGAGGGTATTATCTTGTGTCCGAAAACGGACGAATACTTGACAGCACCCTTACTTCTCCCGATCCTGCCTATGTAACGGTCAGCGGCTTTCACCCTGAATTTGCTCTGTCAGGAGCATTCCTTTCGGTGGCGGATGAGGGCACAAGAAACTATCTTACAAAGTTCCTCAAATCTGTAAAGCTCTATGGGGATTTGTTTATAGAATCCGACATCGGCGCAGACAGAAAGATAGATATACTCTATAGTGTGATAGAGGCATACAAGTCGGTTGGTATGGCCGATAAGATAAAAGGTATAGATATTACAAGTATATACTCCATACGTCTTGATTATGACGACAGATTTGTTTTTAATCTGGGTGATGATACTGAAATGAAGGTAAAGCTGACTATTGCCAAAAATCTTATCTCCAGAGAAGAGTTTGATAAGGAAAAGGGCGAATTTGACCTTTCCAAGTCAGCCGATCCCGAGCAGGGCATGAAGGTAACTTTCCGTCCTACCTATCAGCCGGGAGATATTCCCGACGACACATCAAAACCCGATGATACATCAAAACCCGATGATACATCAGAACCTGATGATACATCTGAGCCGGAAGATACTTCAGAGCCTGATGATACATCAGATTCTGACGATGAATCCCAGCCGGATGATGCCACTCCGGGAGAAACAACGCCTGTAGAGGAATAAAACAGCAAGAAAACTGAAAAAATACTACATATAGTATCGATTTGAAAAAAATGAACAATTTGTGCAAAAAAATTTTTGTAAACTACTTGAAATTGTGTGTGAAATCTGCTACAATAATAAATGGAATTTTATATACTGAAATAGGAGGAATTATAAAATGAATTTCGATTTTGATATAGAAGAGTTTGAACGTGACGTCAAGATAAAGGTTGTAGGTGTTGGCGGCGGCGGCGGAAACGCAGTTGCAAACATGGTACGCAACAATGTGGATGGCGTTGAGTTCATTGTTGTAAACACAGACGTAGCCGCTCTTATGAAGATGGATGGCAACACAATGGAACGTGTTCAGATTGGCAGAAAGACCACCAAGGGACGTGGCGCAGGCGGTAAGCCTCCCGTAGCTGAAGAATCTGCCAGAGAAAACAGAGATGATATTGCAGAACAGCTCAAGGGTGCAACTCTCGTATTTATCGCAGCAGGTATGGGCGGCGGTACAGGTACAGGTGCAGCTCCTATCGTAGCAGAAATCGCCAGCGAAATGGGTATCCTTACAGTAGGTGTTGTAACAAAGCCCTTTGATTTTGAAAGAGAATATAAGATGAATCTCGCTCTTCAGGGTATTGCAGAGCTGAGAAAGAATGTTGATACACTCGTAATCGTTCCTAACCAGCGTCTTCTTTCAATAAGAGAAAAGAACATTTCTATGAAGGCGGCATACGAGATGGTTGACGATGTGCTTTTACAGGCTGTAAAGGGTATATCTGACCTTGTAAACGGTGCAGGCTTCATCAATATCGACTTCTCTGACGTTAAGGCTACTCTTGAAAAGGCGGGCGACGCTCATATGGCTATCGGCCACGGTAAGGGCGAAGGCTGTGCGGAGCAGGCTGTTCAGGAGATTATAACATCACCCCTGCTTGAAACCTCTATTAAGAATGCAGGTAAGCTGCTTGTAAATCTCCAGATTTCCGAGGATACACCTCTTGACGTTGTAAATACAGTAATGAATCTGCTTACAGAAAGTGCGGCACAGGATGTTCAGGTTATCCATGGTGTTGCCTTCGGTGAGGACCTTGATGATGAAATCATCGTTACAGTTATCGCTACCTGCTTCCAGGATGAAGAAGGAAATGCTTACATAACATCTGACGAAGAGATTTCAGAGGTACTTTCAGGTATTTCTTCCGATAGTGCAGTTTTCCCTGCAACTCCCGGTTCTGCATCTGATTTTGATGATGACGACCACTCAGATTTATTTGACCTGCTCAACAGCAGAGGTAAATAATTTGCTTTAAATATTATAATTTGATTCACCGTAGAAATACGGTGAATTTTTTTGCGTAAATTTCCATTATAAGCTAAAGTATCCTATATAATTTTCAAATAACACTTGAAATTTTCTTAATTATAGTATAAAATATAATTAGCTGTTTGTATTTGTAAACAGCAAAAGACTGAAAACTACATTTGGTGTTAATAAAGGATGGAATCGGAAATATGAATAAGGTCGCGGCTTTTCTTACAAATAGATGGTTTAAATTCGGGGTGTCCTTCTTATCCCTCGGATATCCGGTATTTTTAGGTTTTGTTGCCTGGCTTATGATGAGCTTTTATGTACAGCCTACCCATACGGGAGCACTCTTTACGCTGTTTCTTTTTATAAATGTAATATTCGGTGGTTTAATGTTCTTTACAAGAAAGCAGATTGTCACACGAATGTGTGCAATGATAACACCGCTTATTTCCTTCGCAATATTGATTTTCGGTTTTGGCAACTGGTTTATTATAGTACCTCCCGTTGTTGTATGTGTGCTGATTTTCTTCTTATGCGGCGTCAGCGAAACAACAAAGACTATTCTGGGAACTATATATCTTCTTATGTACGTTGTAGGGGTGCTTGTATATCTTACTCTAAGTATGCTGATTGGCAATCTTACTCTGTATGATGTAAATTTATCTGAAAGAAGTACCACATACACCTATTCTCCCGATGGCCTTTACAGACTTGTAACCTATGTAGAGCCTGAAAAGGACGCTCAGAGAACCGTTTCCTTCTATCTTGAAGAAACTGACGGTGATATCT
This sequence comes from Ruminiclostridium sp., assembly GCA_017942025.1. Lineage (GTDB taxonomy): Bacteria > Bacillota > Clostridia > Oscillospirales > Ruminococcaceae > Ruminiclostridium_E. The sequence goes on along the minus strand of JAGAVH010000069.1, from coordinate 54,394 downwards.
CCATTCCCTTTGCAGAGTGCAAAAAGGTACTCGGATGTATTCATATCAATACATCTGCATATGACAGACCTGCAAATATTGAGTGGAAGGACGAGCACACACTTTATATAGACGGCAGACAGAGAGAATTTACCTTTGACCCCGTGCCCGAAACAGAGTATTCTGATATAGAGCTTTCATCTGATGAAAACAGTAGTACAGACAAGTCCTCGGATAAAGAAGAAAGCAAGACAGACAGCGAATCCGAAACAGAATCAGAGGATTCCGGAACAGCAGAATGATTATTCTGACACTATACACTTTTACAAAAGGAGCTGATGGATAATGAAAAGATATGCTACAGCCAGCTTTACAGGTCTTAATTCAAATGAAATATACAGTCTGCATTATCCTGACAGCCTGCTCAGATTCTGTGCCTTTGATTTTTCAGGCTTTGTACGCCGTACAACAGATTTCTGCAAGAAATGTGAGGCAAACGGAGAATTCTATATAGACGAGGCGATTGCACTCAGAAATTCCATAAGTGCCTGCCACAAATTCTATGAGGCAAACATTCACAGCCTTTTTGAAAAGATAATACAGGACTTTTTTATAGAGTATATCTGCAGAGAAAAGGGAATAGGCCCCTCTGCATTGTGGAACAGCTATATTCAGGCGAAGAATAATTTCGAAAAAACACTTTTTGCAAGACTTACCGAATACAGACACGGCAAGGCTGTGAATCAGTGGGTTAATCTGCTTAAAATACAGGATTATGCCAAGAAAAAGACAGACTTTGTCTTTTCTGAAAAAGCCGACCTTATAACAGCAGGTGCAAGAAGAGATTACTTCGACCTTACCTTTATAGTGGCCGCCAATGAGATGGGATATCAGACAGACGGCTTTGGTACTGCGAGAATGTATTCTGTAGGGCGTTTGCCTGCGGCACCGTTTGTTTTAGGTATGGTGTCTAAGGAAATAGCAAAAACCACATTGGCGGAGCTTCAGTATCCCGAAGAGGAGCCGGAAAGCTTCACTCCCCTGAAATCCGACAGCGAGGCTATGGAGGTGTTTTCACATATAAAGAATATTATCCCCGAAAAGCCTGATACAGTAATTGGAACTATTGTAAAAACCATGCGCTCAATGCCAAAAAAGGTATATGTGGCGGAAAGCTTCAAGGCAGTTGTCGATCTGGAAATAGACCTTATGCTTGAAAGCGGAATGGTTATATGCCGCTGTGAAAGATGCGGCGAATATTTCGTCAGAAATAAGGAATATGATGAGGATTATTGCGATAACGAACAGCCTAACGGCAGAACCTGTTATGAAATAAGCAATATGGTGCCTTTACGCACAGTAGAGGAGATAGAAGAGCTTGACGCGATGACAAATGACCTTTATACCTATATGTCAAAGCGTATAAATGTTGACCTTACCCAGCGTGATTTTGCGGAATGGTATCAATATTTTATGGCTATAAAGGAAAATATTGCACACCGAAAGCTGAGTATAGAAGAATTCAGAGATTTTGAAAAGTATTCAAAGGAGCTGAGATTCACGTCCACTCAGCAAAAGCAGGCCGCTCCCGAAAAAACAGAGCCTGCTGCTGCATCCGAACAGCCGGAGGTAAAGCCCTTTGTCTTTGAAAGAGTTGACAGAAGCGAGCTGTATGAGCAGGAATATCGCCGCAGAAGACGTGAAATCGAGGAAGAGGAAGAGCTTGCGGCACTTACAATCGAGAATATAACACAGGAACCTTTGCCCACCGTAAAGGTTATGAAGGCAAAGGAAACAAGAACTGCGGATGTCAGTCTTTTTGAAAATCCCTTTGACGGAGCCTTTGATGAAAGTATCTCAGAACTGAGCCGCGTAAACGAAAGAGCCTTCAAGCCTCTTGATGATATTTTCAGCTTTGATACACCTTCGGCTGACAAAAAAGAAGATACTGCACCTGAAAAGGAAACCGATACGGCAGAAGAAAATCCAGCGGATACATCTTCGGATGGCTTTGTGGCAGATACTTACGAAGCCGTAAAGCCTGCTCAGGAAATGACGGGCGGTTTTGATAAGGAAATAGCCAGAGCCTCATATATAAGAGAGTCCAACACCACAAGAAGACGTTATGCCGCTAATATGTACACAAAAACAGCGAATAACGACGAAGTGATGTTCCCTGAAATAACAAGCGACGGCGGAGAAAGAATGACAGAGGATGATTTTGATATTCTTCCTTCTGCTTCTTCTGTAGCTAAAAAAGAAGAAAAGCCGCAGATACCTGAGTCTCAGCCTGAGATTATAGAAATCCCCGACAAGCCTAAAAGGAGAAGAACACCTCCTAAAATAACTCTTGGCGACAACGGCAGTACCAACAAGACTCAGCGGGTTCTTGACGGACTTTTCAGTCCCGTAAAGACAAAGAATCCCTTCCTGACCGATGACGACAGCAACGAAGAATAAGCTATACCGTATCGGTAACAGCTTATTGTCAGCGCTTTATCCGGATCGCTGTGCAATATGTGGCGAGCTTGTAAACGGCGGAGAATGTGTCTGTGTATCCTGCGACGACAGCTTTGTGAGAAAGCCTGATATGTTTTACATTGGTAAAACGGTTTGCTACAGCGTCTGTGAATATACCGAAGTAAATAAGCAAATAATATTCGGCGCAAAGAATAACAGGGACTTTCACAAGCTTTGCTTTATGGCAAGCGGAATATACGAGCTTTTAAAAGCCTACGGAGTAATTGACGATATAGATGCTGTAATTCCTGTTCCTGCAAGTCTTAAAAGACGGATAACAAGGGGATATAATCATACTGAAAAGATATCCCGTCATCTCAGCTTTTTATCGGGAATTGATGTGATAAAGGCTGTCAGAAAGACAAAGGAAACAGGCGAACAGAAAACGCTCAGCCGTAGTGAAAGACTTGTAAATCTCAAAGGCTGTTACTGTATGAGCAAAAGAAATACCGTCAGGAATAAAACTGTACTTCTTATAGACGACGTTACCACAACAGGAACTACTCTGAAGGAAATATCAGAGCTTCTGCAAAGTGAGGGTAATAACGTTATCTGTGCTGTGTTCGCAAGGACACTCTATAAAGATAATAAAGAATAAAAGTCCGCTCTTCAGCAAGGACGTCATAAGCAGTTTTTTAAACCGCCGCACAAGCAAAGTGTCGGATATCACTTGGTTATTGTGCGGAGGGACTGCCGAAAGGCGCCGCCTTCAGCGGACTTTTTTTATAACTACAGCGGACGTAAAGCCTGTTGTACGGCAATTCACGGGCAAAGCCACCGTACAGTCCGCTGTTGTCTGATATAATATATGTGTAAAGACTTGTTTTCGGTAGTGTTTATATCTACTTTGTTTTTCAAAATATTTGTTATTTTGGCTATTTTCCCGAATTTGTCACAAGCCCCTTTACTTTAGTGCAAAATTATGTTAATATACCATAGTAAACTAATATAAATATCTGTAATACAGAAAGGAAAAATATTATGAAGAAACTCGGAATATTATCAATGGTAGCCGCTTTAGCACTTACAGCTACTATCGGCTTTGCAGGCTGTTCTTCTACACCTGCAACATCAGGCACATCACAGACTACAGAGGATAACTCACTTCAGAAGATCAAGGATTCAGGCAAGTTCATTTTAGGACTTGACGCAACCTTCAAGCCTATGGGCTACACAGATGAAAACGACCAGATTGTAGGCTTTGATATCGACGTTGCTGATGAAGTATGCAAGAGAATGGGTGTTGAGCTTGTAAAGCAGCCTATCAACTGGGAAACCAAGGAAACAGACCTTGAAGTTGGCAAGTGCGACTGCATCTGGAACGGTATGAGCGTAAGTCCTGAAAGAGCAGAAAAGATGAATCTTTCTGATCCTTATATGAAGAATGCAATGGTATTCGTTGTTAAGAGCGATAGCTTAGTTCAGAGCATGGACGATCTCAAGACAGGTAAAATTGCAGTACAGAACGGTTCTACAGCTCAGGATATCTTAGAAAAGAGCGAAATCAAGGATACTATCACAGTTTCTGCTATCGCTACAAACGTAGAAGCTTTACAGCAGCTCGAAATGGGACTTTGCGATGCAGTATTCCTTGATAAGATTGTAGCAGATTACGAAATCAAGACATCCGGCAAGGCTTTAAAGGTACTTCCTGAAGGTCTTGAAGAGGAAGAATATGCTATCGGCTTCAGAAAGAATGACCAGAAGCTCCGTGACGAAGTACAGAAGATACTCGTTGAAATGAAGAAGGATGGCAAGCTCGCTGAAATCTCTACAAAGTGGTTCGGCTCTGACATCACAACAGTAAAGGCTGACTGATAATGAAATTATCCCCGTTTTTACGGGGATAATATTTTTAATAATGGATGTGGTTTTTTGGAAAAGATAACAAAAATCGTATGCCTGATTCTTAATATTCTCGCATGGGCGGTATTTGTTCTCGGTCTTATCCGTCTTTTAGTTGCATGGAACACACTTCCCGATGAAATAGGAATACACTTTACTTCGGACGGGAACTTTGACGCCAGACGAAGCAAGCTTCTTGCCTTTTACCCGTATATCATATCCCTTCTTGCACTTGCTTTTTTCGGCATTTGCGGATTCTTTTCAAATAAGATAAAATCAGGACTGAAAATAAGCAGTAAAGGTGATGTGATAATAAGACAACAAATCAGATTATCAATTTATATAATTCAGTTCAATGTTGTTTTTTTCTTCAGCGGAGAATGGTCAGACGCTGTAATAAGACAACGACAGCTTAATACTGTCATCCCTGTATTAAGTATGTATATATTCATGCTTTTACTTTTACTTCTTGTAATAAGCATTGTTATTGTCAGATTTACCTGTAAAAAGAAGGAATGATATTTACCCCGTAAAGACCGGCATTTTTGAGGATGTTTTTATATTACAAAAAAGTTACTGCATATCAGGCTGATTACCGCATCGAGTATGCCACCTAAGAAGCAACCTGCAATAGCTATACAGCCCTTGGCTAGAAAATCCCTGTATATTATTTCGGGTCTTGTATCTGTATTTTTTGCAGTTATGAGTATAAATAAGCGGTTTGATGTTTTTATAGCATAACGACAGATATAAAGCATAAGCAAAGTACCTATGACAAAGGAAGGCAGGATAAAGGCGGCAAAGGCAAGCAGACCGTTAAGGATTCCGTAGGCATTTATCAGAGAGAAAACCATTATCCCGGTTCCTGTGCATTTTATCGCAGGCAATACAAATACGGCAGGCTGGGATATGCTACTGAAGCCGAGCGCAAAGGCAGAAATTATCCATATAGCCATTGTGATAAACGATGAAGAAGCATTTGCAAAAAATCCGCCCTTTATTTTTGCAGTCAGGCTGTAGTCAAGCTGACTTTCAGCAAGAGGCAGAAAAAAGTCGCCGCAAAGGGCAATACCGATAACAAATCCGATAACCGACAAGATTATAAGTATAACACCGACAATATTGCTGTCACTTCTTTTAATTTTTATTTTGTGCGGTGCAGAAAACTCAAAGGGGATAACTTCGTGTTGCTCAGTATATATCCTTATATCCTCATCCTCTGTTTTTTCAACTGCGTCAGGCTCATATATAAGATTTCTTTCTTTTTCCAGGGTATTTATAAAATCCATAGTCTTGTCCCTCCGTATGATAAATCCTATGTGGGTTATGAAAGAAATATTCCGATGTTTTTTACTTTTATTTCACGATAAACGCTGTCGGATACTTGATTATTGGGTCGGTTTATGCTATACTAATATCGACTATGAATATAAATTAAGGATGTGTAATTTTGGAGCATATAAAAGAAAAGTATAAACGAATAGCTCTTTTTATAGATGCATTGGTACTGCTCACATGGGAAACATCGACCTTTGGTCTTATATGGATAAATTTCTATAATGACCGTATGCAGTTTGCCTTTTTCCAGAAGGGAAACTGGCTGTTGTTCGGTCTCTATCTTGTAATACTTTATGTATTTTCCAAGATTTACAAGGGATTGAAGATAGGCTCGCACAAAACGGGTGACATCATAGTATCTCAGGTGCTGGCAACCTTCTGCACAAATGCGGTGACCTATTTCCAGATATGTCTTATCGCAAGACGTATGCTTAGTCCCATACCCTTGCTGTGTGGCATGCTGTTTCAGATTTTAGTAATAATCATCTGGGCAAATATCAGCGGATATATAATCAGAAATCTCTATCCTGCAAAGAATCTTGTTGTAATCTACGGACTTCTGGAGCCTGCAAAAAATCTTGTGGCGAAGCTTGGCAGCAGAAAAGATAAATACAACATTGTTGAAATGATAAGTGTGGATGAGGGCTTTGATTATATCACAAGCAGAATAAAGGAATTTGACGGCGTTGCTATCTGTGATACCCCCAACGAAATAAGAAACGATATTCTTAAATACTGCTTCAGACATTCTATAAGAACATATCTCGTACCGAAAATCTCTGATATAATAGTTCGCGGCGGTGATGTTATGGAGCTTTTCGACACCCCACTCGTACTTTCAAAGAACTACGGCCTTGGTATAGAGCAAAGAGTTATAAAGCGTGCCTTTGATATAGTCTTATCGTCAATAGGTATTATAATAGCTTCTCCCTTTATGCTTGCTACCGCTATTGCAATAAAGCTCTGTGACAAGGGTCCTGTCCTTTATAAGCAGGAAAGACTCACCATCGGAGGAAAGGTGTTCAAGCTTCTTAAATTCAGAAGTATGGTGGTAAATGCGGAGAGTGATGGCGTCGCAAGACTTGCCAGCAGTAATGACAGCAGAGTAACACCTGTCGGAAAAATTATCAGAAAGATTCGTTTTGACGAATTACCTCAGCTCTTCAACATATTCAAAGGCGATATGTCGGTGGTAGGTCCCAGACCTGAACGACCTGAAATATCAAAGCAGTATGAGGAGCAGATGCCGGAGTTCAGCTTCAGACTGAAAGTAAAGGCAGGACTTACCGGCAATGCACAGGTAGTCGGCAAGTACAATACAACGCCTTATGATAAATTAAAGCTTGACCTTATGTATATCGAGCGATACAGCATTGCAAAGGATATACTGCTGATACTGAAAACCGTAAAGATAATCTTTATGTCAGAAGAAAGTACAGAGGGTATAAAGGAAGGCTACATCACACCGATATCAAAAGGAAAAACCTCTGAAACAGAAAAAGAAAAGGAAGAAATCAAATGAGCTTCAGTCACCTTATAGACCTTGATGATTACACCGTTCCCGAGCTTAATAGAATTGTTGAGCTGGGTACAACCATAAAGAATAATCCGTCTGCATATTCCGAAAGATGTAAGGGCAAGATAATGGCTACGCTGTTTTTCGAGCCCTCTACAAGAACACAGATGAGCTTTCAGACAGCTATGCTCCGACTTGGCGGTTCTATAATAGGATTCGACAATCCATCAACCTCTTCAGTTGCAAAAGGAGAGAATCTCAAAGATACCACTAAGGTAGTAAGCTCTTATTCGGATATAATGGTTATCCGTCATCCGCTTGAAGGAAGTGTAAAGGCGGCGGCGCTTACCGCTGATTGTCCCGTCATAAATGCAGGCGACGGCGGACATCTTCACCCCACCCAGACTCTTACCGACCTTGTAACACTTATGAGTGAAAAGGGTAGACTTGATAATCTTACGGTTGGTCTTTGCGGTGATTTAAGATACGGCAGAACTGTACATTCGCTTCTCAAGGCACTTTCAAAGTATAAAAACAATAAATTTGTACTGATAAGCTCAGAAGAACTGGCGCTTCCTTCTTATATAAAGGATATCCTGAAAGCAAGAGGCTGTGAATACACAGAGGTTTCAACCATAGAAGAGGCTATAGGCTCACTTGACGTTCTCTATATGACAAGAATACAGAAAGAGCGTTTCGCAAGTGAAGAAGAATATCTCAGACAGAAGAATATTTACGTTCTTGATACTGCAAAAATGAAAAAGGCGCGTGAGGATATGATTGTTCTTCATCCGTTGCCAAGAGTTGACGAAATTACGATAGATGTTGATGACGATCCCAGAGCCCTGTACTTCAAGCAGGCGTCAAACGGTGTATATGCAAGAATGGCGCTTATCATAAGCATTCTCGAAAATAATCTTTCAAAACAGCCGCTTACATCAGGCTATACCAGTAAGGATGTATGCTGTCACAACAAAAAGTGCATCACAGCGACCGAAACCTATCTTCCTCACGCCTTTAAAGCGGCAGGAGATATTCTCGAATGCGAGTTCTGTGACGAGAGGCTGTTACTGGAATAAGAAAAGTTCCCGACGGTTATTTACTGTCGGGCGTTTTTTCATTTTTACCTGCTATTTTTATGTAGAAATATTTCTGCTATTTTCCTCGAAAAGCCTTATATTCCTGCGCTTCAGGTTGACATTTGCAAGCTTATGGTGTATAATAAATATTGTATGCGGTTTTTCCGTTCTGCATCACAGCGGAGATTGTTTTTTGCTTTTACAGCAAGCGACATATTTCGAAAAACAGCGATTTTTGGATATCTCACGTCGAAAACGGCAGAGAGATATATTTTATATAATGAAAAGAGGCTATAAAAATGAAAAGAGTTATCACTTACGGAACCTATGACCTGTTACATTACGGCCATATAAATCTCTTAAAAAGAGCAAGAGAACTCGGAGATTATCTTATTGTAGTGCTTTCTACAGATGAATTCAACTGGAACAGCAAACAGAAAAAATGCTATTTCAGTTATGAAAAGCGTAAGCAACTGCTGGAGGCAATCCGATATGTTGACCTTGTTATTCCCGAAACATGTTGGGAACAGAAAATAGATGATGTACAGCTTTATAAGGCTGATATATTTGTTATGGGAGATGACTGGGAAGGAAAATTCGATTTTCTTAAAGATTATTGCGAGGTAGTGTATCTTTCCAGAACCCCTGAAATTTCAACAACACAGATCAAAAAGGAGCTTGGAAAATGAAAAATCCTTTTGCCTACTTGAAAAAAGTCAGAACGAAAATGAAAGATCCCTACTGGCGTGCAAGGTGTGACTATATCAAGTATTATGAAACACTTCCGATTGAGGAAAATGTAATTCTTCTGGAATCTCAGACCGGAACAAAAATCGACGGCAATATATATGCTATTTTAAAATATATTACTAACGATGAAAAGTACAGCAACTATAAAATATATCTGTCATCCTGGGGCAGATATGTCAAGACAATAAACCCCATTATTGCATCCGGAGATATAAAGAATACAGAACTTGTAATCTACAATTCTGATCAGTATGTCAGACTTCTTGCAAGTGCCAAGTATATTATAAACGACGCAACCTTCCCGGGATATTTCATAAAAAAAGAGGGACAGGTTTATATAAACACCTGGCATGGAACACCACTTAAAAATATGGGCAAAAGCTCTCATAATGATGTTTTCTTTGGCAATGTTCAGAAAAACTTAGTATCTGCTGACTATCTGTTATACCCCAATGTCTTTACCAAAGAGGTAATGGTAAGAGATTATATGCTGGAAAACATCTCTCAAGGTCATACCGTACTTTGCGGCTATCCGAGAAATTCACTGTTTTTCAACAAAGAAGGAAGAGAAGCACTCAGAACAAAGTTCGAACTGAACGACAAGCGTGTATATGCATATATGCCAACCTGGAGAGGTACTGTAAACGATATAGGAAACTCCAAAAATGACACATATCTTATGTATTACCTTTATGAGCTTGACAGACTGCTGACTGATGATGAAGTTTTATATATAAATATTCATCCTATGGCTATGCACGCAAAAAATGATGTGCAGATCAAGTCGTTAAAGCATATAAAAAAATTCCCTGCCGAATACGAGACCTACGAATTTCTGAACATAACCGATGTGCTTATAACGGATTATTCAAGCGTATTTTTTGATTATGCCAATACACGCAACAAGATTGTTTTATTCCCGTATGATAAGGCGGACTATCTTGAAAAAAGAGGTATGTATCTGAATATGGACGATCTGCCTTTCCCGCAGGCGTTTGACGCTCAGACTCTGCTCGATGAGCTTCGCAGTGAAAAAAATTACGATGATACTGACTTTATCAACACATATTGTAATTACGATAATATAAACGCCTCTCAGCAGCTGTGTGACATGGCTATACTCGGAATGGATACAGGCTTAGAGGTAGAGAAAATTCCGGATAACGGAAAGGAAAATGTGTTTGTTTACGGCGGAAATCTTGCTCAGAACGGTATAACAACATCACTGCGCTCATTATTCAACACTCTTGATACTGATAAAAGAAATTACTACATTTCTTTCTGTCAGGGAAAAGCCAAGAATTACGCATATCAGCTTACTACTTTTAATCCCGATGTAAGCTTTTTCGCAATTGCAGAATACGGTCACAGAAACCTTACAATAAAAGACAGGGTTACCCGCAAGCTTTTCACTAAAAAAATAATCTCGGCAAAAACTTATATGAAAAAGCTTGGTAAGAGAGAAGAACAGGAATTCAAAAGAGCGTACGGCAGTGCCCGTATAGATACAGCTATTCATTTCTCCGGTTATGAAAGTGATATCATTTTAATGTATAGCGCTTTTAAAGGGAAAAAAGCAATATTTGTACACAATGATATGATCAATGAGATCAAGACTCGTAATAATCAGCGAAAAGATGTTCTCGAATATGCGTACAAGGTTTATGACAAGGTTGTAGCCGTAACAGAGGATATTATCCCTCCCACTCAGGAATTATCGGGACAGGATGAAAATATAATCATAGCACACAATACAATTGATTACAAATCGGTGATTGAAAGAGCTGAGCTCCCGATTACATTAGATGCGACAACAAAATGCTCTGTAGAAAAAGAGGATTTTGAAGAAATATTCAATTCCGATGTGCCGAAATTTATAAATGTTGCCAGATTCTCTCCCGAAAAGGGACACGACAGACTTGTAGAAGCTTTTGATAAGCTGTTAAAGGAATGTGGCGACGCTTATCTCATAATAATGGGCGGAAATTCATTCGGCAAATGCTACGACGAATTAAAAGCAAAGGTTAAGGAAATGGGGCTGGAGGATAAGATTATTCTTCTTCAGGGCGTTTCTAATCCGTTCCCCGTTATCAAGGCCTGCGATGGTTTTATTCTCAGTTCTCTTTACGAAGGATTTGGTCTTGTATTGGCAGAAGCGGATATCTTAGGTAAACCCATCGTATCTACCGATATTGTAGGCCCACGTTTATTTATGCAAAAATATGGTGGAACTCTGGTTGAAAATTCAGACGAAGGTGTGTACAAGGGACTTGAAATGCTGTATAACGGCGAAATAAAGCCTCTTGGCGTTGATTACGAAGCATATAACAATGAATGTGAAAAGGAATTTGAAGGTATTTTCCGCTAATAATAAATACTTCTTAATTTCTTTTAATATCAGCATACACTGATAATGCTGCGTGATGCTAAAATAAGAGGTTGTTGCCTGGAAAAAATTTACCCGACGAATTTATATCGTCGGGTATTTTTTTATGATTACGGACATATAATCTACCAGTAAAAAAACGGAGGACAACACAATGTTCGTAATGACAATGACAAAACGCAGACTTATAAGAGCCATAACCTTTATTTTAGTGCTGATAACGGGTATCGCTATAGGTGTTTTCGCTATCATTTCTTCAATTAACACAGGCGCAGAGGGACTCAGCTTTCCTATTTATTCAGTTGGCAGGGCGGATAATAAAATAAGCATTACCTTTGACTGTGCCTGGGCGAACAGTAACACCGACAGCCTTATCGAGATACTCGGAAAGGAGAATGTGAAAGCAACCTTCTTTGTGACGGGAGAATTCTGTGACAAATATCCCGAGGATGTTAAAAAGCTTTACAACGCAGGTCACGAAATACAGAATCACTCTGATAAGCATCCGCATGTAAAGGGCATGAATCTGAATGCCTTCATTGAGGATGTAAGAAGCTGCAACACTAAGATAAAAGCCCTTACAGGCGAAGAACCTGTGCTTTATCGTTCTCCCTACGGAGAATATGACGATAATATAGTAACAACCGTAGAGGGTATGGGGATGTTCCATATCCAGTGGAATGTTGACAGTATAGACTGGAATAAGCCTTCTCCCGAAACTATCATAGAGCGTACCACGAAAAATATCTCTTCCGGCTCTGTACTGCTTTTTCATAATGACCTTGAAAATACTACCGAGGCTTTGCCTGAAATTCTGAAAAGCCTTAAAGAGCAGGGCTTTGAATTCTGTAAGGTATCTGAGCTTATCTATAAGGAAAATTACACAGTTGACGGCACAGGAAAGCAGACGGAGATAAAGGATACAATGGGTGACGCTGTGGCTGTCACAGATAATGTAGTTATTAACGAAGCCTTTGAGTTTCTGAGAGAAAACCTTACTGTAGCGGATATAGAGAATTATGTGAATAATGGTATTACAGCGGAGCTTATGCAGAAGATGATGAGTCTGCTGACGGATGAGCAGATATCAGCTATACAGCAGATGGATGAAAATGAGCTTAAAGAAGTTATGACAAAGCTCAGGGATGCCATATACGAAAAAGACGCTCCTATAGTCGCAGATTCCGTTCCGGAAACAGAACCTCCCGTTACAGAGCAGACTGTTGTTTCTGATAAGGATGGAACGATAGTATCTCCTGAAAAGTATTAAAAACACGCCATAGCAGGATTGCCTGCTATGGCGTAGCTGTTTAGTCGGTATTATTTTCCTTACGCTTTGATGTAAGGCAGATGATACCTGCTGATAAGAGTGCAATTACTGCAGCTGAACCCGCAATTCTGTTACCTGTGTTGGGGTTATTCATATCATCACCGCCACCGTTGTTGTCACCGCCACCGATGTTGTCATCGCCACCGATGGTGTCATCGCCGCCGATGTTGTCATCGCCATCATTACCAAATCCTTCGTCGCCACCGGTTAATGTATTGCTGGTTGTTTCGGGAGCTGGCGTTGTTTCAGGTGCTGATGTGGTATCCTCGGGAGCGGGAGTTGTTTCCTCAGGAGCAGGTGTTGTATCCTCGGGTACGGGAGTTGTATCCTCAGGTACGGGAGTTGTATCCTCGGGTACGGGTGTTGTATCCTCGGGTACGGGAGTTGTATCCTCGGGTACAGGAGTTGTATCCTCGTGTACGGGAGTTGTATCCTCGGGAACAGGAGTTGTGTTCTCGGGAACGGGAGTTGTATCCTCAGGTACGGGAGTTGTGTCCTCGGGAACGGGTGTTGTATCCTCAGGAGCAGGTGTTGTATCCTCGGGTACGGGAGTTGTATCCTCAGGAGCAGGTGTTGTGTCCTCGGGAACGGGAGTTGTATCCTCAGGTACGGGTGTTGTATCCTCGGGTACGGGAGTTGTTTCCTCAGGAGCAGGAGTTGTATCCTCGGGTACGGGTGTTGTGTTCTCGGGAACAGGAGTTGTATCTTCGGGTACGGGTGTTGTATCCTCAGGTACGGGAGTTGTATCCTCGGGTACGGGTGTTGTATCCTCGGGAACAGGAGTTGTATCCTCAGGTACGGGAGTTGTATCCTCGGGAACAGGAGTTGTATCCTCGGGCACGGGAGTTGTATCCTCGGGTACGGGAGTTGTATCCTCGGGTACGGGTGTTGTATCCTCGGGTACGGGAGTTGTATCCTCGGGTACAGGAGTTGTTTCAGCTGTTACCTTGTCATTTATGCATACAATAGCATTAAGAGCTGTATTTCCATCAAAGTAGCTTACAGCGCCATCTTCATCTATTACGCACTTATAAAGCTTTTCGCTCTTTACATATCCATCGGGAGCTGATGTTTCCTTCAGGTAGTAGGTGTAATCAGGAGCGAGACTTTCTGTAAAGCTTACAACAGCCTTTCCGCCTTCCCACTTGGGAGAAGCTGTGGCTATAATTATTGAACATTCTGCATCCTTGTAGAGTGTGAATACAGTGCCGTTTAATATAGCATTTCTTTCAGATACGGACAGTGTTGAAAGATCGGTATCTGCATAGATTTTTTCGAGATCGACAGGTCCGATCTGCTTTAACTTGTTTTCAAATACGGGAGCAGCTGCTAATTCTGTTTCTCCGTCAAAATATGTGATTGAGCCGTCGTTATTTACAACAACTTTGATAATCTTATCACTGAGCTTGTAGATGCCGGGTGACTTGATTTCCTTTAAGTAATAGGTGTTTCCTGGTTCTATTCCGCTGGAGATAGTGATTGTAGCTGTATTGCTTACGCTGTTCCATACAGGTGAAATACCATCTGCAAATACAGCCTGTGTGCAGGCACTGTCGGTAAAGAGCATAAACTCTGTACGTTCAATGATATCGTTTCTGCTGTTTTCGCTGAGTGTTGAAAGATCGGTGTTCTGATATACCTTCTGTGCAAGGATGTCATCAATATCAGACTTGCTGTTAATGCAAACAGGAATTATATCACCGAGGTTATTGTTTATCTCGTGGCTTACAATACCGTGTTCGTCTACAAACACCTTGAAGGTGTCATCGCATATTGTAAAGCCTGCCGCTGCCTTTGTTTCCTTGATATAATAGTAGGTACCAACGGTTGTGAGACCTTCGAAGGAAACATAAGCCTGTTTTCTTTCGCTATCCCACTTGAGTGATGCTGTATCTACGATAGTTTCGCAGGAAGCGTCTGAGTAGATAGTGAATTCTGTTTTATCGAGTAAGTTCTGTGCTTCTGCAACCGACATCTGGTTTAAATCTGTATCGGTAAAGCTCTTGAAGAGAATAATTTCTTCAGGTACCGCAGGTTCGCCCTCGGGACGGTTCTTTACATCGATTTCAAACTTAGGCTTTGTATTGCTGGTTGTATCAATGCACTTGATATTATTGGTGTATTCTGATGCAGTTGTCTTGGATAAGAATACAACCTTATACTTTTTGGGGAACAGTACATAGCCGTCAACAGTAGCTTCCTCTGTGAATGTTATAACAGTATCTACAGGGAGGTTTGTAAGGTACGCTATACCATCGTCGTTTGAAGTAGCTGACTTTGTAAGCTCCTTGCCCATATAAGTATATGTAGCCTTGAATTTTACTCCGGGGAGTATCGCATTTGTAACAGAATCGTATTTGTTGATGACAATCTTGGGGTTTGAGGATGCGCTGGCACCTGCACTGAAATCAAATTTAGAGGTGTCAACTTCATTACTGCTTGAATGTTCTTCCTTATCCTCTTCGCCGTCCTGTCTGATATAGAGCTTGTTTGTAACAACGTCTACATCCTTTACTATTCTTGTGTAGAAGACGATTTTGAGCGTCTTATCCTTATAATCTTCGGGAATCTTTATTGAGAATCCGGTATAGTTAAGATCGGGTTCGAATTTATCCAGCTCCGTTCCTGTTATCTTGTTACCGTTACAGGATATTTCAAAGGGATACAGGTCGATATCAAGTATAAGCTCAAGACCTACCGCTTCAAGATCATCAATAAGCCAGACATCGCCCATATCAATGTTATCCTGATTGAGCATACATGTCCACATAATTGTGTCGTTCATGCCGGAAACTATAGCACCTATTTTTTCGGTACGCTTATAGTTTGTGGTTACAGTGGCTTTGCTTGTAAAATTGATAGGCTTGTCGTATGCTTCGCCCTCCATTGTACATGTGTTTTCAAAGCTGTAGTTTGTACCCTTGCCAAGTTCTTTTTCTACAATTTCTTCGCTTGCCTTTGCGGTAAGGTATATTTCGTATTTGTTGTCAGATATACCTGAGCCGTTAAAGTCAAATACTATTGTTTCACTTCCGTATAAAGCGCCGGGGGTGTCTGTTATTGTCCAGCTGATTTTATCGCCGGTTTCATTTACATCATAGCTTGTAACACCTGCGGTGGGAGTTATTGTGGCTAAAGGACTGCCGCTGTTGTTACCCCAGACGTCAAGACATGACGCATCTCGTATCTCGATTTTATCAATGCTTACAAGCGTCATACCATCAGGAAGAATCTCTGTCAATTTAAGTCCTTCAATAGGCAGGCAGCTTATGTTTGCTGAAATCATCCAGCTTGCTGTTCTGGTTTCCTTGTTATAGCTGCTGCAAACCTGCTTTCTGAAGGTGTCCAGAGAAAGCCATGCATTGGCGGGAGCTGTCTGCATTGTCCAGGTGGTATCATATAATGTATGGAGAGAAGCGGTGTTTGTTACCTGTATGCCGCCCTCCCAGTTGTTGGCTGTTGTCAGGAAATCTGCGTTATCTACCTTTGTGGTGAGAGTAAGCTCGTATTTTTCGTCTTCATTTATTTCGCCAAGACCTATGGTTATCGTGTCTCCGTCAACATAGTATTTATACTCTTCAACACTGTCCTTTGAAGGAGCTGTACCATCTACTCTGGTAAATGTCAATGTGGTAGTGGAGCTGTCTTTATATGTGATAATACCGGTAAGAATATCTCCGTCTGCAAAAGAAAGTCCGTCAGGGAGGGTATCAGTTATAACTGAATTATCACAGCTCATACCATATTTGGAGTTTGCAATAAGCTTCCATGTGAGGGTCTGTGTAACAGGGCTGTGTGTTCCCGCCTGTTTTTCAAAGGATTTGACATTTGTGCTTATTTCGTGTTCTCTTTTTATATCACCGTTGTATTCGTCGGCTTCTGCCTTGTTGGTTTCACCGTAATAGATTTTATCCGCAATAAGCTCGGATGTGTTTTTATATTTCATCATTCCGTAGTTTTGCGAAGCGAAGGCTTCTACGTCAATGTCATCTCTGAGCTTAGTGGTGTATTGAATTTTTATTTTGCCATCTGCGCTAAGGTCGGTGGGATTACCGAAATCTGAAAGCTTTATAACAAAGCCTTCGGTTTTGTCATCGCCTGTGCCGTAAGTAAGTACTGTATCTGTTGCAACGCTTACTGTACCGTCAGGATTTACGACAAGGGCAGAAAGGGAGTCGGCTATAGTTGTATCCGCACTGAGTGTGATGGGAGTGCCGTTTACTGTGAGTGAATCCTTTACGTAGGTCTGGGTGTTGTTGAGGTAGTCAACAAAGTAGATGTTATCTGCACATACATACTTTGTATCAATGGTAACTGTCCAGTTTATAGTCTTGTTGTCAGAGCTGCCGGGCTGTCCCTGCTTGGTCATAAAGGTTCTTCTTATGTTGCCCCATGCAACGGCTGATTTCTTGATTTCAGGGTTGTCAGCGTCTGTAAGGGTTACTTCGTTACGGCTGTTGACCTGGAGACCGTCATTCTGGATGTAGTTTCCGATGTTTCCGTCCTTCAGTTTATATGTAATTGTAAATTCGGATGTGGTTTCGGTTGAATTGTCAGGGAAGGTGTAAATAAGTGCGTCACCTGTCATAGGGATGCTGACGCCATCCTTCTGTGCACTTACAAAATCAAGCTTGGAAAGTATATCAGGACCTAAGTCGGTGATAGTCTTGCCTGCAAGTGTAGCGCCGTTTGATGCATATGCCTTTATGGTATAGGTTATTGTTTCGGCATCATTGTCTGAAGTGGTGTACTTTTCAACTCTGAAGTTGTCTGCATTTTCGTTTTTGTCTTCAGGAGGAGCAACAGGAACCACAAAAGCGTCGATCTCAATCTTATCTCCGTCCTTGCCGAGCTTGATGTCGCTGATATCTGTATCGTCCGCGTTGACATTCATTCCTACATAGAAATTGAATACATCAGGGTTAGCCCAGAGTGCGTAGTTATCAAGAGAGATAGTAATTTCGTAGCTGTCGCCTGAGTCAATTATTGAATATTCGCCCATTCGGATAGAAGTTCCTATATAAGGGATATCCTTATGATTTACGCAGCTGATATACACATCAGCAGGCGTACCTTCGGTATCGTCCTCGTTGGTAACCGACGCCTTCTTAGGCATTTTGAAGGTGTAGGTCATGAATTTGGACTGGGCAGAAAGCAGAGGATCGCTTGCTACAGCATCTTTCGCCTTGTTCATTATCTCAGAAAACTTTTCGGGAGAGAGTGACTCGGGTTCCGGCATTTCTCCTTCTACTAAATACTCCGAGAGGTGTGTGTAAACAAGCCTGTTATAGAACTGCATAATAGGATCGTCGATAGAGTGGCCCTCAAATCCTATCGGTGTTGCAATAACATTCAGCAAAAAGCTGTTCTTGTTTGCTGTATCGCTTATTTTTACATCGATACTTGCAATGTGTTCGCTGTCTGCTGTAGTGTCTATGTGAAGACTTGTAAGTTCTGCAGCGTCAGCTGTTATGGCAGTATTGCCGCCGGGCAGACTGCCGATGCAAAGGCACTGGATGCTCAGTGCCGCTGCGGTAATAAATGCAGTTATTCTTTTAAACATATTTTATTACCATTCCTTTCGTATTTATTTCGTTCTCTTAATAGTTCAAGGAGTTTACATGTATATCAGAAGTTACCAAAAACTCCTTCAGCTTTTCACCTGAAAGAGTTTTTATGTTACTTATAATCGTCCATACAGCAGATAATGATTCAGAGTCTGTGTATCTGTCGGTACATTTTAAATAAATGTAATAACTATTTATAAATATTATATCATATTTCAGATATTTTTTCTATCGTATTTTGTAACAAAAAGGATGTACAATATTTGTCTGATTTGTTTGTTTTTATGTTTTTCAGCGTTTTTCACCGCAATGACTACAGAAATTAGCGGCCGCAATGTTTGAATAGCCGCATTTCGGGCATACCCATCCTGCAGGCTGATTTGTCGGCTGGGTGGTGAAATTGTTCTGCTGAGGATTCTGTGTCATATTGTTCTGATACGCCATATTCTGCTGATTGTATCCATAGGGCTGGTTATAGCCGTATGGTTGATTGTACTGCGGATTGTAACCATAACCCTGCTGATTGTATGCCGCGTTGTACTGGTTCTGCTGGTAGTATCTCATATTCTGGGCAAACATAGCCTGTCTTTTGCGGTTTTCCTCTGCTGTATTGGTAGCGGCGGTAGCAGCGAGTCCCTTGTCTGATAATGTTTTTACGCCAAGAATGATTGCGATTGTACCAAAGATGATAACAGCTATATCCATTATAAGACCTGTCCACATAGCTATGTTGATAAAATTGTTAATATCTCCTATAAATTCGGCTATGTATCTGGTGTCAACTTCAGCCGCACGGAAAAACGCAAGAAACATTTCTTCAAAGGATTTGAAAAGTGCACCGGAAGCAAGAGTTGCGATAGAGCTGATAAGGGATACAACGCTGAAGCTGAAGAATATAGCAAGTATTACCGTGACAGTCTTCAGGGTGCTGAGGGTGGCGAGAAGTGGTTGTTTCTTGTATTTTGAGCAATAAACGAGTGTGATGATTCCTAAAGCAATTATAACCATTATTTTTTCCTTTCTTTACCTTTCAGAAGGTTGCTGTTCTGTTTGTTCCGCAGTTTCTGCAGAAGGTTTCTTCTGCTTTGTTGCTTTTGTTGCAGGAGGGACATTTCCACTTTTTCTTTCCGAAGCTGTCAACGCTGTGAGTCGCACAATGTTCGTCGGTAGTTTCGGGGTGAGGGATGTAACCTGTTTCTGTTCTTCCGTAGTCGCAGTTGTTATCAGCGACTGACGTCAAAACTGTATTTGAACTGCTGAAGTCCCTGGGCTTGGGGAGTACTGTATCTGTGCTGTGTGTGTTATTGTTATAATCTGTATTCTGCGACGGCTGGACATCCTTTCGTATATCCTTGCCGGATGCATTTGTATAGGGGCTTTGCTGTGCGGCATTGCCGTACAGTCCCGAAGAGTTATAGAATCCGCTGTTGTTGCCGCGGTTTTCGCTGTAGCTATAGTTATATGTGTTTTGGTTCTGGGCGTATCTGTTCTGATTATATGAAGAATTAGCGGTATTTCTGTCCGCTATGGGGATATAATCGGGACTGCCCACTGTGTTTACGCTCTTCCACAGCTTTCTGCCCTTGGAAGAGGAGACAAAGCCGAAAATAACAATGGCTGCCGAGGGAGTAAGTATAATGCCCCCGGAAAAAATCGTGATTATTATTTCGTCAATATTTCCGTCTGCTTCAGTTATCAATTCACCTATTGCCATAAGTAGCATCAGTACGACGAACAACATAGGCAGAAGCTCTAAAATAGCGAAAACAAGATTGACGGTTCCCAGCGTGCCTGCCATTCTGGCGTCGGCAAACCGCTTTTTTCTTTTATAGCTGTCGACCTTTAAGAGTGTAATCATTCCTAATATAAATGCTATCATTTTACGTGTTCCTTTGCGTTTAATTATCCGAGCTTATTTCCGCAATGGTGACAGAAGCCTGCGCTTACGGGATTTGCGGTGTTGCAGGAAGAGCAGACTGTTACAACCTGTTGCTGTTGCGCGGCATTCTGATTTTCGGCTGAAACGAATTCAGTGGACGCACACTTAGGACATACGTTTGAAAACTGTGATACTACCAGTCCGCACACAGAACAAGCCTTGAACATCGGGTTCTGTGGAGCTACAACATTATTCACCCTGAAGGCGGATTGTGTAAGCTGCTTGTTACAAAGAATACGATATCCGATAATGTTTACTATTACAGCCAGTATAAGGACTACCACATACAGGATGTACATAGCTATATACGCATTTCTTGTGGCGGCATCCTCTATATAAACTACCGGATTCTTGTTGTCAACAAGATAAGCATAGGGGTTGAAAAGGAAGGAAATTATATCAATTTTACCAAGAAGAAAAAATGCGCTCAATATGGTAAGAGCTATGTTGAGTCCTTTTATGGTGTTTCTTCTTTTAGCTGAGGGATTCTTTTTATATCGGGGGATAGTGAATACAAGTATCATTGTAATAGCGATGATTGCCAGAAAGAAAATAAATCCGTCAAAAAGCTCTGTAAAGAGCGCTCTGCCGCGGTATGTGTCGTTTGACCATTCTGTAGCTGTAAGTAAAAAGTTCATATTATCCTCCTTATAACATCTTGTTTTCAGATTATACTAATATAAATATTATTATATTTATTTTTATTATAGCATACTGCCGTTTTTTTGTCAAATAAAGTGCTGTATAAAAAAATATTGACAAGGGGGCAATCCGGATATATAATATAATATGTGAAGAAATTCATATAAAGAAAGGAAACACAGATATGGCAGTACTTGTTACAGGCGGTGCAGGATATATAGGCTCTCACACTTGTATAGAGCTTCTTAATGCAGGAGAAGATATAGTAGTAATAGATAATTTCTACAACTCAAAGCCCAGAGCTATTGAGCTTATCAAGGAGATTACAGGCAGGGATTTTGCTTTTTATGAAAATGACTGCTGTGATGAATCGGCACTTGACAGAATTTTCGCTGAAAACTTCATTACAGAGGTTATCCATTTCGCAGGCTACAAGGCGGTAGGAGAAAGCTGCCTGAAGCCCGTAATGTATTATGAAAACAATCTTCAGTCAACAATTTCGCTTTTAAAGGTTATGCAGAAGTATGGCTGTAAAAAGCTTGTATTCAGCTCCAGCGCAACAGTTTACGGAATACCTGCCAAGGTGCCCGTAACTGAAAAGATGAAGCTTTCCGCTATAAATCCCTACGGCAGCACAAAGCTTATTATTGAAAATATGTGCAGAGAGCTTTATGCTTCTGATAAAGAATGGAGTATCGCTCTGCTCAGATACTTCAATCCTATCGGCGCTCACGAAAGCGGCAAGATAGGCGAGGACCCCAACGGCATACCCAACAACCTTATGCCCCTTATTTTAAGAGCGGCGTCAGGTAAGATGGCAACCCTCAGCGTATTCGGCAACGACTATCCCACACCTGACGGCACCTGCGTGCGCGACTACATCCACGTAGTGGATTTAGCTCTCGGTCACGTAGCGGCTATCAAGTCAGTAAGAAAAGAAACAGGCTGTCCTGCGTATAACCTCGGTACAGGTAAGGGTTATTCCGTACTCGAGATAATCAACGCCTTTGAAAAGGTGAACGGCGTCAAGATTCCATATGTTATTGCGGCAAGACGTCCCGGTGATGCGGCAGAATGCTATTCAAATCCCGACCTTGCAAAAAAGAAGCTTGGCTGGACTGCCGAAAGAGGCATTGAACAGATGTGCCGTGACAGCTGGAATTATATAAAGAACAATGCATAAAGGCTATTACCCGAAAAAGAGTCAATCTCTTCTTCGGGTAGTGTTGTTATATAGTTTATAATGAGAAAAGGAAAGAATATTAAATGAGATTTACCTATTGTCCCGATTGCGGTAAGCTGTTGTCGCACAGAGACCTGGGCGATGAAAAGAACGTTCCCTGGTGCGACGCTTGCACCCGTCCCTTTTTTGATATGTTTTACACCTGCATAATAGCTATTGCAAGATGCGGTGACAAATATGCCCTTATCCGTCAGAAGAATGACGACAGCGAAACCAATACAGAAAAATTCGTCTGCGTTTCAGGTTACATCGGAGTATGCGAAAGTGCAGAGGCGGCGGCAAAACGCGAAATAAAGGAGGAACTTGGTATAGAAGCGCAGTCCGTTACTATGATATCCTCCTACGTCTACGAAAAGAAAAAAATGCTTATGCTGGGCTTCTGTGCCGATGTCAGGCAGACAGAGTTTGATATCTCAGGCGAGCTTATAGAGGCTCATTGGTTTGATAAGGATACGGCTCTTGAAAAGCTGAAAAATACATCTATCGGTAAGGAGCTTCTGCTTGATATACTGAAAACGGAGGAAAAGAAAAATGGCTGATGTAAAAAATAAAATTCCGCCTTATGAGCGTACCGCCCATTATTACGAAACTGACAGAATGGGCATCATTCATCACTCAAACTATATCAGATGGTTTGAAGAAACGAGAATCTACTTTCTTGAAAAGGCTGGTTACCCTTATTCCGAAATGGAAAAGGACGGCGTTATGATTCCTGTTTTATCTGCGGAATGCGAGTATAAAAATGCAGTAAGATTTGACGAAACGGTGCTTATTGATCTTGATATAGCCGAGTTCAACGGCTTTAAAATGACTATTACCTATACCGTAACCGGAAAGAACGACGGCCAGCTCAAGGCGGTGGGCAAGACAAGACATTTCTTTGTTACACCCGAGTTAAAGCCTATACGTGTCAGCAAAACTCATAAAAGGGTTTTTGATGTATTCAACGACTACAAGGCTTTACTGGAACAGTAACTATATATTGCAAAAGAAATATTTAAAATTATCCGATAAAAGACTGCAATAGACTTGACTTTTGTGCTTTAAAATGGTAAAATGATAATATCGGTTATTCTGACTAACACTTGTTTTTCACGAAAGGAAACATATTATGAACGTAAAGCTTATTTCAAAGGAAAAAGACGAACTTTTCAAGGCTATATTACAGCTTAAAACCGTAGAAGAATGCTATGACTTTTTTGAAGACCTCTGCACTATCAGAGAGCTTGAATCCATGGCGCAGAGATTACACGTTGCAAAGCTTCTGACAGATGGCAGAGTTTACAGCGATATAGTGGATATAACAGGTGCAAGTACAGCTACTATCAGCCGTGTAAACCGTTCTCTCCAGGGCGGCAACGACGGATATACAGTAGTGTTTGACAGAATGAAGGAAGAGAAATAATGGCGGCATACGGACAGTTTGCCACAGTATATGACGCTCTTACCGAAAACATAGATTACAGAAAACTTGCAGAATATTATGACAGAGTAAATATATCCCACGGCGGAAAGCGTGGGATATTACTTGATTTAGCCTGCGGTACGGGCAGTATAAGCCGCGAGATGAAAAGACTGGGCTATGATGTTATCGGCGTCGATTTAAGCGTCGATATGCTGTCAATAGCCAAGGAGCAGGACTGTGAGGGTATAGAATATCTTTGTCAGGATATGTGCAGTCTTGATATGTACGGCACCATTGATACGACTATATGTGTACTGGACAGCATAAATCATCTGGAGAATAAGGAAGACATACTTGAATGCTTTAAATCCGTTTCGCTTTTTACAGATCCGGACGGTCTTTTTTTATTTGATGTAAATACTGTAAAAAAGCATCGTGAGGTGCTGGGCGACAATACCTTTGTATATGATACTGACAAGGCGTACTGCGTATGGCAGAATTTCTACAGCTCGCCTGAGGAGCAGGACAGAGTTGATATATGCCTTGACATTTTTGAGCAGCAGGAGGACGGAAGTTACATCCGTTTTGCAGAGGATTTTTCAGAGATAGCTCTGCCTCTTGATGAAATTGCAGAGCTTTTGTGTGAGGCCGGCTTTGAGATTATGGATATATACGATTATGAAACAGAGCGGCAGGGCGACGAAAACTGTGAAAAGGTGCTTTTCTGCTGTAAAAAGAAAAAATAAAAGAAGGATGACAATATGGGAAGAATAGTAAGAGCCTTATCCGATGACGGAAGCGCTTTATGTACGGCAATAGATACAACTGATATAGTAAACGAGATACACAGAATACACGGCACCTCCGCAACTGCGTCAGCGGCGGCAGGCAGACTTGCCACAACGGCGTGCATGATGGGTGCACTTATGAAAAACGAGGGAGACAGGCTTACACTCCGTATCAACGGCGGCGGCAGTATCGGTACTATAACCACCGTTTCAGACTGCTGGGGAAATGTAAAGTGCTGTATGGATAATCCTTATGCAGATTTACCTCTGAATGAAAAGAACGGCAAGCTGAATGTAGGCGGCATTGTCGGTACAGACGGTTATCTGGCGGTAATCAAGGATTTGGGACTTAAAGAGCCTTATATGGGGCAGATTCCGATAGTAAGCGGAGAGATTGCCCTTGATATAACCCAGTATTACGCAGTAAGTGAGCAGATACCCACAGTATGCGCTCTGGGTGTACTTGTAGATACAGACCTTACCATAAAGAGAGCAGGTGGGTATATAATCCAGCTTGTACCTCCCGTAAATGAGGCGGCTATCGACTTTATCGAAGAAAACATCAAGGATATGCAGTCAGTGACAAATATGCTTGAGGCAGGTATGACTCCCGACGAAATAGCGCTTAAAGGTCTTCGCGGACTCGGCGGCGAAATTCTTGACAGCTGGGACGCAGTCTACGGATGTGACTGCTCCAGAGAAAGAACCGAAAAGGTGCTGATTGCACTCGGTAAAAAGGAGCTTACAAGACTTGCCGAAGAAGAACCTGTAACAGAGGTGTGCTGTCACTTCTGCGATAAGAAATACAGCTTTACAGATAAAGAGCTTATGGAGCTTTTGAAACGGATATAAAGCCGAAGGAATGGATAACAGTATATGAAAAAGTGGCTTGTAAAAAGCATAGACAAACAAATATCGGACCGCCTTATGCTGGAAACAAAGCTTCCTGCTGTTATCTGCGACCTTCTTGTGTCCCGCGGAATACAGACAGCGGAAAAGGCACAGGAATACTTTAACGGCGATACCGTGTCCGATCCCATGCTTATGAAGGATATGGACAAGGCAGTAGAAACGATAGAAGAAGCTATTCAGAACGAAGAAAAGATAACGGTTTACGGCGACTACGACTGTGACGGAATAACCGCCACAGTTATGCTCTATAGCTATCTTGACGCACTCGGAGCAGAGGTGGACTGGTACATACCTACCCGTGATGAGGGATACGGACTGAATGAAGGCAGTATAAAAAAGCTTTGCGATAACGGTACAGACCTGATAATTACGGTTGATAACGGTATTTCCGCTGTAAAAGAGGCAGAGCTTATATATGAACTCGGGATGAAGCTTGTCGTTACTGACCATCACCAGCCGCCTGAAGAACTGCCGAAGGCAGAGGCAATAGTCGATCCGCACAGAGCTGATGACAGCTCTCCGTATAAGCATCTTGCAGGCTGTGCCGTAGCATTGAAGCTGATTATGGCGATGGAGCAGGATACAGAAGGCGTGCTGGAGCAGTATTCCGATATAGCGGCAATAGGCACTGTGGGGGATGTCGTTCCCCTTACCGGCGAAAACAGAATAATAGTACGCAGAGGCTTATCCGAAATGCAGTACAGCGAGAACGAGGGCTTATTATCCCTTATTTCTGCGTCGGGGCTTGACGAGGAAAATATGACAAGTACAGGCATAGCCTTCGGACTTTGCCCAAGAATAAATGCGGCAGGCAGATATGGCAGTCCCGATGTGGCAACAAAACTGCTTCTTGCTCAGAACAGAAAAACTGCCGATATGCTTGCAAATCAGCTTTGCGAGCTTAATACCGCAAGAAAAGAAACAGAAAACGAGATACTTGAAAAAGCAATCGCAGGTATAAAGGAAAATCCGAGACTTCTTGACAGGAGAGTGCTTATTGTAAGCGGCGAAGGATGGAATCACGGAATTATCGGTATAGTAAGTGCAAGACTTCTTGAGCTTTATGAAAAGCCGTGTATTGTTATCGGTATAGAGGGCAATGAGGCAAGAGGCTCCGCAAGAAGCATCGAAGGCTTTTCGATATATTCGGCTCTTGAAAGCTGTAGTGACCTGCTTACCAAATTCGGCGGACATGTAAAGGCGGCAGGTTTTTCTCTGCCGGTGGAATTTATTGATGAATTCAAACGCAGAATGTATGATTATGCGGCACAGAAATTCCCTACAATGCCTGCAATGATAATAGAAGCGGATATGGAGCCTGATGTAAGTCAGCTCAGTATAAGCGAGGTCGAAAACCTTAAATATATGCAGCCTTTCGGAGAGCAGAATACAGCTCCGCTGTTTCTGATGAAGAATTGTGAAATAACCTCATCAAGACCGCTGAAGGAGGGCAAATACACTTCCTTTACGGCACAGTATAAGGGTGGTCAGTTCAAGTTCCTCTGCTTCGGGATTCCCTATGAGAAATTCTTTTATCATATAGGCGACAGGGTAGATGTGCTTGCAAATGCAGAGGTTAACGAATATAATGATACAAAGAGTGTAAGTCTCAGAGTAAAGGATATCAGACTATCCTCCTTCGAACAGGATAAATATTTTGCCGCAAAGAATTTTTATGAAAAAATACTCAGAGGGGAAAAGGTGGATAAAAAGCTCTTTGACCGTATCGCTCCCACTCCGCAGAATATGCGCATACCCTTTGACATAATCAAAACGGTTACAGACCTTGACAGTGCGGTACAGCTTGCGCTATCAAAGGGAATAAATTACTGTCTGTTTATGATGTGTCTGCATATTTTTGCAGAATCAGGCTATCTGGAGCTTGACAGAGTAAACAGAAAAATGCACTTTATAAAGGGCAATAAAAAGATAGAGCCTGAACAGAGCGCAGTTATGAAGAGAATAATAAAATCCTGTCAGGACTAGAACAAAAGAACCGTGACAGAGAAAGGGAGGCATTTATGGTTTATACCATTGATATGCTTATCGAAAAGATAGAAAGCCTTGACAAAAGCTACGATATAGAAAAGATAAAAGCGGCGTATGATCTTGCTGACGAAGCTCACAAAGGAATAGTCAGAACATCCGGCGATCCCTATATTTCACATCCTGTAGCAGTAGCCTATATCCTTGTTGAAAAATTCAGCATGGACACCGATACCATCTGTGCGGCGCTTTTGCATGACGTGGTTGAGGATACGGATATCGGACTGGATGTATTGCAGAAGAAATTCGGCGAGGATGTGGCACGTCTTGTAGACGGCGTTACAAAGATAGGCAGGGTGCCTCTTAATACAAGAGAAGAACAGCAGGCAGAAAATATCAGAAAGATTCTTATTGCCATGTCAAAGGACCTGCGAGTAATTATCATAAAGCTTGCAGACAGACTCCACAATATGCGCACTCTTGATTGCAGACCGCCTGAAAAGCAGTGCAAAACCTCTCTCGAAACTATGAATTTCTACGCCCCTATAGCTCATCGACTTGGTATCAGCGACGTCAAGGAAGAGATGGAGGACTTATCCCTGCGTTATCTCGATCCCTTCGGCTTTAAGGATATAGAAGAACAGCTTGAGCTTCATAAGGATGAGCGCGACGCTTTTATAAACAAGATAAAAAGTATGATAACCGACCGCATCTCCGATATAGAGCCGCCGCCCATAATAGAGGGCAGAGTAAAGAGTATTTACAGCATCTATAAAAAGGTGTATGTAAAGGGAAAGAATTTCTCTGAGATATATGATATCTATGCAGTAAGAGTAATTTTACAGTCAGTTATTGAATGTTATAATGTACTTGGTATAATTCACGATATATTCAGACCTATGCCTTATCGCTTCAAGGATTATATCGCAATGCCAAAGCCCAACAGATACCAGTCGCTTCATACCACCGTTATCGGCAGAGAGGGTATCCCCTTTGAGGTACAGATAAGAACGGTAGAAATGCACAATACCGCTCAGTATGGTATCGCGGCTCATTGGAAGTACAAGGCAGGCATAAGCGGCAATGTGGCAGGCGAAAAGCGTTTTGACTGGATAAGACAGCTTCTTGAACAACAACAGGAGGCAGATGACGTAGAACAGCTTTCCGAGGCTATCAAAATCGACCTTGCTCCCGACGATGTATATGTGTTTACTCCTAAAGGCGATGTAATAACACTTCCCGTAGGTGCCAATATAATCGACTTTGCCTATGCTATTCATACCCAGGTCGGAAATCATATGACAGGCGCCAAGGTGGGCGGCAGAATGGTACCTCTTGACCATCAGCTTGTTACCGGTGAAATTGTCGAGATAATAACCACCAACAGCGAAACTTACGGCCCTAACAGAAACTGGGGCGACATTGCCAAAACTAACGAGGCAAAGGCGAAGATAAGAGCCTGGTTCAAACGCGAAAGAAGAGAAGAGAATATAGAATGCGGTACGCTTCTGCTTGAAAAGGAGCTGCGCCGCAACGGTCTTGTTCACGACGATGAGCTTCTGCTTCAGATAGCACATCGCCAGCGACTGAATACCGTAGAGGATTTGTATGCGGCTATCGGCTATGGCGGCGTTCAGCTTTCAAAAATAGTTACAAGACTAAAAGAAGAGCATATAAAACAGCAGAAGCTTACACAGTCGGCACAGCCCGTAGATGTGGAAGAAGCTATTTCTCACTACAGCAAGAAGGCTCAGAAGAGCGGAGTTATCCTTGATGGCATAGATGACTGCGTTGTTAACTTCGCCCAGTGCTGTAACCCTCTGCCCGGTGATGACATCATAGGCTTCATTACACGTGGCTATGGCGTAAAGATACATAAATGCGACTGCAGAAATGTATCGATAGGCCTTGAGGGAGAAAATAAGGAAAGATGGATAAAAGCTCAGTGGGCAGGCAGTGCAACCAGCTTCTTCAGAGCGACTATAGATATAATCGCT
This sequence comes from Ruminiclostridium sp., assembly GCA_017942025.1. GTDB lineage: Bacteria > Bacillota > Clostridia > Oscillospirales > Ruminococcaceae > Ruminiclostridium_E. The sequence continues at coordinate 25,172 of JAGAVH010000069.1, read as the reverse complement.
GAGGACAGAACAGCACTTATTGCCGATGTTACAACTCTTATTGCCGCAAACAGACTGCCTATCTATGAGATAAATGCTCATAAGCTTAAAAACGGAAATGCAAATATAACCGTTACTATAGAGGTCAGCGGCGCTGAACAGCTAAAAAATATAATACTCCGCCTACAGAAGGTGACGGGTGTTATAAATGCAGAAAGAGCAGGTAAATTTTAATGCAGATAATTACAATGAGTTTAGGCGAGCTTGAAACCTCCTGCTATCTTCTGATATCGGATGAGGGCAATGCGGCGATGATAGATCCCGCAGGAGAGTGTGACAAAATAATCGGAGTGCTTTCGAAAAATTCAGTTACTCTTACAAAGATTCTGCTTACCCACGGTCATTTTGACCATACAGGTGCAGTGGCAGAGCTTAAAGAAATAACGGGTGCAAAGGTGTATATACATGCCGACGATGAGTGTATGCTTAATGATACCATAAAGAATGTGGCGTATTTAGCTCCCGGCTTTGAATATAAGCCCTTTGAAGCCGATGTAATTTTAACAGGCGGAGATATGATATTCCTTGACGAGCTGGAAATATCGGTAATGCATACCCCGGGACATACAAAGGGAAGCGTAATGTACTTTGTGAACGACGTCATATTCACGGGCGATACGATTTTTGAAGGCTCAGTAGGCAGAACAGATTTCTATTCAGGTGATATATCTGCCCAGAGAGAAACTCTCAGAAGAATATCGGCGCTTCGTACAAACTACACACTTTATCCCGGACACGGTGAAGCTACCACTCTTGAAAATGAAAAGAAGTACAATATGTATCTCAGGGACAGCGGAATGGAACTCAGATTTATATAACATTTCCTGAAAAATCCTATATCGTACTTGAAAAAGTAAACAGATTATGGTACAATTATACTATCAAAATAAACGAAAGGACCTACCGCAGATGGAATTTAAGGACGATTTAAAGAACAAGGCTAAGGATATTGCTGACGCAGGACTTAAAAAGGCAGACGAGATATATCGTATATCAAAGCTCAAATTAAAGTGCGTTCAGCTTGATAACCAGATAAAAGCAAAATATACCGAGCTTGGTAAGGCTGTTTACGGTATGGTAAAGCACGACAGCGCAGATTCTGAAAAGATTTCAGCTTCTGTTATGGAGATTGAGGCTCTTTATGCAAAAATGCGTAAGGTATATTCTGAAATCGAAACCGCAAAGAAGATACTGACCTGTCCTGTGTGCGGCACAAAGAACAAATTTTCCGACACCTATTGTCGTAGCTGTGCAAACAGACTTGTGGCAACGGATGAAGAGCCTGATGACTACAGCTTTGTACCCGAGGTTAATGAAGAATAATATCAACATTCCCAGAAGCATAAATCAGAAACTCATATAGAAGTATTACAAAGCCACTTTTGATATTTATGTCAAAAGTGGCTTTGCGTTACTTATGTTGTTGACTATTTCTGATAGTTTTGTTGTATTTTTCTATATCAACATCTTTGAATTTATCGAAAGGAGTTTGATTATGAAGCGTATTAACAGCAACATCAAGGTATTGAATCGTGATATGATGAAATATCTTGCATATATTCCAATGTTTATAGGTCATATGATAGCCTGGATAAATCTTATGAATCATCCGGATAACGGACTTGCTTTATATGAACTTCCTGTACTGTTACTTCTGATTTCAGGTTTATCACTTTTTTGTCCGCCTGTTATGTTTTTCTTTATAGCAGACGGATACAAATATACAAGGGACAGAAAGAAATATGCATTAAGACTGTTATTGTTTGCTTGTATTTCACAGCCTTTTCATTGGCTTTTATTTCAGCCGATAAACGGTTGGTGGACATTCAATGTGATATTTACACTGTTTTTCGGATTGCTTTCCATTATTGCATGGGAAAGTAAACTCAAGCTGTGGCAAAGAATATTGCTTATTATCCTGTGTGATGCTGCGACTGTTTTACTTTATTCCGATTGGATGCTTTTTGGCGTATTATTCATATTATTTCTACATATCTTAAGGGACAGACCGAAAGCGAGATTTATTGCGTATAGCTTACTTATATTTATCCACACCTCAATGAATCTTTTCTCATTGGGCTCAGTTCCTACATTTAAGTTAATTTTGTATATGTTTGTTATGCTTGCAGTTTTTATGGCAGCATATCTTTGCATGACTATATTCTATAATGGTAAAAAAGGCAAACACCCCAGCTTTGCTAAATGGTTTTTCTATATCTTTTATCCGCTTCACTATCTGATAATATTTATTGTAAAAATAGCACTGGACAGATTATGATTTTTTAGGAAATAATAAAATCCGGAGAAGAAATCAACGCTTCTCTGGATTTGCTTCTTTATGGCTATCCGAATTACTTCGGGGGAATTGTTTTATTTTTACTCAAATTATCAGGAAATTATATAAATTTATGATATACTATAATTGTAACGATCGTTAGTAAGGCAGGAGTAATAGAATGGAAAACAACCGACTTACAATTCTGACAACTGTGCTGGACTATATAGAAGAGCATGTCGATGACGAGCTTTCGCAGGAGGACTGCGCAAGAGCGGCTTATTGCTCTCTTTCAAATCTTCAGAAGCTTTTCAGATATGTCTTTCATTTCAGCGTCGGAGAATATATCACCAAAAGGCGGATGAGCCTTGCAGCAAGGGATATCCAGTCGGGTGTATCCGTGCTTGATACTGCCATAAAATACGGCTACAGCTCCTCGGAGGCTTTTACAAGAGCCTTTACGCGCGTGTGGGGAGAATCGCCCTCGAAATTCAAGAAAAACCGTCGTTTTACAGGTATATGCCCAAAGTTGAATATGCCTGTAGCGGTACAGTACGAAGGAGGAATCGTTATGAGAAGACAGTTTGATGTATCGGATTTATATGAATTCATAAGAAGCAAAAAGGGTACATATATCGTTACCTTTGATTCTGCAAGGCTTATGGCAATAAACGAAAATTACGGTAACGAGGCAGGAGATTGCTACATCCGTGAAACGGTAAGAAGGGTAGAAGAACAGCTTACCGACGATATGGTAATGTTCCGCATAGGTGGTGATGAATTTGCGGTAATTACCTGTCTTTCCGACAAACAGCAGGTAATAGATTTTGCGAAAAGTGTTTTATCCCAGAATGGTAATACCATAAACTATAAGGGAACAGACATTCCCGTACTTATAAGGTCAGGTGCAATGCTTATCGGTGACAACTGCAAGCATTACAGCACACTCTTTACCGACCTTATTTCAGTGGCAAGCCTCGATCCGGATGTATTTAATATCTGATTTCCAGCTGATACCACCGTACGGAAAAAGGATTGTAATACTCTTTATAGTGAAGGCTTATTCCGTTGACAAGCAGTTCATAAAGTGATATACTTAACTTATTCATAGTAGAGGGAGGTATTTATGACTGCAAAGGAAAGAATAGCCGTGAGAAAGGAAGAAATGCTTGCGGTGGCAAAGCGCAAGGAAATGCTCTGTCCTCTTCCTTTAAGATGGTTCAAGGTTGTAAAATACGTTTCTTTGGTTGGAGCATTTTTGAGTGCATTCGGTTTTCTCCTTTCTGCCGTAGACGTCTGGTCACTTTTCAGAAACGAGGAGCTTGCCGATAAGCTATCGGAGAACTTCCGTAATGTCTTTTCGATATATTTTACTTTATCTGTAGTTATCATTGTGATTGACGTGGTAGTGTGTGTATGGCGATATAAGGTGCTTACCTATCTTCCGAAAAGCGGATTCAGACAGCTTGTGGCAGGCTTTGTTATATCTTATTCACTTGGTATTATAAGCTCTGTTTCAGAAGCAATGATAAACGATAATCAGGCGCTGGAATTATACGGAACAGAGCAGAATACTCTGCTTGCGGCGTTGATTCCTTCTATCATCTCTGCGGTATTTTTCTTTATGCTGAATTTTATCTATTTCAGAAAAAGAAAGGCTATTTTTGATGAGAGTATGGAATACGGTGATGAGAACTGCGAATATAAAGAGGTGACAGAGATTTGCCCCCGTTGCGGTGCTTCTTTGCCTGACGGACAGATGTTCTGTAGCAAATGCGGAAAGAATATTGATTACGAAAACTGAATAAAAGTATAACGTAAGGCAGGTAAGGGTATATAAACTCTTATCTGCGTTTTCGTTTTACGACATAAAACGATTACGTGCCGATAACAAAAGGGGATATCTTCATTTTCTGTAGTTGACATCAGGAGGAAAATATGATACAATATCCGTATATGTATTTTAACCAAAGCAGAGAAGGGATAAAGTATGGAAAACAGAATATTAAAACCGTACAGCGTCCTTATGTCTGTTTATAAGGGCGAAAATACAGAATATTTCAGGGCAAGTATGGACAGCCTTTGCAATCAGACCTATCCGGCAGACCAGATCGTTCTTGTCTGTGATGGTCCTCTGAATGCTTCTCTTGACAAGCTTATAGAAGAGTATCAGGAAAAGCTGGGCGATGTTCTCTATGTTGTCAGATTGCCCGAAAATAAAGGTACGGCGTATTGTGCAAATGAAGGACTTAAATCCTGCAGAAACGAATATATAATGAAGATGGACTCTGATGATGTGTGTAGCGAAAACAGAGCCGAAAAGCAGATGTCTTATCTTACGGACAAGCCGTATATAGATATTTTAGGAAGTTATATTGAGGAATTCAAGTCTGCTGATAATACCGCTATAGGAGTAAGGCAAACTCCGGTTACTCACGAAGAGATTATGAAGTTTGCCAGAAGAAGAGCGCCCTTCAACAATCAGACTCTTGTATATAAAAAGGAATATGCAGAAAAAATAGGCGGCTATTCCAATGAGCTGATACGCTGTGAGGACTACGACTTTATGGTGCGTATGCTGATGGCAGGCGCAAAATCTGCAAATATACCCGAGGTGCTGGTACGTTACAGAGTAGACAAGTACAATCTCAAGCGCCGTCGTAACTGGAAGAACACCAAGAGCTTCTTCGCAGTAAGAAAGAAGATCTACAAAATGGGCTTTTCAGGCTTCTGGGATTATATTCTGCCCTGTGCGGGACAGCTTCTGTTGTTCCTGACGCCAAGCTGTATTACAGGGGTTATATATAAGATAATACTCAGGAAGTAATCATATTCTGAAAAAAATACTCAGCGTAGCTTTTGCCACGCTGAGTTTTCTTTTTTTAAAATTTAATGCTTATGCTGTAGGAGTTACCCATACTGCATTTGAAAGGGATGAGGCGTTGTTGCCCACAGCCTTTACAAGATATGTGTATTCAAAATTGTTTGTAAGTGATTTTACTACTGCAGATGTGCCGCTGATATTTGCTATTACACTGTATGTACCGTTTTTATAACGGATTATCTGATAGTATTCAGCGCCATTTACTGCGGTCCAGCTGAGTGTAACCTGCTTATCGCCTGCCTTGGCAGTAAGAACGGGAGCTGTAAGTGTGATAACCGGTGTAACCCTGACTGCATTTGACAGTACTGATGTACCGTCTGAAAGTACTGCCTTTATAAGATATGTGTATTCAAAGTTATTTGCAAGTCCCTTTACAACAGCGGATGTGCCTGATATATCGGCAACCTTGCTGTATGTGCCTTCCTTATAACGGATTATCTGATAGTATTTTGCACCGTTTACTGCAGTCCAGCTGAGTGTTGCCTGCTTATCACCGGGTGTTGCCTTGAGAGTGATAGGAGCCTTGGGTGTTACCCATACAGCGGTAGATAATGCTGATTCGTTTTCGTTTACTGCTTTTACAAGGAATGCATAATCAAAATCATTTGTAAGACCCTTTACAGTAACTGATGTATCCTTTATAGCCACTACAAGACTATATACGCCGTTCTTGTATCTTATTACCTGATAATAATCTGCACCTTCAACAGCATTCCAGCTGAGGGTTACCTGCTTGTCGCCTGCTGTTGCAGTAACCACGGGCTTTGTCAGAGGAGTAACTACCTCTTCTGCTTCGGATACATAGGATAAGGAAAGAGCTGTTATAGAACCATCCGTTGCACCTATATATACACAGTCAAGGTAGGTGGCAAAATCTTCGCCGAATGCGGCTACACAGTCGGCATAAGAGAATTTTGCGTAATAGTTGTTTCCTGCCGTACCTGATTCGCTGAAGCCTATCTTCGCCCATTCAGTACCACCTGACCAGCTCTGCATGATAAGCTCGATTTTTCCGATATCACCGGTATATTCTACGTAGAAATATCCGTCTTCTGTGATTATTGCAGGGTTTAACGTGCCGCCGTTGTTCTTGATGGTCATTACAGAGGTAGCCTGAGCCCATGCGTCTGCAGAAGCGCTGCCTGTGAAAAGGACCGTACTGTCTGTAGTTACGTTATTATCGTCGTTATTGTCATCGCCGCCGTTTCCGTTGTCACCCGAAGGTGTGTTTCCGTAGCAGGCAACCATAGCGTCTACTACGTCCTTGTCGTACCAGGTGAGTGCAAGACGGTTTAAGTAGCCGTGCTGTTCACCAAGATTGCTTGAGCCTGAATATACGTTGTTATCCCAGAGCATAACGGGTATATTAAGAGCAGAGGATTTACCCATATAGTAGTTTACCCACTTCAGACGCTCTGAAGCATTGTTCTTGTTGGATGCGCTGGCTTCACCGATAACAACGGGGATGTTCTTATCAAGAAAGCTGGATTTAAGAGTGTTGAAAAGATAATCGACTTCGGACTTCAGATCATCGGAGAATACTGAAGTACCGCTGGCGTTAAGTGCGAAGTTATAAGGAGTATATGCGTGTACAGAAACGATAAGTCTGTTCTGTGCGGTATCTGTGGGAAGCGTGTAATTCGGTGTTGTACAACCGTCTATAGAAGCACCGTAGCCGGGAATCATAATGCATCTTTCTGCGTTGTTGCCGCCTGATGCTCTTATTGTGTCCACAGCCTTCTGGTTCATATCGTTGATGATTGATATAGCATCTGTCACATTAGTATTAGGGCTGTTTACAGGGAACCACCATTCGTCACTTGTGCCGACAAGTCTGGGTTCGTTGAGAGTTTCGAAAATAAGATGCTGGTCATAGTTTTTGAAGGTTGCGGAAATCTGTTCCCATACCGCTTCCACAAAAGCCAGGGATTGCTCCTTGTATGTATCGCTGGGATAGAAGAAGCGGTCATCGCCGTTCTTGATATCGTTGTCGTGATGGATATTAAGTATAACGTACATATCGTTGTCTATGCAGTAGTCAACGATTTCCTTTACTCTTGCCATCCACGCTGAGTCGATAACGTATCCGGACGCCTTGTTTGTCATGTGACTGCCCCAGGATACAGGAACTCTGACTGTGTTGAAGCCCTGCGCCTTTACTGCGTCTATCATCGCTTTTGATGTTTTGGGATTGCCCCAGGAGGTTTCGCTGTCAAGACCTGAGCCGCCTGTGGCGTCAAGAGTATTGCCGAGATTCCAGCCCAGGTCGAGCTCTGCCATAAGCTCGTTTGCGGTTTTTCCTGTAAGCGCTTCGGCTGATGCGGGGAGAGGCATACTGCATATGAGAAGTAATGCAAACAGTACCGCCATCACAGCCGATGTTACAGAAGTGATTCTCTTTGTTGTGATCATAAAATTTCCTTTCTGTCAGTTTGTTATTTGAATTATAATATCGCCTATTTCATCAAGAGGAGCCTGCACGGATACACCGCCCTCGTCGTATGCCACAGCAGGCATACCATATACAACGCAGGTTTCTTTATTCTGTCCTATTGTAAAGGAACCGGCGTCACGCATTGATTTAAGTCCTCTGGCACCGTCTCTGCCCATGCCTGTCAGTATGACTCCGAGCGCTTCTTCTCCTGCTATCTTTGATACCGAGTCAAAGAGCACATCTACAGAAGGGCAATGCCCTGATACTTTTTCGCCATGCTGACTCTTTATATAGTAGCCCATGGCGTCTTTATATACTCTCATCTGCTTTGCTCCGTGAGCCAGTATTATAAGACCTTCGCGAAGTCTGTCGCCGTCCTCTGCTTCCTTTGCATCCATTATGCAGATGCGGTTAAGTCTTTCAGCATACATCTGTGTGAAGCCTTCGGGCATATGCTGAACTATCACAACGGGGGGTGTGTTAAGGGGGAGCTTCTGCACAACCTCTATTATTGCATCTGTGCCACCTGTACTTGCTCCTATGGCAATAAGCTTTATATCCCTTTCCTTTATATCGGGCGGAATGCTGACGCTTATTTTTCCGACAGATGCTTTTTTTACTTCGGTTTTCTTGTCAGCGGAAGGTAGCTTTTTTTGAGGCTTTGCCTGATTTGCCTTTTCAGAGGCTTGTGCGGTGACAGGTGATGGCTTTGTCACAGCAGGAGTCGATATCTTATTTTTTACTTCGGTGAGAGTGTCAAGCAGCATCTTTTTAAAACGCTCAAGCCCCTCAACTCCGCTATCGGCATTCTTTATTGCAGTATATACTCCGAAAGCAGATGGCTTGGCTATAGCATCCTTGTTGCCTGTAATCAGTATGACGGGCTTGTTTTCCGTCTGTGGCGGTGAGAATCCGTTGTCCAGTATAAACTCACTCAGAACAACACAGTCGCCCTTCGATACTGCAACATCATCCTTTTTGCATATGACAGCTATCATATCCATACCACTGCGGTTTATGATATCCGTGATTATGTGATTGATAGCAGGACTTGAACCTGTTACTATGACTTTAAGCGTACTGTTGTTGCTCATATCTTTTCCTTTTTATACACATATTTCCGCTACGGACTGTAGCGGAAATACTATTTCAGATTATAGCGGTTTTCTGTAGATTGCAGGTTTTATGTATTCGTAGTCGGTTGTATCTCTCGGAATACTTTCTGCGTGTCCTATAAAGAGATATCCGCCGGGACGAAGTACCTTGTAAAAGCGTTTTACAAGCTCTATCTTGGTTTCCATCTCGAAATAAATCATTACATTGCGACAGAAGATAAGATCAAAGGGAGCTTTGGTAAAAGGTATATCCTCCATAAGGTTGAAGGTACGGAAGATAACCTCGTCACGCAGAGCTTTCTTTACCTTGTACTTGTCGTCTTCCTGCTTGTCGAAATATTTTGCTTTCCATGCGTCGGGAAGATCCTGCATACCTGACGCCGCATAGACGCCCTCCTGAGCACTGGAAAGTATTTTCAGGGAAATGTCAGTAGCCAGGATTCTTGTATCCCAGTTCTTCTTTTCAGGCCCTAAAAATTCGTTTATGTGCATCGCTGTTGTATAGGCTTCTTCGCCGCTGGAACAGCCTGCACTCCATATTCTCATGGATTTTGTCTTGTTTACTTCTTTTATAAAAGGGAGTACCGTTGACGTGAGAAAGCTGTAATGCTCAGGCTCTCTCATAAAATATGTGTGATTTGTAGTGAGCTTTATTATAAGCTTATCGATTTCCTTTCCCGTTTTATCGGCAAAGCACATATCCATATAGTCATTATAATTTTTAAAGCCCTGCTCAACAAGAGAGTTGCTGAGTCTACCCTCAACAAGAGCTCTTTTATGGGTAAGATTTATACCGTAATTGTCACGCATATAGGTAACAAGACGTTCAAATTCCTTGTCGTTTATCTTTAACAAGTTTCCACCTGCTTTCCTGATTTATCAGATATCCTCACGTATCTGGTCGTCAATAAGCTTTTCTACATCGAGAACCAGCTTGATTCCGTCATCCATTTCAAGAATGAACTTGATGAACTTACTCTGATTTATATTGTTAAGCTCAGGTGTTTTTGAAATGTGCTTTTCTGTTATAGAAGTTACATCAGCTACGCTGTCAACGATAAGTCCTACAGATGTATCACCTGTTGAGACGTGAATTACACAGGTGCGGTCTGTAAAAGGAATTTCGGGCTTGCCGAATCTGCTTCTGATATTTACTACGGGTACTATCTTGCTTCGTACATTGATGATACCCTTGATATACTCAGGTACGCCGGGTACTGCTGTGATGGGGGATACCTCTATGATTTCAACTACATAGGGAATCTCAATACCATACACCTGATCGCCTATATTGAAGGTGAGTACCTTGGTAATCTCCTGATTTGAGGCGTCCTTTTTTGCTGCTTCAATCTGGGACTGACTGCTTAAAAGAGCCTGAAGTTTTTCGTTATAGTTTACTGTTGCCACAGTATTATCCTCCCGATTTTATTATTTGTGATAAGCCGTTTATCAGCTGTTGATAAGTGAGTTTACATCTATAATAAGTGAAATAGTACCGTCACCCATTACAGTACATCCTGACAGACCCTCTGCCTTGATATTGTACTGGCTTAAATACTTGGGGAAGGGCTTTACTACTACAGGCTGTTCACCGATAAGTCTGTCTGCAAACAAGCACACCGACTTGTCGTCAACCTCTACAAGAAGGAGAATGCCCTCGTTGAGGTCTGTGACTTCTGTAGGCATCTTGAACTTCTCGTGAAGTCTTAAAATGGGATAGCAAATGCCTCTTATCATTATCATTTCACCCTGCTGAGTATCGTTTATCAGCTTGTTATTGCCGACCATAAGGCTTTCCTTGATGGATGAAATCGGAACTGTAAAGATTGTAGAACCAACCTTCAGCTTCATACCTTCTACTATAGCAAGTGTCAGCGGAATCTTGATGATGAAGTTTGTGCCCTTGCCCTCTTCGCTGTCAACGGCAAGTGTACCGCCTATCTGTTCAATGTTGGACTTTACAACGTCCATACCAACGCCACGGCCGCTGTATTCGGTTACCTGTTCGTTTGTAGAGAAGCCGGGCAGGAGAATCATATTCTGGATTTCCTTGTTTGTGTATTCGCTTTCGGGCTTTGTAAGCATACCATTCTTTATAGCCTTTGCGAGTACCTTCTGGCAGTTGATACCCTTACCGTCATCGCTTACTGTAATGATAACCTCGTTTGAAGAATGCTTTGCGGCAAGCTTTACTGTAGCCTTTGCGGGCTTGCCTGCGGCGATTCTTTCATTTACATCAGTTTCAATACCGTGGTCCATACAGTTTCTGACAAGGTGCATAAGAGGATCGTTCAGACTGTCAACGATGCTCTTGTCAACCTCTGTTGTTTCGCCTTCAAGAATAAGCTCTGCGTCCTTATTAAGCTTCATCTTCATATCACGTACGATTCTGCCCATCTTCTGGAATACACCTGCAAGAGGTACCATTCTGATTGACATTACAACGTCCTGAAGCTCGTCTGTAAGCTTTCTGAGCTGTCTTGCAGCCTTTGAGAAGCTTTCAAGTCTTAATCCTTCAAGGTCAGGGTTAGCTATAACCATTGATTCGGTGGTGATGATTTCACCAACGATATCATGGAGCTGGTCGAGCTTTGCAAGGTTTACACTGATAAGGCTCTGTTTCTGACCGCCGCCGCTGGATTTCTTTGCATCGTCCTGTGACTTTGCGGCAGACTTCTGAGCAGGAGCACCTGATTCAGCCGCCTTTGTCTGTTCTTCCTTCTTGGCTTCTTCCTCGCTCACTGTTTCAACTATTTCATAAGAAGCTACGTTGAGTGCTGTTTCAATAGCCTTTACAACCGCGTCGTTGTTGCCGTCAAAACCTCTGAAGGTGATGATAAAGCCGTTATCAACAATACCCTTCGCCGCCTCGGCATTGGTTTCTACGTCGGCAGGGATGTGGGAGATTATCTCGCCCTCTTCCTTTATCTTTGTAAGCAGGAGAAAAGCACGGAGGTTTTCCATTCCACAGCCTTCTTCGAAGAAGACTCTTACTGTCATAGTACCTTCGCCGCCGCCTACAATGGGAGCCGCCTTTGCAGGAGCCGCATCCTTTGCCGCGGATGCTGTATCCTCAGGAACCGCCTCGCCTGCCGCCATAGCCTTGAGCTTTGCGGTAGCGTCCATGAGCTTTGTATAATTTTCTGAAAAATCTGTGGGTGAGAAGTCGTCATCGTCACTGGTCTGGATATATTCGATTTCAGCCTTGTATAAGTCAGAAACTTCAAATATCAGTTCATAAACGAAAGGAGCGCTCTTTGCTATTTCGGGCTTTTCTCTGATAATAAAGAACATATCTTCGCCCTTGTGAGCGAGCTTCTGAAGGTTTTCAAAACCCATCATTGCAGAAGAACCCTTGATAGTATGCATTATACGGAAAATTTCGTTGATGTCATCTTCCGCGAAAACGCCTGCTTCCTCCGTCCTCAGTAAGATTTCATCGAGCTGCTCAAGCAGCGTGTTGGTTTCGAATATGTACACCTCGAGCATGGATTCCATGCCTGCTTCAACCTTTGCCATATAGAAAACCGCCTTTCTGAAAATTTCTTGTTTTTTGTACAATCTATTGAAGATTGATATTGATAAATTTGAAAAAGTGTGCTAAACTATATGTATAGCCACTTTTTGTGGTCAACCCTTTACATAAATTTATGAAAGGAATGAACCTTTATGCCTAATATCCCACAACTGACCTCTCCTGTATCGAATAACAAAAGCTATTCTTTTACGAATCGTCAGTATGATGGTAATATAGAACCCTTTGATATGGTAGAGCTTGCCCAACCGCTCAAGGCGGCAGGTGCATCTCAGGAAGAGAGCGGCTCCGCTGCTGCTATGATGATGGGCCGAAAGAATCTTGCACCGCTTACGGTACAGATTAAAGACCCTACAATGGCAGTAGAAACGCTTAAAAACCTTTTAAGCTCAGATATTCTGGAACAGACTATGATAAGCGGCTATACCGAGCTTTACGGTGATATGGATGAGCTTATCAAAAGCTTTTATTTAAGTCCCGAAAAGCTTGTAGAGGAAATCAGAAATCAGGAAAAGCAGAACACTATGTTCAGCGGTGATGAATTTTATAAGTTGCTTCACGGCATCTTAAAGACTACCACAAGTCCTGAAATCAAGGATAACATCGGAAACCTCTTAAAGGCTCTGAACTTTGCAGGTAATAAGGAAGAGATACTGAACGCTCTAAGCGCAAATCTCAAATTCCTGTCCGAATATTTTTCTCCCAACGCCTCGCTTTCAGCAAAGCTTACAAAGCTTTCACAGCAGTGGGGAGCAGAGGATGCAGAGCTTATGTTTGAACCGCTGAAAAGCGATACTCTTGCACTTCTGAAGGATGTATCCGCAAGTCTTCTCAATGACGAGCGTACCCAGACCTTCATACCTCTTATAGTACATAACCTCTCCCGTTACAATACAAACAGGTATATGCTGAAGGAGAGCTTCGCAAATCTGCTGACCTATATACCGTCAAACGAGATGCGTAAGGAATTATCAACTGCTTTCAATAATCTGCTTCAGAAAATGTTTAGTCCGAAACAGCTCAGTGAAATGGAAGATAATCCTGATACTTATAATAATACACTAAATCAAAAAGAAAATCAAGAGTTTTTTAGCATTTTTGACAATAAAGACGAAAATTCTTCTCTTTCTTTGTTCATAAAAACACATTTATCCAGTGAAGAATATCTTGAAGGTATCGATTTATCTCCTGAAAAGCTGGATTTTCTGTCAAATCCCTTCTTTGACGGAGAGCAATCGGGACTTCAGACGATAAAAAATATCCTGATGGCTATGCTGGGCGGCACAGAATCCCGTCAGATGATACCTGTAGTCCATAAGGAAATTCAAGGTATAGCCGATCTTACGACTCTTGTAGAATATCTTAACAATATTTTAAAGGAAATGCCAGATATAGACCAGCGAGAGGATGTTTTCAGAATCTTTACGGATATAGTAAATGCGATGGCTCAGAGAAAGGAACTGCCTGCGGACAGTAATATTCCTACATCTCCATCGACTCTTGATAAGCTGACTGACTTTATAGCAAAGAATATAAATCACGAGGCTATACAGTCGCTTGATAACTTCAATGCTTCAAACCTTCTGCAGAGCCTTCTCAATGCCCCGGGCGTATTCACACCTCTTGCGCATTATGTTCTGCCGCTCCAGTTTGAGGATACCAAGGCGTTCGGTGAATTATGGGTAGACAACGACGAAAACAACCCCAATAATACTCCGGTAGGTCAGAAGAACTATCACCTTTTTTTAACCTTTGACATAGAATCTGTCGGCAGATTTGAAGTCGATATGTACGCTCTCGGCGAAAATATCAGTCTTTCCTTCCTTTATCCCGAAGGCTTTGACTACAGAGTAAAAAGGTTTACCGACAAAATAGATCTTATTATAAGAAATATAGGCTATAAGCCTGTAAAAATGGAAACGGCGGTTTTAAGAAAGCCTCATAATCTTACAGAGGTATTCCCGAAAATAGTTGACAGGAGGAAGGGTTTAAATGTCCAAGCGTAGCAGAAATTTCGGTCAGCAGGCGGCGGCAGCCTTAAAGTATAACCCTGATATGAGCTATGCTCCCGTAGTAGTGGCATCAGGACTTGGCGAGCTTGCTAAAAAGATTATAAATATTGCAGATGAAAACGGCGTTCCCGTGTACCGTGACGACAGTACAGCCGCCCTTCTCGTTATGCTCAACAGCGGCGAATGTATCCCTGTAGAGCTTTACAAGGTCATTGCGGCTATCTATGCCGAGGTGGTATATTCTGCAAATGATATGAAGAAAGGAAAGGTATAACCTTTAAATAAAAAAATCAGAATGTAAGAAAGGACAACAACTATGAAAAACGACAAAAAAATCAGAAGCATCGTTATGACTTCAGCACTTACCGCACTTATCTGTGTGGCTACAATGCTTATCCAGATACCCGTACCCGTAACGGGCGGATACGTGAATCTCGGTGACGGCTTTATAGTAGCAGGTACGTTTATGCTTGGTATGCCCTATGCGGCGATAGCGGGAGCATTAGGCTCTGCGCTTGCAGATCTGCTTACAGGCTACGCAGTATACGTTCCCGGAACTTTTGTCATCAAGGGACTTATGGCGGTTGCAGCCTTCTATTGCGGCAGAGCGGTTTTAAAGGCAAGACCGGAGGCAAAATTTGCAGGAAGAGTCACAGGAGCCTTTGCGGCAGAATTCGTTATGACGGTCGGTTATTTCTGCTATAGCATTATCCTTCTTGGCGGAAACGTAGCAGGCGCCTTCCTCACCATCCCCGGAAATCTCGTTCAGGGTATATTCGGCGTAATAAGCGGAGTTATAATGTCTACAGCAGTTGCAAAAACAGGTGTACTTAGTAAGATAACAAAATAAAAATACGGCTGTAACGGTTTATAACTGTTACAGCCTTTTTTACTTAAAACATCTACATTTTTATGTAGCGAAAAAAATGTTGAAAAATAAACTTTTGTTATCAGAAATAGCTATATTTTACGCTCTTTTTCTTGACATTATTGCATAAAAATAATATAATATATATGTATGCTTAAAAATAAACGATAAGGAGAAAAGCCTTGTTTATAAATATAGACGGTCTTAATATAAATTATATCGATTCGGGCGATAAAAACAGCGAAAATGCGATTCTGCTCCTTCACGGCTGGGGTTCGAATATCACTCTTTTTCAGAAGATGATAGATATGCTCTCTCCTCATATGAGAGTAGTAGCACCCGATATGCCCGGTTTTGGCGAAAGTGATGAGCCGACAGAGCCCTGGTCGGTTGATAATTATGTTAATTTTGTTGAAAAGTTCTGCAAGACGGTAAGCCTTGAAAACCCGATAGTTCTCGGTCACAGCTTCGGCGGCAGAGTAATTATAAAATCTGTAACAGGGGATAAGCCTACCATGAATCCCTCTAAAATCATTCTTACTGACAGCGCAGGCATAAAGCCGAAGCAGAGCCTTAAATCAAAGGTAAATACCCGTATGTATAAAATGGGCAGATCGGTTATGAGCACCGCTCCTATGAAAAAGCTCTTTCCCGACGCCGTAGAAAATATGAGAAATAAAAGAGGTAGTGCCGATTACCGTGCCGCTTCTCCCGTAATGAGAGCAACCCTTGTAAACGTGGTGAACGAGGACTTAACCCATCTGCTGTCAGAAATAAATCAGTCAACCCTTTTAGTATGGGGCGATAAGGACGATGCCACCCCCTTATCAGACGGTCAGCTTATGGAAAAGCTCATCCCTGATAGCGGTTTAGTAATTATCGAGGGTACGGGGCATTACGCTTTTTTAGAGGGCTGGTACACCTTTTCACGAGTGCTTGCATCCTTTTTAGAAATAAAATAAACAAAGAAAAGAGATTTCTGTTATGTTAGAGATTATATCCATAGTGATTTTCTATATCGTTCTCATAGCAATATGTGTGATAAATTTCAGACACTATATGCATATGTTCCAGCTTAATTCCTACCATGCCAACGAGCAGTTAAAGTGGATGGGAATAAATATCGGAAGCGTTATTATCCGTCATATATTTACTATCGCTTCGATAGTGACGCTTCTTATCTGCAATGACGTAAAGGCGTCTACACTTCTTATCGCCTCAGGCTTTATCTGCTTTAACGGTGTTTTTGTAAAAGCAAAGAAGGCAAAGAAAAAGCTGGTATTTACTCCCCGTGTTATCCGTATGTGTGTTACCTGGGGTATAATCTTTACCGCAGTTATGGTACTTGTACCGCTCTTTATGGGCTTTACACCCCTTTCAATGATAATCCTCTGCCTTATGCAGATAGTAAACCTCTTCGGTACAATCATCGCAAACGTTATCAATAAGCCGATAGAAGCAGGAGTAAACCGTCATTATATAAATGATGCAAAGAGAATTATAAAGGAGCTTCCCGACCTTACGGTAGTAGGTCTTACAGGTAGCTACGGCAAGACAAGTACAAAGTTCTACCTTGAAAAGCTTCTTTCTGCAAAATACCGTGTTCTTATGACTCCCGAAAGCTATAATACCACAATGGGCGTTGTAAAGGTGGTAAGAGGCAGTCTTAATGCAACCCACGAAATATTCCTCTGTGAAATGGGAGCAAAGGGCGTGGGCGAGATAAAGGAAATCTGCGACATTGTACATCCTAAGCACGGCATAATCACCTCCATAGGCCCTGCACACCTTGAAATGTTCAAGTCTATGGAAAATATCGTAAAGACCAAATTCGAGCTTGCGGACAGTCTGCCCGAGGATGGTATGATAGTGCTGAATTATGACAATGACTATATCAGAAACAATCCCTGCAGTAAGATAAAGGTTACCTACGGACTTAAAGGCGATGCCGATTATACAGCGGAAGTCCTCTCCGTCAGCGAAAAGGGAACACAGTTTATCGTTCGCCACGGTGACGAAAGCAGAGAATTTGTGACAAAGCTTATCGGAGAAAACAACGTACAGAATATCGTTGGCGCAATCGCAATTTCTCATAGTCTCGGCGTATCCTTTGACGAGCTTGCACTTCCTGTAAAAAGACTTGAATGTGTACCCCACAGATTGCAGATAATAAAGGGAGCAAATTCCGTTATTATAGACGATGCCTTCAATTCAAACCCCAATGGAGCAAAAGCGGCGCTTGATACCCTTGCGGTATTTGACGGCTACAAGGTTTTAGTATCTCCGGGTATGGTTGAGCTTGGCGAAAAGGAATACGAGCTTAACGAAAAATTCGGTATGCAGGCGGCTCAGGTCTGCGACTTCTGTATAGCAGTAGGCGAGCGCCAGGCAGTGCCGATAAAGGCAGGACTTTTAAAGGCAGGCTATCCCGAAGATAAGATATACGTTGCAAAGGATTTGAAGGACGCTCTTGCAAAGGCAGATAATCTTAAAACAGGCGGTAAAAAGAAGATAATCCTTCTTGAAAACGACCTTCCTGATAATTACTGATAAAGATATAAAGAAAGGAACAGACACAATGAAGATAAAGGTAGGCGTATTCTTTGGCGGAAAGAGTGTAGAACACGAGGTATCAATAATTTCCGCTATTCAGGCTATAAATTCAATCGATAAGAAAAAGTATGAGGTTATCCCGATATACATCACCAAAAACAGCGAAATGTATATAGGTGAAAAGATAGGCAATATTGCATCCTATAAGAGCATACCCGCATTACTTAAAGAAAGCACAAGAGTAATACTTATAAACGATGGCAACAAGGTAGTGTTATCCCGTTATCCTGCAAAGAAATTCGGTAATAATACTATTGACTACATCGATGTTGCATTCCCGATCGTGCACGGCACAAACGTAGAGGATGGTGCACTTCAGGGCTATTTACAGACCTTAGGCCTGCCCTATGTAGGCTGTGACGTTTTATCCTCTGCCGTTGGTATGGATAAATACGTTATGAAGACAGTTTTCAAGGATAACGATATCCCTGTACTTGACTGTATGGTAGCTCACATCAGTGATTATGCAAGAGACGAAGAGGGGATAAAGGCAAAGATCAAGGAAAAGATAGGCTTCCCCCTTATTGTAAAGCCTGTAAACTTAGGCTCCAGCGTCGGTATCGAGCTTGCAAGAAATGAAGAGGAGCTTGACGAGGCTCTGGATAACGCCTTTACCTATGCTTCAAGACTTCTTATAGAGCACGCTATCACAGAGCTCAAGGAAATAAACTGCTCCGTATGTGGCGACTATGCTACCGCAAAAGCCTCCGAATGCGAAGAGCCTGTAAACAGCGACGATATACTCTCCTTTGAGGATAAGTATATATCAGGCGACAAGGGCGGAAAATCATCAGGTATGGCAACTCTTAAAAGAAAGATTCCTGCCGATATTGATTATGAAACAAGAGAGAAGATAAGAGCTCTTGCAGTAAAGGCTTTCAAGTGCCTTGGTTGCAGCGGTGTTTCACGTATCGACTTTATGATTGATAAATCAAATGGAAATATCTATCTCAATGAAATAAACACTATCCCCGGCAGTTTGTCATTCTATTTATGGGAGCCTGTAGGAGTTAAATATACTGAGCTTCTTGATGAAATGATATCCTTGGCACTGAAGAGAGAAAGAGAAATAAAGGCGCTGACCTTCAGCTTTGAAAGCAATATCTTAGATGGCTTTACAGGCGGTAAGCTGGGCGGCGCAAAGGGTAGCAAGCTTTAATTCAAAGGAACGAAAATGGAAAAGATAAATACCAAGGCTTATATAATAAATCTTAAATACGGAATATGGGAAAATCAGCTCTGGCTTGAGGCGGAGGACTCTCCCTCAATGCAGTCTGCCTTTGAAAAGGCAAAGCAGGGACTTGAAGAGGTGGCACAAGGCAGTCAGAACAGCTCCGACTTCTTCAATAAGGCGATAGAGCATTTTGCCTTATTCGGCTTTGACAGGATACAGAAATGAGAGAAATCACAGTATCGAAAAATGACAGCGGTCAGAGGCTTGACCGCTTTCTTATCAAGTGCTTTCCTGCTCTTACTATGGGAAATATCTGCAAGCTGTCAAGAAAAAACTGTATAAAGCTCAACGGCAAGAAATGCGATACAAAAACACATCTTGCCGAAAATGATATCATAAAGCTCTTTATAAAGGACGAACTTTTAGAGCCAAAGCAGATAGACGAGGATTTCACCACGGTGTCGTGTGAGCTTGATATAATCTATGAGGATGAAAATATCCTGCTTATAAATAAGCCGCAGGGTATGGTAGTCCACGAGGATGAAACAAACGATACAGATACCCTTATAAACAGAATAAAAAGCTATCTTTATAATAAGGGTGAGTATATCCCCGAAAAGGAAAATACCTTTGTTCCTGCTTTATGCAACCGCATCGATCGTAATACCTGCGGTATAGTTATAGCGGCAAAAAATGCTGAAGCACTCCGCGTTATGAGTCAGAAGATAAGGGACAGAGAGCTTAAAAAGCTGTATCTTTGTATAGCTGTAGGCAGGGTAGAGCCAAAGGCGGCAACCCTTACCGCATATCTAAAAAAGGACAGTAAAACCAATACAGTAAAAATTTCCAATCAGAAAACACGGGATAATCTTACCATAAAGACAAAGTACAAGGTGCTGGACTACGATGGAGATAATTCGCTTTTAGAGGTGGATTTACTTACCGGCAGAACCCATCAGATAAGAGCGCATTTAGCCTATATCGGACATCCGCTTTTAGGTGACGGAAAGTACGGCAGTAATAAAATCAATAAACAGTACGGCTTTAAGTATCAGGCACTTTGCAGTTATAAGCTGATATTCAGCTTTAAAACGGATGCAGGCATACTTTCCTACCTTGATAAAAAGGAATTTACTGCACCGAAACCGCAGTTTGCAAAGGATTTCGGAAAGAATAAAGGTACAAAATGAGTATAATTGATACGATAAGCAACCGACACAGCTACAGAGGGAAATACAAATCCACCCCTGTACCAAGAGAAGACCTTATTACCATAATGAAGGCAGGACTTGACGCTCCTTCAGGCTGTAACAAGCAGACTACAAGCCTTATTGCAGTTGACGATAAGGAGGTAATGAAGAAGCTACACAGCGTTATCGATCCGCCGGTAGGGGAGACCGCTCCCGCAATGATATGCGTTCTGACAAGACGGATAAACGCCTACAGAGATAAATGCTATGCGGTGCAGGATTATTCAGCGGCAATAGAAAATATGCTGCTTGCAATAACGGAGCTTGGCTATCATAGCTGTTGGTACGAAGGTCATATCACCGACGAGGACAGAATCGGCTGTAAAATGGCACAGATTCTCGGCGTCCCCGACGAATATGAACTTATCTGCTTCTTACCCGTAGGCATTGCAGAGGAAAAAGTAACCGCACCGAAAAAGCTTGACTTTTCGGAGAGAGCGTGGTTTAATGGATTCCCTGATGATAAAAAGTGAATAATACAATCACCCCTCGGTTTTAACAAGCCAAGGGGTGATTTTGTATGCATTTTGGAAAACCTTTATTTCTGTGCCATATAGAGATTATAATAATCTCCCTTTTTGGCAAGCAACTCTTCGTGAGTACCAGCTTCTGTGATACCCTTATTATTGATGAACATTATCTTGTCACAGTTTCTGATGGTTGATAATCTGTGAGCGATAATAAAGCTTGTTCTGCCCTTTAACAGCTCGTTAAGACCAGTCTGAAGCTCTTTTTCTGTCTTGGCGTCAATGGATGAGGTCGCTTCGTCAAGGATCAGAATCTTTGGATCGGAGATAAGCGTTCTTGCAAAGGAAACCAGCTGTCGCTGACCGCCTGAAAGCTGTGAGCCACCCTCGGACATTTCCGTCTGATAGCCCTTTTCAAGTCCTTCAATAAAGTTGTGGGCGCATACGGTCTGTGACGCCTTTATAATCTCTTCTTCTGTAGCGTCTAGCTTGCCGTAGCGGATGTTGTTTTCGATAGTGCCTGAGAATATAAAGCTGTCCTGAAGCATTATACCCATCTGCTTACGAAGGGAATGTAAGGTAACCTTGCTTATATCGTGACCATCTACGTAGACTGCACCTTCGTTTATATTGTAGAATCTTGAAATCAGATTTATAATGGTCGTTTTACCTGCACCTGTAGGGCCTACAAGGGCAACGCTCTCGCCGGGATTTACTGTAAAGCTGACATTCTCTAAGATGTTCTTGCCCTCTTCATAAGCGAAGGTTACGTTCTTGAATTCTACCTTACCGGTAATTTCAGGAAGCTCGTAGGCGTCGTCTGCATTCTTTACAGGGACGGGCTCGTCCATAGTTTCAAAAATTCTTTCAAGATAAGCTATGGTATTTATAAAGTTGTTATAAAGGTTTGCAATATTGATGATAGGCTGCCAGAAGCGGGAGGAGTAGTTGCTCATAGCAAGAATACTACCCAACGATACCGCAGGGAAGCCGATTACAAGCAGTCCCACAAAGTAAATTGCGGAATCTACCGTCGCTCTTATATTGTCAACCGAGAAGGGAATAAAGTGGTTTATCGTTACCGCCTTCATCCATACCTTGCGGTAAGCTGTAGAAAGTCTGCGGAAGATACCGAGATTTTCATTTTCTCTTGCAAAGCTCTGAGTTACTCTGATACAGTTTATACTTTCTGCAAGATAAGCCGTCTGGTTTGAGTTCTTGTTGGATACCTGCTGCCATGCTTTTCTCTGCTTGTTCTTTAATATTACCATAACAAGTATGAATACGGGTACACCCGCAAATATTACAAGTGCCAGCCTTACGTCTACAGAGAACATAAATATGGTTATGAATATAAGGTTAAAGATTTCAAGCACAAAGTTTATAATGCCGTTTGTCAGCATATCCGATACATTGTTTACATAGTTTACTACTCTTACAAGTATCTTGCCCTGAGGTCTGTCATCGTAATACTGAAAGGGCAACTCCTGAAGATGCCTGAACAGGTCCTTTCTGATATCATAAATCATCATCTGACCTGCCTTTGTCATTATTCTCTGACGGATGTTGCCGAGAATAACGCTGACTACGATAGTCAGTAAAAACAGTCCCGACAGTACAACAATATAGGGGATAGCTTTTTCATCGCCATTCATACCCATAGGTATAGCCTTATCTACAACCTCCTTTGTGATAAGGGGGGCGAATAAGGCGACTATTGCGGAAATTGCTGATAATATAAAGGCGGTTATCATTTTCCATTTATAACGCTTTACATATACAAGAGCTCTCTTGAAGTGGGCAAAGTTAAATGGGGTTTCAAGGGTTTCGTCAATATCAAATTTATTTCTTGCCACTTATACCGCCTCCTCTTCTAAACCATTCTGGAGAGTATATATCTCATGATAATAACCCTTTAATGCCATAAGCTCTTCGTGGGTACCGCATTCCTTTATTTTGCCGTCCTCTAAAATGACGATTCTGTCAGCGTGACGGGCAGAGGAGGTGCGCTGTGCTATTATGAGCTTTGTACAATCATATCCGAGCTTTGTCAGGTTTTCCTGAATTTCGATTTCTGTTTCCATATCAACAGCGGATGTGGTATCATCTAAAATAAGTATAGGAGGCTTTATCGCCATAGCACGTGCGAGAGCGATTCTTTGCTTCTGTCCGCCTGAAAGACCTACACCACGTTCGCCTATGATAGTATCATACTGCTCTGGCATTTTTTCGATAAAGTGAGCCGAAGCAAGGTGAGCGAACTTCTGTACCTCTTCAAATGGCAGGTCAGAATCACCATAGGCGATATTTCCGTCAACTGTATCGGAAAAGAGCAGTACCTCCTGAGTTGTCATACCGATGTTTGAACGGAGAATATCAGGCTCATAGTCCTTTACATTCTTTCCGTCAACATATACAGCGCCGCTGGTCACATCGTAGAATCTTGCAATAAGATTCATAAGCGTAGTCTTTCCTGAGCCGGTAGCGCCCATTATTACTACGGTTTCTCCATCCTTTATATCAAGATTGATATCCTTTAAAACGGTAGTTTCTCCGAATTTCATAGATACATTTTCAAAGCGGATATCACCCTTTATTCTCGGTCTTTCATCGCAGTTATGCTCGTTTACGATGTCAGGCTTTGTATAGTACACTTCTATAATCTTTGTAACGCTTGCAAAGAATCTCTGCATATCGTTTATAAGCATACCGATATTTCTCATAGTGTTGGAGATAGTCCACAGAAGTCCTGAAAAGACTGTGTACTCGGATAATGTGATTCTGCCGTTTATTACAAAGATACCGCCTGCCAGCATCTGTACTACCCATAAGCCCTGAGCGAGGGTTTCAATATAGGGCTGGAAGGTGAGCCATACCATAGCCGCCTGCTGGTTATGTTCGCAATAATCCTTGTTGTACTTGTCAAAGTCCTCCATCTCGTACTCTTCTCTTGCAAAAGCCTTTACAACACGGTTAGCGGCAATATTCTCCTGAGCCTTTGTGTTGAGCTTTGAGAGCTTTTCACGGAGTACCACGTATCTTTTTCTTACTCTCTTTGAAAACATTCTTGAAACTATACACAGAATGGGAGCAAGGGAAAGAATGCATAAGGTCATCAGCCAGTCGATAATGAAGAAGTAAATGATTGTGTATATAAAGAGCGCAAGGCTTTCTACCACCATCATGATAATCCATGCCAGAGAATGACGGATAAGCTCTAAGTCACCGGTAAGTCTTGTTACAAGGTCGCCTCTTGTATGCTCATCGTAGAACTTCATATCCTGATTCTGCATACGGCGGAACAGCTCGTTTCTTACCTTTTGCAGAACTCCCTGCGATACTATTTCGTAGAGTGTTTTTGCCACAAACTGCAAGCAGGTGCGGACAAATACAAAAAGTATCATCGCTACACACAGCGTAATCAGAAGCTCTCTCTGATTTTCAATGTTTGAAAGAGCGTCGGGAGAGGTGATGAAGATAGATATTATTTTTTCGGTAATGATGGGGCCGACAAGGAAAAACGACATATTTATAATTGACATCGTAAGCGCCACCGCATATATTGGTCGGTAGCCCTTCAGATTTTCCCATAGCCATTTCAGCTGAAACATTTTTACTCTTCCTTTCCGTGACTTTTATAGTCTTGCAGGGTGTTTTCAGAAAACGATTTCACTAAATTGTACAAAAAAGAAAATAAATTGTAATAATCTATTCTTTTGCGTCCTTTTCTGTACGATTTTCTTTATTTGCTCAGCTATTTTATCACAAGTGCAAGAAGCTGTCAATAGTATTTTACAATTTATCGGGATTTGTGTCAAAATCGTAAAATTTAACTTTTTTTCTGCTCCTCGATAAAGATTTTTTGTGCAAAAATATACCTGTGTTTATTGCTTGCGTATAAGCTTGTAAAAGTCTGATATTGTCGATAAAGTTGAAAAATGTATCATTATTAAAAAAATTTTAAAAAATTTTAAAAAAATTCCGAAAATCATCTAACAAATTGCCTGTGTTTTGCGATGTTTAATAAGGAGAGAATTTTCTCCGAACATTCGGAAAGCAGTCCCGGTCTTTACCCCATTTTCTTTTCATCATACCAGGCGTCTTGTTTCTGAGTCCGATAATCCTTCTGATATAACCTATCCGCAGAAACAAGATTTACGGCGCATATCCTCTCTTATACCCCATAATGCAGTAAAACTAAAGCTAACGATATGCCGTCAACCATAAAATCTTCAAAAACGGACCGATGTCAGGACTGCTTTTACGAATGTACAATAATTGAAAGAGGAAGCTCCGCTTCCTTTCAGACTGAAGACAAACTCACGCACCGCAAAAATGCTGGTAACTTGTAACGAATTTGTGGATATACACGAAATAGTGATATAAAAGTTTTAGAGAGCCTTAAACGGCTCTCTAAAAGCATTTTTGCTTACTTCGTCATAATCCCCTCAACTATACCTTATGCGAACACTTTGTTGTGCATCGTCGTGATGCACTTTTGGTGTT
>JAGAVH010000068.1 GCA_017942025.1 Ruminiclostridium sp. | reverse complement strand
GTCGACAGTTTGTCGAACGGATGTGTTAATCCAATCGGAATTGCGCCGGACCTTTCCTTCTTATTGTATAAAAATAAGAGTAGTTTTGCAATGCTTTTTTGCATTGGGTTGCTACTCTTATATTGTACCAAATTGGAATTTGTAAACAAATATCTCGGCAACAACATCCGTGAGCATTCCAATGGCGAAACCACCATCAAGTATTTCTATGACAATCTTCAGGAAAACGGATTATACCTTCTTGACGAGCCGGAAAACAGTCTGTCACCAAAACGACAGCTGGAGCTCGCCGAAGTGATTTACGAGCATGTGAATCACCTTGGTTGCCAGATGATAATATCTACCCATTCACCTTTTATGCTTGCAATAAAAGGTGCGCTGATATATGACCTTGACAATAATGTGAAGGTAAGCAAATGGACAGAGCTTGAAGGGGTACGGGCATACTATGATTTCTTTATGGAACATGAGGGGGAGTTTAGCTGATAAGGAAAGCGGTAACGTCTCACCCTGCGATGCTGAAATCAGAAACGGTAGTGCATACGCCGAGCTTAGTTGATATATATCCTGACGCTGCTTTCGGATTAAAATTCTGTGTTAAAATAAAGCAACATCTTTTCCTTTTTATTGAAATAGAGGTAGGGCTGTGATATAATAACCACAAGTGGTTATTATGCTTTTATTTAAATTGTCCTCGCAGATTCGCAAATCGGAGATTTGCTCCCTGCGGATCGGACGATTATACCATAACCTTGCGGTTATGGTATAATATACATAAAATACAACGCCAAATATCAGAGTACCAAAAACAGGACACCGATGGTGTTATAATGCTGAAAAGAAAGACGGTGATATCAGTGCATGGAGGCTTTGTAGCACATATTTATGACAACAGAGAACAAACCGTAAAAGAACATTTATGCAATACAGCAAAAATCAGCGGTAGATTTGCCGCTGAGATCGGATTAGAATCTATCCTGAAACTTGCCGCAAGGCTTCACGATATGGGAAAGCTTTGCGATAAATTTGATGATTATATTCGTGGAAAAAGCAATGTAAAAAGAGGAGAAATAGATCATAGTTACGCAGGAGCAAAGTATATATTATCGTTAGCGGACAAAAAACAGAGTCTTGTTGCAGAATTTATTGCAAGGGTGATCTTGTCGCATCACGGATTACACGACTGGATAAATGAAGACGGTAAGGATTATCTCAAAAAAAGAAGCTCAAAGGACGAGGAATATAATTCAATACAAACAGAATATGAACTGATTTTTCCAAGAGAAGATACTATTCTGTTATTAGATAAAGCCACCAGAGAATTTGATATTGTAATCAAACATCTTTTAAAGCTTTCAGGAAGAAAAATGGACCATTGGATGTTTTACATATGTATGCTGGAGCGTTTGGCTGTATCTATACTTATTGATGCAGACCGAACGGATACTGCCGATTTTATGTCAGAACGGCAGAGCGTATCCGAATCAGAAAAAACACATATATGGAACAACATACGTAAAGAAATAAATGCGTTATGCAAGAAATTTTCGGAAAACAAGGACAATATCTCTATAGCAAGAAGCAATATTTCAGAAAGATGCTCCGAATTTGCAAATAACAAAGTAGGAATATGTAGGCTGATAGTCCCGACCGGCGGAGGAAAAACACTTTCTTCGATGAGATTTGCATCAGAATATTGCCTGAAAAACTGCAACAACAGAATAATCTACGTTGCTCCGTTTATGTCCATACTTGAACAGAACAGTGATATTCTGAGATCCCTCACCGGTGATGACAGCCAGTATCTTGAACACCATTCAAACTTTCTGCAGGAAATCGATAACGCAGAAGAAGTCAGCTTTTATCAGTATCATTCCGAACGATGGGACAGTGCTGTTATATCAACCACACTTGTACAATTGTTAAATACAATTTTTCTTTCAAAAACGTCATGCGTAAGAAGATTTCATAGGCTCTGTCATAGCGTGCTTATACTGGACGAGGTACAAACCATACCAATAAGGTGTATACATCTGTTCAATATGGCGATGAATTTTTTAAGCCACGTATGTAAAGCAACGATAGTTCTTTGTTCTGCAACGTAACCACCCTTTGATAACGATAGCAGATTCCCTGTTCTGCTTGATGAAAACAGCAGTATTACCGGAGATTATACGAAAGATTTTAGCGTTTTCAAACGAACTCAGATAGTCGATATGACAAGAAAGAACGGATATAGTTTTGATGAAACGGCGAAGCTGTGCTATGAAAAATTTGTAGAAAAAGGTAGCGTACTGCTTATCGTAAATACAAAAAAAGCTGCTGAGGAGATATACAGAAGAGTAAAAAGAATGGTGGTGTCTTCGGAACACCTGCTTTTACATCTCAGCACCAAGATGTGCCCCGAACATCGTCGGGATGTGCTGAAGAAACTACGCGACGCTTTAGAGAATGATAAGCCGGTGATATGCATAACCACCCAGCTTATAGAGGCTGGTGTAGATGTTTCCTTCAGGTGTGTAATACGCTCTCTTGCAGGACTTGATAATATAGCTCAGGCGGCAGGAAGATGCAATCGCAACGGCAAATATCCATGTAGCGACGTTTATGTTATAAATATAAGTGAAGAACAACTGGGACAGCTGAAGGAAATAGAAAGCTCTCAGAGATCGACCAGAGAGCTGTTGTATAATAGCCCTGAGGATATTATGTCAACAGAAAGCATGTCGCAATATTACCGTATATTATTCAGAGAGAGGAGTAAAGAATTTTCCTATCCCGTTTACGATTTATCAATTAAAACCGACCTTATGGATATGTTGACCTATTCCAAGGTCAGAAGGGGTCTGAACAAGGGAACGTTACCAACCTTCACGCATTGTCCTAAAACTGCAGGCGAACTGTTCAAAGTGATTGACAACAACACACGATCGGTTGTCGTACCATATAACGACGAAGCAAAAGAACTTATTTTACAGTTTACCTCCGAAGAGCACAACAAGGATATATCAAATATTATGAGGAAAGCACAGAAATACATTATAGAGCTATATGCTTCCGACGAAAGAAAACTTTCCGAAGAAGGTGCATTACGTTTTACCGAATACGGTGTTGCTGTTCTGTCAGAGGAATATTACCGTGATGAGTATGGCGTTACTCTTGAAGCAGGACTGAAAGAAGCTCTTATTTATTAAAAAAACGCCGCACGGGGGTGAGCCGTGCGGCAAAGAATAAAAATAATGATTATTATTTCAATCCACGCTTTTGTAGTGCGACAATATAAATATACACTTTTTCTCCGATTTTGTCAATCTGACAAATAAAATTTTTAAAAACTATTGACAACGTAATACCTATATGATATAATTCAGGCAAGGCACAGCAATTTAAAATTAATGTTTATTGAAAAGGAGTTGATAAAATTGAGCAAGCCAAAGCATGAGAATAGCGTCGAATTCGTGGTTTATGGAGATCATGCATTATTTTCGGATATTCTCACAAGACCCGGCTCAGAGAAAACAAGCTATCGCATTCCGACTTTTGAAGCACTTAAGGGAATACTTCATTCAATCTATTGGAAGCCTACGATTGTGTGGTACGTAGATTCCGTACGGGTGATGAAAAAGATTTCCACAGAAAGAAAAGGCATCAGGCCTATCGGTTACAGTGGTGGCAATGACCTGTGCTACTACACGTATCTGACCGACGTAGAGTACCAGGTAAAGGCGCACTTTGAATGGAACGACAACCGTCCGGAGCTTATGCAGGATCGCAACGAAAACAAGCATCACAATATAGCAAAACGCATGATAAAAGCAGGCGGAAGACGAGACGTTTTTCTCGGCACCAGAGAATGTGTCGCTTACGTTGAGCCGTGTGTATTCGGAGAAGGCGAAGGAGCTTTCGACAATACGGGCGAACTACCCTTCGGTTTGATGCTTCACGGTATCACCTACGCTGACGAAGCAGTACTTCCCGAAGACAAAGGATTGCTTACCGTCCGCTTGTGGAATCCGGTAATGAAGGATGGCGTAATAGAGTTTATCCGTCCGGAGGAATGCACCATAAAACGCCACATACGGAGCATGGAAATCAAGCCGTTCGGCAAGGAACACAAAAACTTTACAGGTCTTGAAGAATTTGTTGGAGGTGATGAGTTTGAGCTGGACTGAGCAACTATACAGAATCTATGAACAGCATTACGGCAAGACCGACGATACAGAACCAACTCTATTACCTGTAGCACATAGCACTGCCAACGCACAGATAGAACTCACAATTTCAGAAAACGGAGATTTTATAAGTGCCGAAAAAATTGACAAAAGCGATGCTGTTACCATTATTCCCGTAACGGAAGATTCGGGAGCGAGAAGTTCCGGTGTTGCTCCACATCCGCTTATGGACAAGCTGATATACATAGCAAAGGACTATCCACAACTGGCAGAGGGTAAAAAGAACGATAACACAGGCTACTTTAAAGCTTATCAGGAATTACTGACGCAGTGGGAAAAATCAGATTACAACCACCCCGCTGTAGCGGCGGTATCAGCCTATGTAAAAAAAGGCATAGTCATATCCGACCTTGTAGAAGCTAAGGTGCTGGAGACAAACGAAAACGGAAAACTTAATCCGGATGTCAAAATAGCAGGCATTGCTCAACCTGATTGCTTTGTAAGATTCAGGATACTGTATCGCAATGGCAACGAACCCAGAACGTGGGCTGACAGAACGTTGCAGGACGCATATATTTCCTTCAACTCCACCCGGATGGGAAAAACCGACCTGTGCTATGCTCTCGGGGAGGAACTTCCCGTTACGTACAAGCATCCTTCCAAAATCCGCAATGCAGGAGATAAAGCAAAGCTGATTTCTTCAAACGACGAAAGTGGCTTTACCTACAGAGGCAGATTTGCAAACAAGGAGCAGGCGTTGTCAGTAAGCTACGAATTTTCGCAAAAGGCACATAACGCTCTTAAATGGCTGATTGCAAGACAAGGCATAGCCGTCGATAATACTCTTACACTTGTGGTGTGGGAAAGTGCTTTGAAACAGGTTCCGGATATAACGACAAGCTTCTCCGACGTCTTTGCAGATTTAGGATTTGATTTTGATGACACGGAACAGTTATATGGTGATGCATTGGTTTCAGCGTACAAGGATAAGCTTCAAAAAACCTTGTTCGGACACAGCAATCGTCTGGACCCGAACTCTGAAACGATAATAATGGCACTCGATTCAGCAACCACAGGACGACTTTCGATGCCGATATACACAGCTTTATCCACTTCAGAATTTTACAAAAGCGTCTGCAAATGGCACGATGAGACGGCTTGGATCAGATACAACGGAAAAAAGAAAATGCAGGAAGTGAACTCTTTCTCTCTTTCTGACATAGCGGAATGTGCCTTTGGTACGGAACAAGGCAAATTTATTTCTTGTAAGCCCGAAGTAAAAAGGGACGTATATATAAGACTTATCCCCTGCGTTATTGAAGGCAGAAGAATTCCACAGGATATAGTAAATGCGCTTGTAACCAGAGCAACAAGCCCTCAGATGTACAGTGAAAGATACAACTGGCGCAGGGTACTTGAAGTTACCTGCGGTATGATAAGAAAAAATAAGATAGAGCATAAGGAGGAATGTTCAATGGCTCTTGACAAGGAATGCAGAAACAGGGACTATCTTTTCGGCAGATTGCTCGCTGTGGCAGAAGCAGCGGAAAGATCTACCTACGCTAAAGAAGAAGACCGTATTACCAATGCAATGCGATTTTTCAATGCATTTGCGAACCGTCCTTCAACCGGATGGGATACCATATACAAAAGGTTGATTCCCTATTTCAAAAAGATGGAAAACAAAAACCGCATACGCTACCTTTCTCTTATAGAAGAAATCTCTGCAAAGATGAGCAGAGAGGACTTTGCTGATAACACAAAGCTGAAGCCTGAATTCCTTCACGCATACAGTTGTCAGCTGAACGATATATACACGCCCAAATCAGAAAAAGCAGAAGAAACCAACGACACACAGGAGGATTAAGAAATGAGCACATTAACACAGAAAATCGATTTTGCAATTTTATTCACAGCAGAAAACGCAAATGCAAACGGAGACCCCCTCAACGGCAATCGCCCCAGAGAAAGTTTTGATGGCTTCGGAGAAGTATCCGACGTATGTATTAAAAGGAAAATAAGAAACAGACTCCAGGATATGGGTGAAAGAATATTCGTACAGTCTGATGATCGCGCCGACGACGGATGCGACAGTCTTCGTTCAAGAGCCGAAGCCAACGAAGCTCTTAAAGCTATAAGCAAAGGAAAAAACACCAATCGCGAGGAATTCGCCCGTATCTCTTGTGAAGAATGGATAGACGTAAGAAGCTTCGGCCAGGTTTTTGCATTTAAAGACGATTCCGTTTCCGTCGGTGTAAGAGGTCCTGTTTCTATCAGCATGGCAAAGAGCGTCTCCCCTATCGATATCGTAAGTATGCAGATAACCAAGAGTGTAAACAGCGAAGGTGGGAAAAGCGGAAAAGCATCAGACACAATGGGTATGAAGCACAGAGTTGAGTTTGGCTTATACGTTGCAAAGGGTAGTATCAACTGCCAGCTTGCCGAAAAGACCGGCTTCACAGATGAAGATGCAGAAAAAATAAAAGAGGCTCTCGCGACTCTTTTCGAGAACGACTGCTCATCCGCACGTCCCGATGGCAGTATGGAAATGTGCCGCATATATTGGTGGAAGCACGGATGCAAAACTCCCAGATACTCTTCAGCAAAGGTACATCGTTCGTTGAAGATACAGCAGAAGGAAAACGTGTCAAAGCCCTCCTGCTTCGACGATTACGAGATCACGATAGAACAGCTCGACGGACTTACACCCGAAATAATTGACCTCAGATGAGCTATAAAAAAGATTATCTTATGCTGTCGGGTCTTCAGCACTTTGCCTTTTGTCGCCGCCAATGGGCTCTTATACACATTGAACAGCAATGGTCAGAAAATTGCCATACAACAGACGGTGTGATAATGCACAGAAACGTTCACGATAAATCCTTCCACGAAACAAGAGGAGATATTATTATATATTAAGTACGATTTGTAGAAAAATAAGTAGTCGTCCTCCTCACGGAGGGCGTGGATTGAAATCAGTCATTAAGCCGTGGCAATTTTGCGATGCTGGAGTCGTCCTCCTCACGGAGGGCGTGGATTGAAATCTATCGTTCTTCTTACAGCTATGACGGAGCGAAGGTCGTCCTCCTCACGGAGGGCGTGGATTGAAATATCAGCATTTCTTTTATTTTATGCATACTGTTCTCGTCGTCCTCCTCACGGAGGGCGTGGATTGAAATTGATTAACGGAAAAATTATAACGGTCAAAAGCGGTCGTCCTTCTCACGGAGGGCGTGGATTGAAATTCATTATGCTTTGGATTATACACAATTCATTCCGTCGTCCTCCTCGCGGAGGGCGTGGATTGAAATTTTTCTGTTGAGGAAACAAAGAGAGGAGCTTTCTTCGTCGTCCTCCTCACGGAGGGCGTGGATTGAAATGATGCTTACCTTTATCAGATAATCGAAAACAAGCAGTCGTCCTCCTCACGGAGGGCGTGGATTGAAATACCTTACGTAGAGGGAATCAGCTTTGACGGTGAGACGGTCGTCCTCCTCGCGGAGGGTGTGGATTGAAATGCATCTGTAGTAAAGGTCTTGTCGTAGGTGTAGCGTCGTCCTCCTCACGGAGGGCGTGGATTGAAATAGTGTAAGCATTTTTCTTGCACCCTTTGTGACCGTCGTCTTCCTCACGGAGGGCGTGGATTGAAATTTCCACTTTGGTACAGCTTCAAGTTCGCCGAGCTTAGTCGTCCTCCTCTCGGAGGGTGTGGATTGAAATGCCAGTTTGCGGAGAATTTACGAAAGTACCCTTTGTCGTTCTCCTCACGGAGAGCGTGGATTGAAATCCTTACGTTGAACGGCATACCACCATTACCGGGGTCGTCCTCCTCACGGAGGGCGTGGATTGAAATCAAGCCACCGTGAAGCTTGTTACCTTGTGACCGCGTCGTCCTCCTCACGGAGGGTGTGGATTGAAATATATACTCTTCTTCGGTAGCATTACCACTAATTAGTCGTCCTCCTCTCGGAGGGTGTGGATTGAAATAATCAGGGGTTAACCAAAATGACACAGGGTAGTGTCGTCCTCCTCGCGGAGGGCGTGGATTGAAATTTTTTAAGCTCTTCATTTTCTACCTCGTGGACAGTATGTCGTCCTCCTCATGGAGGGCGTGGATTGAAATACACTTATGGGTACTTGCTTCGAGAAGATAACAGAGTCGTCCTCCTCACGGAGGGCGTGGATTGAAATGAGGAATACTGTGAAAAGGCGACAAAGACCGGCAGTCGTCCTCCTCACGGAGGGCGTGGATTGAAATTACGGAATAGAGAAAACCGTACCTTGTATATGCAAGTCGTCCTCCTCACGGAGGGCGTGGATTGAAATGATGCTTACCTTTATCAGATAATCGAAAACAAGCAGTCGTCCTCCTCACGGAGGGCGTGGATTGAAATATCGGGATGTTCGATTATTTCAACAATTCTCGGCGAAGGTCGTCCTCCTCGCGGAGGGCGTGGATTGAAATAATATAATTGCCCACAGTCTTTTGCATTTCTTCTAAAGTTCCCCCACCACTATCACCAAACCAGCCCACGCTATTTCAGAGAAATCGTAGAAAATCTGCGGTTTCTCTTTTCTTTTGCAAATTTCCGCTGGACTTCCTGAACTTTCTGTGATATTGATCTGATGCTGAGTCTGCATCAGACAGAGCAGGATTTTTCCATCTTCGGTAAGAAAGAAGAAATATATAAACTCTATCCGAAAGAAAAGCCGGAACATATTGATATAGCGCTCGAAGAATTTCTGGCAATCGGGCAAGACGATGAAGATGATTTCGCTGTTGTCATTTCGTTTAGGCTTTTCTTCTGTGGCCATCTTATAGAATGCGAGTTTACAGAGTTTAGAGAAGTACGGATATGTTACAATTCCTTTATGGAGCAACATTTATGAATTTTCGATATACATATATCGCATGATTATAAAAGTGAATGGATGGAAAAACCGCCTTCAGAAATGCATGCGAATCTGTTTTGTTACTCTCCGAGTAGAATAATTCTTACATACTTGTTAATTTCATTATCATCAAGATCAGATGAAATCAAAGGCTGAATAACCTCTCGGCTTTCTCTTGTGTGCGGAAGTGTAGTAGCAAGCAGTTCAGCTTTATCCTTTCTTCCACATTTCAGGTGCAAAAAGCATAACGTTGCACGGGTTGTCGCTTTCTGTTTCTCATTTTTGGATAACAACAAGCCTCTTTCCATCAATTCAATAGCTTCCTCTGGCTTATCCGCTAACGCCAAGACACCTGCAAGTCCTAAAATCATACCTGCATTGTTCGGATAAATGCGAAGTGCATCACGATACACCTTTTCTGCCGATGCGTAATCGCCGTTTTTCTGATAATCTGAAGCCAACTTATGTATATCGTGCTGAGTCTGGTCGGCACGGATTGTATCCATACCTAATAGCATATCAACACTCGTTTCAAAGATATTTGCCAGTGTTGGTAGAAATGTAATATCAGGATAACATTCAGCTCGTTCCCACTTTGAAACACTCTGAGGAGTAATACCAAGAAGCTCGGCGACATCTTCCTGAGTGAGATTTTTAAGCAGACGATACTTTTTTAAATTCTCGGAAAGATATAACATAGGCGTTCTCCTTTTCTGTGTTTGATTTTGATTTAATTATACCACAGGAAAAGGAAATTTCAATAACGCATTGGTTGACATTAATTCAACCAATGCAAAATCTCCTCCGATACTTTTAAAACAAAATATTAAACTGCATTTCTTACATTCTGCTCCTACACTTTTAAAAAAATACACCCAAAAATTTCTTGCTATATTTCGTTTTCCCCCGAACATAATAATGTTGCAAGGTCAAAAGACGTTGCGAAAAGAAATGCTCAAAGCATTCTTAAAACTAAAAGATAAACGGATGTGAAAATGTCCGTTAAAATCGAAAGGAAAGCAAAATGGCTAGTAAAAAGAACAAGGCAGCTTTAAACTCTATCAAGATGCAGGCTGCAAACGAAGTAGGCGTATCTCTTAAGGAAAATGGTTACAATGGTGACCTCACATCCAAGCAGGCAGGTAGTGTCGGCGGTCAGATGGTTAAACCGTGCCAGCCCATACGAACTTTTGAGTTCCAGAGAAATATCAGGATTGCAAGCGGTCATAAGGTTAAGGTAAAGTACGAATTTTTCCTTACTGCGTGAGGGGTTTGTGAGGTTTTGTATAGAAGGACAGGATAGAGTTATAACGGCTGATTGATGAATTTTCGATATACATATATCGCATAGTTTTAAAAGTGAATGGATGGGAAACCGCCTGCAGAGATGTAGGCGGTTGGTTTGGTGATTTGGGTGGTTTTTGAGGTTGTGGGTATAACCTGTTATTTCCATATGAGCAGAGCATAACAAGCATACAACTGAAAATCAACGCTTAAGCAACACAAAGCCACTTTTGACATAATATCAAAAGTGGCTTTCCTAATACTTCCATATGACTAGCCGCTTTATCGGGTTATCCTGAAGTTTTTATGCAACGTTATTGCTGTAATTCTATTAGCATATTCAGTTAAGACAAATCCCCTTTGCTGCTTCAGCGGTTACTCCGATAACCGCATAGCCTTCACCTGTGCTTTCGGAAGAAAGCAGTATGCGGTTATTTTCATCAAGCTTAATCTGAAGATTATCCCCCATAGGAATATTGGCTGAGCAAATTACGACAGCTGTATTTCTGTCGTTCAGAATGTTGTCCAGCACACTGAGAACATTATTAGGAAATTTGGTTTCTTCAAGAAGCTGCGAAAGCT
This sequence comes from Ruminiclostridium sp., assembly GCA_017942025.1. Taxonomy (GTDB): domain Bacteria; phylum Bacillota; class Clostridia; order Oscillospirales; family Ruminococcaceae; genus Ruminiclostridium_E. Next base: position 1,293 of record JAGAVH010000068.1, on the reverse strand, counting down.
GCTCCGAGTCTTTAATAACATATCTGCCTTCTGTCACCGCTTCGTCGGCGAATGTCTGTACATCGATATACTCGCTTAACTCAAAATTCTGTGTTCCGATATAGAAAATCTGTTTATTTTCCGACAGTGTTCCGTTTGTAAGCACTGTAAGAATATCGTCATCGCTTGCTTTTTTATCGCAAAGAACGATATATCTGCCGAGAACGGCGCGGCAGTCGTCGTACCTTACAGGCTCTGTCTCGTTTTCGCTTACAACAAAATAGTCATCCTGCGAAGAATATATAAAATATTCGGAGCAGGTTACATCGTCGTAATACGCCATATATGTAACAGGAACATCAATTTCGTCACCGAACGCTTTGTTTGCGGCCTTTATGGGCATCTCAACTGATTCAAACGCTTCTTCGGCGGTGATTTTCTCGTACTCTTCGACGTCAATAATTGTCCTTCCTCCCATTATACCATCGGAAAAGCCCGTCAAAGTAAACTGTGCTTTGATAAACTCTCCGTCAGCGTTTGTCCGAAGTTCTTCGGGACGGGAGTATAAATTGCAGGAATTGAGGTCGAATAAAAAATTGCTGTCAGCAAACATAACGCTTTCAAAAACCGTTTTGCTTTCCAAAGCCGCCGAAGTGTCGGAATTATTTACATCGGTTTCCGATGTTTCGGGGATAGCCGAACAGCCCGAAACAAGAGCAAGAGCAAGGGCTGACGCAGCGAACGTTATCGATTTTTTCATAGCAATAAAGTTCCTTTCAATAAGTGTTACAGCGTGGGTGCTGTCGTCTGGATGTTGTTTACGATAGTTAGCGTGTCATCTTCAAAATCAAAAACATGCCAGTATCTGCCCGCACCGCTGGGAACGTATACGCAATGGTGTTCCCGCATATCCATTATAACAGATATTTTGAATTCTGGCGAGTACTTTCTTTGATTTTGTCCTTTTTTACTCATAAAAATATGCACCTCCAAAAGTGTCTAACTTTTGGGGTGCATATCAAAGTATGTTTTATCGCACATTTTTATTTTCATTAGTGCTTAATATTAAAACGACTTGATTATGTTATTCAGAATACATTTGAATAGCGACATTACTTACTGTCAATATTTCTGTTTAAATATTCAGTAATTCTTTCTGCACTTTCTCTGACACCGACCGAACTATCAATCAGAATCTCATAGTTACTTTCATCGCCCCATTCAAGCCCCGAAATATTCTTATAATACATCGCCCTCGCCTTGTCGGAACGGACGATGTTCTTTTTTGCCTCCTCACAGGTGTCACCGTAGACC
>JAGAVH010000067.1 GCA_017942025.1 Ruminiclostridium sp. | reverse complement strand
AGTGATATAAAAGTTTTAGAGAGCCTTAAACGGCTCTCTAAAAGCATTTTTGCTTACTTCGTCATAATCCCCTCAACTATACCTTATGCGAACACTTTGTTGTGCATCGTCGTGATGCACTTTTGGTGTTCGCTTTACGGCATCCTTGCCGTATGTATGCCTGTCGGGGCAGTTGACGATTTTGACCGAACAGGTCAAAATCAATGGCTGACGTGCGTTTTTCATCGTCTGACATTGTGCAGACAAAACCTTTGTCTGCACAATGCAACAACCCCGCACCTTTCGGTGCGGGGTTGCCGCTATGCAATAAGTTTAAAACAACGGAGTACGCAAAAATCAAACGGTTTCGTCTACGCCGTAGTAAGCATTGAGGTACATCTGCTTTATCTCACTCATAAGAGGATATCTGGGGTTAGCGCCTGTACACTGGTCATCGAATGCCTGCTCTACCATAGCGTCGAGTCTGTCGAGGAAGTCCTTTTCGTCAATGCCGTAATCCTTGATGGTCTTCTTTATGCCGACCTCGCTCTTCAGCTCTTCAATCTTTGCAATAAGCTTTTCAAAGCGCTCCTTCTTGTTCTTTCCTGAAATTCCGAGGAAGTCGGCAATTTCGAGGTATCTTTCAAGAGTGTGGGGGTGGTCGTACTGGGAGAAGGTGCCCATCTTAACGGGACATTCTACCGCATTGTATCTCATAACCTGAGTAATAAGCAGAGCATTTGCTACGCCGTGAGGCAGGTGGTGGAAGGCGCCCAGCTTATGAGCCATTGAATGACATACGCCGAGGAAGGCGTTAGCGAAGGCAATACCTGCAATGGTAGAAGCGTCTGCCATCTTTTCTCTTGCCTTTACGTCTGTAAGACCGTCGTTATAGGCTCTGGGGAGATACTCGAATATATTCTTTATAGCCTTTAATGCAAGACCGTCTGTATAATCTGTAGCCATTACTGAAGCATAAGCTTCAAGAGCGTGTGTAAGTGCGTCAACACCTGACGCGCTGGTAAGTCCCTTAGGCTGTGTCATCATATTATCCGTATCGATGATAGCCATATTGGGAAGTAATTCGTAATCGGCAAGAGGATATTTTACACCGGATTTTTCATCTGTGATTACTGCGAAGGGAGTACATTCACTACCTGTACCGGATGAAGTGGGGATAGCTACGAAATAAGCCTTTTCACCCATCTTAGGGAACTTATATACTCTCTTTCTGATATCGATAAAGCGCATAGCCATATCCATAAAGTCAGCCTCGGGATGCTCGTAAAGTACCCACATGATCTTAGCCGCGTCCATTGCAGAGCCGCCACCGAGAGCAATGATAACGTCAGGCTTAAATAATTCCATAGCCTTTGCGCCTTCCTTGGCAGAAGCCAGAGTAGGATCGGGCTCTACGTTGAAGAAGGTGGTGTGAACGATACCCATGCTGTCAAGCTTATCTGTAATAGGCTTTGTGTTGCCGTTGTGGAATAAGAAGGAGTCGGTTACGATAAAGGCTCTCTTTTTATTCATTACTGTGCCCAGCTCGTCAAGGGCAACGGGCATACAGCCCTTCTTGAAATAAACCTTTTCAGGTACTCTCATCCAGAGCATATTTTCTCTCCTTTCGGCTACTGTCTTGTAGTTCAGTAAGTGCTTTATACCAACGTTCTCGGATACCGAGTTACCGCCCCAGCTACCGCAACCAAGGGTAAGGGAGGGGGTGAGCATGAAGTTGTATAAATCACCGATACCGCCGTGGGAGGAGGGTGTATTTACTAAAATTCGGCAGGTCTTCATCTTTTCGCCGAAATATTCTATCTTTTCTCTTTCTGTTACCGCATTGCAGTAAAGAGAAGAGGTGTGACCGAAGCCGCCCTCAGCAACAAGGACTTCTGCCTTTGCGACCGCCTCGTTGAAATCCTTTGCCTTGTACATAGCAAGAACGGGAGAGAGCTTTTCGTGTGCAAATTCTTCGTCAAGGGATACGTTTTCAACCTCGCCGATAAGAATTTTTGTCTTTGCAGGTACCTTGATTCCTGCAAGCTCAGCAATCCTGACAGCTGTCTGACCTACTATCTTTGCATTGAGAGCATTGTTTATGATAATGGTCTTTCTTACCTTTTCTGTTTCCTTTTCATCAAGGAAGTAGCAGCCCATAGCCGCAAATTCCTTCTTTACCTTGCTGTATATCTTATCAAGAACGATAACAGACTGCTCGGATGCGCATATCATACCGTTATCAAAGGTCTTGGAATGGATGATAGAGCTTACCGCAAGCTTTATATCGGCACTGCTGTCGATGATTGCGGGAGTATTACCTGCACCTACGCCTAAAGCGGGCTTGCCGGAGGAATAAGCCGCCTTTACCATACCCGGACCGCCTGTAGCCAGTATGATATCTGCACTTCTCATTACCTCGTTTGTCATATCAAGGGAGGGTACGTCAATCCAGCCGATGATTCCTTCGGGTGCGCCTGCCTTTACTGCCGCTTCGAGAACCACTCTTGCCGCCTCGATTGTGCAGTTCTTTGCTCTGGGATGGGGGCTGAAGATGATACCGTTTCTTGTTTTAAGGCTTATAAGCGCCTTGAAGATTGCCGTAGAAGTGGGGTTTGTGGTGGGGATTACCGCCGCAATTACACCGATAGGCTCGGCAACAGTCATAGTGCCGAAGGCTTCGTCACGGGCAATAACGCCGCAGGTCTTTGCATCTCTGTAGGCGTTGTAGATGTATTCGCTGGCGTAGTTGTTCTTGATTACCTTATCCTCAACAACGCCCATACCTGTTTCTTCTACCGCCATTTTTGCAAGGGGAATTCTCATCTTGTTTGCCGCTGTAGCCGCCGCAAGAAAGATTTTATCCACCTGCTCCTGGCTGTATTCGGCAAAAATTGCCTGTGCCGCCTTAACCTCTGCTATACGGATTTTTAAAGCCTCTACATTATCGACGATTTCGGGGCTTACGGGAGTCCTGGGCTGTGGCGCTTTTCTTGTTCTTACAATGTTCTTCTTTGCCATCGCTCTTGTTCCTTTCAGAATTTTGTTTTAAACTTATTGCGTTATAGGGGGAGCATCCTGACATTGTTGTCGGAGATATGACCAACGGGGCGTCGGTGATATGACCAACGGGGCGTCGGTGATATGACCAACGGGGCATCGAGGACGTCGACAAACGGGTCGTCGAGGACATATCCTAAAGGATGCCGCAGTCCTTACGGACTGCTTGCCGACCCCTACAATGTTAAAAAGGGTGTTGTCCTGCCCTTTTGGTAACGTTTTTTATTATTTTATCACATATGCCGTTATTTATTTAACAATTTTATTATATCAATATTCTCAGTAAGTTGTCAATCATTTCAGCAATGAATTTTAACAAATTTCACAGGGTGGATTTGTGCATTATGTATAAAGAATGATTAGTGACTGAACACGTAGCGGCGTGCAGATTTTACGGGCGAACTGCGTTCTCCCGTATAAACCATGCAATATCTCTCCGCCAAAAACATAATTTCAAAATCCTTCGATTGGCTTCGATAATTGATTCCTTACTTTTTACCTTAAATTTGTCTCCGACAAATTTCACGTTGCACAATATAATCCCGATTCCGTGAGGAATCGGGATTTCAGCGTGTAGACAAAATCGTTTGTCTACACGCTGTCAGACGATGAAAAACACACGTCAGCCATTGTTTTTGACCTATTCGGTCAAAAACGTCAACTGACGCTGTCGGCATACGGGCTGTATGGTAAGCGTCAGTTGACAAAGTAAGCAAAAATGCTTTAGGGAAGCCGTTTTCGGCTTCCCTAAACTTATGTAATGAAATTTTCGTTAGCTCATTAAAATCAAATATAGAATATGCATTTTTGCGGTGCGTGAGTTTGTCTTCAGTCTGAAATCCCGATTCCGTGAGGAATCGGGATTTATAATTTACAGACTGTCTCTGTCCTGACCACAAAGAGGATTTGCAAAAACAATCTCCTTCTTTATAGCAGGATCTATTTCCTTTACAGGCTCGGCGGAAGGCTTGCCTGTGTAATAAGCCTGGATATAATCAACTCCGAGGTCTATAACGGTACTCATTTCGTTGTAGGTCTCTACGCCCTCTGCCAGTACCTTGATGCCGTTCATCTTGGCAAAATCAATTGTACTGCGCACAAACATCTGCTTGTTGCGGTTCTTGTGGATGTCTGTTATCAGGAAGCGGTCGATTTTGATTATCTGGGGAGTATAGCGCATAAGGTTAACGATATTGGAGTGACCTGCACCAAAGTCATCAATGGCTATCTGACCTGTGTTCTTGCCGAATTCACGGAGCATACGAAGGTCATCATCAGATACTGAGCTGGTTTCAGTAAGCTCGAAGAAGTATCTGTCCATATCCTCTCCGTAGACCTCGTTAAGTGCCGTTCTGTCACTTTCGTTGAGGAAGTTTCCCGGAATGGTGTTTATAAATACCTTTCTTCCGCCAAAGCCATCAGGATCGTCCGCTACACGCTTCATAACATTGAACATTGTAGCTCTTTCTACCTGGTACAGCTTGCGGTAGGTCTTGGCGATTTCAAGTACCTGAAGAGGATTCATACCTATACTCGGATCGGTTCTCATAAGCGCTTCGTATGCGAAAATTTCGCCTGTTTTTGCACTTACGATAGGCTGGAAGCAGTAGGTAAACAGGTTCTTTTCAATAAGCACGTCAAAGGTCTTGTAGGTGCCTACGTCAGGAGACTTTTCCTTTGCGGCGGCTGTTCCGCCCTGTCTTAAAATGTTCAGATACATTTCGTTGTTGGCGGCTCTGAGGTAGGTTTCAAGAGAATCGTTCCAGCCGATATCTACTACAAAACAGCCTGCTGAAAGCTCTGTATAGAAATCCTTTCCGCTGGTATCGTTATATGCAGAAATAGTTTTATAGAATATACTTGTGGCACTATTTATGGTGTCGCCTATCGTATCGTAGTTCTCGTAATAGTTTATTACCGCAAACTGATCGTCGGCGATATGCGCTACAAAGCAATCCTTGGGGTTGGCAAGCTTCAGCGCTTCTGCTGAATAGCGTAGTGCCGCTTCAGCCTCATCAACGCCGTAGTTTTCGTAAATATATGTATATTTTGACAGATAGTAAACTGAAACGGAAAGAGGTCCCTTATGGTTCTTTTCATCCTTTGCAAACTCGTTGAACCATTTGGTAGCACCCTTCAGGTTGGGCAGTCCCGTGGTGGGATTTGTAAAGCTTACCTGCTCAATTCTGCGTTCCATACTTGTATGTCTGAAATAATTGGATGCTATATTGAAGGCGATATTCACTGCATTATATACACGCTTTGAACGGCGCATATATCTCATAGAATCGCCCGGATTTACCTTAACTGCATATATACCGCAGGGATTTTCGCAGACATATACTGAGTTGAGTACATACATAGTATTGTCGTTTACCCAGTTTTCAACATCAGGCACCATATCGGTTACTGTGTAATTCGGAGTGGGGACACCCCTAACCTCGTCAAATCTGGAAGGAATTACCGCCATAGCCTGAGCCTCCCACAGACGGGGATTTTTCTTGGCACCCATCGAAACAGCCAGATAATCTGAGGATACGCATACGTAGGAGTTCTCGTTGAGAGCTGTAGATACAGTCTCATAAAGAGAATTTATATCCTGAACCGTTAAGGAGCGGTCAGTTTTCGTATGCATAAGATCGTCCAGAGTTTCCATATCCTCTAAGGTGCGGAAAAGCTGTATTGCTTCGTCACGATAGCTTTCAGAGCTTATCAGCTCACAGCCGCAGGATTCGGAAATACGGGCGGTAAATGCGTCTGCATATACGACAAAGGGAGCTTTTCCCTTGCCTATTTCTTCTATAATATCAAATACACTACTTGCTATGCAGTCGTTATTTACACAGCAGGTTGTGAGTCTTGGCTTGAAATAATCTGCGGAAGGCACACCGTCAAAGCCTGTTACTATAACGTCTTCGGGCACATTGTAGCCGTGGTGCTGAAGTCTTTCGCAGGCAGCAATCGCCATCGAGTCGTTGGCGCAGAATATAGCCTCGGGCATTTTTCTGCCGCCGGCTACAAAATCATCTATGATTTTGTACACCGGGTCCTGCCAGAAGCCACCGTAATAAACGTTATCCTTTGAGAATACGAGACCATTTTCTTCTGAAGTCTTCTTGTAGCAGTCTGTACGTCTTTCGGAGAGAGGTTCACCCTCATAGCCCGAAATAAAGATAGTATCCTTTGCACCGTGATCCTTTATAACGTGGGAGATGACTGTGCCAAGCGCATTTGCGCAATCAACCTTTACCGAATAACAGCCTTCCTGCTCGTCGTCTATAAGTATAACAGGTACAGAATGTGATTTTGCCTTAACTATAATATCCTGTATAACAGTTTTGTCGCAGAAGCACATAGGGTAGATAACGATAACGTCTATGGTATCATAGTTTATAACGTCATATATAGCCTTTGCACCGTCATCGTATTTTCTGCCTGTATAGAAATCAGTGTTGCTGTTGAATACGATAAGCTTGGAGTTATTCCTTTCCGCATAATCGTGCAGAGTATCAACAAGGTTTATGTTGCGTATCTCGTGAAGCTTCGTGATACATACGCCGATAATCTTTTTGCCGCCTATCATATTCTCACCACCCTTTTCCGTCTGTATTATTATAGTATTCTATGGTATCAATAATATAATAGCATAATTTTAAAAATTAGTCAAGAAAAACTATTCAAATCGCCAAAAATACGGCATTTTGCACATAAAAATACAGTCGGATTAGGAATAAAAACCTTTTAAATTAGTTTCTATTCCATAATCTGACCGTTATCATAGCTGTTTGTGGATGTGGTTTATAAGATATACCATCCTGCAAAGCAGGGCGGAACAGTTAAAACTCCATTATCGGCTGTGATATCTCCGCCTATGGAATATATCGCCTCTTTCGGAGCATAACCGCAGGAGAAGCTGACCTCTTTGTCGGCAGGATTTATTACAACCAGTATCTTCTGCTTGTCATCGCTTCTTAAATAGCACAGAGGATATTCGTTCTTTTCGGCAAAGACGAATTCTATCTCTCCCTTGCTCTGCAAAGCGGAGTTTTTCTGACGGATTGAAATAAGCTTTCTGACCTCGTTATAAAGAGAGCATTCATCTGCTATCTGGGATTTTGCAGTAGGTCTGTCGGCATTGTCGTCCATTTTTATATACAGCTTTTCCTTCGGAGCGGAGCTGAAGCCGTCGTTTACGCTATCATCCCATTGCATAGGTGAACGGGAGCCTGTTCTGCCGTAGCCACCCTCTACCGAAACGAGATTTTCCACATAGTTCATACCAAGCTCATCGCCATAGTAGATAAATGGTGCGCCCGGCATTGATAACAGAAAGGCAAAGGCGATTTTCAGATTGTCGCCCTTGATACTGCGGGCAAGTCTGTCCATATCGTGATTGCCTGAAGGAATGCAGATAAGTCCCTTGCGCTCGGACTTTTCGTAATTTTCTATATACTTCTTTACAAACTCCGATACATCACCCTTGCCACGGGAGGAGAAGAAGGGTTCTTCACAACGGAAAAGATCGTTATAGTGAGATGGTCCGAAATGAAGCAGAAAATCCATATGAAAGCCGCCCTGCAATGACTTGTCAGGCTCTCCCCATTCGGATACCATAGCGGCAAGCGGAAATTCCTTATCTAAAAACTCTCTTACATTCTGCCACAGCTTTATTGTGCCCTTGCCCTCTTCGTCGTGCTTTACAAGAGAGCCTGCCATATCTACCCTGAAGCCGTCTGCCCCCATTTTAAGCCAGAAGCGCATAATATTTTTCAGCTCTTCGAGAGTTGCTTTTGCGCCCTCGCTATCGGTGGACTGCTGCCACTTTTTATCGGGATCGGGCTTGTAGAAGCCATAGTTCAGCGCAGGCTGATGAGAGAAGAAATTGACTGCGCAGGAGCCGTCCCTGTCAGAGATGCCTCTGATACAGCCCATACCCTGAGGCTCTTCCCATATACTGTCCGTCCATACATAGCGGTCGGTATATTCGTTGCGCTCCGCCTTCATTGATTCCTTGAACCATTTGTGCTCTACCGAGGTGTGTCCCGGTACAAGGTCTAAAAGCAGGTGCATATCCCTTTTATGAACTTCATCAAACAGTCTTTTTATATCCTCGTTTGTGCCGTATCTGGGAGCTACCGCATAATAGTCGGATACGTCATAGCCCGCGTCGCCGAAGGGAGAGGCAAAGCAGGGATTCATCCATATCGCATTACAGCCAAGCTCCTTTATATAGTCAAGCTTAGATATTATACCGTTTATATCGCCGATGCCATCTCCGTTGCTGTCGCAGAAGGACTGGGGATATATTTCGTAAAAAACTGCGTTATCCAGCCATTCAGGCTGATTAGTTATGTTTGCCATAGCTTTTCGCTCCTTTCAGATTATATATTTATAATACTACTTTTTTGCTTTAAAATCAATAACAGAGGATAAAAAAATCCCTCCGATTTCTCGGAGGGACTGAGTTTTGAATTAGAGTAAGATTGAGTGTTCGTCGTTAGGATCGAAGAGGTGAATCTTGTTAGGATCAAGAGCAAGCTTGATAACATCCTGAGGACGAGCTGCACATCTGGGAGATACTCTTGCTGTCAGAGGAATACCTTCGCATGTGAGGTAGAGGTAGGATTCAGCACCCATCATTTCAGTTACGTCAACTGTAGCTTCGATGATACCTGTCTTAGCGTTGGAGAGGAACATCTCTTCGTCGTGAATATTTTCAGGACGGATACCGAGAATAACTTCCTTGTCAACGTAGTACTTGAGAGCTTCTACGTCTGTCTTTGTGCTGGGAAGTTCAACATAGAACTTTCTGCCTCTTGATGTCTTTGTATCTTCAGAACCGAATTCTACTGTGTACTTGCCGTTGAGCATAATGAGCTTAGCGTCGATGAAGTTCATCTGAGGTGAACCCATGAAGCCTGCAACGAACTTGTTAACAGGGTTTTCGTAAAGGTTGATAGGAGAGTCAATCTGCTGGATGTAACCGTCCTTCATAACTACGATTCTGTCACCCATTGTCATAGCTTCGATCTGGTCGTGTGTTACGTAGATGAATGTTGTACCGAGCTTCTTGTGGAGCTTGGAAAGCTCTGTTCTCATCTGTGCACGGAGCTTAGCGTCGAGGTTTGACAGAGGCTCGTCAAGTAAGAATACCTGAGGATCACGTACGATAGCTCTACCTAAAGCTACACGCTGTCTCTGACCACCTGATAAAGCCTTGGGCTTTCTGTCGAGAAGGTGAGCGATGTCGAGGATCTTAGCAGCTTCTTCAACGAGCTTCTTGATCTCATCCTTGGGCACCTTTCTGAGCTTTAAGCCGAATGCCATGTTTTCAAATACTGTCATGTGAGGATAAAGAGCGTAGTTCTGGAATACCATCGCGATATCACGATCCTTAGGAGCTACGTCGTTTACAAGTCTGTCGCCGATGAAGAGTTCGCCTTCGGAGATTTCCTCAAGACCTGCAATCATTCTTAATGTTGTTGACTTACCACAACCGGAAGGGCCTACGAGAATGATGAATTCCTTGTCCTTGATGTTCATAGTAAAGTCTGATACGGCTACAACGCCGCCGGGGTAACGCTTATAGATACCTCTTAAAGATAAACTTGCCATTTATAGTGACCTCCTGTTTATAGTTTCAGAATAAAACTTTACGTTTACTATTTTAACAAATATGAAAGAAAAATGGAAGTGTCTAATTACCCAAATATTTAGGTCTCGCACTATACAAAATTACCAACACATAGAATTAGTGTTGGTTTTTTTGCTTTTTTGTGTACAAATTATACAAAATTTCGCTTTAAAATGCGGATTTCAAAGCCTCGGATTTTGGTTTTTTGGTGGATTTGCCAAATATCCTGTACGATATTTTGTGAAATTTTTTACAATCCGGCATTTTTCACAGCGGTGTGTCGGATGAATATCGTCATTATGACCTATATTCTAGCATATAAATTGGTAAAAATCAAGTAAATTTGTTAAATCCCATCAGAAAGGACATTGCAATGAAATCAATATCTTTAAAAGGAGTGCTGTTTACCGCCCTTGCCATAGTCCTGCTGCTTACTGTGGTGCTGTCGGTGGCGGCAGGAAAAAACGGGGGTATGATACTTGACAGCGACAAAAAACGCCGTGAATATATCGCAGGACTTGAAATCAGCCTGTCGCAGGAGCCTGCCGTTGTCCGGAATATAATTATCCCCTCTCAGTTCTCTGACGTCTACAGCAGATATAACGACCTGCAGAAGCAGGCAGGCTTCGACCTGTGGAGCTACAGGGGCGAATATGCCGTGCAGTACAGCTATAAAGCTACAGGCTTTGAAAATGATACGGTAAAGGTTAACCTTATATTATATAAGGATAAGCTTATCGGAGGAGATATATCCAGCACAAGGCTTGACGGATTTATGACAGGACTTGTACCGAAAAGTAATTAAAGAGCTTTCCCTTGCCATATATCCATTTCTGCCATTTTCTTGTCGATACCGCCGAGAACGGAAATCTTATCCCTGCTCCACAGGGGTGCTACAAGATATCTCCTGTCGCCGTCGCCCGTCAGTCTTTCTATAACCGTTTCGGGCGGAATATATAAAAGCTGGTTTGCTACTATATATATATAGTCCTCCTTTTCCATAGGAGTGTATTTTCCGTCAAGATATATTTTTTCAAGCGCGGTACCTTTATTTATATGAAGAAGATGTATTTTTACGCCGCCGGGGGATAATTTTCCCACCTCTTTTGCAGTAGTCAGCATATCGTCATAGCTTTCTCCCGGCAGACCGTTTATGATGTGCAGGCAGGTGCGTATTCCTGCCGCCTTCAGTCTGTTATAGCCCTCGAGAAACTCAGCGTAGCTGTAGCATCGGTTTATAAGTGCCGCCGTTCTGTCGTGGATTGTCTGAAGTCCCAGCTCTACGGTAAGGTCGGTTTTTTCCGATACCGATTTTAAAAGCGTTACAGTTTCTTCGCTCAGGCAATCTGCTCTTGTGCCGATGGCAATTCCCGAAACGCCGCAGTCCAGAGCCGCATTGTACGCCTTTTCAAGTATGTGTATCGGCGCATAGGTGTTGGTGTTTGCCTGAAAATATGCGGTTATGAGGCAGTCAGGGAATTTTGCGAAGATTCTCTGCTTTTCCGCTGTAAGCTGATTTATTACATCCTCGTAGATATTATCGGAATATCTGCTTGTGAAATATCCGCTGCCCTCACGGCAATATATACAGCCACCCGTACCCTTTGTGCCGTCTGCGTTGGGACAGGTAAAGCCTGCGTCTATTACCGCTTTCATTACACGCTTGCCGTAACGGTTTTTATTGTAGAAATTAAGGGTGTGATATCGCTTATTGTCGATTGAGTAAGGGAATTTATACATCTTTATAGCCTCTTTTTTGTGCAGGTTGCCTTTGTTAATTTTGTTTAAACCGTTGACAAGCGGAATAAAACATAGTATAATAGGACTGGTTGTAATATACCAATAATAAATGAAATGATTTACATATCAGGAGGAAATTATTATGCCTTTTTGTCCAAAATGCGGCACTGAATATCAGGCAGGAACAAAGTTCTGCGGTAAGTGCGGCGAAAATGTAGATGGCGCGTCCGCGGCAACTATCCCCGGTGCAGGCACTACTTCAATTCCTGCAGGCACACCTGCAGTAGCACCCGCTCCCGTTAAGCAGGGCCCCGGCTTCTTTGAAAAGCTCACAGACACCAAGGATTATACAGAAGAAATCGGTCTTGATGATATCAAGCAGAACAAGGTTATGGCTATTTTAGCCTTCTGCGCTGTATTTGCTTATATCGTTTTCAACTGGACTCCCGTAGGAATTCTCGGTATCTTAGCATTTGCAGGTTTAATGGTAGCTCCTATTCTCAAGTATAAGAGCTCTGCGTTCATCCGTTTTGTTATGGCTCAGCTTTATGTTGCATTCTTCGGCGTTCTGCTCTTCAGCTTATTCGACGGTGCAATTTCAGGCTTCTTCTATAACCTCATCTCTCCCTCAGTAGAAGAGATTCTTGCTGCTGAAATCGCAGGCGTATTCGGCGGAGCAGCTGCAGCAGGCGTTGTTGTAAGACAGGTACTTGCAAACGTTGTTGCATGGCTCATTCACCTTGTATTTATGGCTATTCCTATCTTTACACTTGTTGTTGGCTTTATCAACGTTATCAAGGAAAAGGCAAAGGGTATGCCCTTTATCGAAAAGATCAAGGTTACCTTCGAAAAGTAATTACATAACAGCTTAAAATTCACCCCACAAGCTCTGGCTTGTGGGGTTAGCTTTTTATAAGGTATATCCCGCAGAAGACTGCGGGGTATATTTTTTAGTCCTTCTTGCCGCCGAAGAGACCGCCGATAGCGTCGCCGATACCGCCGATAGCGCCACCGATCTTATCTGTGATATTACCTTCGCCTGAAAGCTTCTGCTTTACTGTTTCAATAACGTTGTTGATAACGTCGTCGGGAAGGTCAACGCCGATAACCTTTTCAACTGCGCCAACAGGGTTTGACTGGAAATCATTTGCAAAGTTAGGATCGTCCTTAACCTTTGCTACTACTTCATCAACTTTTGCCTTGATATCCATTTTAATGTTCCTCCTTGGAATTATTTGCGGAAAATCCGTTACTTATATTTTATCATAACAATAAGCGGATTGTCAAGAAGTTAAGATGAATTACAATGATTTATATTTTAAGTAAATTATTTTGTAATCTGTGTAACAAGTTACACTTATAATTTAGCTAAAAAATTTATGTAACAAACCTATATTCCGTTACATTTTGTTGTTAGTGCAACAAATCAGGTGTGTTTTATTATAAAAGATTGCTGAAATTAAGATTTACTCATTGACTTTAAGTAAATCGGTGATATAATGTTAAGTGAAAGCGAAAAGTAAATTACTTAACAATTAGGTAAAAATCGTTTTAACATTTTAATTTAATCAGGAGGACGCATAATGAAACTTAAAAGAATTATGGCAGGTATTCTTGCAGCAAGTGCAGTTTTCTCACTTACAGCATGCCAGACACAGAACACATCATCTACAACAAACAGCACATCATCAACAGTAGAGGAATCAAAGAACGACGCTTCATCAACAACTGAAGAGTCAAAGGAAGAATCAAAGGAAGAAACAGGAGAAAAGCTTACTCTCAAGGTACTTACACACCGTACAGACCGCAAGGAGGATGGCTCTCTTGAAAAGATGACAGACGCTTTTGAAGAAAAGTACAACTGCACAGTTGAATATCAGGCATTCAAGGATTATGCAGGCGACGTTTCTACAATGATGAGCACAACAAGCTACGGCGACGTACTTATGATTCCTGATACAGTAAAGGTTGCTGAGCTCGGTAACTTCTTCGAACCCCTCGGTTCTTACGATGAGCTCAAGGAAACATATATGTGGGCTGATCAGAAGATGTACGACGGTACAGTTTACGGTCTTGCACACCTCGGTTCTGTAAGCGGCGGTATCTGCTACAACAAGAAGGTATGGGAAGCAGCCGGCATCACAACAGCTCCCAAGACAGCAGAAGAATTCATCAACGCTTTAAAGCAGATTGAAGAAAAGACAGACGCTATTCCTTATTATACAAACTACAAGGATGCTTCCTGGACAGCTTCACAGTGGTGCTCACTGGTAATGTCTGCATCAGGTAATGCAAACTACGAAACAGATAAGCTCACAAAGAAGGAAGACCTCTTCATCGAAGGCGACGCTTATTACAATGTATTCAAGTTAATGTACGATATCTATTCTGATTCCAAGCTCATCGAGGGCGACCCCATGGGCACAGACTGGGAAGGCTCCAAGCTTATGATTGCAAAGGGCGAAATCGCTACTATGACAATGGGCTCCTGGGCAGTTTCACAGTTCAAGCAGATTGCTTCTGACAACGGCTTAAACCCCGATGATATCGGTTATATGCCCGCTCCCTTCACAGCAAAGGACGGCAAGCAGTACGCACAGCTCGCAGCAGACTACTGCATGGGCGTAAATAAGAACAGTGCCGCTGACGTTAAGGAGCTCGGCAAGAAGTACATCGAATGGTTCATCAAGGACTCCGGCTTCTCTGATTCCGAACAGAGCGTAAACGCACTCAAGGGCAGCAAGCTCCCCGGTTACCTCTCTGCATTTGAAGGCTGCGAATACTTCACAGCAGCTACAGCTCCCGAAGGTCTTACAGGCGTTTGGAATGCTATCGATAACGACTCTGAAGTTGGTATCTGGGCAGGCGACTCTGCAAACTTCAAGCTCAGAATGGCTGAAGCAGCTTTCGCAGGTGAAGGCGATGCAGGCTTCAAGACAATCATCGACGAAATGAACTCCAAGTGGAATGCTACAAGAGACGCTAACGAAGCTCTCAAGACATATCTCGCAGGCTGATAATCCGATATGATATAACCGATGCAAAGGATAACCGAATACCTTTTCCCCAATCAATCATTCATTCATATATCCAAAGGCAGATCATCTCTTCGTTATATTCTCTTATTCTTTGCCGGTTATGACATATAATATTTGCTAACGTATTTTCTTCATAGATACTCCAATCACAAAAGCCAATTCGGAGAGGGTAACCTTTCCGAATTAGCTTTATAAAAGGAAATGTTATTATGAACAAGACTAAAACAAAACGTACTCTTTTAGAGTGGGTTAAAAGCTACACGGGACAGAAATATCTGACGACGTTTTTGTTCTTGCTTGTTCCCGTGGTTCTGCTTATTCTATTTACAGTAATTCCGGCATTCAATATGGTGCTGTTCAGCTTTCAGGAGCGAGATGAGCTGGGACTGAGCGCAAAGTGGATAGGGCTTGACAACTACAAGACCTTATTCACCGATATGACCTATCTCAAAACCTTTATAAATAGTATCTACTATTTTGTAGGTTCTTTCGTACAGCTTGCTCTTGCGCTTTTTATAGCTACGCTTCTCTGCTCAAAAATAAAGTTTGCAGGCGTATTCAAGGGCTTTATATTCTTCCCTTATCTTATGAACGGTGTAGCGGTGGCGCTAATCTTCCAGAGATTCTTCAAGGTGGATGACGGCGGTACTCTGAACTCTATTTTAGCCCTTTTCGGCTCTGATCCGATAAACTGGCTTACAAACAAAAGTCTCAACAACTGGTGCCTTGTATTCTCGTCAATATGGCGTTATATAGGCTTTGATATACTTATGTTCATCGGTGCTATACAGTCTATTTCTCCCGATATTTACGAGGCGGCGGAAATTGACGGTGCCAATGCATGGCAACGCTTCTGGCGTATCGTTTTCCCGAGCATAAGACCTATAGTAGCATTACAGCTTATCCTTTCCATCAAGGGAGCAACCTCGGTATTCGAAATCCCCTACGTTATAACAGGAGGCAAATTCGATACCAGCACCTTCGTTATAAAAACCCAGGAGGTAGGCTTCACCTTCCACAAGGTGGGACTTGCTTCAGCGATGGCGGTGGTTCTGCTACTGATAATTATAGTAATAACCATTATCCAGAAGATATTCTTCAAGGAAGAAAGGTAGGTGCGGTATGGAAGAAAAAAAGACTGACCTTAGTAAATACTCTTTCAGAGAAACACCTAAGTTTGTAAGGGTATTCTTTACCGTTATGAAGTATCTTATACTGATATCTGCCTGTCTTGTTGTAGTCATTCCGCTGGTGGTGGTAATATTAGGCTCGCTCAAAACTCACGCTGATTTTCTCGAATCAGGAGCTTTTGACCTGCCCAAAACTCTGCATTTTGAGAATTTCAGAATAGCCTTTGAGGACGGTAAGGTAATGCAGGGACTTATAAACACCGCAATAATCCTTGTGGTGTCCTGTGCAGGTACTATCATAACAGGTACTATGACCGCCTTTGTAGTACAGCGCTTCAATATGCTTTTCACCAGATTTATAAAGACGGTATTTTTAGGCGTTGCTCTTTTACCGAGCATTTCAATGCAGGTAACAGTATTCCAGATAGTTCATATGCTTGGTATATACGATACTCTTGCCGCACCGATAATCCTCTATATAGGTACTGATATCATTTCAATCTACATATTCATACAGTTCTTAAACAACATATCGGTATCCCTTGACGAGAGTGCGATTCTTGACGGCTGTTCCTATCCGAGAGTATATTTCAGCATAATACTCCCTATGCTCCGCCCCGCTATAGCTACTGTGCTTGTTATAAAGCTTGTAAGCATCTATAACGACTTCTATACAGCAAAGCTGTATATGCCCAGCGACGGACTTGAGGTAGTATCAACAGCGCTTTATCGCTTTATAGGACCTCTCGGCTCCAAGTGGGAAATAATCTTTGCAGGTATCATCATCTGTATAATCCCCACGCTTATAATCTTCCTTTCAATGCAGAAATCCATTTATTCAAATCTGGTTTCAGGCGCAGTAAAGGAATAATAAAGACATCCCCTCTAAACATCTCCATATATAAAAAGAACGCAGTCTTACGATTGCGTTCTTTTTATATTCAGAAAAATCCCGTCTGCTCATATTTTTCGGGAAATTCGTTAAGATAGGAAAAGCACTCATTTACATCACTCATAATGCCGTGCTTTTTACATTCGCCATAAAATATCTCCATCAGCTTTTTATTATTGTCGCTTAAAAGCTCATAGGCGTTGCCGTATTTTCTGATATACCTTTCCTTTAAACCGGGGAAATGCTTATCAAGAGCGGCATAAAAGTATTCCCTGTCCCCCTCACGAAGCGTTACTCCCATATTAAAGCAGATGATTCCTTTAACCTCTGCTTTGATACAGTAATCAAGAATGCCACGGATATTTTCTTCGGTGTCATTTATAAAGGGGAGTATGGGGGAAAGCCACACTACGGTGGGAATGCGGTGTTCCTTTAAAGTCATGAGCGCCTCAAAGCGTTCTCTTGTGGTGCTGACGGCAGGCTCTAAAATGTGGCATAAGTCCTCGTCATAGGTGGTGAGAGTCATCTGCACAACACACTTTGATTTTTCATTTATGCTTTTTAAAAGCTCCAGGTCACGAAGCACCCTTGTGGATTTTGTCTGAATGGCAAGCCCGAAGCCGTATTTATCGATAAGCTCTATGCATTTTCTTGTAAGCTGTAATTTCTCTTCGCAATGCATATAGGGATCGCACATAGCTCCCGTGCCTATCATACAGCATTTTCTTTTGCTTTTCAGCGCCTTTTCGAGAAGCTGGGGGGCGTTCTGCTTTACCTCAATATCCTCAAAATCGTGAGTAAAGCCATAGCATACGCTACGACTGTCGCAATAGATACACCCGTGTGTACAGCCACGGTAAATATTCATTCCGTTGTGTGCCGATAATATTCCTCTGGCGTTTACAAAGTGCATAGCATCACCCCTCTTTATTTAAAGTTTATCATATATCGTGCGGTTTTTCAAGATTTCCGCAAATTTCTTGACAGAAAGCAGAAAATATGACATAATATTAGTAACAGAAAAATCAGGGAGGCAATAAAATGCTTAAAAATAAGGTGGCAATAATCACAGGCGGCACAAGAGGTATCGGCTATGCCGTTGCAGAGCTTTTCCTCAAAAACGGGGCAAAGGTGGCAGTTTTAGGCTCAAGAGCAGAAACTGTAGATAAGGCGGTAGCAAGCCTTTCAGAAAAGTTCGGAGCAGAAAATATTGCAGGCTATTATCCCGATCTTACCGAGTACAGCGCTGTTGAAGAGATGGCAAAGGATGTTAAGGAAAAGTTCGGCAAGATAGATATTCTCGTAAACAACGCAGGCATCAGCGCAAGAGAGCCTATTGAGGCTTATGACCCTGACGCCTTCAAGAATATAATGGATTTAAACGTTACAGCGGTATTCAACGGCTGTAAGGCTGTAGTTCCCTTTATGAAGGAAAACGGCGGTGGCTGTATCATAAACACAAGCTCTATGGTAGCAAAGGAAGGCCAGGTAAGCGGCGTTGGTTATCCTGCGTCAAAGTTTGCGGTAAACGGGCTTACAATCAGCCTTTCAAGAGAGCTTGGCAAGTACAATATCCGTGTCAATGCGGTAGCTCCCGGCGTAACAAGAACCGATATGGTAGCGGCACTCCCCGAGGAGATGGTTGCCCGTGTTGCAGCTAACATTCCTATGGGCAGAGTCGGTGAGCCTTCTGAGGTTGCAAACTGCTTCTTATTCCTCGCCAGCGATATGGCAAGCTACGTTTCAGGTGCTGTGCTTAATGTAGACGGGGCGACGATAAATTAAAACGGAAAAATATCCGTTATCGGACGAGAAATATCTGTTCTCTGTCCATCGATAAACAGAAAAATCCGGAGAGTTCTGACTCTCCGGAAAAATTTTGTGCAGTCTGTCGCATATTGGCTTGCATGTAATTGTATTTATATTTTGTTGTGTCTGAACAATGAAAATCCGTTCAGACTTTTTTATCCTTGTAGGATGTTATCTCCGTTTTTTACGGAAAAAACCGCACAAAATTACAAATAAAAAAATTTTTAAAGAAATTTCTAAAAAGGTATTGACAAATCACCTTTTTAGATGTATAATATTATCTGTTATCTGGGTGTGGCGCAGATTGGTAGCGCGCTACCTTGGGGTGGTAGAGGTCGCAGGTTCAAATCCTGTCACTCAGACCAATTTACTTACATTTTTAAGGATACCTAACGGTGTCCTTAAAGCTATAAGTAAATATATATCACACAGCGCAACAGAGTTGCGGTCTGTCACGCTGTGGAAAATACATTTTGAATGTAACTAACTTACCCTGACTTTTGACTTTGAGCCATCGCACAACGACTTACTGCAATACTGCTGGCGTTAATGGTGACACCCTTCTTCGCTCGATGTGGACAAGTCAACACATCAGTTTCCCCATATCGTTCATAGAACGACTGTCATCGCAAAGTCTTGTTATCAATATAATGTTACATATTCAATTTGTACTGCCGGAAACGGCAGGAATGAGACACACAATGCGGATTTACGCCTTATGTATCATATTTACAGTGGAGATGGGTAATATGCCGAGAAAAACTGTTGTAACATATCATCGTACATACCTTGAAAACATTTTAGACGCCAAAGGTTTTGACAAACAGGGCAGAAAAGAAATACTCAGTAAATTATGGAGCGTAAGCACAGGTATGTGTGCTTCTATTCTCAACGGCAGACGTGAAGTAAGCGGAACACGTTACGATACACGTGCAAAACTGTCTATCTTAGCAGAATATTTCTCACTGGATCTCAACGAACTTGATAGATTGGAAAATCAGCATCTGGCAGAAAAGGATGTTCTTAGAATCGAAAAGGAAAAAAGCTTGTCACCTGTAGAATGTATTGAGCGAAAACTACACACTTGCGATAATCATAATTACAACTCTTCTGTAAATGAAACGGTTTGTCCGTAAATTATTCCACTTTCGGTTGCTTATGTTTATAAGCAAATAAAAAGAGCTTTCAGCCAAAAAAGATGAAAATCCGCTGAAAACTCAAAAAACTCTTGAAAAATGGTTATAACTGTGTTATAATATACACAGACTACAACAACACTAAGTCACAAAAGTTAAGAGATGCTCGTTACATCTTTTGGCTTGAACGGCATCAATCCGGCAAGATAGGTGCTGTTCAGTGATAGGTGTTTTTTTATTTATACATTTATTATACACCAAAAGGTAATGCTTGTCAATAAAAAAGCCAAATCTTTATGCAAAAATTTTAACAAATCTGCACCCTTTTAATTGGTAAAATTATACGCAATATAACAGCATCTACGACACCGTATCGCAGTTGTTTTTTCTTTTCTGTTGGCTTATGGGTGCGGATTATCGCACCCATCATCATCTTTTTTCTCGCCTATATATAGATGTACTCCGTCAGGAAAAGTATAGGTATATGTATATTCTTCCCTTAATGCTTTAGCCATTGCTTTTGCAAGATCCATTATCATTGATGTAAGCTGTTCTTGTCCGGCAGTATCTGACATATCCGTATGTAATGCACAAAGCAAGCCAGTAAGTAGGATAAAAATAATCGTAAGATAAGCCAGGGTTGTTCTTAATTTTTTCATGTAGGTACTCCTTCAAACTTAAATTAGACAAGTTTTATTTGTCTATCATAGTATGAAAGAGTTTTGCTCCGAAAAAAAATTTTCCTACAAGAAAATCAACCTCTGCCCTGAAGCATATTACGATGTTGTTTTTTCTTTTCTGTTGGCTTATGGGTGCGACACGATGTCGCACCCACAAAATAAAAAAAGCGGATAGGCTTTTACACCTACCCGCTTTATGTATTCATTCAAATTAAACAGATTGATCATCATTACCGGAATTACCGCCTGGATTGTTACCGGAGATTTCATTTGCCTTTATTTTTCGTATAGTCTCTAATTTATCATCTATATTTCCGGCAACATCCAACTTCATTATTCTTTTTTCAAGCACCGCTTCAAGCTTTTTAAAATCACAGCAACGACGTGTAAGGTTGCGATACTTTTCAGGAGTTTCTGTAATTATCTTATATAATTTATTCGCCTTCATAACAATCGAATCCTGATTTTGCTGACACCAATTAAGTTGCTTAGTTGTCATTTTTTTATAACGTGCAGTTTGTGGCAAATCTGTAGTTCTCACAACAAGATCGACAGGCTTTATCACGCTCTCGTCAACGGGAATCATATTGTTAAAATTAAGCACTCCTAACAACTTATCCTTATCATATATTTTTGTAAAGTCGATGTCGTTTTTCATTCCGATATGTTTTGGTTTAGGAGAGCTTAACGGAATACAGTATTTTTTGCTATCACACACAATTATTATTCCTACAAACGGTCTTTTTTCTTTATCTATTTGTGGCGAAACAGACCTTACGTTATCATCCGCTTTTGCCAAATCTCGAATATATTTCATATCAATTTGGTAAAGCAACAATCTTTTTTGATACATAATCTTCCTCCAAAACACAAAAGCTACGGATAAACCGTAGCTTTTTCTTTAAAAGATTCCACTCACAGTAGGACTCACTGCTCTTATCGGTTCCACTCACAGTAGGACTCACTGCTCTTATCGGTTCCACTCACAGTAGGACTCACTGCTTTTTACAGAATCAAAATTGATTCCATACGATAAGCCTACGCTTACCTTCGCTTATATTATATCTGATAAATCCGATTTTGTCAATAGAAACAACAAAAATCTTTTTGAACTCGACACGCAGTTAATTCTTTCTGTCGGCTTTTAGGTGCGACACGGTGTCGCATCCATAAAATGAAAAAGCGGATAGGCTTTTACACCTATCCGCTTTACTGCTACAATTCCATATCTTCTTCTATCCCCAGTTTGGTTTGTCGGTTGATTTCGTGTGCCACTCCCATAGAATAGGCTTTTGAAGAATCACCTCGTTCATCACCAATTTTAACTCGTAATTTTCTCGATAATTCATTATAACGCTGGCTTTTGCAAGCAAGCGTTATACAACCTGCTTCTCTCACATCCTCAATGCCTGCATTATAAAACAGCAATTCAAAATCTGTCATTTGTTTTAATTCCTTTTTCCAAAGGTACGACACCGTGTCGCACCTGACTACACTTCTTCGTCCAGTTCCTCTTCCGATTGGTATCCTTGACTTAACACACCATCCACATACAGACCGTCTTTGTGTGCGTCTTCCATAATGGCGGTAAACAATCCCATCAGCTCCGAAAACCTCTTATCATCCTCAATGTAGCAATCCAAATCATCATTTTCAGGATTATCGGTTATATCGCCATCAGCAACACCGCTTCTGAGCCAGGGCATAATAAGCTCTTCATCATTAAGAGAACGGATGATTGTTTCCATTGCTCTGACTACTTCAGTTCTTAATTTAACATCCATATAATAAAAATTCCTTTCTGATTTTCTTTTCTGCGGCTTTTAGGTGCGACACCGTGTCGCACCTAAAAAACAAGACGGACAAGTGTTTTCTTGTCCGCTGTTCCTCTTCACTTGTCGCTGTGCCTGTCCATATATGAAGCAAAGCTTTCTTTGTAGTTTTCACAAGGCTCATCCTCGTTTTCGATTACTTCTCCGTAAGTCTGATGCTTTGAATTTATGTCTGCACATACCAAATTGCCGTTGCTGATTGGCATACACAGTTCACAAGTTCCGCAACATCTATCAAGCTCATCCATATCTAACACCTCCTTTCGCAAGTGCGACACCGTGTCGTACTTAAAATAAAAACGGACAAGGTTTAACTTGTCCGTAGTAGCTATATTTCCATATCTTCGTCATCAATTTGAATATCTGACAAATTCCCTGCTTTGTTTTTTTTTGAGTGGTGGTTTTCCATCATCATTTCCAAATAAGAAATTCTTTCTTTCACTGACATTACTATAGCTTCAAGACGGCTTTCATCAACATACTTTTCAGCTCCCACAAAAGCCGACCTTATATCATCTTCTATGTTGTTTTTAAGTGCAGATATATCAAGCCAATCAAAATTAGTAACAAGCCTCAACTGTTCATTATGCGTTTTCTTAAAAGGCTTACATACTATATCTTCGCCTGAAATTATCTGTGATGTCAGCTTGTTATAGCCTAACGACGAGCCGCTGTCAAAAATAGGCGAAAAACCAATCCATTCAAGTGTATCTGCATTTCTGATAAATCCAAAGTTACGGAAATGCCTATCTTCATTTGCAACGATAAAATCAATCGTCAGCATTTTATCAATAGCATCTACGATTGACGGCACCCCTATCTCATTACAAATGTTAATGAGCTGAATATATTCATTTTCGTGATTTGCTTTCGGGCGTAAACTCATCACCTTCAAAGCGCTTACAAGCTCAGTTTCCGTTGTTACAAAATCTTCACATACGCTATAAGGTTTCTTCTCGTCCCATATTAGTGTATATGGAATGTGACATATATTTAGCCGTTTCATAATATTTGACGCCACAACTTCACCAAACGTTTCCTGATGATAAGGAGCAGAGCCACCTTTAACAAGACAGCGTTTGCCGTCTATGATTTTCCATCGCTTTATCAGGTTGCCGTCTGATGTGTTATCAGGAGACTGATAGTTAAAACCAATATCCTTTTTTGGATAACCAAAAAGAACATCACCGATATCATCCGAAAAGTCGTTAGTAAAAAAGTTCACATCTTCCCATTTTATCGGTGACATCGAAGGCTTTATCCAATAATGATCTGAAAGACTTAAACCTAAACAGCGGGTAAGCAACTGTGTTGTGCTATATACACCTAACTTGCTTAATGCATCATCAACACCTTTTCGGCTTGCAGGTATCGCTCTGTTGCTCCACCAACTATTTAACGCTTCACGATGTAATTCCACTTTGTGATGACTTAAATAAGATGTGCCAACAGGTAAATGCTTCTCATTAAGTATTTCGTCAATTCCGATAATAGTACCCGAAGAATCATCAATGTTTATTAAAGCTACAACAACATTTTTATGCATCAATGCGTAATTCATACTATTATCACCTCTTCTTTTTCCGTCATTTCAGCCTCCGCCATAGTAAGAAATCGCACTATCTTTAAAAAAAGCAAATCGTTCAACATTCTCACCCTTTATCCTTAAATTCTCAAAGCTTTCATTGTTAGAGTGAAAATAATTACTCAACGCTTCACACAGCACTCCATCATCGGTAAAACTATCACTTAACATATCATTCACAGCTTGCTCAAAAGTAGAACAAAGGACATCACCATATCTGATATATTCAATTTGTTCAAAATCATCCGCTATTTCGTAACTGATATTTTCATAATTTCCGGAGGTGCGAGCATATACATATATATCCTCTTCCCCAAAATAACCATCGATTAGCTCCAAATATTCTAAAGCTGACACGCCACGCAATATAAGTGGCTTGCCTCCAACAATATCACGAAGCCACGCACGATTAGAAATATAATCATCACTTATCTTTGTCCGCATAAACTCTCTCCTTAAATCTACAACGAAAAATACACCTTTCCAAAGTATGTTACCACTATTATTGTACCGCCTATTTATCGTAATGTCAAGCGAAATGCAGTAAAAAAGCTGTCACAAGGTATGACACCGTGTCGCACCTGTAATCGCTACAACACGTGCGTATTTACAAACCATTCGATTCATCAAAATCCGGTATGTATTGCTGAAGTATAGCTTTTAATTTCTTGTTTTCATCCGATAAGACAGCGATTCTTTCTTTTTGCGATTGTATCTCATCAGTCTGTGCCTTCCAACTGTCAATGAACAAAGAAAAATCTTGTACGATTTTATATGTTTCGACTTGTCGGGTATCTAAATTACGGATTCTTCGATCTTCGTCCTCATATCTTCTTTCTAAAACAGATATTTCCTTTTGCAAAATCTGTATTATTTCCGAATGCTGTTTTGTCAGAGATGAATTATCATTTCTTCCTATATCCGATATAATAGAATTAAAGCTTTTTGACATTTCGGTTTTTAGAGAAATGCTGTCATCCGTTCCTATCTGTGCTGATAACCTATCGATCTTCTGCGTATTTTTGTTTATCTGACTTTGTCTGCTTACAATAAGCGTTATAACTCCTGTTATCAATGCAGGCAATATTGCTATCAATAATGTTTGCCACCACTCCATACTACTATCTCCTCCATACAAAAAAATTATTGTAATTGTATAAATCGCATTAAAAAGCCAAAGAAAAAACAGTTGTTTCATTATTCTACTCCTATTCTACCAAAGTATATTTTGTTTGTCAAATAATGTAGTGCATATTCAAATTCAGCCAACAGAAAAAGAAAAAAGCAAAATATCCGAAAATAAAGATATACGGAGAGTAATACAAAACCGCAGTATGAAAGCAAAAATACGCCACTTGCAAAATGTAGCTTACAGGCCGTGAAGATCTAAAATTCATCATAGCTACAGCCTATAGTATTTTATATATACTGCTATATTATAATTTCCTTTAAAGTTTTTCTTTTTCTGTTAGCTAAAAATACTGGTTTATATATAGACCTTAAATTTTAGTACCTACCCCCATTTTATAAAAAAATATAGAATTTTTCCGCATTTTCGGAAAGAAATTTGCAAAAACGGGTTGACAACATCGTATATTAGTGGTATCATTTATGTAAGCAATGAAGCTGGTAACTTTGTTGTGGTACAAATTATAAGTTTTTTTGTTACAGCCCTTTTTGCGGAGGGGCTGTAATTCTTTTATAAGCTTTTTTTTGATGAGCTTCACAACCTTGCCAGCGTAGCTATTATCTGCATACACTCTGCGATTATCGTATCTCATTCTTCTCATCTTACGGATGCGACGGACTTCTACAAGATACGAAACTATCTCGATAACTTTAGAACGTTTCAGCTTCAGAGCCTTTGCTATGTCCGTAAAGCTCCCCCACATATAGCCGAGCTTACTATCAATACACTTATTGATGTAAAAGTAAACCTTCAGCTCTTCCCCTTTTAAGCCATAATTAAAAACGTTTCTGTTGAGTCTTGTGTAGTTAGCTGATTTAAGCATATCGACATTAAGAACGTAGCTGTATGTACCTTTGAATCTGTCGGCTCTGTAAGCCGCAAGAATGTGTGTTATATACCCTTTAGCCATCAGGCTCTTTGTTACCTTGCTCACGGTCTGTGTAGCCTTTATATTGCATTTTTCGGCTATTACAGACTGTCTTACACGG
Organism: Ruminiclostridium sp.; assembly: GCA_017942025.1. Taxonomy (GTDB): domain Bacteria; phylum Bacillota; class Clostridia; order Oscillospirales; family Ruminococcaceae; genus Ruminiclostridium_E. The sequence goes on along the minus strand of JAGAVH010000067.1, from coordinate 10,081 downwards.
ACAAAACTATCGCCTTTACGTGTTCTGATATTCGTGTAAATGGATATCAGATATGACAGTACAGCAAATTCGTTAGAAGTCAGGTCAGCATCAAAAATGCTGTTTGGCAGTTTAAAATAGCTTTGCATTATTGCATTACCTCTTTACAAATTTATAGAATATATACAAACAGACAACGCCGATCCGAAGAGCAGCATTGTCTGTTTTGTACATTTACTCGGCTTCAACTTCCGACTGTATTTCTTCAGCCAGTCGTTGTTTAGTGTTTATCAGTTCTTCATTATAATCCTTTGCACTTGGATATTTCACATACACTTCATATCCAATATCCTTGTATTTCTCCACCATCTTATTAGTGGCTCTGCGACCTGCATCGTCATTATCAAGGCAGAAACAAATCTTGCTTACATTGGGATGACGTTTTAACCAGGCATCGAGTGCAACATCAGACGTCCCGGACAGCGACAGACGATTATGCATTTTCCAGGCATCAGATTTACCGTACTTAAGATTTGTCAGCTCGGCGTGGCTCATAGCGTCAATAAAAGACTCAAAAACATAAACGCCTTCCTCACTCTGCCCTTGCATAAAGAAGCTGTAGTGTTTATCGCTCCCGGCAACGTCACCTCTGAATTTAAGACTTTGGATAGTAGCTCGATACGATGAAAAAGCGGGTTTTCCCTGCTCGTCATAACCCATTGCAACGACAAACTGGTTTTTCATAACGCCCTGATAGTTAGGCACTATCATCTTTTCAACAAAATCACCCGAAACACACTTTTCGGTGTAGGTTTCGGGTGAGGTCTTATACGCCTTCAGCGTTTTCTCTTCATAATACTGAAAATTTTCGTCATTATTGCGGAATTTATAGTATGGCACATTATATTCGTCATATCCGACTATCTGCATACCGCTATAGGCAACGCCCTGATAAAGCTGTCCGCTTTTAATAAGTGCATTGATTATATCAATTCCAATTCCTCTTGTTTTATTGAGATAGGCAATAACATTACCGTAATTTCTGCTACCATCATCGCAATACGACTGCTCCAGTAAAACAAATCGGCTCGGCACTTTAGGTGCAGGAATATACTTCTCTTTTGGATGTTCATACACAGCCTTATGTAGAGCTTCGCTTTCACCGGTGAGAAAAAACACAGCTTCTCTGAACGGCAAATGCTTTATCTTCATACAATAATCTACGGCATTCGTACCCCCCAACTGCTGACTATTCCAAAACCATCTGTGCCGATCACAGTTTACAATCAAGCTGTTATGCTCAAGGCACTTAAAATCTCTGCCTGAAGGCTTGAAGTGGAAGCCTTCTACACGCTGTAAAAAAGCAAGCATATCGACTGATTTTGCTCGTTCTACAAGTTTACTGTCCAGTAGTGGCATTATTCATTTCACCCTTTACAAACTTATTTATATCAAGAAACTCCTCGTCAAAACGTTTAATCATTGCATCTGGCAACGCAAATTTATATGGGATGTGTAAATTAAACGACGTGCGAACGTTGGGAGCTACCTCGTTTATAAGATAGCGGTATTGTTCGCCGCACATTGAAGCATCTGAAAAGTTGCACATTATCCGATAATCACGACCGACAAATCTCTGTCGTCCAGTAGTATCCTGAGATGATAACAGATTTATTGTATTTATAAGGTCACATTCGTTAAATCCGCTTACTACATATCTGTATCCGCACTTAAAAAACTCATCATCCAGTTGCTTGTGATTCATTCCAAATTCAAGGATTATCACATTATATACTCCCGCATCTTCCGGCTCTCTGCCAAAAGCATAAAAGTCGATGTCACGATAAGTAAAGTACCTTCCCTGCTCTTTTATATCCTTGCTGTAAGTTTCTTTTAGCATAAGCAGGTCCGAATCGGTATATTCATTGCGGCTCATAAATGCAACTTTAGCACCTCTCACGGTGAAATAATCCGCAAGTTGCATAGCAAAAGTGGTAGTACCTACTCTGTGCTGTGAGCCGATAACACCAATGGATACCTGAAGGTTTATATTCTTATAAGATGGTGCTGTCTGTTCTCTTTTATCCACCTTTGCCGGAGAATAAGTAGTATCAAATCTCTTCTGTCGTTCTTCACGGAGTCCGATAGGATGTTCAGGATTTGATTTAACAAGAGCTTCCCTTATATCGTCCTTCATTCTACGCTTGCTGTCACGCTTCAGCTTTTTCGGTGTTTCGCCTATTATGTTTGCTAATCCTTTTCTTGCGATTGTCGAAAGCACCTCATCACCGGGGAATTTATCTTCAGCGTAGATGATAATGGGAACGTCTGTAGATAAACGCAGAGCTTCTATCTCCGTCAGGAATGCTTCGCCTTGTTCGTCAGTACAACCCATATCAACGATGATATGAGTGATGTATTCATAGTATTTGAGTTCATTTTTTATGAAGTAGTCAAGATTTGTGATGCTTGTAAACTTGACGTTCATCTCAAGCTCTCTTCGTAAGTGGTCTAAAATGCCCTGATTTTTCTTTTGGGCAATTACAATCGGGAAAAAGTACATATACAACCTCCAAAAAAGCGACTGCATAAAACAGTCGCTTACTTTTTATATTTCCGTTTCTTCTTCTTTTTCTGTGGCTCTCATTATTTCCATTTGCTTTCTTACAGCATTTTTTACACTATCCTGCAAAGTCTCTGATATAGAAAGGTCACAATCAATCCATTCGGAATAGAGGAAATCAAGAGGTTTATCCATACCACACAATAGCTTTACGCTTTCATCGTCAAGCTCATCGGATGAGCCATCGATAACAAAGATAAGCTCGCCTTTCATTGCTGTTTCGTAGGATTTCTCTATAATCTTGCGTGGAGAACAACTTTCGAGTAACAACTTGTATTCCTCATATTCATCATTCATCTTTTTTAAGAGTTCGTTTAACATTTGTATTCCTTCTTTCTTTTAAATTATCGGCAACAGAGTATCAAGAATTTCCTCGTTCACATCGGTCCTGAACGCCTTAAACCACAAAAGCGGGTTTACCTTCGCTCCTATGAAATGAGCTGACAAGCCGTTGTACACTTTGGCTTCGCTATATTCAGGCACAACAAGCTCACCGTCGATGAAAGATGTTTTGATGCTTAAATGGGGTATTTCTTCGCTGTCAAAAGCGTGCCTCCAGGTGAGCAATTCAGGATTTTCATCCTTTTCTTTATTGTGCTTACCACTATGAGCGTAGCCTATAATCATCTCATCGCCTTCTTTCACGATATCGTAGATGGAAGTGCCTATATCAATTTCTTCTATTTTATTCAGTCGGTCAAGGCAGTTGTATTCTACGACCATAGTAAGAGTTCCTTCACTCTCTATCTTCTCCCCGGTGGTAGAATAAATGTCGGGAAATTCAAACCCATACACATTTTCAAACTCGTCTGTATTGATGTAGAAAGCAAGCTGAACAGCACAACAGTTGTATGTGTAGGACGCCTGGTCTTTAACCACTCTGTGAGAATAGCTATTAGCATCATACACATCACAGATAATCACATCTTCAATTACATTTTCAGTATATGGCAGAAGTCCAAACTTAACAGGTACATCCGCACTATTCAGATGAAGAGTAACACCCGATTCATAGGCTTTCCCAATGGGTGTCTGTCCGTTCTCGTGGATCTTCACTCTATCGTTAAGAGTTGTCAATATACCGTTTGTGTTTTCCTTCAGGTCGGTGCTTTCTACCGGAAGATTAAAAAATCCCTGAAAATAAGTAAATAACGCTCCTTGTATAGTGCCATCTACAGACAAATATAAATCTGTTATCTCTGCATCCTTCAGCACATTTTCAATCACCGTCTGACATTCATCTACGTACTTTTCGGTTTCAAGCTCAACCTCAAAGAGCTGTAGCCATTCTTCCTCTGATGGTGTCACAAGGGTTATCGTCAGCTTTTTTGTATTTTCTTCTTCTGTCATTTCGTAAGATGCACCGATTTTTCCATCCGCTACAGCTTTTTGAAAAATCTGCCCTATCTCTTGAGCCTGAAATATATCAAGGATAGCTATATTAAAATCATTTGCGGTGACTCCATTGTTTTCATCGCCTGATTCAAGCGTTCCTATCGCTTCTTGCATCTCTTCTTCAAGTTCGCTTGTTTTTTCTTCTGCAAGCCTTTCAAACTCCTGATATACATCGCCCTGGTACATCGCCATAAAACGAGGCAAATAAATATCACCTTCGCCGTAACAGATATACTCTACAATATCTGTTTTACCGTTTTTAGTGACGGTCAGGGTTTGGGATTTTGCAGGTTTCCCATCCACTTCAAATTCATCATACACATACTCATAACTTGCAAGCTGTCTTTTTACAAGACAATAAATCAAATTATTTGTCGTTTCTGCATACTTTGAAGTATCAAAGTCCTTATCCTCATAAAACCGAGTATCTTTCTTCAGGTCAGCGAGCTTCAGTTCAGAAAACTCTGTATCTTTAGTAATTACATCGAGCTTTTGCTGTGTATCCGCTTTTTTCAGCAGATTTATAACGTTCTTCGTTATCTTGACACTCTCATCAACTTCTTTGGTATCATAGAGCAGCAGAAAAGAAGAATTACCTTCTGAAAAAGTTTTCTGCAGTACAGATTTCGACAGATTGATAGAAAAGTCCGGCATAAACTCATAGGTCTTATCCTTTATATCTGTGTTTATTTCGTTATTCACACCAATCAGAGCCGATTGCACGTTCTTTTTTATATCATTCCAGGACTGCTCCACCGCTGTATCTGTTATCGCTCCGAAAACGAGAGCGAAAATTCCAGATATAAGTGCCGTAAATGCCATTATTGCAATAGCAACAACAGCAATAGGAGCCGCTACAATTCCTCCTATCACTTTTCTGCCGTTTTTGGAGCTTGCAAGCATCTGTACGCCTTTTATTACAATATGTGGTACAGCCATTTTTATTTACCTCGTCCATCACCGAGCTGTGCAAGTCTTTTTTCAGGTATCTGTACTTTAAGTTTCAAAGAACGAGTACCTGCTTGCATTAAACATTCTCCTCGATTTTTTGCGGCTACAAGCTCCTGCTGTGCTTCGGTCAGACTGTATAACTCCTTGACTGCGGCTAAATCTCCGCCAGTGCAACCGAATATAAATTTTGTTGACGGAAGGTCAAGCACAGGCTGTCCATACATCTTAACAGTATCTCCTAAAAAGTCAAGTACATTTTGAGTAGATACGACAAGTGAGCCGTTGTACTTTCTTGCTCTTTTTTCGGTATCTCGTAAATATTCCATTGACTGTGGCACTTTAGGATTTATAAGCAACCAGGCTTCATCACAGACTATCATCACTTTTTCATCTCTATCCATAGCCATCTGTTGCCAGCACCAGGATAGCAGATTAAAGTATTGAGTCTGCTTCATATTGTCTGACATAATTCGCATATTCTGTGTATCAAAAACGATAAGCTGTGCATCGTTTTTAATTGTGGTCTTACCGTTCCACAAGAATTTATCTGCACCTTCCGCCACGTTCTGCAGAAGTACAATTAGCTTGTCATAATCGTCTATAACACCCTTATCAGCTGTCAGACGGGATTCTTTGAGAGTATTGTACAAGTCCGTCATTACCGGGAAATCTTCGTTGTTCAGATACTCGATTTTTGTATTCCAATCAATGTTGAACTTATTGTACATATCAATAAGAGCTTTATTAAGCAGAGCCTTCTGTATCTGTGACAGTTCAGGCAGATATAATTCAAAAAATATCTCAAGAGTTTTAAGATGTAAAGCGAGTTCACTTATACCCTTTACACTATTTTCTTCTTCCTCTTCATCAGATAGCGGTTTCGGACGTATCTGAAGCGGATTTATAATTCCGTTTTCACCGCCGCAAGCGTCTATCCATTTGGATATGCCATCAGGCTTAAAAATCTCATACAAAGCCTTGTATTCGGTTTCAGGGTCTATAATGATGACCTTTGTACCTCTTATGAGTTCTGATACAATTATAAACTGGGTAAGTGTTGTTTTACCTGTACCTGATCCACCGATAATGGTTATGTTTGCATTTGTACGGGAAAAGCCTTTTCGCCAAAGGTCAAATATAATAGGTGTTCCGTCATTATCTACGCCGAGGTAGTACCCTTTTCCGTCATTAAAGCCTGAATTCTCGAAAGGAAATCCGCCAAAGAATGTTGATACCGGCATAGGTCTGTTACCTATATTAGTCATAAGCTCCTGCGGAGGATAAGACGGAGACATCTGTTTCCAGGCTTCTTTCTGTATTCTTGACATCGCCCTTATCTTACAGCCGATACCCGCAAACACGGATTCTACTCGATTGCATTTATCATAGAAATCCTGCTCATCGTTGCCCATTACCATTATGTTGCAACACAGATGACTTATTGCTTCGTTATTCTGATCAATCTGTTGCATTACTTTAGAAGCATCCTCTGCAAGCTTCTGTTTTCGTTGTCTTACAATCGCATCCTTGTTGTGTTCTGCTTCAAATAAAGCACTATTTACTATCTTTGATAACTGTGGAACAAGTAAATTATTATCAAGAGGTTCGGCTGAAAAGCTGACAATAGTGCCGGCAATATTATTTATTCTGCTCACCCATCCGTAGTCCTGCGCCGTTGGATACTGAATGACAGAATATATACGGCAGATATAGTCACCCATATAAAAGCGACTGATGGGCGAAAAATCAAGTCCTAACGGAGCTATTGCACTCCTTAATGCATTGTTTTCTTCAACCACAAGGTTATGTTTTTTACTGAACAAGTCTTATTCCTCCCTTACATATTGTTTTGTGCGATAATTCGTGACAATGCCAAATATACATCATCTGTACGCTCGTAAGCGGTATAAGCAGGATTAGAAAACAGATTGTACATTCTTATTACTTCATTATCGGCAAGCTTCTCACATATAACGTTAGCTTCTTTAAATCCTTTGATAACTGTTTCTACACGGTCAAGGATAACTTTCTCGTCCTCACTCTTTGAGTAGAGTGCGATAAAAAAGCGTCTATCAATCTTGTTTTCATCTATTACAAGGCGGGTTACAAAATTTATATCATCTTCAAGCATAGAACGGCATAAACCACTTGCATTTTTCAGATATTCGGTATCTGCTGTAACTTTGTGCTTAATGGAATACGGCGATGAGATTGCAAAATACTTATATGGAAATCTGAATCTTGCAACTGCTGCCGATAATTTATGACAATAATCAAGTTTTTCACTTGCCGAATATAAATCCATACATACACCCGGTATCTCAATAAAGGTAAAAATCCATCCATCGTTTGTATGTAAACAGCCGTTACGAATATCCTTTACATTGATCATTTCGTTTGCTGTAATCTTCGCATTTTCTTCATCGACGTCACCAAGTCGATTGCTTTCCTTCGATATATTTTTCTTATTCATTTTAAGTAGCAGAAAGAATACTACTGCCGCTACAACTGCGACTATAAGCAATAATAATTGTGGATTCATTTCTTAACTCCTTTCGGGTAGCTTTTCAAGTTCATTAAGTTGTATAAGATACTTGTCTTTGACTTTATCCCATAAAAATTTCGGTACTAATGTTGGCTTTTCCTGTATTCCGATATATGCAGACATACAGTTTATATAGTGATGTTTTTCTTTCTGCGGCTTACCTTCAATTTCTCGCAGATGTTCTTTTGCTTTCTGCACGGTATCTTCAAGCCTGTTTTTACAACGTTTAATTGTTCGCACTTTTCATCCTCCTTTATATTCACATATAACGACAGCTCCACCTTCATGGAGCTGTCGCATTGTGTGAATTTATTTATTATTTATTGTTTCTACGCTTCTTAAACGGAGCAATCAATATAATCGTTCCACTTAAAATGCTTAAAGCCACAGAAACAAAAAGAATAGGTATCGTTGGATTGTTAGTTCCACCGAGCTGAATACCCGTTTCGGGATTCGATGATGAACGCTGACCATTGAACATAGGCACTACTGCTTTCTGTCCGTTTTTGTTAATTGTGAGCTGAACATCATCCGCAAGAATATACTTTTCAAGTAATTCTTCCGATTCGATTTCAGAAACAACGTAGTTACCGGGACGGAGTCCTGTAATATGAATCTCACCGTTTTCATCCGTAACAAACGTCTGTTCGTAAGGCTTATTACCTACAAACTCTGTACCTGTTACCTTAAACTTAATTCCCTCAACTTCATTATCATAAGATGTCTTAATTATCTTAATTTCGCCCTTTTGCGGAGAATTTATGAAAGTACCCTTTCCGATTTCATCGTTGGATACAGTCACCGTTTCACCGTTATTGACGATTTCAAAGTAATAGAAGTTCACATCTCTGATAAAGTATTCGGGAGCTTTAGTTTCTTGTACATAATAACCGCCACTGCGTAAACCTTCGTACAGATAAACGCCTTCTTCAACCTCAGTCATAATACCGATTACAGTTTCTTTATCAAGTGCGAAAATTGTAAATTCTGCACCTGTGAGTTTTACATCGGGGTAATCTTCGTCCACCTTTGTAATTGTTACGTTACCCTTGATTGCTTCCTCGACGAAAACGTCGTTTTCATCAGTATTAGAAACATTTTCATTTTCTTCAGGCGTGTCGATAAACACAGGATAGTAATTTTCGTCAATGAGATATCCTTCAGGAGCTTCAATTTCCTTTACAAGATATTGACCATAAGGGATATCTAAAAGAGAATAAACGCCGTTATTATCTGTAAGCGTTTTATATTCTGTGTCAATTTCAGCTTCATAAGTGCCATTCTTGTTGACATCAAGATAAACCATATATACAGCACCAGGAAGATAAACGTCCTTATTTTCTGCATCTACTTTATTTAAGGTAATGTTACCTAAAATGATTTCGTTGATAAAATTAGCAATCGACGTTTCATCTTTCTTAACTTCGATTTCGACACTCTGTGTCTTAGGTAAATAGCCTTCAGCTTCGTTTATCTCTGTAATTACATACTTTCCTGTAGGTAAGTTTGTAATTGCGATTTTACTATTATTCAGTTTGAAGAACACTTCTTCAGCCTGAACACCGATGTATATGTATTTATCGTTTATTACATCGCTCACCTTCAGATAGTTACCATCTGCATCGGTAATTGTAAAGAACACCTTGCTTTCAAGTTCTGCCTTTTCTTCAGCTGTAAGTTCTGTAGCAGATACCCAGGTCTTGATTATTTCGCCATCGCCTGTATCTCTGTCATTTATAAATGAAGCTGTAGCAGTTTCATCCTTCTTGACTTCGATTGTAACGCTCTGTGTAGCAGGACTGTAACCGGGAGCATTGTTATACTCTGTTACTTTGTACTCACCAGTGGGCATATTAGATATTTTAAACCTACCGCCAAGAAGCATAAACTTTGTTTCTTCTTCCTGAACGCCAATGTAAGTGTAAGAGCCGTTTTCACCACTTACCTTCAGATAATTACCATCCTTATTTACAACAGTAAAGTAAATATCCTTTTCAAGTTCAACCTTATCACTTATTTCAAGCAAATCAGGAGCTGTCCACTCCTTTTCAATCTGAGCCGTGCCGGTATCTCTGTCATTTGTGAACTCTGCCTTTGCAGTTTCATCTTTCTTGACTTCGATTGTAACGCTCTGTGTTGCAGGACTGTAACCGGGAGCATTGTTATACTCTGTTACTTTGTACTTACCTGTAGGCATATCTGATATTTCAAATTTGCCGTTTACAAGCATAAACTTTGCTTCTGCAGTCTGTGTGCCGATGTAGGTATATGTGCCGTTGTTACCACTAACCTTCAGGTAGTTACCATCAACGTCGGTTACTGTAAAGTAAACAGACTTTTCAAGCTCTGTGATTTCTTCTGCAGTAGGATTTACGGGAGCAGTCCACTCCTTTTCAATATGAGCCGTGCCTGTATCTCTGTCATTTGTGAATGAAGCTGTAGCAGTTTCATTCTTTTTAACTTCGATTGTAACGCTCTGTGTTGCAGGACTGTAACCGGGAGCATTGTTATACTCTGTTACTTTGTACTTACCTGTAGGCATATCTGATATTTCAAATTTGCCGTTTACAAGCATAAACTTTGCTTCT
>JAGAVH010000066.1 GCA_017942025.1 Ruminiclostridium sp. | reverse complement strand
TGCTGATTGCACAAATTCTTACTTATATCCTTACAAGCTGAAAAAACCATTGTTTTTCGGCTTTGTTGTTATGCCATTTTATTTGCCGAAAAATATTTTATTTTTTTCAGAAAAAGGCTTGACAAACAGTAACAGGTTTGACGAGCATCACACTTGGTGTACTTTTAGTCGTTCTTACCCCACTTTACGCACCTTTTGGTCGCTTTTTCGCAGAAAAGATTCCGCATTTGTCTTAGACAAGTGCGGAATCTTTTCAATGAAATTTGCCCTTACGGGCAAGTGAAATAGCTTTGCTATGAAATATTTGCTTCGCAAACATGAAATATTCGCTAAAGCGAATATGGGCAAATTTTATTTCACATTTTACGGAGCGCTAGCGGAGTAAGATATTTCACAATTCACAAGGTGAATTATTTCACATTCGGCGTAAGCCGAATATTTCACTTGAAACACGAATGGTTTCATGCTACAATAAAATTGTGATAGAGGCGATAGAATGAAAAACCACAATAAATCCGTTTCTATGCAGTCTTCATTATTCTTACTTATAGCCGGTCTTATTCTCGGTACAGTTTTTACCTTTGGTATGCAATTCTGGAATAAAAGCATAACCCGCGAAGATTGTATATCTTTAAAGACGAAAATAACCTCCTGCGACGTAATCCATAGCTCTGAAAGACCTTTGGATATAAAGGAAATCAAAGTAAACTGTTCTGATGGAAAAAGCTATTGTATAGACGGTGTTTGCGCAACCGATGAGCTTAGCAGGAATTTATCCTTGCTACAGAATAGTACGGAGGTTTCACTTCTCATTCATCCTGACAGTAACACCTTACTTGAAATAGCGACCAAAGACAGGGTTTTTCTTCAGTATGACAAAGCAACAGACAAGCTCGAAACGGAAAGAAACGGCTTTTTACTGCTTGGGGTTTTCTCATATTTCTGTGCTGTTGTCGGATTTTATTATATGATAGTAAATCTGAAAGTTAGGTACAGAAAATAATAAAACCGTTTTATTAGATATTTTTCAACAAAATCCCCTCTCATAACGAGAGGGGATCAAATATTTACTTTTTCTTCTCCTTGGGCAAAACAAGATTAAGTACTATCGCAAGTACGAATACTACTGCAACGCAGTTCTGTGCAAATATCGACTGAACTATGTCAGGGAAATTTTTGAATATGTCCGGCACAAGTGTAAAACCTACACCTACGCTGAGTGAAAGTGATGCGATGGTGATATTTCTTTCGGAGAAACCGCACTTTGTCAGCATCTGAATACCGCTTACAACTATAGAACCGAACATCATTATAGTGCATCCTCCCAGTACCGCCTCGGGAAGAGTTGCAAGCACTGCACCGATAATGGGGAAAAAGCCTGCGATTATCATTACAACTGCTCCCGTTGCAATGGTAAAGCGATTTACCACCTTAGTCATTGCCACAAGACCGATATTCTGACTGAAAGAGGTTATAGGCATACAGCCGAAAAGTCCCGATATCGCACTTATAAAGCCGTCACAGGCAAGAGAGCCTGAAATTTCTTTGTCGGTAGGCTCTCTGTCAAGTGCCGCACCTGCAAGAGCTGAGGTATCGCCAATGGTTTCTGTTGCAGAAACAAGGAATATCACCGCAACGGAAATTATAGCGCCAATATCAAATTGCGGCATAACAGGTAATATTGCGGGAGCGGAAACGATGCCGACTTCTGAAAGCTGTGAGAAGTCCACCTTGCCAAGGCAGATTGCGACTATGTAGCCTACGATAAGTCCGAATAAAACAGATAACTGTTTTAAATGTCCTTTAGCGAAAATGTTGACAAGAATACAGGTGATAAGAGTTACGCCGCCCAGTAACCAGTTCTGCCAGGAGCCGAAATCCGCAGCTCCATTACCGCCACCAAAGGAATTTGCACCGACAGAAAACAATGAAAATCCGATAGCGGTTACAACACAGGCGGCAACTACAGGTGAAATTATCTTACGCCAGTACTTTGCAAATAAACCTAAGGTTCCCTCGAAAATACCACCGACTATGATTGCACCGAGCATTTTTTCGTAACCGAAGTCACCCGAACCTATAACACAGAGGGTTGATACAAAGGTAAAGCTGATACCCATTACAATTGGCATTTTAGAGCCTATTCTGAATATTGGGAACATCTGAATGAGTGAGCCGATACCGGCTATTATCATAGCAGTCTGAATAAGTCTTGCCGTATCTGCACTACTTAGTCCGCAAGCACCCGATACGATGATTACAGGGGTGATATTTGCAACAAACATTGCAAGAATGTGCTGTAATCCGTAAGGGATAGATTTCAGCAGAGGTACTTTCCCGTTAAGATTATAGATGTTATCTATGGAACTTTTTTCGTTTTTAAACTTTGTGAAATTTTCTTTTATCTTTCCCATCACGCGTTTTCTCCCTGGTTTCTGAACGTAACCGTAGCAGTTGCGGCATCCATATCCTCAACTATTGCCAGTGATTCAAGATGATAGCCAAGATTTCTTATCACCTTTCCGCCTATCTGGAAGCCCTTTTCAATTACAATTCCTATACCCTCAATGGTTGCACCGGCGTTTTCACTGATGGAAATAAGCCCCTGCAACGCACATCCGTTGGCAAGAAAATCATCTATTATAAGGATGTGATCGTCAGTCCCTAAAAATTTCTGAGATACGATAACCTGATTTTTGCAGTTGTGAGTAAAGGATTCTATTTCAGCTACATACATATCGCCATCGATATTTACACTCTTTGATTTTTTTGCAAATACCACGGGAACGCCGAAATATCTTGCCGCAAAGCAGGCGATAGCTATGCCCGATGCTTCTATAGTCAATACCTTTGTGATTTTTTTATCTTTAAAGCGACGGTGAAATTCCTCGCCTATCTTATCAAGCAGTTCAATATCCATTTGATGGTTTAAAAAGCTGTCAACTTTAAGTACGTTACCTTCTTTTACAATGCCGTCCTTTAAAATTCTTTCTTCAAGAAAATTCATAATTCCCTCCGTATGTAGTTTTAAAACAGTAATATATAGTAAAATTATAACTTCTATTTGTCGATTTGTCAATTAATTTGTAGATGAAAGACGAATTTTAGCGTATAATCTTAAAATTAAATCCTCATACTAAATTCAAATCAAAGGAAAGAAGGAAATATAATGATCGAACAGGACACCATAAAGCTTTTAAGAGAATGTGACGCAGGAATACAGATGGGCGTATCAGCTATAAACGACGTACTTGATTATGCAAAGGACAAGAGTTTACGTGAAAGTCTGCTTATAAGCAAAACTGCTCACAACGGACTTGACAAGAAGCTCAGAGGCAGGCTTGACAGCTTCCACGATAAAGGAAAGGACCCACCCATGATGATAAAGGGTATGTCCTATATCAAGACAAATGCAAAGCTTATGGCTGACCCGTCTGACAGCACGGTTGCAGACCTTATCACCGACGGATGCAATATGGGAATAAAATCTCTCTCTAAATACCTTAATCAGTATAAAGCGGCTGATGAGGATTCCAAGAATCTTACCAAGGCGCTTATCGGTATAGAGGAAAAATTGGCGGATGATATGAGAGGGTATCTGTAATATTTCTGTTGCGGAAACAAAAAGCCCCGTGAAGATATTCTTCACGGGGCGCATTTGATTGTCACATGTTACATTACAGACAATACTTTGCTATAAGCTTTGCCGCCTGCTCAGAAGCTGTGCCATTGTCGTAGGCTTCTGCATCCCTGAGGTGTGCCTTGACCTTTGCTTTAAAGTCAGCTTCATCAAAGTTCTTGATTCTTTCAAGAAGCTCTTCGTTTGAGGTTGCAACAGGGAAGGGCCATTTTGCAAAATCATATGCAAAGGACCTGTCATTGTTCATATAGTTGTCAAGATCGGTGGCATAAACAAATGAAGGCTTTTCTGTCATACAGAAGTCGTAAAGACAGGAGGAATAGTCGCTTATCAGCACATCAGCCGCCACCAGAAGCTCCTGCATATCGTGATATGCGGAAACATCCAGAACACTTGCATATTTCTGCTTGCTCTTTACAAAGTTGTGATTTCTGAAAAGTATCAGCCATTCACCGCCAAAGCGCTTTTCAAGAGATTTTTTCACCTGCTCAAAATCCATACCGTAGGTATCTGACTTCATACCTCTTCTGAAGGTAGGAGCGAAAATCGCTAGCTTTTTATCCGCGTCTATGCCGTAGAATTCACGTACCTTCTTATCAACAGGTGCAGGATTCTCAAAGAATATATCGTTTCTTGCAACACCTGTTTTGAGAAACACTTTTTTGTTGAGCCTGAAAGATTTGGAGGTGTCCTCTGTAAAGAAACCGCTGCCTGAAAGATAAAAGTCAGGTTGCTTGTTTGTCATACGGAAAAGCTTTGCGGCAATGCGGCTCATTGGTGCAAGATAGTCATAACCGATATGCTTATAGTTCATACCTGCATGCCAGGTGTTCATCCATTTCTGCATAGGACGATGCATAGCCCAGGACGGGAAAGCGTCATTTGTAATAAAAAATCTTGTTCTTAAATATAATCTGAACTGCTCCAGGGTGTTGTTCTTTATTACTTTTATTCCAAGCTCCTTTACTTCCTGACAGGTTTCAGGGTGCATTGTAGCCCAGATTATCTCCAGCTTGTCGCCATATAATTCGACCAGCTTCTTTACCACATATTTCGGATTGCAGGTAAAGCCCTTGCGGTCGTGGACATATACCATTACACGTTTTTTCTTTACAGGCAGGAAGAAAAGACAGCCCTGAACAAATCTCAGAATTCGCGCTACAAAAAGTTCTTTTTTCTGTGCCTTTGTGTTTTTTGGTCTTTTGCTGTCCGTGAGAACTGACTGAATACGCTCTGCCTCACCCGTATTGAACAGATAATCATTCCAGAAACGGATGTTGATAAGCTCATCGTATCTGTCGCGGTATTCTGTTGTTACCCGTTTGTATTTTTTCTTTATAAGCTTTATCGTCTTTTTCAGCATCTTTCTGATGCGCTTCATGGCAGTCTTGTCACGGGTAGTGATAAAGCCTGTATTTGATGCTTCTTCGTAGTTTAGCACCTTGCCTGCACGGTAAAAATGATAAACAGACGGGTCGTGTGCAGGAACAATTATGCTTCTGTTTGCAGGGAGGAGCCACCCGTTAAGCATACATTTACGTATCAGCTTCTGTTTACGGCTCATTTTGGGAGGAGTCAGATACTTTTCGTAAGTGTCACGGCTGAATACATAATCAAGCTCGTTTAAAGGTAATTTTTTATATCCGAGCTTCATAATTTCGCTGTTCAGCTTTTCTGCGTCCTGAGCCTTCAGCCAGTCGATGCCTTTTAAATAATGCTGAACGCCGAGAAGGCTCAGCTCTGCATCCTTAAACCGATAGGTGAATGCCAGCTTCAGCACTCTTTTCTTTACTTCGCTTATCAGTTGTTTTGCTGTAAAATCAGGTCTGTGCTGTGAATTCATTATACACGTGTTTCTGAAATAATAGTATTCCAGATAAGATGCACTTTTGTATTCAAAGGGTTCATGCCATACACAGATACCGTTGAGAATGATGAAGGTTTTGCCGTTCCTCAGCCCGTATTCGATATCATCCCTTTTTATAAAGACAGGCAGAGGGAGATTATTGTCGCTGATTACATCTATAGGCATACAGCAGTACCACCAGCTAAGGTAGTTTATGCTGTCTTCGATTTCATTCTGTATGAGCAAATCCGGTAATGTAAGATCATAATTTTGCTTGACAGGATGATGTGAAGCTGTATCCCAGTAATCCGCCGCCTCGCTTTGAATAGAAGGAAAATCGAGCTTCAGCATATGTCCGCCTATAAAAGCGTCACAATATTCAGATTTAAGTAATCTGAGCATTGCGTATGTGCGTAAAAGTGAGTCGGGATTAAGGCGCACATCGTCATCCATCATAAGAATATGTGTAAAATGCTTTTCCCGGCTTGCTTTTTTTGCTTCTATCATAGAGCGGGTAAAGCCGCCTGCTCCGCCAAGATTCCTGTTGGGAAATACATGGATATATTCTGTATCAAGACCTGTTCCGAGAGTCTTGCTGTTATCGCTGATAAATACTTCAAGCTTTCCGTGCATAGGACTTTTGGAGTTTTCAAGGATAGCCTTACTGAGAATATCCATATTGTTTCTTATATATTCTTCTCTTCTGTAGGTGCATATACCGACAGCTATCCTGACATCGGGCAGAGATGCTTCGTCAATTTCGGTTTCATAGGCACCACCGAAGAAATATCCTGTACTGCTGACAGCCTTTACGGTGAAATAGAAAAGACCTCTTTTTTCCTTCAGCGGAACAGATATGCTGAAGGACGCCTTTTCGTCGATGTTTACATATTTCTCGGCTACAACGGAATCCTTTATATAATTGTGCATCTTATATGCCTGATGCACACTGATTACAAATTCGCCCTTTAATTCAAGTTTTAAATTCAGGTTGTCAAGGACTGTGTATTTTGTCCATTTTTCTATAGATAAGCTGTTGAAGTAGGTAAATGCCTCAAGCTCCTTGCCACAGGGAATATTGCAATATTCTTCTTCTGCAACGATTGTTATATCTGTTCCTTTGTAGTACATTCCTTTACAGGAGCAAATATTACAGTCGGGAAATAATAACTTTTGTAATATCATTTTACATTGTCTCCTTAATTTGCAGAATTTCCGGTTTGCGGAATAATTTGTCTTACCTGTGTATGCCGATACCGGCATATAACTGAGCTATAATATCGCCGTTTGAACGATATCGTTTATTGAAGGTTTTTGTGTGGATATAAAAAAGGCCGCTCTGCCAAAGTTGTATGCATTATGTGATTATTTCGTTAAAAACATAGCGGCAACAATAATGGCAAGAGAGCCGATGCAGATTACCCAGTTGCGGGCGATGGTGCGGTCAAGCTTTTTCTGCTGTTCTTTTCTTTCCATTTCACGAAGCTCTCTTCTTGTAGGAATTCGTTTTGACATACGGCTCACCTTCCTTGCATTTATTACATATACAGATATAATAACATCATCCCACCAATTTGTCAATATTTCCACTTGACATAAGGTGTTCTTTATGATAAACTTATTCTATGATATAAGAAAAGCCATATACAGCAAGAGTATGCGGAAAAAATTCTTACAGAGAGCCGTGAGGGTGGAAATCGGCAGATAATATCCGTTGAAGTGCGGCTGTATGCATTGTCAGGCTGACAGGGGGAATAAAGTATCTCTGTCCGTTTATCCGCGTTAAGGTGTAATGAGGAAATTTCTTTTCAGGAAATTTCAAATCGAAGTGGAACCGTGATTTTGTCGCCTTCGTCTTTTTGACGATGGCTTATTTTTATTTTAAGGGGAATTTTATGTTTGATACTATAAAAGCAGACATCAAATCGGTAAGAGAACGTGACCCTGCGGTAAAGAGCGATTTAGAGGTGTTATTCCTCTACCCGAGCTTCAAGGCGGTAAGAGCCTATCGCAGAGCTCATAAATGGTATTTAAAAAAGCATTATTTCATAGCAAGATGGATTTCCCAGCGAGCTTTACACAAGACGGGTATTGAGATCCATCCCGGTGCTACCATAGGCAAGGGACTTTTTATCGACCACGGAAGCGGAGTAGTTATAGGCGAAACCACCGAGATAGGTGATAACTGCACTATCTACCAAGGTGTTACTCTGGGCGGTACGGGTAAGGACACAGGCAAACGCCATCCTACCCTCGGCAACAACGTAATGGTAGGTTCAGGAGCAAGAGTTTTAGGTCCCTTTAAGGTGGGAGACAACTCCAAGATTGCCGCCAATGCGGTGGTGCTCAGCGAGGTGCCGCCGAACTGCACAGCGGTGGGCGTTCCGGCAAGAATAGTGAAAAGAGATGGTCAGAAGGTGGAAAACTACGACCTCGACCAGATTCACATCCCTGACCCTGTATCCCAGGCGCTTTGCAGTATGCTTGGCAAAATCGAAAAGCTTCAGGCACAGGTTGACGAGCTGAAAAAACAAAATCAAGATAAAAACGACTGACAGAAAGGAAAGAACACAATGTATATCTACAACACACTCACAAGAAAAAAGGAAGAGTTCATCCCCAATGTAGAGGGCAAGGTGAATATGTACACCTGCGGTCCTACCGTATATCACTATGCACATATCGGTAACCTCCGCAGCTATATTATGGAAGACGTTCTTGAAAAGTATATGCGCTATACAGGACTTGACGTAAAGCGTGTTATGAATATCACAGACGTAGGACACCTGACCAGCGACGGCGATACAGGCGACGATAAGATGCTTAAGGGCGCAAAGCGTGAGCATAAGACGGTTATGGAGATTGCAAAGTTCTATACAGACGCCTTCTTTGCTGACTGCAAAAAACTCAATATCAAAACTCCCGACGTGGTAGAGCCTGCAACGGGTTGTATCGACGACTTTATAAAGGTTATAGAGTCCCTTATCGAAAAGGACTTTGCTTATGAAGCAGGTGGAAATATCTATTTCGATACTTCAAAGCTTGAAAAATATTATGTATTCAATGATTTCAAGGAAGAGGACCTGGCAGTAGGCGTCCGTGAAGGCGTTGAAGAAGACGAAAACAAGCGAAACAAGGCTGACTTTGTTCTCTGGTTTACAAAGTCAAAGTTTGACGATCAGGAGCTTAAATGGGATAGCCCCTGGGGTATCGGTTACCCCGGCTGGCATATCGAATGCAGCTGCATCAGTATGAAGCACTTAGGCGAATATCTTGATATCCATTGCGGTGGTATCGATAACGCCTTCCCTCACCACACAAACGAAATCGCCCAGAGCGAAGCGTATATCGGTCATAAGTGGTGCAATTACTGGTTCCACGTACTGCACCTCAATACAAACAGCGGCAAAATGAGTAAGTCCAGCGGTGAGTTTTTAACTGTATCCCTGCTTGAAAGCAAGGGCTATAATCCCCTTGTTTACAGATTCTTCTGCCTGCAGTCCCACTACAGAAAATCTCTTGTATTCACCTACGAAAACCTCGACAATGCCGCAGTAGCCTTCAATAAGCTCATCGCAAAGATTGCCGCATTACAGTCACAGCCTCAGGGAGAGGTTGACAAGGCAAAGTTTGACGAGCTTAAAGCCGGCTTTGTAACTGCAATGGATAACGATATAAATACATCTCTCGGTATTACAGCCCTTTACGACGTATTAAAGGCAGATACAACACCTGCTACAAAGCTTGCTCTTATCGATGACTTTGACAAGGTGCTTTCTCTCTCCCTTCTTGAAACAGCAAAGAACAGCGCTACAAAGCAGGAAACCGAAGCGGAAGAGTTACCTGCGGAAATCCTTGCTCTTGCAGAGGAAAGAAAGCAGGCAAGAAAAGATAAGAATTTCGCTCTTGCCGACGAGCTTCGTGACAAGATAGTAGCAATGGGCTACACGGTTGAAGAAACAAGACAGGGAACTGTTATAAAGAAGGCGTAAACGGAGAAAGGATTCAGTAAAATGAAAAAGCTTATTTCCTGCATCCTTGTGTTATCCCTTGCGTTTGTAATTTCACTTGTGACAGCTTGTGAGCAGAAGCCTGAAATAAAGGAATACAAAGGCGAAGTAATAGAGCTTTCCGAGTATGAAGGAAATTACAGCATACTTGTAAAGGTCAGCAAGGAGGATTTCTCCGACGATCAGCTTACAATGGGACTTAACTCCGATATGGAGCTTGTAGATTCAAAGGGCGAAGCGGTAACGCCTGATAAATTTGTAAGAGGACGTAAGATAACCTTTTACACTTCAGGCGAATTACTGCTCAGCTATCCGCCGATATTAAGAGGTACTACAAAGGTAGTGCTGGAAGAATAACGGAATATAAAAAGTAAACCTCCCGAAAAAATCGGGAGGTTTTTTGTGGTAAATGGTAGCCGCACTCTTCAGAGGCAGTTGTTTATATACTTTTCTCTGTCGCTTAAAAACAGCTCAAACTCATTCATGAACAACTCGTAAGCCTTTTCGTCTGAATTGCAATATTCTATCAAAGAATTATACCACGGGCTATTGATGGAATATTTTTCGCATAGTGATTTAACAAAAAGGTCGAACTCAGATCTTTCTTTTGCAGGCACAGCATCACTGCTGTTACAACCCATAACAAACCCCAACTGAAAAGCATCCAGATAACTCATGCAAGGTTTATCTATAAGCATCTCAGGGTGTTTTTTCATATGTATCAAAATAGAGATAAATTTTTCAGATTGACTTTGTGTCATAGTGATTTCTCCTTTGGTTCTGTAGGCAGACTATTCGTTTTGTCCGATACGGTAGAACGTATCGGGAGACGGTGTGAAGAGTAGTTTGGGGTTCAGGGTGGGGAGGTGTTGATATAGCTTTGTTTTCAATCAAGTGCTTACTTCTTTATGTTTTTACCTTTTTTGATACGATTTATCACAGCGAAAGCAATTGCACACATCCCAAAGACAATGCTTTCGCAAATAAGTTTAAAAATTACACTTATTAACCCATCTAAATAAATATTAGAATTATGTACATTACCAATTCCTACAGATACACGGAATGTTACTATGTATCCATTTATATTAGGGTGACATATTATCAGTAAATATAATAAGAATTGAGTTAATACCATACATAATGCAGAGCTGGCAGTTGGTTTTGTAATACAGACTAAAGCTATAAACAAAGCTGTCGTAAATATTGGTAAAAACAGTTTGTGTGTTTCTGAATTTATTATTTTACACATAATCATATAAATCACCCAAAAAATGATTTGATAGATTGAATACAGTAATGCTGTTTTTATTGCTTTGTTGTTCATGTTAAATTTCCTCCGCTAAAATTTAATATGAAATAGCGAAATGTGGATCGGTTATACAGCCATCGCTTATATTGTACACTTTTTCCTGCGGCATGTCAACAGAAGGCTTACGTTTATCGGTTTGTAATTCGCATCCCACAAAAGCGGTCTTTTTCTGCCCGAAGAGGTGAAATACTGATTCTGGTCTGGTCTGACGAATATTACAGAGAGCTATTACGTGGTTTCGAAAATGCTCCGTGCAGAAAAATATCAGAGGAAGGTTATCAGGAAAAAGAAGGGTTGACCGCTTTCGGGATGCTGTGAAGATTGCTCTTCACAATATACAACGTAATTGGCAACGGTTTTGTTAGACGGATTTTTAAAAAAATTTCAAATCGTGATTTTGCATAATATTTCCGTGCAATAATTGCACAGAGTGCGGTATTATTTTTTCCTTTTTTAGCTGATATTTTATTATTCCCAAAATGCATATACATATATAAAATAAATATATAAAATTCGTCATTTCGTCATAATGTTTAATAAATCCTGTCGAATCCGCCCTATAAATCGTTAATTTTTAGCTTTTTTACTATTGACTATCAAGGAAAACTGTGGTATTATATTATAATGTATCATAATGGATTGATATGCGTTTATGCG
This sequence comes from Ruminiclostridium sp., assembly GCA_017942025.1. Taxonomy (GTDB): domain Bacteria; phylum Bacillota; class Clostridia; order Oscillospirales; family Ruminococcaceae; genus Ruminiclostridium_E. Next base: position 9,017 of record JAGAVH010000066.1, on the reverse strand, counting down.
TATCCGGAGAGCTTTTTTCCTTGCAGTACAGAGGGCTTATAAACCCGATTATACTGCGAAATCCAAGGCAAAATCCAGCGGATTTTTATGATTTAAATTTTTAAGGAGTGGTAAAACCAATGGTGAATGTCAAGAAGGTAAATCTTGGTAGAAATACCCGTATGAGCTTTTCACACATCGATGAAGTCAGAGAAATGCCTAACTTAATCGAGATTCAGAAGGACTCATATCAGTGGTTTCTGGACGAAGGTATCAAGGAAGTATTCAAGGATATTTCTTCTATTACCGACGCCAACGGCAAGCTTGTACTGACCTTTGTTGATTACAGAATCGACGAAAACCCCAAGTACACGATTGAAGAATGTAAGGAAAGAGACGTAACCTATGCGGCACCTTTAAGAGTAAAGGCACAGCTTCGCAACACCGAAACAGGCGAGGTTATGGAAAACGAGATATTTATGGGTGATTTCCCTCTGATGACCGATAGCGGTACCTTCGTTATCAATGGTGCAGAGCGTGTAATTGTATCTCAGCTCGTTCGTTCTCCCGGTGTATATTACGATTTTGATTACGACAAGACAGGTAAGAAGCTGTTCAAGTCCACAGTTATTCCTAACCGTGGTGCATGGCTTGAATACGAAATGGATCCCAACGATGTTTTCTATGTTCGTATCGACAAGAACAGAAAGATTCCCGCAACCACTCTTATCCGTGCTCTCGGCGTCAATACAGACGACGATCTTATCGATTTATTCGGCGAAGATCCCCGTATCGTACAGACAATAACCGAGAAGGACACAACAAAGAATACAGAAGAGGCTTTACTTGAGGTTTACAGAAAGTTAAGACCCGGCGAGCCTCCTACGGTAGAATCTGCACAGAATCACCTCGACGCACTCTTCTTTGATGCAAAGAGATACGATTTAGCAAGATTCGGTCGTTATAAATACAATAAGAAGTTAGGCGTTGCATCAAGAATTGCAGGCTTCAAGACAGTTAACCCCATCGTAAGCCCTCTTACAGGTGAAATTCTTGCTGACGAAGGCGAATTCATCACTTTTGAAAAGGCTGAGGCTATCGAGCAGGCAGGCGTTATGGAGTGTGTTGTACTTTCCTCCGAAGGTAAGGAAGTAAAGGTACTCGGTAACGGTATGGTTGATATTGCAGGCTATATCCCTGCTTCTATCGACGCAGAGTCTCTCGGCGTAAACGAAAAGGTTTCCTTCAAGGTGCTTGCTGAAATCCTTGAAAAGTGCGGCAATGATGAAGAGGCTCTTACAGACGCTATCAGAGAAAATGCTGAAAGACTTGTTCCCAAGCACATCACACTTGATGATATCTTTGCAACGGTAAGCTACTTTATCAACCTTTGCGAAGGCGTTGGTACAGTTGACGATATCGACCACTTAGGTAACAGACGTATCCGTTCTGTAGGCGAACTTCTTCAGAACCAGTTCAGAATCGGTTTTGCGAGAATGGAAAGAGTTATCCGTGAAAGAATGGGTCTTCAGGCTCAGGAATCCGATACAATCTCTCCCAACTCTCTTATAAATATCCGTCCTGTTGTGGCAGCAATCAGAGAATTCTTCGGTTCTTCTCCTCTGTCACAGTTCATGGATCAGAACAACCCTCTTGCAGAGCTTACACATAAGAGAAGACTTTCTGCCCTCGGTCCCGGCGGTCTTTCCCGTGATCGTGCAGGCTTCGAGGTTCGTGACGTACACTATTCACACTACGGCAGAATGTGTCCTATCGAAACTCCTGAAGGTCCTAACATCGGTCTTATCTCTTATCTTGCATCCTTTGCAAAGATCAACAAGTACGGCTTTATCGAAGCTCCTTATCGCAGAGTAGACAAGGAAACAGGCGTAGTCCTTGATGAAGTTGTATATATGACAGCAGACGTAGAGGATAACTACGTTGTAGCCCAGGCCAACGAGCCTCTCGACGAGCAGGGCAGATTTGCCAGAAAGCGTGTTAACGCACGTTATCGTGAAGAAATTCTCGAAGTAGAGCGTGACAGAGTTGACTATATGGATATTTCACCTAAGATGGTAGTATCCGTAGCTACAGCTATGATTCCCTTCCTTGAAAATGACGACGCAAACCGTGCTCTTATGGGTGCGAACATGCAGCGTCAGGCGGTGCCTCTGATGGTAACTCAGAACCCTATGGTAGGTACAGGTATGGAATACAAGGCGGCTGTTGACTCAGGCGCTGTAGTAATTGCAAAGCAGGATGGTGTAGTTTCCAAGGTAAGCGCCGACGAAATCGTTGTAACCGACGATTACGGACAGGAGCATCCCTACAAGCTCATCAAGTTCAAGCGTTCCAACCAGGGTACCTGTGTAAACCAGAAGCCTGCTGTTGCAAAGGGTATGTCAGTAAAGAAGGGCGACGTACTTGCTGATGGTCCTGCTACAAGCCAGGGTGAAATCTCACTCGGTAAGAATGCTCTTATCGGCTTTATGACATGGGAAGGCTACAACTACGAAGACGCTGTACTCATTAACGAAAAGCTTGTTTATAATGATGTATTCACATCAATCCATATAGAAGAATACGAACTCGAATGCCGTGATACCAAGCTCGGACCCGAAGAGATCACAAGAGATATCCCCAACCTCGGTGAGGATGCGCTGAAGGATCTTGACGACAGAGGTATTATCCGTATCGGTGCTGAGGTTCACTCAGGCGATATTCTTGTAGGTAAGGTTACTCCCAAGGGAGAAACAGAGCTTACCGCAGAAGAAAGACTCCTGCGTGCTATTTTCGGCGAAAAGGCAAGAGAGGTAAGAGATAACTCTCTGCGTGTTCCCCACGGCGAAAGCGGTATAATCGTAGACGTAAAGGTATTTACAAGACAGAACTGCACAGAACTTTCTCCCGGTGTAAATATGGTAGTAAGATGCTATATCGCACAGAAGAGAAAGATTTCAGTCGGCGATAAGATGGCGGGTCGTCACGGTAACAAGGGTGTCGTTTCCCGTATCTTAAAGCAGGAGGATATGCCCTACTTACCCGATGGTACACCTCTGGATATCGTTCTTAACCCTCTGGGCGTACCTTCACGTATGAACATCGGTCAGGTGCTCGAAGTACACTTAGGCTTCGCTTGTAAGGCTCTTGACTGGCATATAATGACTCCTGTATTCGATGGTGCTCACGAATCTGATATCCGTGACTGCTTTGCAAAGGCTGAGGCGGAAAGAGCAAACTACAAGGACAAGGATACAGCGAAGATCGACTTCTCAAGAATTCCTATGAATCCCGACGCAAAGACTGTTCTTATCGACGGTAGAACAGGTGAAAAGTTTGATAGCCCTGTAACAGTTGGTTATATGTACTATCTCAAGCTTCACCACCTTGTAGACGATAAGATTCACGCACGTTCAACAGGTCCTTACTCACTGGTAACACAGCAGCCTCTCGGTGGTAAGGCACAGTTCGGCGGTCAGCGTTTCGGTGAAATGGAAGTTTGGGCGCTCGAAGCTTACGGTGCAGCTTATACACTTCAGGAAATCCTTACAGTCAAGTCAGACGATATTGTCGGACGTGTAAAGACTTACGAGGCAATCGTTAAGGGCGAACCCGTTCCTAAGGCAGGCGTTCCCGAGAGCTTCAAGGTTCTTATCAAGGAACTTCAGTCACTTGGTCTTGATATCAAGGTTCTTGATGAAGAAAAGAACGAGATCGACCTCAAGCAGACATTTGACGATGACGATGAGGTTGGCGCAATTTCAGGCGATGACACATTTGATTATGTTGCCGATGAAGAATCCATGGATGACTCATTCATCACACAGGATATCGACGAGGACAGCGAATTCTATGCAGGCAAGGACGACGATGATGATATTTTCGGCGGCTTTGACGATGACAGCGATGCAGACGATTACGATGAATAATCGTAACTTGTGCAAAGCCCGGTTAGTTTAAGATAATAAGAAACTACAAATTTATAAAGAATAGAGGTCTGTAAATTGGCATTTAATACTTTTGATTCAATGATGATCGGTCTTGCGTCACCCGACAAGATCCGTGAATGGAGCTATGGTGTCGTAGAACGCCCCGAAACTATCAACTATCGTACTCAGAAGCCTGAAAAGGGCGGTCTGTTCTGCGAAAAGATATTCGGACCCCAGAAGGACTGGGAATGTTCCTGTGGTAAGTATAAGAGAATCCGCTTCAAGGGTAAGATATGTGAACGTTGCGGCGTTGAAGTAACACGCAACAAGGTAAGAAGAGAGCGTATGGGCCATATTGAGCTTGCTGCTCCCGTTTCACACATCTGGTATTTCAAGGGTACTCCCAGCCGTATCGGTCAGATGCTGGATATATCACCCAAAAGACTTGAAGAAGTTTTATACTTCACTAAGTATATAGTAGTAGATCCCGGCGATACAAGTCTTATAAAGGGTCAGCTCCTTACAGAAAAGGAATACGCTGATATGAGAGAGCGTTATGAGGATGACTTCAGAGCAGAAATGGGTGCTGAAGCTATTCAGGAAATGCTCGCTGAAATCGATCTTGACAAGCTTTCCGAAGAACTCAAGGCAGAGCTTCAGGAAACACAGCAGGGTCAGAAGCGTGTAAAGCTCTTAAAAAGACTTGATGTTGTAGAAGCATTCAGACAGAGCGGTAACCGTCCCGAATGGATGATTCTCAATGCAATCCCCGTAATCCCCCCGGATATCCGTCCTATGGTAATGCTGGACGGCGGTCGTTTTGCAACATCCGACTTAAACGATCTTTATCGTAGAGTTATAAACAGAAACAACCGTCTTATGAAGATGAAGGAGCTTCACGCACCTGAAATCATTGTAAGAAACGAAAAGAGAATGTTACAGGAAGCTGTTGACGCCCTTATCGATAACGGCAGACACGGCAGAGCGGTAACAGGACCTTCAAACCGTCCTTTAAAGTCTCTTTCCGATATGCTTAAAGGTAAGCAGGGTCGTTTCCGTCAGAACCTTCTCGGTAAGCGTGTTGACTACTCAGGTCGTTCCGTTATCGTAGTAGGTCCTGATCTCAAGATGGACCAGTGCGGTCTTCCCAAGGAAATGGCAATCGAGCTTTTCAAGCCCTTTGTAATGAAGGTACTTGTTGAAAGAAATGTAGCAAACAATATCAAGAATGCAAGAAAGATGATCGAGCAGGCTAAGGACCCCGTTGTATGGGATATCCTTGAAGAAGTTATCAAGGATCACGCAGTTCTTTTAAACCGTGCTCCTACACTTCACAGACTCGGTATCCAGGCATTCTCACCCGTACTTGTTGAGGGACGTGCTATCAAGCTTCACCCTCTCGTATGTACAGCGTTCAACGCCGACTTCGACGGTGACCAGATGGCGGTGCATCTGCCTCTTTCCAACGAAGCACAGTCCGAAGCAAAGAATCTTATGCTTGCTGCAAAGAACCTGTTAAAGCCCTCTGACGGACGCCCCGTAACAGTTCCTACACAGGACATGGTACTTGGTTCATACTACCTTACTATTGATAAGGCAGGCGAAAAGGGCGAAGGCAAGGTATTCCGTGACTTCAACGAAGCTATTATGGCATATAACGAGGGTGATATCACTATCCACTCAAAAATCAAGGTAAGAGTATCCAAGGATGTAGGCGCAGAACGCCCCGAAACCGCTCTTATCGAAACTACAGTCGGACGTATCATCTTCAATGAGCATATTCCTCAGGATTTAGGCTTTGTAGACAGAAACAACCCTGAAACAAAGTTCAATCTTGAAATCGGCTTCAAGGTAAGAAAGAAGGAGCTGGGTCAGATTATCGACAGATGCCTCAAGGTTCATGGCACTCCCATGACTGCACAGGTACTTGATAAGGTAAAGGCTCTCGGCTTCAAGTATTCCACAAAGGCGGCTATTACCGTTGCGGTATGCGACGCAGTTATTCCTGAAGAAAAGAAGGGAATACTTGCAAAGGCTGACGAAGAAGTTCTTTCAATCAACGACGATTACGATAACGGTTTTATTTCCAACCAGGAAAGAAAGTCTGCGGTACTGGAAATATGGAACAAGGCAACAAGTGATGTAACCAAGGCACTTACAGATGGTCTTGATGATTACAACCCCATCTATATGATGGCGGACTCAGGTGCCCGTGGTAGTACAAACCAGATAAGACAGCTCGCAGGTATGCGTGGTCTTATCGCAAACACATCAGGTGAAACAATCGAAATTCCTATCAGAGCTAACTACCGTGAAGGTCTTAACATTCTCGAATACTTCATTTCTTCAAGAGGTGCGAGAAAGGGTCTTGCGGATACAGCTCTCCGTACAGCCGACTCAGGTTATCTTACAAGACGTCTTGTTGACGTATCTCAGGAAGTAATTATCCGTACCGAAGACTGCGGTACAACAGATGGTATCGAAATATACGAAATCCGTGAAGGCAAGGAACTCATCGAATCTCTTGAAGAACGTCTTATCGGCAGATATCTCGCTGAAGACTTCTGCGATAACGATGGTAATGTTCTTGTTTCAAAGGAAAAGCTTATCACAGATTCTGATGCTAAGGTGATTGTAAATTCAGGCGCACAGACAGTAAAGATTCGTTCAGTTCTTACCTGTCAGGCTCATCAGGGCGTATGTGCAAAGTGCTATGGTTCATCTCTTGCAACAGGTAAGACAATCACAATGGGCGAAGCAGTTGGTATCATTGCCGCACAGTCCATCGGTGAACCCGGTACACAGCTTACAATGAGAACCTTCCACACAGGTGGTATCGCTAACGCAGAGGATATCACACAGGGTCTTCCCCGTGTAGAAGAACTTTTCGAATCCCGCCGTCCCAAGCTTGTTGCTATTATGGCTAAGGACAGCGGTAAGTGCAGAATTGATGAAATAAAGAAGACAAAGCACGTTATAATCACATCTGAAGATGGTGAAGAGCACTTCTATCCCATTCCCTTCGGTTACAAGCTCAAGGTCGAAGACGGTGCATACATCGCAGCCGGCGATTCCCTCACAGAAGGTAGCGTAAACCCCCACGATGTACTTGAAGTAAAGGGTAAGGAAGCAGTTCAGAACTACATTATCACAGAAGTTCAGAAGACTTACCGTTTACAGGGTGTTGACATCAATGACAAGCACATCGAGGTTATCGTTCGTCAGATGATGAGAAAGGTAAGAATAACCAACCCCGGCAGCAGCTATCTGCTTCCCGGCTCAGTTATCGACAAGAGCGAGCTTGCAGGTATCATTGATAGTCTTGAAGCACGCAGAGCAGCAGGCGAACAGATTGAGGATGTTGAATACGCACCCGTTCTGCTCGGTATCACAAAGGCTTCTCTTGCAACTGACAGTTTCCTTTCAGCGGCATCCTTCCAGGAAACTACAAGAGTTCTTACAGATGCAGCAATTCACGGCAAGGTTGATCCTCTGCTGGGTCTTAAAGAAAATGTTATCATCGGTAAGCTTATTCCTGCAGGTACAGGTCTTGAAGCTCTTGAAAGAGAGAGAGAAGAGGCGGCAGCTGAGCTTGCTAAGGAAGAGGCTGAAACTGAACAGATTCAGACAGAAGTTCAGATGGAATCTGAAGCTACTGTTACAGAAATGTAATTGTGATATTGCACAAATCTAAGTAATAAAGTTCGTGAAAAGTGGTAATTGATACAAAGTTTTTTGGCGAAACCGAAAAACCTTGACAATTACCGCTTTTTTGTATATAATTTAGAATTGTGTGCAGAATATTTTACTGTAGGTAAAGTGTTCTCAGACAAAAATTTACAATATTTTATTAAGGAGGTGTAACGATTGCCAACCTTTAACCAGCTCGTTCGTAAGGGCAGAGCAGTTGCAGCAAGAAAGTCCAAGGCTCCTGCACTCCAGAAGACCATGAACACTCTTAAGAAGGAAACAGTTGATATGTCTTCTCCCCAGAAGAGAGGCGTTTGCACAGCTGTACGTACTGCTACTCCCAAGAAGCCTAACTCTGCTATGAGAAAGATCGCCAGAGTAAGACTTTCTAACGGCTACGAAGTAACTGCATATATCCCCGGTATCGGACACAAACTGCAGGAACACAGCGTAGTTTTAATTCGTGGCGGCCGTGTTAAGGATCTCCCCGGTGTGCGTTATCACATCATCCGCGGTACTCTCGACGCTCAGGGCGTTGACGGTAGAATGCAGAGCAGATCCAAGTACGGAGCAAAGCGTCCTAAGGCTGGTGCAAAGAAGTAATTAAACTGAAAATAGCCACTTTTGTGGAGTAATATATATAGTATTACCTCTGCAACTGGACGGCGGGAGTTTAATGCTTTCGAGTACCTATGATTTTCATTATTTATGAAGGAGGGAAGTAAAGTGCCAAGAAGAGGTAACGTTCCTAAGCGTGATGTTCTGCCCGATCCTATGTACGGTTCAGAGCTCGTAACAAGACTCGTTAACAACATCATGCTCGATGGCAAGAAGGGTGTAGCCCAGAAGATAGTTTACGGTGCATTTGAAATCGTAGCTGAAAAGACAGGTAAGGGAGCACTCGAGGCTTTTGAAGAAGCTATGGAAAATATCATGCCTCAGTTAGAGGTAAAGGCACGTCGTGTCGGCGGTGCCACATATCAGGTTCCTATGGAAGTTCGTCCTGAAAGAAGAAGAACTTTAGGTCTGAGATGGATTACTCTGTACTCAAGACAGAGAAATGAAAAGACAATGAAGGAAAGACTTGCAAACGAAATCCTTGACGCGTTAAACGGTCAGGGCGGCGCATGCAAGAAGCGTGACGATACACACAGAATGGCTGAAGCTAACAGAGCTTTCGCTCATTACAAGTGGTAATCAGTAGAACGGAGGAAATATGGCAAGAGACGTAACTCTCGAAATGACCCGTAATATTGGTATCATGGCTCACATTGACGCAGGTAAGACAACTACTACTGAGCGTATTCTGTTCTACACAGGTGTAAACCACAAGCTTGGTGAGACACACGATGGCTCTGCGACAATGGACTGGATGGACCAGGAGCAGGAGAGAGGTATTACAATTACTTCCGCTGCTAC
>JAGAVH010000065.1 GCA_017942025.1 Ruminiclostridium sp. | reverse complement strand
GGCAATTGATTCCACAACTTCGTGCGTAGCACGAAACATCACTCCGACGGAGTCGGAACATCACACGGCGTAGCCGTGCATCACTTCGTGCAAAGCACGAAACATCACTTTGAAATTTGTCTCCGTCAAATTTCAATTTGTATGAGCGGATTCCAATTTGTCTAACTGAAATAAAACAAAATCCAGAGAAGAAATTAAATCTTCTCTGGATTTACTTATTTATGACCATCGCCCTTAAAACAGCGGGGTTATTGTATTAAATTGTCATCGGTCACCGACCGCATTTAAAATATCAAGATAAACGCTTTTTCTGTCCTTTTCCTGCAGAATGCTGTGGCGCATACCCTCATAGATTTTAAGAGTAACGTCAAAGCCTGCCTTTTTATATTCCTCAGCCTTTCGGGGCGGATAAAGTCCGTAACCGCCAACACTGTCTTCACTGCCGCTTAAAATAAAAAGCGGTATTTTCTTTTCTACACCCTTTGCAAAATCCTTGTCCTGAGTGATTTTCTGAGCTGAAAGAAAGCTCTTGTAGAAGCGGTTTGAATACATTACGTTTGAATAGGGGAGCTTTTCGTAGAATTCCGCTCTTTCAAGGTCCGATGTAACCCAGGATATAGTGCACTTTTCGGGGAATCGCTCCGCAACCTTTCCGAAAACCTTCATAAATACCTCCAGGCAGGGGTTATCTATGCCGTTCTTTTCAATTTCCCTATCAAGGCAGGGCAGAAGCTCGTCGAGCTTTTCTATATTCGCACAGCCGGTAAGTATAGCCTTGTCATAAAGATTATAGTCCCTTAACATAAGCTGTGCTATAGTGGCGCCCATACTGTGCCCTAATAGGATATAAGGAATACCGGAAAGCTCTTTTTTCATTTCAAGACACAGCTTGTAGCTCTCTTCGCACATCAGCGTTATTATATCGTCCTCATCGACAGGTAGTGTGGTTCTGCCGTGATATCTCAGCTCGCCCATAAATACACCGATGTCCTGTGACATCATAAATTCTGCAAACTGCTCATAATATTCCGTCATTTCACCAAGTCCGTGTATTACCTGGATTACAGCACGGGGCTTTTCGGGAATCCATTTCTTGCAGTAAATCTTGTCGGTTACAAATTCTTTTACCATATTATCTCCTGTCTGTATGAAAACGGGCGACCTTAGGCCGCCCTGCTGTTCCTTTTACGGTTACGTTTGTGTGTGTTTAACCTGTTATCTCTGATTCAGAGATAATCTTTACCTTTTCAATATCTGCAGTAATCACCTTGTTATCCCACAGAGTCAGAATACAAGGCTTTTCGCCTGATGTAAAGCCGCAGTACACGGTAGTGAATTTCTGATCGTAAAGGGAGATTCTGCCGATTTCGGCAAGGCTGTTATTGCTGTATTTATAGAAGCGGTATTCTCCCACCTGAGATATTCCGTCAAAGAAGGTGAGGGGAAGTCCCACTATAATTCCGTCGCCGCTTTCATAATAGGGCAAATCGGAAATGTCTGTTATAAAGGGAGTATCAAGATAAGCGTCCCATTCGCTGATGGTGCCTTTTTTTACATTGGCTGTAACAGAGGCAGAGCTTTCGTCATCGCCTACCGTCAGAACTATACCTGTTCTCTTTCCGCTGTCATTGAAGCTTACATTTATTGAGGCGTAAAGGCTGTCGCTTATCTTCTTTTTGTTCTTTGCACTTGCGCCCTTTTCTGCCGAGGATAAATCGGAGATGTTTATATTGTACTGCATAGGCTTGTCGCCTGCTGTGATAAGAGTGAGTACGTCATCACCGCATATCATCTTTTCAAAGGAACTGTCCTTTGCTATAGGAGATAATATCTCAGGTGCGGATGATAATGCCGTATCAAACTTATATACCGCGTTTTCGGTTTCCTTTTCAACCTTTGCAATGCCGACAGCTAAAAGATTATCTCCACCGCTCATAAGCATAGAGGGATTTATTGCACCGTCGATATCGGTGGATTTTACCGTAAGCTCTTCATCAAAGAAAATGGCTGTAATTCTTGAACGATAGTTCTCATTAAGATAGGTGTTGTCACAGGTAAAAAGTCCCTTTTCGGATATATGATATCCGCTTGCGTCACCCATAAGTACAGCTCTTACCTTTGTCTGTCCCATATCAAAGGGCAGACGTGAAACTGTGCAGTAGTTTGTCCTTGCGGCGTATTCGGGCATTGCTATTCTGTCAAAGGGAACAACCGACAGATTTCCGTTCACCTCAAAGGAGGGGATAAAGGAGGTCAGCTTTTCTGCTTTGGCGTCAAGCAGATTGAAGTGATTTTCGGTTACCATATAAAATGCATTACCATCTGTATAATACCCGGTATATTTTCCTGACTGTCTATAGCTGAATTCGGCTTTACCCTCAGAAATGTTACTTTCCTTATAAAATCTTGCTTCAGTCATATTGTTTACAGAGCCAACAACAATAAAATATCCGTTGCTGTACTGGAGTGATACATCATTCATACCCACAGCAAAGCTGAAGGACTGACCCACCTTGCCGTTATCAAGAGCGGCACCGGTTATATAATATTCGCTTTCCTTTTTTGTGAGAGCAAGACATACCGTTTCGCCCACGGTATTCTTTGAGCCTGTAAAGGGCTTTTTACTCTCGGTTATAAAGCTGTCGGGGAGAGTGTAGCCTATTTTATGCTCGGCTTCCTTTACCTCTTCTAAAAGGGAGGGGAAGTCTACTATATCCTGCTTTATTATATCAGGAATCTTGAAAACGTAGTTCGGTATTATCTCGTAATAGCGCAGAAGCTTTAATGCACCTGCACAACCTATAACGATAGCGGCACAGATAAATGCGGCAATAAGGAAGCCCTTGCTCTTTTTTGTGACAGGCTTTTCCTCGTCCTCATCCTCTTCATCCTCAGCGTCCTCATCCTCGTCATATTCCTCCGAGTCGTCATCCTTATCTAAAAGGTCATTCAGGACATCGCCGATTTCCTTTGCAGATGAGCCTATCTCTTCTGTTTCCTCATCGTCCGGGTCGTTGTCATAGGATGTTTGTGTATTTGTTTCAACCTCAGATTCTTCATCCGATTCTTCTGTCGCTGATTCTACTTCACTTTCTGCTACGGGAGCAGGCTCTTCGGTTTCCTCGGGAGTTTCTTCTGTTTTTTCGAAAGCTTCTTCTATACTTTCTGTATAATTTATATATTCTTTTACAGATTCGGTGGTTTCAGAAGCTTCTTTTTGCTTATCATAAATAGAGCTGTTTATGCTAGCCTGAATTTTTGCAATAAGCGCCTCAGCGGCGGCTGTTCTTTCGTCTTCCGTTTTTTCTTCAGAAACAACTTCGTTTGTTCCCGATTCGACAGAAGATGAACATTCATCTACTGTTTCCTCAATACTTTCTGTATAATCAGTATCTGATATTACAGATTCGCTGATATCGGCAACAATCTCAGCAGGAGCTTCGTAGCCGGTTTCTTCTTCTGCAACATCCTCATCGTCAGAAGAGCTTTCGGTTGTTTCCTCTATAAGTTCTTCGACAGGCACTTCTGCTTTTTCTACTGTCTTTTCTTCGGTGGGTGCTTCTGCTAAGACTTCAGCAGGAGAGCTTGACATATCCTCTTTTGCTTCTTCTGCAATCGGTGGTGCAGGCTTTTTCTCTTCTTCCTTTACGGGGATAGCTACGCCCTTTTCTTCAAGACTTACGCGGCGGAGAGTTTCTTCCTCTCTCTTTTTTCTGTCCTCACTCTGCTTACGTCTTGTCATAGCCACATTCAGCATTGCGCTGTAGTCCTCGTGGGTAAGCTCTGAGCTGTCAAGAATCTGTAAAAGCTCGTCAAATCTTAAATGGGGATTTTCTTCAATTCTGCGGTAGGCGATATTTCCTATTCTGGAGTTACCCAGAAGCTCCAGAAACTCCGAGCCTGATATTTTCATCTCACGGAGTTTTTTAAGGAACTTACCTGCGGTAATTTCGCCGCTGTCCTCTATAAACTGTTTTATCTTCGATGGCTTTATCTCATCAGGCACAGAAACAGAGGCTATGTATTCTTTTATTTTTTTATCAAGTAATTCCATGCCTTGTCCTTTCTTAAATTCCTGAATATGATAAAAGCATTGTTTTAAGCGTTACCTCCGCATTGGTAAGGCATACCGCCACCGTCTGTTCGGTATAGCCGCAGAGCTTTGCGGTCTTTTCCGCATTGCAGCTACAGACATTACTTACCGCCAGCACCAGTCTTTCGATATCCTGCAGGGAGATAAGCGCTCTTCTTATATCAAAGCCGCGGTTGTCGGGAGGAAGTGAAACTTCTTCGTTTTCGTATTTTTTATATAAATGGCGTATCTTTGTGCAGAGGATTTTTACAATCCATTCTACAAATTCGCCGTTTCCGTTTATTTTTGCAGAGGGGAGCGCCGCATAGCTGTCGGCAACCGTCAGTTTTATAGCTTCTATAGCTTGCTTTTCAGTCTTGAGTGCAACCCGTGCTATTTTATATAAGGGGCGGCATACTACCGCATATAATTTTGTAAAGGCGTCATCATCTCCGAAGGATGCTTCGTGTATTAAAGCAGAAAGCTCTGATGTATTCATAACCGCCCGTCCTTTCATTCTGACATTTTGACATAGACATATATATTTTATTATATCATAAATGAATAAAAATTTAAACCCCTTTTTAAAAAATTGTAAAAAGGGGTTTATAGATATTCTGTTTGGTGGATGGAACGATAAATTGAAATTTGTCGGCGTGCCGCCGTGGGCAATTCCTGCCTTCAGAAATATCGGTTGTACTATATAGGTTGGCAAAACGGCAGGGGACACATTGATTGTATGTCAAATTGTAGTTTGACGGCGTGCCGCCGCTCCCAATTCCGCCTGCGGCGGCGGGGCGTCCGGGAGGTCGCCCCCTACAATCGTAAATTAAAACGTTTTGATAAGACCGCCCACAAACATCGATATAAACGGGGTTTGGGGCGTAGCCCCAAGCAGGGCACAGGGGCGGCGAGCCCCCATTTTTCCCCCTTCCCCTTGAGGGGAAGGGGGTTAGGGGGTTAGGGTGACACTACACCCCAGTAAGGCACAACTTCACAAGCCAAAGGCTTGCTTCACTTCTTCACTTTCGCAAAGCGAAAACATCACTTTGAAATCTGCTCCGCAGATTTCAACCCTCTCCATATCTCTTTTCCTGCATTTCCTTAAAAATGGGATCGAATTTTTCGAAAATTTCTTTTCCTTTGTCATTTTCAGGCTTGCCGTACTCAAACCATACGCTCTCGGCATAGGTAAGATAATATCTTGTGCTTCTTTTCATCGGCTTATACTGACTGTTGCAGTCGTTCATCTCGTTGACGCTCCTGCCGAAAAGATGTGGCTCATCATCGGGACAGGGATTCGCATCATAAAAGGCAAAGTAGTCCTTTACTCCGTCAATTTCTATAAAATATTTATATTTATTGATTGTTGTCTTCTTACTGCTGTAATACGTTATACGTCCAAAACGGTATATCCGGATATCCTTTTCGTTTTCAGGTACGTTTATATCAAAGGCAGTAAGTAGCTTCTCCTGCTCCTCCTTAGTCAGAGTGTGACAGATTTCTAAATCAATGCCGTCATAACGCTCATATCCCTCATAATAACTGATTTTATAATCGGGACTACCCGGCATAATAAGGTCGGTGTCTATGCGGATGAAGTAATCTATTCTTACTATGACGTAGGACAGCACCAGAACCAATATAGCGCCTGCGATTATTTTAAGGATAATCCTTGCAAATTTACGTATCGCATTTTTATCCCGCATATCATAAAGCATAGCGGCGTTCCTTTCTGTGGATTATAATTCGTCAAAGGTCACGTGTTCGACAACGTAGCTGATTTCATTCATCTTATTTACTATCCTGTCATAGTAGAAATTGAAATCAAATTGCTCTGTGTCTGAAATAAGGACTGTTTTAAGGTAAGTAAGGAAAAGTATATCAAGATAGTCAAGTCCGTTCTGACTGACGATACAGATTTCCGCTTCCTTTATCTCATTTCCGTAGACTCTGAATCTTACGTCCTTCGGTAGCGTTATAAACTGCTCGTAGGAATAATCATAAATTTCCTCGTCAAAGGTTTCCTTATCCACAATATGAATTTTTCCGTCCTTGTCGAAAATACTTAAATCTGCTCTTTTCAGCAGTTCTACCGCCCGCTGTAGCGTCAGAGGAGTGCCGACGCCAAGTGTCATAGATCTCATTTTTGACATTTTATTTTTCCTCCTTTCATTTCAGCCACCTATTGTTTTCATCTAGAAAATGTACGTCAACGCCCCAGTGATAAAAATCTACAGTTGCATATTCCGCATCGGAGTAGACATCGGACTTTTCACGCTCCTCAAGGTATATTTGCTGTGCATCGGAGTTTTTGTTCTCTATTTCTGTGTCGCCTTCTCCGTGGTAGCCTAAATTTTTTGTGATTCCGTATTTATAATTTACGCACGTTGTCTTTTTTGTAGCTATATCAATATATATTTCCACAATGGTGGTATAGCCTGTACTCATATCCGAATAGCCATACTCTAATACTGCCTCTCCCTCATTTTTATCGAAGAATTTATATTGAGCAGAACAAAGGGTAACGTCTTTTGAGTATTTTTTTGCAATATCGTCTGTTTCTTTTTCTATCTCGGAAATGACGAATATATTGCCCTCTATTTCTTCCTCTATATCGTAGCGTATATTCTGAACGGGAGCAAAGTCCTCATCCGAAAAAAGCCAGCAGGTAAATAATACGGCAATACCCAGCACCGCTATCGATAATGATATAAGTATTATTAAAAGAATTTTTTTCATTTTTTCCTCTACTTTATCTTGTGTTTTTGCAGTTTGCCTATTAGTTATTCTGTCACTCCTGTTGGTTTGCCAATAAATATATCCATTCTATCTCGCACTGTGGAAGATATTCTTTGAGTATTGCATACATTTCCTCTTCATAATGAAGTGTTTCGTAATAAAGATATTCGAGCTTTGTAAGATCCTTTAACGGATCGATATCAGTGAGAAAACTGCTGTTGATATATTGTATCTCACGGGCATCCTTCCAGAACTTATCTTTGATATAATCAGAATCGTTTGGCATGGGATAGTTAAGGAGCTCCACGCTGTACAAGCCATTATAAAGCTCATCGCTTTTACCTGTAAGAGAATAATTGGCAACGGTTATCGTAGCCTCAATAAAGTTATTTCTGTCATACCTTTCGCCAAACTGTACTTTTATACGCATACCCTTGTAGCGTTCATTGCTGTTTATGTAAGCATTCAATTCTTTTATTTTAGTAATAGAGTATTCAATGTCATAGTATTTCTGCTTGTCGGCATTGAACAAGGCTGATTGTTTAAGCTTTAAGTATATGTGGTTGCTATCTATGGTAACATGTTCAATATGTTGCCGTCCAATAAAATCCGCTAAATCGCCGATTTTAAAAATATCAAGTCCGCATCCGATTTCTATGCACGAAAGGATAATGCCCGATAAAATAACTAAAGCTACAGCAACCGCCGAGATGATTTTAAAATGAAGTTTCATAAGCGTTTACCTCCCCGAAAAAGTCATTGTTTACCAGTTTATCTGCATTTTCAGGCAAGGATGCAAGATGTTTCGGCAAGCCTTTTTCTTCATTCATCTTTGCTATTTGTGATAGCACCTCGGTACACTCGTTTTTATAATAGGGAAACAGAAGTGTAGCAATATCAAAACGGACGGAAATACTGTCATCCTTTAAATACGGGAGCAGATCACCGAGTCTTTTTTTATTATCAAGTTTTTTTGTATATCTTGACATTTTGTCCAGATATCTGTTGTACCTTGCAACCGACAGATTGTTTTTAAGGATACTCTCCCTTTCATAACAGCAATAAAGTATTTCTGAAACCGGTTTGGAGACGTATTCGTTATCTCCGGGATACATTTTTGCTCTTGTGGCGGCTGTGGCGCATAGCATAACAAGTCCATACTGAATGGTTATAAATATAGACGCATACCAGTAGGGCATTGCGG
The DNA here is from genome assembly GCA_017942025.1 of Ruminiclostridium sp. GTDB lineage: Bacteria > Bacillota > Clostridia > Oscillospirales > Ruminococcaceae > Ruminiclostridium_E. Next base: position 24,810 of record JAGAVH010000065.1, on the reverse strand, counting down.
GATGTTTGTTAAAGATAAAACTCCAACTGTCCGTAAACACAAGCATATACCATCCGTGGGGAGCGTACAGGGCAAACAACAGATAAGTAACGGGTATGATTACAAGGAGAGATTTTGCGGTAAGGTCAAATTTTCTTGTGGTCTTTGCTGTAATAATACATACGATAACGATCTGGCAGACTGTATGTAGCACGAAGGCTGTCAGCCATATAACAGATATGACCTCACTATACGTGTTATCCAGCTGGCTACACAGGTGGCTTATTAAAGGCGCTATCAGGATATTAACAATATTCATATATAATATTACTGTCACCCAGATAAGAAGGGGCAAAATTGTGTGCTTGAGCACATCGTTACGGTCAAGCTTTGAGCAGAATATGACAATTTTTTTTATAAACATTACAAGTAACGTTATTAAAAGCTCCAGAGCTGCGATTTCAATAATAGCAAAAAATCTGTAGATTAAAGAATCTGCAAAGGAAGTAAAGGCAATATCGGTATCGGCAGGAACTTGTACCGTCAGATAACGCCCTGGTACGAAAAAGAGAAACAAGGTTATACACCATACAGGGATGCTTAAAAGAAGATGATGGGGTTTCAGTTTAAACAGCACCACAATAAAAGCCGTTGGCACTATGACAACAAGAAAAGACACTAATATGCTGTTATGAGAATCAAGCCCTATATTTATCTGAATCAAATTAAGAAGATAAATTACAATCTGAGTTATTACAACAACAAGTATGGATTTAATCGGTAAAGAAATTTTTGCTTTTTTATCCATTGATGTTTTCTCCCTGTTCTGATAGATTGTTGTCTGCCGATTTATCTTTTTTGCTTATTGCCGATACGATAAGAGTTGTTATCAGCATTACGAAACCATATTGCAACGTGATAAGCATTGACGCCTCCCAGAAGGGCATTGGCTGTTGGTGTTGCTGCCAGAATCCGCTCCAGCCTCCCGTATAGACAAAAAGATATATAGCGGGACAAGAGTAGGCGGCAAACAGCAGATACATCATCAAAACAGAAAAAACAAAGCGTTTTACGTTGAATCCGAAATATTTTATTGCGATTACTGTCAAGCCGCAAATAATAGTTAATTGAATAAGAGTATGTACAACAAAGCCTGCCCACGACGGATTTGATATAGAAAGAAAGAACTCGGACATAGGTTTTGTAAGAAAACTGTTATATAAAAATATTATAGTCCATATCGCAACAGGTAAAAGTATAAAATTACATTTTTTAAGCAGAGCCATTTTATTTTGCCTCCATACACGAATTGTTTTATCGTTTCAAAAACGTTAATATTTAACCGCTCTTAAATATCTCCCCTATATAATAAGACTGTTTCCTGATAGAAAAGTTTCACATATGTGTAAATCCTGCGAAAATTTGGTGCTCATTATTCTGCTCGTTTTTATATATTACTGAAAGGGTTGTTGCCAATAAACGTATTCTTTTGTATTCCGTCTATAGCATAGAATATCCAGATATTCAGAAGCTTGTCTGTTTTCATATCGGTCATTACGCAAAATTCATATTCCCCGGCAGTGTCGGTCTTTACGTTCTTAATTATGTATTCGATGGTTTCATCGTTGTCGCATCGCAGTGCCACGTCGTAGCCTGTAATTGTACCTTTCACTATTTCAAAGGCGTTTTCTATCTGAAAAGAAAGATCTGTCGGGTTTTCTATTTCTTCGCCGAACATTGTCTTCAAGCCGTCGAAGTCACGACTATTGAAAAGGTCAATTATTTTCTTTGGCTCAGTCAACACAAGTGCGGATCTCTTTTTTTCCTTCAATAAGGCTTCTCTGTTTCTGTCACTTACAAAAAGAGTTATAAGTATAAAGGGGAAAATCTGAAATGTGCCTTGCAAAAGAGCGACGGGAATATTGCTCGCTTGCATGGTAAGATGATTTGCAGGGCAATAAATATAATTGCAAAGAATGGTTATCAGAAAGCCGATAAGCCAATAAAGGACGGCGACCATAGAGGTGGCTTTAAGCCCGCAGATTATCCCTGCAACGATATTTGCAACTACATAAACCGCAAAGGCTATCAGAAGTGTGCCTGTTATCGTCGGTCCCCATGCTTCGTCAACTATCGAAATATCGCCCTGTATGTATCCTATAAGGAGAAGGTGTTGCAGACCGTAAATAAACAGATTCGCTACTGTTGGAAGAAAAATCTGTGTTTTACCCGATAACTTCATAACATCCTCCTTTACGATTTTCGACTTTAAAAATTAACCGCTCTTAAATATCTCCCCTATATAATAAGACTGTTTTCTGACAGAAATGTTTCACTTATGTGTAAATCCTGCGAAAATAGTTTTTTACTTTATCTGGGTGAACCGTTTACTACATTCTACTATATAAAAATAATAATGTCAAGGAAGACGCTTTTCGCTTGCAAAATCTAAAAAAATATGGTAAAATAAATTATGTATTTTTTGAAAACCCAAAGGGGAATACTCCCCATAGCATAAAAGCTTGAAAGGAAACTATCGATGGCTAAAAAGACCTATGACGACAACAGTATAAAACAGCTTAAAGGCCCTGACCAGGTGCGACTGCGCCCCGGCGTTATCTTCGGCTCTGACGGACTTGACGGCTGCTGTCACGCCGTGTTTGAGATTCTCTCAAACTCCATTGACGAAGCGAGAGAGGGCTACGGCAAGGAGATAACCGTAACTAAATATCTCGATAAGAGTATTGAAGTGGAGGACCACGGCAGAGGTATCCCGATAGATTTCAACCAGAACGAACAGAAATACAACTGGGAGCTGGTATTCTGCACCCTTTATGCAGGCGGCAAGTACGATAACAACAGCGGTGACAGTTATTCCTTCTCGCTTGGTCTTAACGGTCTCGGTCTTTGCTCTACCCAGTTTGCCAGCGAATATATGGACGTTGAAAGTAACAACGGCACCTGGATATATAATCTTCATTTTGAAAAGGGCTTTAATATGGAGGCAGAGGAAAGAGGCTTCCGCCGCAGACACTCCGATGGCAAGACAGGTACAAGAATCAGATGGAAGCCTGACCTTGACGTATTTACCGATATAGATGTAAGCTTTGAATATTTCGATGACGTTATAAGACGTCAGGCAGTAGTAAACGGCGGACTTAAATTCGTACTGCGCAATGAAGTCATAGATGAAGAAACGGGTATGTCCCGCTTTGAAGAGCATACCTACTGCTATGAAAACGGCATCAGCGACTATCTTACAGAGCAGCTTGCAGACTCAGCCTTCACAACTCCTCAGATATGGTCTGCGCAAAGAGAGGGTAAGGACAGAGAGGACAAGCCTATGTACAAGGTAAAGATGCACGTTGCCTTTGCCTTTTCAAACAAGGTACAGCTTATCCAGCATTACCACAACTCCAGCTGGCTGGAGCACGGCGGAAGCCCTGAAAAAGCCTGGCAGGCGGCATTTGTAAATCAGATAGACGGCTGGCTGAAGGCGAACAGCAAATACAACAAGAACGAGGGTAAGGTAAAGTACGGCGATGTAGCGGACAGCCTTGTGTTCATCTCCTCAAACTTCTCCACCCAGACAAGCTACGAAAACCAGACTAAAAAGTCTATCACCAATAAATTCATTCAGGAGGCTATGACCGACTGGTTGAAGCAGTCCTTAGAGGTTTATTTCCTTGAAAATCCTGACGAAGCGGCAAAGATATGCGAGCAGGTGCTGATAAACAAGCGAGCAAGGGAAAATGCCGCAAAGACAAGGGAAAATATCAAGAAATCCCTGTCCCAGAAGGTGGATTTATTAAACCGTATCCCGAAATTTGTCGATTGCAGAAGCAAGGATGTTACAAAGCGTGAGCTTTATATAGTGGAGGGTGACTCGGCTTTAGGCGCAGTAAAGCAGGCGAGAGATTCCGAATATCAGGCGGTAATGCCGGTAAGAGGTAAGACGCTCAACTGCTTAAAGGCAAGCTACGATCAGATATTCAAGAGCGAAATCATCACAAATCTGCTTAAAATCCTGGGCTGTGGCGTTGAGGTAAAATCAAAGTCCAATAAAGACCTGTCCACCTTTGATTTAAGCAATTTAAGATGGGAAAAGATAGTTATCTGCACCGATGCCGACGTGGACGGTTATCAGATAAGAACTCTTATTTTAACAATGCTTTACCGCCTTGTACCTACGGTTATCGAAAAGGGCTACGTATATATTGCAGAATCTCCCCTTTATGAGATAAACTGCAAGGATCAGACTTATTTTGCATATACCGAGCAGGAAAAGACGAGAATTTTAGAATCCTTCGGAGATAAGAAGTACACCATTCAGCGCTCTAAAGGTCTTGGTGAAAACGAGCCTGATATGATGTCCCTTACAACTATGAATCCCGAAACAAGACGTCTTATCAAGGTCTGCCCTGAGGATGCGGAAAAGACCTACGAGATGTTCGACCTTCTGCTTGGCAACAATCTTGACGGCAGAAAGGATTATATCCGTGATTACGGCTATCTCTATATGGATGATATAGATGTATCATAAGGAGTTAAAATGGAATTTGAAGTAAACAGAACGGAAGTCATTTCGCAGGTGGTATGCGAAATGCTTGAAAATATTGAAAATCCTATAGAAAAACAGGCAGGCTACATCCACCTGTTCGGAGTATCCCAGATGGCGGCATTGCTTGCAAAAAAGAGAAATTTAAGTGTAGAAATTGCTCAGATAGCAGGACTTTTACACGATTATTACGCCTATATGACAGGGGACAGAGAAAAGCACGCCTCAAAGGGTGCTGATATGGTACTGCCCTTGCTTGCAAAGACGGGACTTTTCTCGGTGTGCGAGGTGGCTAACATTTCAAAGGCGATACTCGGTCATTCCGACAAGGAAAAGACAGATGGCACACCCTACGAGGAGCTTTTAAAGGATGCAGACGTGCTTCAGCATGTGCTCTATAACGCTTCTTCCCCTGTAGAGGAAAAGTACGCCGTGCGTTATGCAAAGCTCAAAGAGGAGCTTGGACTTATCTGAAAGGTTAAGGAAATATGAAGAAAGAAAAAAAGGAAAAGAAATCCGCAGGCAGTAAAAAGCCGACGGCATATATAGAGGGCGCAGGTATAGTAGAAAATCAGCCTATTACAGATACGCTGACAAAGAACTATATGCCCTATGCGATGAGCGTTATCGTATCCCGTGCGCTTCCTGAGATAGACGGCTTCAAGCCCTCTCACAGAAAGCTGCTGTACACTATGTACAAGATGGGGCTACTGAACGGAGCGAGAACAAAATCCGCAAACATTGTCGGTCAGACAATGAAGTTAAATCCCCACGGTGATATGGCAATCTACGAAACGATGGTAAGACTTGCAAGAGGCAACGAAACCCTGCTCCATCCTTACGTAGACAGTAAGGGTAACTTCGGTAAGGCATATTCAAGGGATATGTCCTTTGCCGCTTCCCGTTATACCGAGGCAAAGCTTGACCCTATCTGTGCCGAAATATTTGCCGATATTGAAAAGGATACGGTTGATTTTGTACCGAACTACGATAACTCTCTTACAGAGCCTGTATTACTCCCCACAAAATTCCCTGCGGTGCTGGTGAATAACAACATCGGTATTGCCGTATCAATGGCAAGTAACATCTGCTCCTTCAATCTGTCGGAGATATGCGAAACCACGGCGGCGCTGATGAAAAATCCCGACCACGATATATATTCCACTCTTCCCGGACCTGATTTCCCGGGTGGCGCCTTTATCATCGCTGATGAAGCGGAAACCAGAAGGGTATATGAAACCGGCAGAGGCAGTGTGAAGGTAAGGGCAAAATACGTCTACGACAAGAGCGAAAACTGCATAGAGATAACCGAGATACCTCCCACCACAACGGTAGAAGCGATTATCGACAAGATAATCGAAATGATAAAGGCAGGCAAGGTAAAGGAAATCTCCGATGTAAGAGATGAAACCGACTTATCAGGTTTAAAGCTCGCTATAGATTTAAAGCGTGGCACAGATCCCGAGGCGGTTATGCAGAAGCTCTTTAAGATAACACCTCTTCAGGAGGCCTTCTCCTGCAACTTCAACATACTTGTAGGCGGTATGCCTAAAGTTATGGGCGTCAGAGAAATTCTTGCCGAATGGACAGATTTCAGAATCGCCTGCGTTAAGAGAAAGACAAAATTCGACTTAAAGAAAAAGAAGGAAAAGCTCCACCTTTTACAAGGTCTTAAAAAAATACTGCTTGATATCGACAAGGCGATAAAGATAATCCGTGAAACAGAGGACGATTCCGAGGTAGTACCCAACCTTATGATAGGCTTCGGCATTGATGAGGTTCAGGCTGAATATGTAGCGGATATAAAGCTGCGTAATATCAACAAGGGCTATATAATAAAGCGCACCGAGGAAATCGATCAGTTGAAGGCTGAAATTCTGGATATGGAGGAAATTTTATCCAGCGAAAGAAGAGTAAAGCAGATAATCATTTCCGAGCTTTCGGAAATTGCAAAGAAGTACGGCAAGCCCAGAAAGACTATGTTCATCTACGGTGCAGAGCTTGAAGAGTCAGCGGCTGAAGAAGAGATACCCGACTATGCGGTAAATCTCTTTGTAACAGAGGAGGGCTATTTCAAGAAGATAACTCCCCAGTCACTGCGTATGAGCGGCGAACAGAAGCTGAAGGAAGGCGACAGAATTGTCTGCACCTACGAGGGTACAAACAAGGCAGAGCTTTTAGTCTTTACCGATAAATATCAGGTGTATAAGGCAAGAGCCTGCGACTTTGACGACAGCAAGGCAAGTGTTATGGGCGATTATCTCCCTGCAAAGCTTGAGCTTGAAGCGGACGAAAAGATAGTAAAGGTCATTGCTATGGAGGACTACAGCGGTATGCTGGCTCTCTTCTTTGAAAACGGCAAGTGCGCTAAGGTACCTATGAGTTCCTTTGAAACAAAGACGCGCCGTAAAAAGCTGTCAGGCGCATACTTTGACGGCTCACCTTTAGTATCAATGCATCATATTAAGGAAGACTGCGAATTTATGGTGGTATCCGCTGTGGGTAAGGCTATTATCTTCAATACTGTTTTAGTTCTTCCCAAGGCGGCAAGGGATACCCAGGGTGTTCAGGTAATAAAGCACAAGAACGTTTCTGTGGTTTCTGCAGAGCCTTATATCGAAGGCACGTTACCCAATGCCGACACCTACAGAACAAAGACTGTACCCATTGCAGGCGCATTGTACGATAATGACGTAAATCAGATAAAATTTAGCTGATTTTTATTGAAATTTATACTATATTGTGATATACTTAAAATAACTGATTATATCAGCCGCTAAAGCGGAGATAAAAGAAATTTCCATAAAAGGAAGGTTGTTGAAATGCTTACAGATATTGAAATTGCGCAGAGCGCAAAAATGCTTAAAATAAAGGATATCGCCGCTGACCTTGGCATAAACGAGGAAGAGCTCGTTCCCTACGGCCACTACAAGGCAAAGATATCTCAGGAATGCATCGACAGATTATCAGAAAAGCCCGACGGCAAGCTGATTCTTGTTACCGCTATCAACCCCACTCCCGCAGGCGAGGGTAAGACCACTACCTCGGTAGGTCTTGCTCAGGGTATGTATAAGCTCGGCAAAAAGGCTGTGCTTGCACTCCGTGAGCCTTCCTTAGGCCCCGTATTCGGTGTAAAGGGCGGTGCGGCAGGCGGCGGCTACGCTCAGGTTGTTCCTATGGAGGACATCAACCTCCATTTCACAGGCGATATGCACGCTATCACAGCGGCAAACAATCTGCTTTGCGCCCTTATCGATAACCACATCCAGCAGGGTAACGTTATCGGTATCGATCCCAGACGTATTCAGATAAAGCGTTGCCTTGATATGAACGACAGAGCGCTCCGTAATGTAATAATCGGTCTTGGCGGCAAGGTAAACGGCGTACCGAGAGAGGATCACTTCCAGATTACAGTAGCCAGTGAAATTATGGCTATTCTCTGCCTTGCAGATGATTTAGATGATTTAAAGGCAAGACTCGGCAGAATTTTAGTTGCCTATACCTACGACAACAAGCCCGTATATGCAAAGGATTTATCCGCTGTAGGTGCTATGACAGCTCTCTTAAAGGAGGCTATCAACCCCAACCTCGTACAGACTCTTGAAAATACACCTGCTATCATCCACGGTGGTCCCTTCGCAAATATCGCTCACGGCTGTAACAGCGTAAGAGCTACAAAGCTTGCATTAAAGCTTGGCGAATATGCGGTAACAGAGGCAGGCTTCGGCTCTGACCTGGGTGCTGAAAAGTTCTTTGATATCAAGTGCCGTTACGCAGGATTAAAGCCCAGCTGTACAGTTCTCGTTGCAACCATCCGTGCATTAAAGTACAACGGCGGCGTTGCAAAGGCTGACCTTACAACAGAAAATACCGAGGCTCTTAAAAAGGGCATCGTAAACCTCGGCGCACATATCGACAATATGAGAAAGTACGGAGTACCCGTAGTTGTTGCTATAAACCACTTCTATACAGATACAGAGGCTGAAATCGCTATTGTCCGTGAATACTGCGAACAGCACGGCGCAAAGGTTGCCTTCTCAGATGTATTCTTAAACGGCGGCGAGGGTGGTATCGAGCTTGCAAAGGCAGTTATCGAAACCATTGAAGAGCAGGAAAGCAACTTTGCTCCCATCTACGACAGCGAGCTTCCTATAAAGGAAAAGCTTCAGATTATCGCAAAGGAAATCTACGGAGCCTCTGGTGTTATCTTTACAGCGGCGGCAGAAAAGGCTATAAAGGAGATTGAAGATATAGGCTTTGCTAATGTACCCGTATGTGTTGCAAAGACCCAGTATTCCTTATCCGACGACCCTGCAAAGCTTGGCAGACCTGAGGGCTTTGAAATTACAGTACGTGATGTAAAGCTTTCAGCAGGCGCAGGCTTCGTGGTAGCTTTAACAGGCGATATTATGACAATGCCCGGACTTCCCAAGGTTCCTGCGGCAAACAATATAGACGTACTCGCAAACGGCGAAATCACAGGACTTTTCTGATGGAAAAATTCATATCTGACAGCCCGGAGCAGACAATAGCTATAGGCAAGACTCTTGCCGAAAGGCTGTCCCACGGCGACTGCATTTTATACAGAGGCGAAATGGGAGCAGGAAAAACCCACTTTACAAAGGGCGTAGCCGATTATTTCGGATGCGGCGATGTGGTGACCAGTCCCACCTTTGCTCTTGTAAACGAATATGAGGGAGATGTACCCGTATTCCATTTCGATTTGTTCAGAATTGACACAATGGACGACCTTTACGCCATAGGCTTTTTCGATTATCTGGACAGAAACGGCATTATGGCGATAGAGTGGAGCGAAAACATCCCCGAGCTTGTCACCTTTTTACCTCATTTCTGCATAGTGGAGATCACAAAAACAGGTGACGAGGGCAGAATCATAAAATACATTCCGCAGGAGGAGTGCGTATGCTGATACTCGGAATTGACACAGCCGCCGCACCCTGCTGTGCGGCAATATACGACAGCGAAAAGGATATAGTTTTAGCCCAGACTGTCATTAACAACAAGCTCACCCACTCGGTAACACTTATGCCGATTGTGGAGGATATTATAAAAAATTCAGGCATTGCGGTATCGGATATAGATTTATTTGCAGTATCTGCAGGACCCGGCTCCTTTACGGGACTGCGTATAGGAATATCCGCAGTAAAGGGTATGGCTTTTGCGAATAGCAAGCCCTGTGCCGAGGTTACTACTACAGAGGCTATGGCGTATAATCTTGCAGCTGCCGACTGTATCGTATGCGGTGCTATAGACGCAAGATGTAATCAGGTCTTTGATGCCCTGTTCAGAATCGAAAAGGGTGTAGTCACACGACTTACCGAAGAAGGCTGTCACAAGGCAGAAGAGCTTGCGGCGATACTGTCAGAGTACAGGGATGAGGATGTTATTCTCGCAGGCGACGGAGCCCAGCTTATACTTTGCGAATGCCAGAAGGCAGAGCTTACTAACGTAAGACTTGCCCCCTCTCATTTAAGATACCAGACGGGCGCAGGCGTATGTCTTGCGGCTGTAAATAAAGAGCATATAAAACCCGAGGCGCTTATGCCTATGTATTTAAAGCTTCCACAGGCTCAGAGAGAGCTTATGGCAAAGCAGGGAATAAAAACAGAATAAAGAAAGAACAGAGGAAAAGAAAATGATAGCAATAGGAAGCGACCACGCAGGATACTCACTTAAATGCGAAGTGATAAAATTTCTTGAAAACAGCGGTATAGAATATATCGACTGCGGTTGTAACGGTGAAAGCTGTGACTATCCCGATATAGCAGAAAAGACCTGCGAAAAGGTAACAAGCGGCGAATGTGAAAAAGGCATTCTTATCTGCGGTACAGGTATCGGCATATCGATGTCTGCAAATAAGATAAAGGGTATAAGAGCCGCACTTTGCCAGGATTATTATACAGCAAAGTACACAAGACTTCACAACGATGCCAACGTACTGTGTATGGGCGGCAGAGTTATCGGAGCGGGTACTGCCGAAGAGATTGTAACAGTATTTTTAAATACCGAATTCGAAGGCGGCAGACACCAGAGAAGAGTAGACAAGATAATGGGTCTTGAAAACAAGTAAACGAAGCTGAAACTACAAGCTTTAAAATAAATCAGGCGGATTTTTCCCTATGAAAGTCCGACTGCTGAAAATAAAATTTTTATCATAGGGAGAAAAGAGGACATTATGTCAAACGAAAAGCTTCACATCTGTGACCATCCCCTTGTACAGCACAAGATTTCTCTTTTAAGAGATGTAAACACAGGCTCCAAAGAATTCAGGGAATTAGTAAACGAAATTTCTATGCTTATGTGCTACGAGGCTACACGCGATCTTCCCTTAAAGAAGGTAACAGTTCAGACTCCCATAGCTATAGCAGAAACCAACGTTATCTCAGGCAGAAAGCTTGCCTTTGTTCCCATTTTAAGAGCAGGTCTTGGTATGGTTGACGGTGCTATTGCACTTGTTCCTGCCGCAAAGATCGGCCATATCGGTATCTACAGAGATAAGGCAAACTCAAATTCTGCCGCAGAATATTACTGCAAGCTCCCCTTTGATATAAACGAGCGTGACGTTATCGTAACCGACCTTATGTTAGCTACAGGTTCATCTGCAATCCACGCTATCAAGAAGATCAAGGAAACAGGTGCACATACAATCAAGTTTATGTGCGTTATCGCTTGCCCTGAGGGCGTAAAGGCTCTTCAGGAAGCATATCCCGATGTAGAAATCTACTGCGGCGCTATGGATAAGGGCCTTAACGAGGATTTATATATCACTCCCGGTATCGGCGATGGCGGAGACAGAATTTTCGGCACAAAGTAAGATAAAAGTATATAACCGGAACAAAAGAAGGAAACGCAGAACTGTATTAAGATAGCTGAATTTGACAGCGGAAAGAAAAATGAATCAGTATGAATGTAATGATAAGTGCAGATGAAGTGACAAAAATCGAAATATATGATTTGAAGAATCAATTTTTCGGCGCCACAAAAGCATTTTCCTTCTCTGAAAAAAAGGTGCTGTTTAAAAAAACAGGCACCTATACCGTCAAGGTTATGAGCAGCAGTCTCCCGGCGACAAAAAAGGGTGATGTTATGGTGCTGGTGTTTGAATACGGCAGCGGCAATCGTTACAGAACACCCATAATAGTAGATGATTGTGATAAATCTCAGATTGTAGCTCAGGTTGACGAGGTCGAGGAATTAGAAGAACGACGCAGATATTTTAAAATGTCCTGTCACGAAAAGGTTTTCATTTTTTCAGAAAGACTGACAAACGGTGAGAATATTCCGGCTGTTGTTCTTAATATCAATATAGGTGGCGTTCTGCTTCAATGCGAAATGATGACGCTAAATCCGGGTGACAAATTCCGCCTTGTATTCTTTAACGGAAAACTTACCATTCCAACTAAGGTATTGCGCGTCCAGAAGGATATCGAAGGCAATTTAGTAGGCTATGGTTGTCAGTTTGAAGGCGTTTCGAAGGAACAGGAGGATTATCTGTCCCGATTTATTATGGAGCTTCAGAAGAAGGAAATAGAACGCAGAAGAAAACTCGAAGATGACGATTTTTAAAATTAGATTATCCCCTTTAATAAAGTTATATAAAGGGGATAATTGCTTTATGGAGAAATAAAACTATGTTTGGTAGAAATGATGAAAAATATCTCGGCATAGACGAGGCAATGAAAAATATTGCGCCGATACCGTTAAGTCCGAGACAGAGAGCAAACGTAGCGAAAATAAAGCCGTATCCCTTTATCGTAATCGGCGTAGTATATCTGCTTTTTATTATAGTACCGCTTGCGAGCGGTGGAGACGCAGGCTTGTTTGCTTTTATGATAATGATGGCTACCATTATTGCAGGCATTGTCATACTGCTTGTGATAAGGGATAAAATCAAAATAAACAGCTATGAAAGAGTATATATAGTAAGAGGCTTTATAGAACGAAAAGTATACACAAAAAGCGGCTATATGCTCAGGATGAGATACCACGATTTTCTTCGGAACGAAATAAAGGTTATAAATAAGACCGAGCCGCCCGACCTGATGTTTGATAAAAGTGTAACTGTAGAGGGCAGGGGAGTCGAGCTTATTATTGGAGAAAAGAACGGCAAGCTTAGCTACATAACCCTTAAAACTCCGAAAATTGATATATGAAAATAAAACGCATTTTCAATATGCGTATATGGATATATAAAAACGATTACACACCCTTATGAAAGGAAATTTTGATATGAGAAAAGGCAGAATATTATTTAATGATAACTGGCAGTTTACTCTGACAGAACCCGACTCAAAGAAATCTGCCGTGAAGGACGCACACTGGTATGATGTGGAGCTTCCTCACGATTGGCTTATCGGCGATACCGCAAATCTGTATAAGTCCGGCTGCGGATGGTACAGAAAGAGCTTCAGAATATCAAAGGAAGAGCTTTCCGACGGCTTCATTCTCTGCTTTGACGGTGTGTATATGGATACTACCGTTTATGTAAACGGAAAAGAGGCAGGTGTGTGGAAGTACGGCTACACCTCATTCCATTTTGATATATCAGAGCTTTTAAAAAGCGGCAAGAACGAGATACTTGTAAGAGTAAACCACAAATCACCCAATACCCGTTGGTACAGCGGTGCAGGTATCTACAGAAATGTATATCTCCGTCATACCTCAAAACAGTATATAAACGAGGATGGCATATACATATCCACAAAATGCAATTATCATATAAACGATAAAAATCCCGGCAGATGGCGTGTATGCATAGAAACCGACCTTAACTGTGAGCTGGACGGCTCAGTTTCTCATCGCATAACCGATCCTGACGGCAACGAGGTATATTCTTCTCACAAAAGGATATGCGGAGCTTATGACAAGACATCATATTTCACAGATACACCTGTACTGTGGGATATTGACCAGCCGAAATTATATACTCTCACCACTATCCTTTTCGACGAAGACGGCGTTATGCTTGATAAGGTGGAAAACCGCTTCGGCTTCAGAGCTGTGGATTATGACAGCAATACGGGTATTTCTCTCAACTGCAAGAGAATAAAGCTTAACGGTGTCTGCCTGCATCACGATTCGGGTGCTATCGGTAGCGCAGTAAACTATGACGCAACCTACCGCCAGCTGACCATTTTAAAGGAAATGGGAGTAAATGCGGTAAGAACAAGTCACAATCCTCCATCAAGAGAGTTTATGGAGATATGCGACGAGATAGGTCTGCTGGTAGTCAGCGAATTTCTTGATATGTGGGAAATTCCGAAGAACGAGTTTGACTATGCGAGATATTTCGGCGAATGGTATAAGGAGGATGTAAAGTCCTGGGTACGCCGTGACAGAAACCACCCCAGTATTATTATGTGGAGTATAGGCAACGAGATACCCGACACCCATAAGAGCGAAAGAGGTCTCGAGGTAGCACAAATGCTCTGCGAAGAGGTTATAAAGCACGACTCTGCAAAGAACGCATTGGCTACTATCGGCTCTAACTTCATGCCCTGGGAAAACGCCCAGAAGGTGGCGGATTTCTTAAAGCTTGCAGGCTACAACTATGCCGAAAGATTATATAACGAGCACCATAAGGCACATCCCGACTGGGTGATTTATGGCAGTGAAACCGCTTCTACAGTCCGTTCAAGAGGTGTGTATCATTTTCCGGCGGACACAGCGCTTTTAACCCACGATGATTTGCAATGCTCCGACCTTTTGAATAGTGTTGTAAACTGGGGCGCATCTCCTATGACATCCTTTATGATGGACAGAGATGCAAAGTTTTCCATGGGACAGTTTGTGTGGACAGGCTTTGACTATATAGGCGAGCCCACTCCCTACAGCACAAAGAATTCCTACTTCGGTATTGTGGATATTGCAGGTATTCCTAAGGATGTATATTATCTCTACAAATCCTTCTGGAACAAGGACGCAGAGCCTTATATACATATCCTGCCCCATTGGGATTATAACGAGGGTCAGATAATAGATGTATTTGCCTATTCAAATCTGCCTGTTTTAGAGCTTTGCTATGGAGATGAGGTATATGAAAGACAGCTTATCGACTGCGAAAATTCCGACAAGCTCTACGGTCAGTGGAAGCTTGTGTATGACAGCAGCAGAACAGTTACGGTACGAGGCTACCTTTCTGAGGAGGATAAGGAGCCTGTAACACAGAGCTGTATTTCTGCCTTTGGCAACCCTGCAAAGCTTTGTCTTAAAGCGGACAGGACAACAGCCGATGCAAACGGCAGAGCAATGTTCTTTATCGATGTGTCTGCTCTTGATGATAAGGATAACGAGGTAAGAAACGCCAATAACCGTGTAAGGATAACGGTAAAGGGCCCGGCAAGACTTGTGGGACTTGATAACGGCAACAGCACCGATTATGACAGCTACAAGAGTGATAACCGCAGACTCTTTTCAGGCAGAATGACCGCTATGCTGATGACAACATTTGAGGCAGGCGAGATAACGTTAACCGCTGAGGGCGAAGGTCTTGCACCTGCAACTATCACACTTACTGCCGCACCCTGCGATGTTCCCGAAGGAATTTCAGTAGTGAGCGAAAACACCTTCCCTGCGGTAAAGACAGAATACAGCAACGAGATATATGTAAGAAAAATTGAGCTTACCGATACGAATAGCAGAGAGCTTAATGAAAACTGCACCACAAGAAAGGTAGCTGTAAAAATATATCCCGAAAATGCAACCTATACCGATATAGGCTTCAAGTGTTGCAGCGATAACGGAGTAGAGATAAACTTTGCCGAGGTTACAGATTACGACGGCAAGGAGCTGACTATCACCGCCAAGGGCGACGGCAGCTTCAGACTGCGTGCCTTTGCAAATAATGGCAAGGATTTTCCTGAAATTATATCCGAGCTTGAATACAGTATAACGGGACTTGGCGACGCTACAAAGAATCCCTATAAATTCAATGCCGCTTGTCTTTCCGATTTCAGCAACTGCCCTCTTAACACCATTGAAAGAGGTGCGCTGGGCGGCTTTAACGGCAGAACTGTAATAGGATATTCTGCGGTGGATTTCGGCTCAGGTGCTGACAGCGTGATAATAAGCGTCGGCAACTGCGGAGGCGGTGAGGACTTCCCTGTAGAGCTTTACATAGGTGACGCCGACAAGGGCGGAAGATATATAGGTACCTTTGGTATAGCCTTTAACGGTGGCTGGGACAGAGCACATCCCCAGGAATTTGCTCTGCCTGAAATGATAAAGGGCATACAGGATATCAGCTTTGTTATAGACAGAAACTGCATCTACGGCGGCTTTGAGTTTATAAAGTGCCAGCGTGCATATAAGCTAAACTTCGCGGGCGATACCGACAATGTTTATGGCGACGACTTCAACGTAAACGGAAAGTATATCGAGGATATCGGTAATAACGTAGTTATTGAATTCAATGATATGCACTTTGATAAGGGTACACAAAGAATAGAGATTACTGCAAAGACTCCCCTTGATTTCTGTACTGTACAGATAAGAGCAACCGATAAAAACGGAGTTCAGGTCACAAGACTTGTAGAATTCCCGAATGCGGAGGATTATACCACAGTAGCCTTCGATATAGAAGAGCTTAAAGGCGTATATGATATCAGCTTTGTATTCTTACCCGGTACAAAGTTCAGTATGGAAAGCTTTAAGTTTATAGAAGAGTAAAAATAACAACAACCATTCTCTAAAAAATAGAATGGTTGTTTCAGACTGAAGACAAACTCACGCACCGCAAAAATGCACAATATGCATTAGATTTTATGGGCAAACGAAAATTTTATTATAAAAGTTTAGGGAAGCCGAAAACGGCTTCCCTAAAGCATTTTATTTATTATTTATTGCTCTTTCTCGACTTACGGAGATAACCCGCTGTGCAAAGTGTGATTGCCGAAATTATAAGAGCCGAAGAATTGAGCGCCACACCTGTGGGTGGGTTTGTGTCTTCATCGGGAGGTGTAGTATCTCCGATGTTTTCCGAATCTTCATCGGGAGGTGTAGTATCTCCGATGTTTTCCGAATCCTCATCGGGAGGTGTAGAATCTCCGCTATTACCCGAATCCTCATCAGCTTCGCCCAGCTTTTCATCGCAGATATCGCATACGTTGTCATCGTTTTCGTCTGTATGGTCTGTTATCGCAATAGCCTCCGTATAGGTCTTGCCGCATTCACAGGTGAAGGTCTTTTCGCCTTCCTCCTTGCAGGAGGGTCTCTTTGTTACCTCTTCTGCGTAGCTATGCTCATATTCATAATCACAGTCTTCTCTGTCACAGAGGTGATTGTTATCCTCGTCAATGTGACCGCCGTAATTATCGATTGCCTCTGTATAACTGTCACCGCAGACGCAGGTAAAGGTCTTTTCACCATCCTCTGTGCAGGTGGGCTTCTTTGTTACTTCCTCTGTGTAGATATGCTCGCTTTCATATCCGCATATATCACAGATATGATTTTCGGAGGTTATTTTGTGATTATTTTCATCACTCTTTGTTACTTTGAGTATAGAGTCGCCAACCTCGGTTTCCTTATCGCCTGTGGTGTAGTAAAGAACTGTTTCAAGTCCGCTTTTCACTCCGATAACCTCGGTAGGAAGGAAGGTGGTGCTACCGTCTTCTGCTTTTGTACCTCTTTCAAGTAAAGGCATATTGCAACCGAATTCAACAGGCTTTAACGAGTTTATTGCAAGAGATGTACTGTCAAGCATCAGGTCAGAATCGATGATTTTAACCGCACCCTCAGGGTTCTGGTCAAAATTCGTTCTGATGGCACTATAGACTCCCGATATATTAAGAGTACTTGCGTATATGGTGATATCACCGAATACTGATGAGATACCCTCAGTTGAATCAGAGCTACCGATGATATCCAGCGTACTTTCGAGTATTTCCGTTCCAATCATGCCGCAGATTGCATAAAGGCTTTCACCTGTGCTTATCGTACCCTCTGACTGTGAAATGCGGACGCTACCGTAGGAACAGCTTATGCATAAGCCCTGTTCCTCTTCTGAAGCTAAATCGATAGTGCAGTTTTCAAATACGGCATTGTGTTCCGTTTCATCGTTGTCGTCAGTAAGTACATCTATTGCAATAAAGCCACCGTTTACACACACGTCGGAATTCTTTGCAACAAGGTCATAGACCTCCATACCTGAATCTCCTGAATTTATATCCAGGTTTACATTGTCAAGCTTCACGCTGTTATCAATATCAAAGCCGTTATCCATTGCGATTACATTTACGTCAGAGTTTTTGATCGTTGTGACGCCGTCATTGTCCATACCGTCGTCACCTGAATTGATATACAGCTTGCTGTCGGTCAGAGTAAAGAAGATTTCTGTATATTCCTCTGTATCAACGATATCGTTATCTATGCCGTGATCTTCCGAACAGATATTTATGGTTGAATTATCTTCAATACAGATATCTCCGTCTTCTACGTCTATGCCATCGTCGGCGGTGTAGATGATATCTATATTACTATTTTGTATATGTACGTCGCCCGTATAAACACCTATGCAGTCGTCCAGCGAGATTATGGATATGTCACAGTTTTCTATAGCAAGGCTTCCGTCGTAGATACAGATACCATGTGTGTTTGCGCCTGTAATGTCTATTGCGCAGTTTGTGAGCGTTATATTACCCATATAGGAGTTGATGCCGTCATAGACGTCATTTATAGCAAGCGTTCCACCGTCCTTGCAGGTTATTCCTAAAGAATAATCTGCGCAGATGCCGTAGTCCGCACTTTCGAGACGGCAGTCGCCGATAATCTCGATGTCCATCGGCAGATAGGGATATACTATAGCATTGGAATAATCGTCTGTTATTCCTTTACCTGTAAGAGTGATATTATTAAGAGTCAGCAGGTTGCTGTCTGAATCGTAATAAAGATAGCTTTCTGCATTTTCATCGGTAATCTGCATTTTGTTATCATAGTAGGTATCAGGCTTTATTCTTGCGCCGTTTATAAGTACAATGATTTCCGCTCCGCAGTCCTCGCATACGCCGCTATCATTAAAGTTATGAGGTGCATAGGAGATTACCTTGTCTGTGCCGCAGATACTGCAGTATTCCAGGTGAGTATGGGGATCTCCGACATCAAGGTAGGAGTAGCTTGTATGGTCGTGCTTTTTTTTGAGTATGTATTTGTTATCAAATTCAAGTGTCGAAACTATATTTCCGTCTTCATCAGACAGAGTACAACCCTCGGGAAGAATTACGTCTTCTCCTACTGTAAGAGTAGTCTCCGCCATACTCTGATATGCTAATACGTAATAGTCTTCGGGCAGGTTTTCTTCTGTAAGACCGCTCATATCGATACCGTTGTCGCCTATAACAAAGGAGGTGTCAGGATCGTAATCGTCTGTCATATAGGTTTTGTAGCTACCGCCGGATAGAACGATATCGCAGACAGGGAAGTTACCTCCTACTATTCCGTATCTGTGACTGCCTGTAAGCTCGGCGTCCTTTATTGTCACCTTGCCGGAGAGGCAGTTTAGCATCAGTACCGCTGAAGAATATTTGCCTGTAAGCTTTACACCGCCGTCTATGGTGAGTGTTGAATCGTTAAATTCAATGGCGTCATCACCTACAGATTCAATGCCCCCCTTTTCATCCTCGGAGGTGTCGGTGATGGTAATGTCAAAACATTTGAATAAATATAAACTGTAGTCGGATATAGTAATAGTGTGACCGTTGAGGTCAAGAATAAAGGGACATCCTATTGCAGTCAGTTCAATCATATCGTTGGTTATTACGTCGGCGTTAAGCCTTGCATAGCCTATGTCTGAGGAATAGGTTGTCGCTGTCGTTAAATCGTCAAAGCTTCCGCTCTCTGTAAGGTTATCCTTATCGGCACCCCAGGATACCGCGTTTTCGGGCTCGTTTACAAAGATAGCTTTTATTACATCGCCATCTTCGATTTTTTCTTCATAATCCGCAGGAATGTTGTTTCCGTTAACGCTCCAGTATGCAAATTCCTTACCCTCGGGTAGGGTGCTGTCATATTCGGGAAAGCGTATTTTTTCATCCGCAGTATCGAAGGAAGCAGTTGTGCCGTTGCCGTAATCAATGGTGTAGGTCGATTTTTTGTTGCTGATAAAATATTCGCCCGAATGCAAAATACCATCTGTTGCAATTTCTCTTGTGTATCTCGATACAAAGAAATAACCCTCGGGAAGCTCGTAGCTATCCCACTCTGACGTGACGCTACAGTAAATTGCAAGGCTTTCGGGATTTTTGTATTCCGCTACGTCAAAAACGGCCTCGTATAAGCTGATGTATGCCTCGTTATAAACACTGTCTATATTTGCGTCACCGATCTTAAGCGTACCGCCTGAGAAGTCTGCAAGCCGATCTTCGCAGATAAAATTGCCTCCGTTAAGCTCGGCATATCCGCCAAAGGAATATAAAATAGTATCTTTAATGGCTGCAAAAACACCGTCGTTTATAGTTATCGTCGTATCGTACTCCGACTGTTTGTATAATTGAAAAAGACGTCCGTATTTGGAAACGTATCTGCCGCCTTCAACGGTGAGTTTTCCATCTGCTATGAGAAAGGCGGTGTAGGCTGTGTTTAATCCGCCGTTTGCCTTTTCTGACGTATCCTTTAAGGTTATATCTGCGGTTGTACCTTCGAGGGTGATGAAGCTTTCCTCACAGGTTGCAGATACGGTAAAGCCGTTGAAATCAATAACTGCATCTTCGCAGAAGAATATAGCTGTATCGCTTTTTATATTGTCGTTCAGCTTTATATAAACGGTATTTTCCATGTCGGAATTTACCGCGTCAACCGCTTGCTGAAACGTGCCGCTCTCTGTCAGTAAGTCGGCGCTTATGCCCCAGCTTGCTTCGGTTGTGGATTTTTCTGTGCTCTCTTCTGCCATAGCCGTTAACGGAAGTTGTGATACAACCATTGAAAGTGCAAGCAGAGAACTGATTATTCTTTTCTTCATATGGTACTCCTAAATTAAAGCCAGGTATTTATATACCCTTTAACAGCTGTTCAAGCGCCTTATAGCTGGTATCGTGAACGTAATTTCTGAATTCGTCAAGCACCTTTTTGCCCGCAGCGCGATAGTCCATTGAAAGACATTTCTTTATCTTTTCGTTGCGTAGCTCTTTTGGTACATTATGTATGCTGAGAATTGTATCCAGAGCGCCTGTTATTCTCATTTCAAGAGATGCGGAGCTTTCTGTGGTCATAAGTGTGGCGTATTCTATGCCTGATACCAGCATTTCCGCCTCTGCATATTGCTCGTCAGTCCAGTCGGAGCAATACTGATCAAATACTTCTCTTGCTCTCTTTGCGTCGTTTCTTCTTATCATGTCGAGTGTGATTTCCGACTTATAAGCAGAAAGATAAAAATCCTTGATAGTTTCGTATGCTTCACAGGCCGAAGCCATTGAAGTAAGCTCAAAGCACAGTGCAAGCACTGAGCTTATACCCTCGTGGGCGTCCTTTTTCATTTCCTCCCATTGGAAATCTATAAGCATTTCTACTAGGGCACCCAGAAGATATTCCTTTGTAGGGAAATAAAATGTAAGGTTTCCTGTACTCATACCAAGCTCGTCACTTATAGCTTTGATGGTTGTTTTAGAATACCCCTTTTCTAAAAACATCCTCGTGGCTACCCGTATAATTTCGAGCTTCGTAAGGTCCGATTTACTTATCCGTGCCATAACATCCTCCGATAAATTTGTTTGCTATCTTATTTTAGCACATATACTATGAAATGTCAACCCCTCTTATATAACAGATTTTGTTATTTCTGGAATTTCTGCATATAATATACTGTGGAAAATAAAATGTGACATCATCCCTTTAAAATTGACAATATATGAGATAATATGATATAATTATTATACTTTAAAAGTTATCTGAAATAACCTTCGGAGGTCGCTTATGAACGAATATCTGCAAAGTGTAAACGCGGGCTACTTTTACCTGCTGGTAGCCGGTGTAATGGCTTTTATCACAGCCATATGCGTTATCTTCCTTGTGAAGAGCTACAAGGCAGGGATTAAAATAGGCATGGATAAAAAAGTGCTGAAAAAGACCATTATGGCGAGCGCTTCCTTTACCCTTCTGCCTTCCATCAGTATATTACTGGGCGTCATCGCATTAAGCGGAACGCTTGGCGTTCCATTTTCCTGGCTTCGCTTATCGGTTATCGGTGCATTACAGTATGAGCTTAATGTTGCCGAGATGTCAGCCCAGAGCCTGGGTATGCCGGGACTTAACGTATCAACACTGAGCCCCTCCGCCTTTACCACAATAGCTCTTGTTATGACGGTGGGTATTTTAGGCGGTGTATTATGCTGTATATTCTTCCTTAAAAAGTATCTTAAAAAGCTTTCAGGTAAGCCTAAAAAGGCAGGCGAAGCAGGCAAGAAGAGCTTTGGCGCATATGCTACAACAGCGATGTTTATCGGGCTTTGCGCCGCATACATCGGTTCATATATCGGCAAAGCCATACCAAGAGAGGGTTCGGATGTTATGCCTCTTATCGTAGCGGCAATAGCAGGTATCGTTATGGCGGTGTTTGAATTCTTCATAAGAAAAAAGAACGTAAAGGTGCTTGAAAACTTCAGCCTTGCGGCAAGTATGCTTATAGCAATGGCGGCAGCAGTCGGAATTGCCGCAATCATATAAAAAGGAGGTAGCGGTATGAATAACGAAAATATCACAACAAGCGAAGAAATATCTGTAGAACAGCAGTTTTTCAATGATTTCAACAAGAGCCTCCACAAGATAGGCAGGATATGTCTTATAGCCGCAATTATCGTCCTTTTAGCTGTTCCCTTTGTATATGGTATAGCAAACAACGTAATGGTTGATTTAGGAGGATTTTTAAACGGTCTTTTCAGAGTAGGTATCATCTATTATCCCGTAGCACTTGCAGAGTTTTTGGTATATGCTCCTATGCTGGGCGTGGGCGGTAGTTATCTGTCCTTCCTGACAGGCAATATCACCAATATGAAGATACCCTGCGTAATGAATGCCAAGGATATAGCAGGCACAGAGCCTGGTACTCCCCAGCATGAGATTATTTCTACAATCAGCGTTGCTACCAGCGCTATCGTTACAACCCTTGTAATAGTTGTGGGCGTTATCCTTTTAGCACCGCTTCAGCCGGTGTTGAACAGCGAGGTTTTAGCTCCTGCCTTCAATAATGTAGTGCCCGCTCTTTTCGGTGCGCTTGGACTTAAATATTTCCTTGACAGCCCGAAGATTGCAGTAATCCCCTTACTTTTACTGACCTTGCTTTGCATTTTTATCCCATCACTTATAAGTCAGACAAGCCTGCTTTTACTTCCCAGCGGCGGTATCGCTCTTGCAATCGGCTGGTTCTTGTTTAAAAAGGATATGCTGTAAGGAGGACGTATGGAAATTGCACTTATAATTCTTGGTATAGTTCTCGGACTGATAGTATTACTGCTTCTTGTTATGGTGATAAGAGCGGCAAGCCTTAAACCCCATAAATCAAAGGACGCCGTATTTGTTCCCGATAAGAGTGACAGAGCGAAAAGCTACGGCGAAAGACTGTCAAAAATGATACAGCAGGAAACGGTATCTGACAGATTTGACGCCGACAGAACAAAGTTCTACGAATTTCATAAAACCTTAGAGGAATTATTTCCTCTTGTACATAAAAATCTCACCAAAAACGTCTTTGACGGCAGTCTGCTTTTCAAATGGCAGGGCAAAAGCGATAAAAAGCCCGTTATGCTTATGAGCCATCAGGATGTGGTGCAGGCAAAGGGTGACTGGAAGCATCCGCCCTTCAGCGGTCACATTGACAAAGAGGGCAGAGTATGGGGCAGAGGTACGGTTGATACAAAGGGTAGCCTTTTCTGTATCTTCCAGGCGGTTGAAGAGCTTCTCGCAGAGGGTGTGACTCCCGTTCGGGACGTATATATCGCAAGCAGCTGTACAGAAGAATGGAGCGGCAACGGCGCTCCTGCGATAGCAAAGTATCTTAAAGAAAACAATATACAGATTGAGCTTTTACTCGACGAGGGCGGTATGATACTCGAAGAGCCTATAAAGGGTGTAAAGGGTATATACGCTATGGTGGGCGTTGTGGAAAAGGGCTACGGTGATATTAAATTTATTGCAAAAGGCAAGGGCGGCCACGCCAGCGCACCCCCGAAAAATACTCCCCTTGTAAGACTCGGAAAATTTATGGCGTATGCCGAAAAGCGTGGTCCCTTCAAGGCGAAGCTTACTCCCACCGTTACAGAAATGTTTACAAGAATAGCTCCCAATATGAGCTTTCCTTTAAGACTTGTATTTGCAAATCTGTGGATAACAAGGCCGCTTCTGGCAAAGCTGTTACCGAGTATCAGCCCTGCCGCAGGAGCGATGACAAGGACAACTCTCGCTTTCACAAAGGCTTCAGGCTCAGAGGGACTGAATGTATTACCGCAGGAAGCCTTTGTTACGGGTAATATGCGTTTTATTCATCATCAGCCGAATGAGGAGAGCATAAAAATAATCAGCGATATGGCAAAGAAATTCGATATAGAAACCGAAATAATATATCAGGATAAGCCATGTCCCATAGTGGATTACAAGTCAGACGCCTTTGCTCTTGTGGAAAAGGTCTGCAATAAGATTTACCCTGATGTGCTGGTAAGCCCCTATGTTATGACAGGCGGCACTGATTGCAAGTTCTATAGCGAGGTCAGCCGCAACAGCATAAGATTTGCGCCCTTATACATAAACCCTCAGCAGTACAGCACCATCCACGGACTTGACGAAAATATCTACAGCGGCGCATTACCGGGATGTGTTGACTTTTATAAGGAGATTATAAAGGCAGATAAATTGTAATTTTGCGGCGAGCCATTGGTCTAAAGACCGTCGCAGTCCTGCGGACTGCTGCCGCTCCCAGTTCCGCCTTTGGATATAATTGATGTTGGCAAAGCCTCGTGAACGGTGGTTTCACGTACTGGATGCATCTCAAAGCCTTCTCCCTCGGGAGAAGGTGTCACCGCAGGTGACGGATGAGGAGAAAATAATAAATTGTAGTTTATCGCTCCGCTCGGGGTTATTGTAGCCCCAATCCCCCTAACCCCCTTTCCCCTGAGGAAAGGGGAAAATAGAGGGGCTCGCCGCCCCTGTGCCCTGCTTGGGGCTACCGCCCCAGCTGTCCAACGGACAGCGGCGCCCTTCAGGGCAATGAAACGTCCCGTTTATATCGATGTTTGTGGGCAATCTTATCAAAACGTTTTAATTTACGATTGTAGGGG
>JAGAVH010000064.1 GCA_017942025.1 Ruminiclostridium sp. | reverse complement strand
TTTATTGCTGATTGCACAAATTTTACTTATATCCTTACAAGCTGAAAAAATCATTGTTTTTCGGCTTTGTTGTTATGCCATTTATTTTCCGAAAAAATATATTTTTTTCAGGAAAAAGGCTTGACAAACAGTAACAGGTTTATCGTTGAGATTGATTTTGTGTCAACCCATCATCAGTCACCTTCGGTGACAGCTTCTCCCGAGGGAGAAGCCTTTATAATCCACCTTTTAAAATACATCCGCCGTAGGCAGCAGTCCGCAGGACTGCGACCATTTTTGAAATCTTTGATTTCAAAAATATAGGAATCTTGGATTGAACGCCGCGCGTTCAATCCGTAATTTATCTCCAAACACAAACGGGCGACCGCTATTGCGGTCGCCTTGAACTTTTTATTATGCCTGCTGTTTATTCAGACCCGTTATCAGCTTATATCCGATTATGCACAAGGCGGATACACCGATGGCAATAATGAAATTGCAGGGCAACTGGCAAAAGAATCTTTCCATTACCGCAGAAAAAGTACCCTCGCTCCAGGTATCAGGAGCCTGCTTAAAGGAATGGAAAACACACACCGCAACGTTCGATAAAACCGTTATAAGTAAAAAAGTCTTAAAGCTGTGCTTTCTGAAAACGAATATAATTCCTGCAAGGCTCAGGGTTATTACAAGGGAGGATATTATTGCAAATATCCAGAATTCAGCTTTCTGATATCTGATATCCTGCACTACAGCCAGCACAATGCCTGATATAAGAAAAAGCGAAAGAAAAACGACAGATATGATTTTTTGTTTCATAATAATACCTCACTTTCTTTCTTATAAATGGTGTTATTCTCTTAATTTTATTGTATATCACCGATGCCTTTATGTCAATACGGATTTCAAAGATAATTATTAAGATTTATTTAATGTTTATTATAGATTTACGATTTTCTTTATTGTATTTTTACCCCGTCTTATCCGTTTTAAAGTCCCTTTTTATTGACATAATAATTATAAAATGATATAATTTTATCTGGATAAATTCAAAATTCCACTTTATGAAAGGTGAACAATATGAAGAAAACAAAGATAGTATGTACGTTAGGTCCTGCCACCGATAACGATGATATTTTAAGAGAGCTTATCAGAAACGGTATGGACTGTGCCCGCTTCAATTTCTCCCACGGAGATTACGAAAGTCACAAGGCACGCTATGAGCAGGTAAAAAGAATCAGAGAGGAGCTGGGAGTACCCGTTCCCGTTATCCTTGATACAAAGGGTCCCGAGGTCAGAGTAAAGAGCTTTAAGGACGGCAAGACCGCCGAGCTTAAAAAGGGCAACGACTTTACACTCACTACAAGAGAATTAGAGGGCGATGATACAGTAGTTTCCATCACCTATAAGAATCTTGCAGACGATATTCAGACAGGTGCAAAGATACTTATCGACGACGGCCTTTTAGAGCTCAAAGTAACCGAGATTGACAGAAAAGAGGATTATGACGATATTCATTGCAGAGTAATCCACGGCGGTACGTTAAAGCCCAACAAGAGCTGTAACTTCCCCGGTATTCATTTCTCAATGCCCTATCTCAGCGAAAAGGATAAGAACGACCTTTTATTCGGCATTGAAACAGGCTTTGATATAATTGCGGCAAGCTTTGTTACCTGCGACGACGATATTATTCAGATAAGAAAATTCCTTGATGAAAACGGCGGCAAGCATATAAAGATAATCGCAAAGATTGAAAATCAGGACGGCGTTAACAATATCGACGATATTTTAAGAGTATCCGACGGTATCATGGTAGCAAGAGGCGACATGGGCGTAGAGATTCCCTTTGAGATGATTCCCCGTATTCAGAAGGAGCTTATCCACAAGGGCTACAACGCAGGTAAGCAGGTTATCACCGCTACACAGATGCTGGATTCTATGATAAAGAATCCCCGCCCCACCAGAGCGGAAACCACCGACGTTGCAAACGCCATTTATGACGGCACAAGTGCTATTATGCTTTCAGGCGAAACCGCCGCAGGCGCATATCCCGTTGAAGCGGTAAGAACCATGAAGGCTATAGCTGAGACCACCGAAAAAGATATAGACTACCGCAAGAGATTCTTTGCAAGAGACGCTGACAAGGCTCCGAACGTAACCAATGCTATTGCACACGCAACTGTAACAACTGCTATAGATTTAGGTGCTACCGCAATCCTTACCGTAACAAAGGGAGGCGGCACAGCAAAGACACTTTCAAAGTACCGTCCCACCTGCCCCATTATTGCGGCAACCACAAGCGAAGTAGCACAAAGACAGCTCAATCTGTCCTGGGGTGTTATTCCGATAAAGGCAGAGGAAATGTCTGACAGCGACTCCTTATTCAGCCATGCAGTACAGCGTTCTATGGAAGAAGGACTTTTAAATAACGGCGATCTTATCGTAATTACTGCGGGACTTCCTTTAGGTATTTCAGGTACTACAAATATGATGAAGGTGCATATTGTAGGTGACGTTCTTGTCAAGGGCAAGGGTATCAGCACAAAGCCTGCTACTGCTCCCGTTTGTGTATGCAAGAATGAGGAAGAAGCTATAAAGCGCTTCCGCAGAGGTGATATTCTCGTTATTCCCAAGACTACAAACAATATAATGCCTGTACTGAAAACTGCGGCAGGTATCATAGTAGAAGATATGAATCCCGATTGTCATGCGGCAGTTGTAGGACTGTCTCTTGATATTCCCGTAATCTACGGTGCTGAAAACGCTACAAGCATTTTAAAGAGCGGCGTTACTATCACGATAGATTCCGAAAAAGGACTTGTATGCTCATCAAATAATTAACAGTAACCCCCGAAGACTTCTTCGGGGGTTTGGACATACAAAGTGATGTTTCGTGCCTTGCACGAAGTGATGCACGGCTACGCCGTGTGATGTTCCGACTCCGTCGGAGTGATGTTTCGTGCTACGCACGAAGTTGTGGAATCAATTGCCTTTGGCAATTGATGGATTTTAAATTCCGCCTACGGCGGCGGGGCGTCGAGGACATGCCCTGAAGGGCGCCGCAATTCTGCTCGTCGCCCCTTACATTTCCTTTATAAAATCTTGTGGCAATTCAAAATAATAAAAGGCTCGCAATCTCTGTATTACACGGGACGTTTCATTGCCCTGAAGGGCGCCGCTGTCCGTTGGACAGCTGGGGCGGTAGCCCCAAAGGGTCACAAGGGGCGGTAGCCCCTCTATTTTCCCCCTTTCCTCAGGGGAAAGGGGGTTAGGGGGATTGGGGCTACAATAACCCCAGCGGAGCGATAAACTACAATTTATCGTGCACCATCATTTAACCCCTGCCGTTCACCAAGTGCCGTATATAATAAAGATATAAAAAGGCAGGAATTGTCGGCGGTCACCGACCGCAAAATTTCAATATGCAACTTGATTTTTTATCAGATATATGTTACAATCTCATTATAGCAAAATACTATAACAAAGGAGATGGGTATATGACTCTGCAGCAGCTTAAATATATGGTCACCATTGCTGAAAAGGGTAATATAAGCCGTGCGGCACAGGAGCTTTTTGTATCCCAGCCAAGTCTTACAAACTCTGTCAAGGAGCTTGAAAACGAGCTTCAGTTCACGGTTTTTGAAAGAACCAACAAGGGTGTTATAGTGTCTGCAAGGGGCAGTGAATTTTTAGGCTACGCAAGACAGGTGCTACAGCAGTACGGTCTGCTTGAAGAAAGATTTTTAAAGCAAAGCGGAGCAAGTCCCAGATTTTCCGTATCAACCCAGCATTATCCCTTTGCCGTAAAAGCCTTTGTAGAGGTAATCAAGCGATTCGATTCTTCCCACTACGATTTTATGCTGAGAGAAACCCAGACCTATGAAATCATAGACGACGTAAGCAGAATGAAAAGCGAGATAGGAATACTTTATAAATCAAAGGCAAACGGACCTATTATAGATAAGCTTTTAAAACAGTATTCGCTGTCCTTTGAGGAGCTTTTCACCCTCACTCCGAGAGTATTTATAAGCTCAATGCACCCTCTTGCAAAAAAGGACGTGCTGACGCTGGAAGAGCTTTCCGAATACCCTTATCTTTCCTTTGAACAGGGCGAGCATAATTCCTTTTACTATTCAGAGGAAATTTTAAGTGAATATATAAGACCTAAGAATATCAAAATCAGCGACAGAGCTACTTTATCAAATCTGCTTATCGGTCTTGACGGATACACTATCGGTACGGGTATCATAAACGAGGACCTAAACGGCAAGGATATAATATCAAAGCCACTTATCAGCGATGAAGAAATAAGGATAGGAATCATAACCAGAAACAACGTCAGATTATCCGTCTATGCTGAGACCTATACTGAGATACTCAAAAGTTTGATATAGCTAAAAACTATACCAAACATCAGAATTATATATTTTACATATCCTATATTTTGTGATATCATTAGCTTAAAGAAAAAGAAAGGGCGCTGAAAATCAGCGCAGGTGATAACAATGGATACACATATTGATACAAAATGCCTTCACACAGGCTGGACACCAAAACAGGGTGAGCCCAGACAGCTCCCTATTTACCAGAGTACAACCTTCAAGTATGATACAAGTGACGCTATGGGCAAGCTTTTCGACCTTGAAGCAAGCGGCTACTTCTACACACGTCTGCAGAATCCTACAAACGACAGTGCGGCTGCAAGAATCTGCGCTTTAGAGGGCGGTTATGCGGCAATGCTGACTTCTTCAGGTCAGGCGGCTAACTTCTTCGCAATCTTCAATATCTGTGAAGCAGGCGACCACTTCATTTCATCTTCTGCAATCTATGGCGGCACCTACAACCTCTTTGGTGTTACAATGAAGAAAATGGGTATTGAATGTACCTTTGTTGACCAGAATATTTCTGAAGAAGAGCTTTTAAAGCTTGTTCGTCCCAACACAAAGGCTATCTTCGGCGAAACCATCACAAACCCCACAGTAACAGTATTTGATTTTGAAAAATTCGCAAGAGTTGCTCACAAGGTTGGTGTTCCTCTTATCATAGATAACACCTTTGCTACACCTATAAACTGCCGTCCCTTTGAATGGGGTGCAGATATCGTTACCCACTCCACAACAAAGTACATTGACGGTCATGGTGTAAGCGTAGGCGGATGCATTGTTGACAGCGGTAACTTTGACTGGGATAAGTATGCAGATAAATTCCCCGGTCTTACAACTCCCGACGAATCCTATCACGGCATCACTTATACAACAAAGTTTGGTAAGGCGGCATACATCACAAAGGCTACCTCCCAGCTTATGAGAGACTTCGGTTGCATACAGTCACCCCAGAATGCGTTCTATATCAATATCGGTCTTGAAACTCTGCATCTCAGAATGAAGAGACATTGCGAATCTGCATTAAAGGTTGCAACCTACTTAAAGAATAACGAAAAGGTTGCCTGGGTACACTACCCCGACTTAGAAAGCGATGATTACAACGCACTCGCAAAGAAGTATCTGCCCAATGGCTCCTGCGGTGTAATGTGCTTTGGTATCAAGGGCGGCAGAGATCAGTCTATCAAGTTTATGGACAGCTTAAAGCTCTGCACTATCGCAACTCACGTTGCAGACAGCCAGACCTGTCTTTTACACCCTGCAAGCCACACTCACAGACAGATGTCTGATGAGCAGCTAAGAGAAGCAGGCGTAGCACCCGATCTTATCAGATTATCAATCGGCCTTGAGAATGCAGACGATATTATAAAGGATATCGAGCAGGCACTCGAGCTTGTTTAAACTTATATAAACTTATATAAAAGAGTATAACCCGTGAAGATTTTTCTTCACGGGTTATTTTTACGGATATTGCAGTCAAATTGAAATTTGACGCTCCGCTCGGGTTATTGTAGCCCCAATCCCCCTAACCCCCTTTCCCCTGAGGAAAGGGGGAAAAATCGGGGGCTCGCCGCCCCTGTGCCCTGCTTGGGGCTACGCCCCAATCCCCGTTTATATCGATGTTTGTGGGCAGTCTTATCAAAACGTTTTAATTTACGATTGTAGGGGGCGACGTCCTCGACGCCCCGCCGCCGAAGGCGGAATTTAAAATCCATCAATTGCCAAAGGCAATTGATTCCACAACTTCGTGCGTAGCACGAAACATCACT
>JAGAVH010000063.1 GCA_017942025.1 Ruminiclostridium sp. | reverse complement strand
TGTTCACTTGAACAACCTCCTTTGGTTTTTTTGATTTTGGTTGGCAGACCTCTTTCATTATACCATTGGAGGTTTTTATTTTCTACTCATAGGCATAGCCTTTTGGAACCACCTGCATAGCAGGTGGTTTTCGTTGCACAACAAAAAGCCTTCTTCAGTTGGCCGAAGAAGGTTTTTGTTATTTCAGATTTAAATCTGCGATATCAGAATTATGCCGCATCTCCCATAGCACCGCCGAAACCAGCAAGAAGAGCGCCAACAAGGTCAGGCTTTTCAAGACCTGAAAGCTTTGTCATGATTGTTGTCATAGCGTTTGACATATCCTGGCTGAACTTAGCAAGGTTGGCATCATTTTCATTAGAAGCGTCAGCAATTGTGCCTGTGGGAGCCGTAAATGCTTCATAAGGAATTGTCTTGCCTTCAATATCGAGCTTCATCATGGAAGCGTCACCGGAGATAATATCAATGCTTATTTTACCTTCATCCTTGCTGTCTGCAATTGTGATTGCAATCTTTGAGAAGGAGGATTCTTCTGTAGCAGGACCAATCTGTGTAATGTTGATAGTGCCGTTTGCATAATCGGTAATTGTAAGCGAGAAATCAGCCTTCATAACTGTTTCATCATTTCCTACTACAACCGCTGTACCGTCGTACTTATTGCCGTCAACTGTGCCGCTTGCAGAGAACTTGACATTTTCAACGCCATTAGATGTCATAAGGAATTCTGTAACAAATTTCTTACCATCATTTAATGTGATAATTCTTATTTCACCTTCGCCGGCAATATTGATAACTCTGCCAACGATGTCCTTACCCTTGGAGTAAACTGTCATTGTAAGAATAACCTTATTTGCATCTTCTTCGGGCATATCCTTCATAGATTCTTCTATATATGTCTTTGCGCTTGCGATAGCAGCCCTGTCAAGCTGGAAGTCCGCGAGAACATCCATAATTTCAGCATCAGCTTCAACCTTGTTTAAAACGTTGAGAGCTAAAGTCATAAAATTCTTTGCTGTGAAAGTAATTGTATTTATATCACAGTTCATAGAAACTTCACCGCTCTGTAATGTGCCTGTGGATGTCTTTGTGCATTCCTTCACAGTTGCAAAGTATGCTTCTGCAACAAGACCGAATGCCTTTTCAACTGTTTCGGGATCGAGATTCTTAAGCGCTTCTGTATAGCCTGCAAGCATATCTGTGGGATCTGCAGGAAGAGCACCTACTGTATCATCCATCATAGGAGCTGTCATCATGTCTTCCATACCGTCTATACTACCCATACCAAGAGAGGAAAGTGTGGAAGCGTCAAGCTTTAAGATAACGTCAGATAATTCGGGGAACTGGAAGTAGAAGGTTTCATTATCCATCCAGTACTTTATAGAAGCGATATCTGTATCGCCTGCGGCATATGTCATTTCTGTATATGCCTTGAGTGCTTCAGCATCGGCATGTAACTTTGCCTTGAGCACTGTGGGAGCAACCTCTGAACCACCTGCCAAGCCTGCACCCGGGGTAAGAGTAAACTTCATATCAATACCCATTGTTTTTATCTCAGCCGCTTCGTCGATCTTGCCTGTGAGAGCTGAAAAGTAGTTTCTTTCGAGCGCTTCGTAGCCTGCGGACTTATTCATATTCATAAATAAGAAAATACCGCCACCGATAAGTACAGCCGCAACAATAATAAGAACTACGATAAGAGCTGTATTGGATTTCTGTTTTGCAGGTAAAACTGCAAAATTGCCTGCATCGTATGTATTCTGATCATATGTATTCTGGTTGTATGCGTTCTGATTGTATGCATTCTGAGCATATACGTTCTGATTGTACGCATTCTGATTAGCATTCTGATTGTATGCATTCTGATCATATGCATTCTGATTGTATGCATTCTGATTGTATGCATTTTGGTTATATGCGTTCTGATTGTACGCATTCTGATTAGCATTCTGATTGTATGCATTCTGGTTATATGCGTTCTGGTTGTACGCATTCTGATTAGCATTCTGGTCGTACTGAGGTGCAAACCAGCCATTCTGCTGAGCCTGTGCCTGAGAAAGATTTACATCATTCTGCTGTGCATATTGTGTTGTCTGATTTACCTGGCCTGCAGCATCACCGGGCATATTGTTAAGAGCCTGCTGCCAGTTTGCATTCTGGTTGTTATTTTCCATTTTGCATCTGTCCTTTCATATAAATGCTTCAGGCAAAGAATTCTTGCCTATTTATAGGGTATAAGAACTTAAATATTCTTATAGAATGAATTGTACCATATTATAAATAATGTTTCAATACAACAAATAAGATTTACCCTGAAATTTCACAAATTTTCTATCATTATATCATAAAAACCAAATTCATCTGCACTTTTTTGTGCTAAATTACAAAATCGCAGAAATGTTTATTGATAAAAAAGCAGAATTATAGTATAATTGTAAAGACATCAAATCAGAAACTGCTTAATGAAAGGAATCGGACTATGAAGGTAATAGCAATCAACGGAAGTCCCAGAGCAAAGGGCAACACCTACACCTCTCTCAGTGTGGTATGTGAAGAGCTTAATAAAAACGGAATCGAAACAGAGATAATACAGATAGGAAATATGAATCTGACCGGCTGTAAGGCCTGCGGCTACTGTGGTAAGAACGGCGGTAAATGTGTATTTAACGACGGACTTAATGAAATTGCCGAAAAGGTAAAGGCGGCAGACGGTCTTATTATAGGCGCACCCGTTTATTATGCAGGCATCAACGGTACGGTAAAGAGCTTTTTAGACAGACTTTTCTTTACATCCTCCGCATCTATGCGCTTCAAGGCGGCGGCATCTCTCGTGGCTTTAAGAAGAAGCGGCGGCGTAGCGGCTTTAGAGGAGATAAACAGATACTTCCTCTTCTCTGAAATGATCATCGCTCCCACAAGATACTGGAGCGTTATTCACGGCGGCGCACCCGGTGAAGCAGCGAAGGATGAAGAGGGTATGCAGATAGCAAGAAATATAGGCAATAATATGGCGTATATCCTTAAAATGAAGGAAGCGGCTGAGGGTGTCGAGAAGCCTGAGCTTGAAGATAAGATAAAGATGGGATTTATAAGATAAGAACTATAAAGTTAAAGTCTTCTGCAAAAGCAGGAGGCTTTAATATTTATAAACGGAATCATCACCTAAATTTCCATAAAAAAACACAATTTTTTGCACTTTATCTATTGAAATTAAATCGTTTAAATGGTACAATATAATTAGTTATGATTTAAACGAAGGAGGGCTTCTGATGATACAATATCTGAAGGATATATGGGAAAATCTCATAAGTGTATGGCGCACTATGGGAATCATCGACTATATTGATATTCTGCTGCTTGCTTATCTTATATATAAAGGCATAAAGATAGTAAAGGAAACGAGAGCGGTACAGCTTGTAAAGGGTATCGTCGTTATAGTTGTGCTTTTCTTCGTGGCAACCCAGCTTCAGCTTAAAGCTATGGGCGTTATTATGGAGACCTTCATAAACGTTGGTATCGTTGCTATCCTTATCGTGTTCCAGCCTGAATTACGCCGTATATTAGAGCGTGTGGGCAGAGCAAAAGTAAAGGGTATCGTAGGCTTTGACCAGAAGAACGATTCTACCAATGCTGACGTTATAAACTGCATCGAAGCGGTATGTACCGGTTGCGAACAGCTTTCCCAGACGGCAACGGGTGCGCTTATCGTTTTTGAAAGAGATACCAAACTCGGCGAACAGATAGACACGGGTACTATCCTTAACGCAGTACCCAGTACCGAAATGATAGGAAATATCTTTTTCCCGAACACACCCTTACACGACGGTGCGGTTATAATCCGTGACAGTAAGATATATGCGGCAGGCTGTTTTTTACCTAAGCCTCAGAAGGAAGAGCTTATTTCGAAGGCGCTCGGCTCACGACACAGAGCGGCCATTGGTATGAGTGAGGTTTCTGACTCGGTAGTAATCATTGTATCTGAGGAAACGGGAACTATATCCGTTGCAGAAAACGGAAGTCTTACCCGTTTTTACACCAAGGATACTCTCCGCAAGCTCCTTACCGAAAGACTCATTCCTGAAAAGCCTGAAGGAAAGACGCGCAAGAAAAAAGAAAAGAAATCAAAGCAGACCGCTCCTGCAGAAAACGATAAGGGGGCGAAGGAATAATGGGCAAATTTTTAAAAAGAACTCTCAACACCTTTATCAAGGAGCTAAAAAATATCATAATCGCATTACTCGTTGCGGTTGTTGCCTGGTTTGCAATATCTATGCAGATATTCCCCGATATTTCGACACACGTAAGCGATATCAGGGTAACTGCTTCCCCTACCGAATATATGACCGAGCATAATCTCAGCATCGCAGAAGGCTACGATGGTTTGGTTTCGGTGCGGATAAGCGGTAAGAGATATGACATAGGCAATCTTACCGCTGATGATTTTACAGCAACTCTCGATTTATCAGGGGTTACAGATGTGGGAGAATATGATGTAGGCGTTAAAATCAGTCCCAAAAGCAATGTCAACTGCAAAGTGTTAAATGACGGAACTACCGTCAAGATAAAGGTAGAAAAGATAGTATCAAAGACCTTTAGTGTTACTGAAGGCAATATGATAGCTACCGCTGACGATGTTATAGCGGCAGAAAATATGAAGATAGACAGTATCACAGTAAACCCTGCTACTATCACTCTTACAGGTGACGCTACCGATATTGAAGCTGTAAAGAAGGTAGAGATACGTTCTGTGCTTGCAGGCAAAACAGACCAGTCTGTAAGCTCAAAGGGACAGATTATCCTGCTGGGAGAAAACGATAAGGAGATAAACAATCCTGACATCAAGGCTGACAATGACAGCTTTACAGTTGATGTAACAATTTTCAAGCAGAAGACCTTACCACTTACCGTGCAATTTACCAATGTGCCGGCCAATTTTAACCTCAGCAGTCTTAAATACAGCATTTATCCTGAAACTCTTACAATTTCATCACCTGATGACTCTCTGGACGCACAGGAAAAATTCGAGGTCGGCATAATTGATTTAAGTCAGCTTACAACAAAGTATCTGCAGAAAATATCTCTGCCTATAAAGCTCCCCGAGGGATACAAGAATGTCAGCGGAAACAACTATGCAATGGTAACCTTTGAAAATGCCGATGATTACACCTTCCTCAACTTTACGGTACAGAAGGAAAACATCAGAATC
This sequence comes from Ruminiclostridium sp., assembly GCA_017942025.1. Lineage (GTDB taxonomy): Bacteria > Bacillota > Clostridia > Oscillospirales > Ruminococcaceae > Ruminiclostridium_E. Next base: position 18,401 of record JAGAVH010000063.1, on the reverse strand, counting down.
GCCAACGCCCCCGAAAACTTCGATATAGAGGTTCTCACCAATGAAATAACAGTAAATGTAACCGGGCCCGAAGAGTACATTTCAGAGCTTGCCTCCAAGGATATCTATGCCACCATAGACCTTATGGGCACTACACTCGCTGAGGGTCTGAAGGAGGTTACTCCCGAATTCACACTGAGAGGATCAAATATAAGATGCTGGGTAACGGGTGAATATAAGATAACCATCCAGGCTACACCAAAGACTGACGAATAAAAACAGATAAAAAGGAACAAAAGAATGAAAGAAAACATATTGATAAGATACTTATCAGAGACGGCTCCCGTTGTGGGAGAAAGCACGGATGTAACTCTTAAAGATTTTTTTACAACCATCGGTGATAATTTTGTTGCCGCTATTCCCTCAATCATAACGGCAGTTATCCTACTGATAATCGGGATAGTATTATCAAAGCTGATACTGTTTATTATGAATAAAGGTATGGAAAAAAGCCATATCGACAAGACAGTCACCCGTTTCTCCTACTCGCTGGTAAAGATAATACTCTATATCATAATAGCAACGATAGTTCTTGCGATACTTGGTATTCCTATGTCATCGATAATCGCCGTGATAGGTACAGCCGGTGTAACGATAGGTCTTGCGCTGAAGGACAGCTTATCAAATATTGCGGGAGGCTTTACAATTCTTATAACTAAGCCCTTTGCAATCGGCGACTATATACTGACAGAAGGTGCAGAGGGTACTGTAGAACTTATCAGCATATGGTACACAAAGCTGCTCACCGGTGACAATAAGACGGTATTCATTCCAAACGGACAGATAATATCATCAAAGATAACCAACTACACCATGCAGAAAACGAGACGTGTGGATATCACCTTCCAGATATCCTATGACAATGATTATAAAAAGGCGGAAGAGATAATAAAATCTGTACTTGACAGTCACGAGCTGACTCTTGAAGAGCCTGCTCCTACAGTAAGACTTTTCGCTCAGTCGGAAAGCTCTCTGGATATAGTCTGCAAGGTATGGGTAAAAAAAGACGATTACTGGGATGTATATTATGATATTATGGCTCAGGTCAAGGATGCCTTTGACGAAAACGGTATAGAAATTCCCTACAGACAGCTGGATGTTCATATGAAATAATAAATGAAAAGCATTTATTATACATTTTATTTTAATTGTCCTAATAACAAAAGCGGGCGAACTGTTTCTTATGTAACAGCTCGCCCTTTTTTATTACGTTGTAGTAAGGGCGATTTGTAATCGCCCGTTTGCTGTAATCGCCCGTTTGTTGCAATCGACCGTTAATTGTACCCGTTTATTCGTATCAGTCTTATTTCCGTGTAGCCATAGGCTGTGAGAGGATAATCAACATGGTCGGTGGTATTACTGTTTACAAGTATTTCTACCACATTACCTGCGTCATCATAGATTATCTTTGATACTATAACGCTGTGTCTTGCCCAGTCGTCTACAACATACTGAAGCACATCACCCGGACGTGCGGTATAAATATATTTTGTGGTTTTAGCTGAAAGTCCGGTGCCTGTATTTTTATTACTATACTGGTAAAAAGCCTCTGTACCAGCCCAGGAGGGTACTCTGCCCCAGGCAGATTCATAGTAATTCGCATAATCTGAATACCACTTCCACTGAGCTTCATAGTCCCCTGTTATATCCATAGGGATTCCGCCTGCGAGAAGGCATTGGGAAACGTAATTCTGACAGTTTCCGCCGTAAATGGAATAGTCAGAATAATCGGGATTGCGGATTATTTCGGTTTTATCTACCCATTTATAAGAATAGGCTACTGCCTTTTCTGCGTCATATTTATATTTTGTTTTGGGTGTAATTTTGTACTGTTCAGGATTTTCATTTACCTGTTTTAATATCTTTTTCTGGAATTCTATATCCTTTTGTGCAAAATATTTCTGCTTTTTCAGTAATGCCAGCATAGTATTGCTACTCTGAAAATAACCCGGAATGGCCTTATCTTTGAGATAATCGCTTTCATAATCATAGCCAAGACTTTTCATTACCTGTTCTTCAAACAGAAGATTGACATCGGTGTCCTCGGCGTACTGTCTGAACCTGTAGCTTCCGTCCTTGCATTTCCTGATAATCACTTCTGCCTCCATATAGGTTGAATAAGAAGTAGAACCCGTGCAGGCGAAATCTATTCCGTCATTTATCATATATGTGAGCTTGTAACCATCAGGGAGTTCCTCTGCCTCATTTATTGTTACGCAGAAAAAGGCTTTGTCATATGATAGGTCAGCGGTTCTGTTTTTTCTGACGTATATCAGATATTCAATAATAGTATCGTTGAAGATGGAATAGAATTTTCCTTCCGTGTCAGTTGTATCAAAATACTGAGAGGTGGAAAGGAATTCCAATGCGCCAAGAGAGGCGTATCTGTCAATATGGAAGTTAATTATAAGCTCCCGCACTTCCTTTGGAATAACCGCTTCGGTTTTATTTACAAGCTGTGAAGATATATCTATGCCCGGCAGACTTACTTTTGCCTTTGGCATAATTTTTGAAAGCTCGCCTGAGTTAAACGCCTCATTTACCGCATTTTCGTATTCGGGAGTATTTTCGGGTAAAAGAGCTTCATCGGCTTCAGGCAGTTCAAGAGGCGGCGGTGCTGTTGTTGCTATTGAATCAGGAAACAACTCACCGGAAACACCCGAAATTACGTTCTCACTTTCTTCGTTCTCAATCTTGATTACCTCAAAATCACAACCTGCAAGCAACATAAGGGCTATAGCAGAAAAAACTGCTATAACCCTTTTTTTATTTATTTTTACTTCTGGCAGGCGCATAAAATAATTCCGTCTTTCTTAACATTTAACATTTATTATTATAACACAAGAAAAATGCCTTGTAAACAAGTATTTAATGTTTAAAATCTGAAATTATTGTGATAAGCTTCAGCACATCATTTCTGGTATTGAATACCGACGGTGCGAAACGCAGAGCGCCGCCTGTACCCGTGCCAAGCTTTTTGTGGGCAAGGAAATTACAATGAAATCCTGCTCTTAAATATATTCCCCTGTCAGACAAATACTGTGCCACATAGGAGGAATCCTCGCCCTTCAGATTGAATGCCACAACCGGCAGGTAGGAAAGCGACTTGCTGCGGTATATAGTGATATTATTTCTGTCTGACAGTTTGTTTATAAACAAATCGCACAGCATATTTTCGTGAGTGCGTATATTGTCTATCCCCTTGCTGTGTACAAAATCTATACCCTTGGCAAGAGCTATGACTCCCGAGGTGTTTATCGTTCCGCTTTCAAGCATATCGGGTAAAAAAGACGGCTGATTGATGTCAAGGCTCTGACTACCGGTTCCGCCTTCCATAAGAGATGACAAAGGGTACTTGCCGTCTGTGCATAGTATTCCTGTGCCCATCGGGCCGTATAATCCTTTATGTCCGGGTGCGCAGATTATATTTATTCCGTCTTTAAGTGTGAGAGGAAGTATTCCTGACGCCTGTGCCATATCAACAATAAGGCATATACCGTATTTTTTTGCAAGCTCCACAATTTTCTTTGTGGGTGTTATCCTGCCGTCAACGTTACAGCCTGCTGTCATTACAATAAGCCTTGTACTGCCTTTTATAAGCATACCGATATTTTTGACAAGCTCATCGTCGGTATCACCGCTCTTTGCTACACTATATGCTATTTTATGCTGCAGTCTTAATCTTTCTAAAGGTCGGATAACGGAGTTATGCTCAAGGTCCGTGGTTATCATGTGACAGAAGCCTGTTTTTTCCGCAACTCCTTTTATTGCAAAATTGAGCGCCTCGGTACAGTTCAACGTAAAAACGGTATTTTCTGCCTCCGCTCCGAAAAACGACGCACATTTTTCTCTTGTTTCATATACTTTAAGAGAGGTCAGAGCTGAAAGTCTGTGTCCTGCCCTGCCCGGGTTAGCGCCGTAATCAAGTAGCGCCCTTTCTGCCTCTCTGACTACGGCAAGCGGCTTTGGATAGGTGGTTGCCGCATTATCGAAATATATCATCCTTTATCACCCTTCCTTACTATCCTCGTGCATTCTATCCCGTGAAGTGAGAGCATTCTGCAAAGTCTGTCGGGATCATAGTCGGTTTCAAGTCCGAAATGACAGCCTGATTTATCGGTTCTTTTGGTGTATAACACATTTATTTTCATACTCTTTGCAATGTGCTGTGCTCTCATTGCCTGAGTAGATGATTTCATAATAATAAAATTCTTCATTGTCTGCTCCTTATCCTGATGAAACATTCTTTTTTATAATATATGCCTGTTACAGAATGAAAGTGATAGCCGCAGGCTTAAAGCACCACGCCCGGTCAATAATAATAAATATTACTGTCGTAAGAAAAGCAGATGTTATTTTATTACATCCGGGATGGTATAATTTTCTGTACTGCTTGACTTTTTTAATATTTTGGGGTACAATATACTATGTATCTTTATGTACTTATAGCAGGAACTGAAATTCAGCAGACTGCTCTATATATAAAATCAAATCAGATAAAATGCAGAATAAAACGGAATTTGTGTATTATGAATTAAATTACAGCATTGATAGAATTCCGTTACGAGAATTGATGTACATAATCACTTCTGCGAAAAAGAAAGGATAATTTTATGGGAATACTGGATTCTAAGAATCATCTGCCCGCTTCCGAGCAATCAAAGGGAAAGGGCTCTGTAAAACAGAATACAAAAGCAAAAGCAAATAACAAAATAGGAAAATTCGGCAGACAATTCAAGCTGACCGATAAAAAGAAAGCGGCAATTCCTGTCCCTGACAAGAATCAGAAGCAACAAAGAACACAGAACACACCCGTACTGAGAAACAACCTGGCAAAAAAACCTGCTCCTCAGCCTCAGCAGCCTGTAAAAAGAACACCTGTACGTATAACCGCTCTTGGCGGCATAAACGAAATCGGCAAGAACCTATATGTATATGAATGCTCCAACGATATGTTCATCATCGACTGCGGTCTTGCGTTCCCGGATGAGGATATGCTGGGTGTTGACCTTGTTATACCCGATTTCACGTATCTTGAAAAGAACAGGGAAAAATTCCGCGGAATAGTACTGACTCATGGTCACGAGGATCATATAGGTGCACTTCCCTATCTTCTGAAGAAGATAAACGTACCCGTATACGGCACTAGACTTACTTTAGGTCTTGTTGAAGGAAAGCTCAGAGAACACGGAATGCTTGCTGATTGTTCTCTCAATGTGGTAGCGCCCAGACAGAATGTAAAAATGGGTTGCATGAGCGTCGAATTCATCAGAGTAAACCACTCTATTCCCGACGCATGCGCTATGGCTATCCACACACCCGCAGGTATAATCGTGCATACAGGCGACTTCAAGGTTGACTATACACCTATAGAGGGTGGAGTTATAGATTTAGCCCGCTTCGGTGAGCTTGGAAACAAGGGCGTACTGGCGCTTTTATCAGAAAGTACAAACGCAGAACGTCCCGGATATACAGCTACAGAACGCAAGGTCGGTGAAAGCTTCCGCAGTCTTTTTGCAAGAGGCGAAGGCAAGAGAATAATTGTTGCGACCTTCTCCAGCAACATCCACAGAATTCAACAGATTATAAACAGTGCGAAGCTGTGGGACAGAAAGGTTGCCGTATCAGGCAGAAGTATGCTTAACGTTATGAATACTGCCAAGGAACTGAATTACATCAAGATTCCCGACGGTATGCTCATTGATATAGACGCTGTAAACAGCTATCCCCCCGAAAAAGTGGTTATCATCACCACAGGCAGCCAGGGAGAGCCTTTGTCTGCTCTTTCTCGTATGTCGTCGGGAGATCACAGACAGGTATCCATAACCCCTGACGATCTTATAATCATATCAGCTACTCCCATCCCCGGAAACGAAAAGTTTGTGGGCAAGCTTGTAAACGAGCTTATGAAGCAGGGTGCAGAGGTAGTGTATGAGGCGATGTACGAGGTACACGTTTCAGGTCACGCTTGTCAGGATGAGCTGAAAATGATGCTGGCACTCACAAAGCCTAAATTCTTTATTCCGATACACGGCGAATTCAAGCATCTTATGAAGCATAAATCGCTTGCTATGCAGATGGGTATTCCTGAAGAAAATATCTTTCTGCTTAATCTCGGTCAGGTTGTTACAACAGATAGCACCCAGATGAAAATAACAGAACAGGTCCAGGCAGGTCAGGTGCTGGTAGACGGACTCGGAGTAGGCGATGTAGGCTCTGTGGTTCTGCGTGACAGAAAGCATCTTGCAGAGGACGGTCTTATTATGGTAGTAGCTACTATGAACCGTGAAACAGGTGCCGTAGTAGCAGGACCTGATGTAATAACAAGAGGCTTTGTTTATGTCAAGGAATCCGAAGAGCTTATCGACAACGCAAAGCAGGTAGCGGCAAAGAGCTTTAAGAAGTGCGCCGAAAGAAATATCCGTGAATGGGGTAATATCAAATCGGCAGTGAGAGATGACCTTGGCGACTATATCTATCAGAAAACCAAGAGAAGTCCGATGATACTTCCTGTAATTATGGAAATATAATCAAGCGAAAGGAGGCGACAGCCTTGAAGAACTTCTACCGTGACGGAGGACTTGTAATATCAGTCACCGCACTTATAGTTTCCCTTGCGGCATTGCTTGTGTATGTATATACCTGTAGTGTAAAGATATTCTGGCTGTCCGCGCCCTTTATCGTGCTTATCGGTGGATTTGCCGCCGGCAAGCTTATACAGGTAACAAGAAGAACCTTCCAGTATTATGCAAGAGTTGAGGAAGAGCTGGATTCCAAAAAGAATATGAGTATAGAGACCTTCCCTATCTCTGCTGTGGTTGTAGATACCAAAAGCAATATTGTCTGGTGCAATGAGCTTTTTTCAAAGGAATTTGAAGGAAACTGCGAATATGGTAATCCTTTAAGCGGAATAACTGATATTTCCGTAGATGAATTCTTCAGAAAAGACGGAATAACCATAAGCTTCAACTCCAATATATACAGCGTACATGCTACAAAAATAGACGAGGATGAAAAGGGCGAATTATCCCTGCTGTTCTTTAAGAATATCACCGAATTCAAGACTCTGCAGACTGAAAAAAAGCAGTCACATCCGGTTGTAGTCCTTATAATGATAGACGGCTACGAGGAAATTATAAGCAATGTTCTTGAAAGTGAAAAAGCGAATGTATCGGTACAGATAGACAAGCTTCTGGAGGATTTCGTCTCCCAGACCTCTGGAATACTGAGGAAGAATTCCTCCAACAGATTTATTGCAATCCTTGAAGAAAGACACATTGCAAAGCTGATTGAAAATAAATTTGAGATACTTGACAAGGCAAGAGAAATAGTAGTTGACGACAGACTGAATATCTCTCTTTCAATCGGTATCGGCAGAACCGGTAAAACTCTTAAAGAAAGTGAGCAGTTAGCTCAGCAGGCTCTTGAAATGGCGCTGGGCAGAGGCGGCGACCAGGCGGCTATAAAGACTGAAACAGGCTTTGAGTTTTACGGTGGTATATCAAAGGGTGTAGAAAGACACACCCAGGTAAAGACACGAATCATAGCAAACTCTCTGCTTGACCTCGTTGCAGGCTCGGACAAGGTGTACATAATGGGACACAAGTACAGCGATCTTGACAGCGTGGGCTCATCTGTAGGTCTTACCTGTGCTATAAGAAATCTGGGAAAGCCTGCATATGCGGTATGTGACAAAGAAACCTCTCTTTCAGGCAATCTTATCGATATGTTCCCTGAAACTGAGAATGAAGAATCGGTATTTATGGCACCTGCACAAGCTGTAGAGGAGATAACCTCCGATTCACTTCTTATCATCTGTGATACTCATACCACTCAGCTTATTGAAAGTGAAGAGCTTTATAGTGCCGCTGAAAAGGTAGTAGTAATCGACCATCACAGAAAGGTTGTAAATCATATAGACAATGCCATAATATTCCACCATGAGCCTTATGCTTCTTCAGCATCAGAGATGGTAACAGAGCTTATCCAATACTTTGGCGAAGCAGGAAAGCTGAGAGCTGTTCAGGCGGAAAGTCTGTTGGCGGGTATTATGCTTGATACCAAGAATTTCATTATGAAAACCGGTGCACGCACCTTTGAGGCAGCGGCGTATTTAAGAAAACTTGGCGCTGATACTGTTACAGTAAAGAAGCTTTTTGCAAGCTCGGTGGAAAACTACAAGCGAAAGGCCAAGATAGTAGCGGATGCCGAAATTTACCGCAAGTGTGCTATAGCCCCCTGCGATTTTTACGCTGAGGATATGAGAGTAACTGCTCCGCAGGCGGCAGACGATCTGCTGACAATAAACAACGTTGACGCATCCTTTGTACTTTACAAGACGATGAATAACGAAATTTCCGTAAGTGCAAGAAGTATGGGCGCGCTGAATGTTCAGCTTATTATGGAAGCGCTGGGCGGCGGCGGTCATCAGACTATGGCAGGCGCACAGCTGAAAATGAGCAGTATAAAGCAGGCTGAAGAACAGCTGAAAACTGCCATTGACGACTACTATACAAATATAATTAAAGTAAATTCAAACGAAAATACATCAAAATAAGAAAGGAAGATTTATTATGAAGATCATTTTATTACAGGACATTGCAGGTACAGGTAAAAAAGGTGAAATAAAGGAAGTTAAGGACAGCTATGCAAGAAACTGCCTTATAAAGAAAAAGCTCGCAGTTGAAGCTACAAACGAAAACTTAAACCACCTCGAAGGACAGAAGGCTTCTGCTCAGCACAAGCTTGATGTTGAAGCGGCTAACGCTCAGAAAATAAAGGATGCCATTGACGGTAAAACATTAAAATTTGCCGCTAAGGCAGGTCAGGGCGGTAAGCTCTTCGGCTCTGTTACAGGAAAGGATATCAGTGCACTTATCAAGAAGGAATTCGGCTTTGACGTGGATAAGAGAAAGATAAGCACAAAAACAGATATCAAGTCCTTCGGTACCTTCGAAGCAGAAGCAAAGCTCTTTACGGGTATCATTGCAAAGTTCAATATAAACGTAGTTGAAGAATAAGCTTATGATAAAGCTAAGGAAGGCGGGTGACACAGATTGGCAGATTTAGAATTTTCGGGTGCAAACAAGCCCTACAGCCTTGACGCCGAGCAATCGGTGCTTGGCGCTATATTGCTGGACAGCCAGAATAATATGCCCAAAGCGTCAGCAAAGCTTCATCCTGAACATTTCTATGTAAAGGTACATAGTGCAATATATACTGTCATGTCACAGATGTTTGCCGCAAGCGATGCTATTGATATTGTTACAGTTATTGAGGCGTGCAATAAGAATTCTGTATTCGACAACAAGGATGAAGCGAAGGTATATCTTACCAAGCTTATGGAATTTGTCCCGAGTATTTCAAGCATAGACAGATACATTGAAATAATAGAAGAAAAATACACCAGACGACAGCTTATAACCATTGCGGAGGAAATTTTACAGAATTCCTCCGACAGCGGCGCTCCCACCTCTAATCTGTTGGAGCTTGCCGAGCGAAGAGTATATGAGATAAGAAATGAAAATCAGGTAAGAGGTCTTGTAAAGATAAACGGTGTTATCGTTGATATTCTTAACGACCTTTCGGCACTTGCCGCTGACCCTGAAAGACAGAATGGCAAGGGACTGAAATCCGGCTTTCCTACCCTTGATAAATACATTTACGGTCTGAACAAGTCCGACCTTATAATAATCGCCGCACGTCCAGGTATGGGTAAAACCTCATTTGCAATGAATATAGCGGCAAATACTGCAAAATATCATCCTGAAAAGGCGGTATGTACCTTTTCTCTCGAAATGTCAAAGGAACAGCTTGTTACAAGAATGCTTTCAAGCGAAGGCAGACTGCCCAGTGAAGTTATGAAAACAGGACGCCTTACAAGTGCTCAGTGGAAAAATCTTGCGGACACTGCGGCTATACTGTCAGGCTTTAATATGTATATCGATGACAGCTCTATAAGTACAGTAAACGAGATAAAAGCAAAGCTCAGGCGAATTGAAAATCTGGGACTGGTAGTAATCGACTACCTACAGCTTATGTCTTCGGGCAGAAAGGATCTGAACAGAGTAAACGAGGTTTCTGAAATCACAAGAAATCTTAAAATTATGGCTAAGGAGCTTAATGTTCCTGTCATCTGTCTGTCACAGCTTGCCCGTTCAGCCGAAAAGAAGGAAGATAAAACTCCTATGCTGTCCGACCTTCGTGATTCGGGTTCTATCGAGCAGGACGCAGATATCGTATTATTCCTGTACAGAGACGGCTATTACGAAAAGGATAAGGAAGACCAGAGAGCCTGCAAATGTATTATTGCTAAAAACCGTCACGGTGAAACCCGTGATGTCAATATGATGTGGGACGGTCAGTTTACAAGATTTACCGATGTGGAGTATGTTCATAAAGATGAAGGATAAGGTTAAGAATACTATTCTGAAATTCAGCATGCTCCCGGAAGAACGTCCTTGTAATATAACAGTCGCTCTCAGCGGAGGTGCAGACAGTGTTGCTCTTCTTTACTCCCTTTATTTACTGAAGGATGAATTGAAGCTTTCTCTTTCCGCCTGCCACGTAAATCACAATCTGCGTGGTGAAGAAAGCGACGGCGACGAGCTTTTTGTACGAAGGCTGTGCAGAATGCTGGATATTCCTCTTTACGTAAAAAATGTAAGAGTATCCGATTATGTGGGTAAGCACGAAAGCACCGAGCTGGTGGCAAGAAGAATAAGGTATGACTTCTTTTCGGAGCTTGGAGCAGACAGGCTTATAGCTACCGCCCATACAGCTTCTGACAACTGTGAAACGGTACTGATAAATCTTATACGTGGTACAGCTCTTTCAGGACTATGCGGAATACCACCGAAAAGAGATAATATCATAAGACCGCTCATAGACTGTACAAGAGAGGATATAGAACAGTTCTGCAAGGAAAACTCTCTCGGTTATGTCACCGACAGCACCAATCTGTCAGACGATTATACAAGGAATAAGCTGAGGCTTAATATAATCCCTGAGCTTAAAAAGATAAATCCGTCACTTATGGCTTCTGTCAGCAGAATGAGTCAGTCGATTACACTCGACGACAAATTTATCGACAGTATAGCTTTATCTGAAAAGAAAAAAGCTGAAAAGGATGGCAAATACAGCGTTATGGCGCTTTGCGGCCTTGATGAATGTGTGTTAAGACGAGTTGCAGCAATGATACTTGATGAAAACGGTATTCCTGCATCCGCTCTCAGCATAACAAAAACTGTACAAATAATAAGAGACGGAAAGGGTAAAATAAATCCGTGTCAATATAAATTTGTACAGATAAGAAAAAAACATCTGTTTGTGGTGACAGATGAAACGAAGTTCCGTAAAATCTGACACTAAATATGTGAAATGAGTGAATAAAATCTGAAATTAGTTCTTTCTTTGTTGCAATTAAAAACAATATGTGATATACTAAGTTGGACTAATATGTAAATCCAAGAAATATTTTCTGTTTATTTATACTTAATTCACAAAAATAAAATATCATAATGATAAGGGAATAAAAAATGCACAAGGATATAAAAGAAATTATTTTTTCTGAAGAACAGCTCATTAAGAGATCAAAAGAAATCGGCGAACAGATAACAAAGGACTTTGAGGGCGAAGAGGTACTGCTCGTTGGTATTTTAAGAGGCTCTATCCTGTTCTTTGCAGATGTAATGAGAAATATTGATCTTGATTGCAAGATTGACTTTATGGGTGTAAAATCCTATGAAGGCACTGTATCAAAGGAGCTTAAAATCACAAAGGACCTGTCTGAAGATATCGAAGGTAAGAATGTAATACTTGTTGAGGATATTCTTGATACAGGAAAAACACTTGCCTACATCAAGAGAGAGCTTGCAAAGAGGAACCCTAAGAAAATCAGCATCTGCACTCTGCTTGACAAGAAGATAGAAAAATCAGAGGAAGTAAAGGCTCAGTATGTCGGCTTTGAAGTAGATAATGTATTTGTAGTGGGATACGGTCTGGATTATTCACAGAAATACAGAAATCTCCCTTACATAGGCGTTATCAAGGAAGAAGCCATTTAATCAGCTTGTGAAGAACAAAAAACATATATAAACACGAAAGGAACAAACAAAACATGAATCATGGAAGCAACAAATTCAAGGGCGTTTTCATATATATCGCAGTAATTCTGTTACTTGTGATAGGTATGGTTACAATGCTCCGAATGTCAACTCCCGGAACAGTCCCCAAGAAGTATTCGGACGTAATTTCACAGTTTGATAATTACAACGTTACCGAATATACTCTTGATTTAGGCTCGGGAGCTCTTACCTACAAGACAAAGGACGGAAAGCTTGATAAATACACCGTTCCGAATGTAAATCTGTTCTTACAGGATACAATAGAATACAGAAAGAACTATAACGAAAAGAATCCCGACACTCCTCTTATTGAGGACTTCTATCCTATTTCTGACAATTCATTCTTACTCAGCTTCCTTCCCTATCTGCTTATGATTGCTTTAATGATAGGCTTCACCTTCGTTATTATGCGTCAGGCAGGCGGCGGCGGAAAGATGTCACAGTTCTCAAAGGCTAATACCAGAAACCAGTCAGCAAACGGCAAGAAGGTAACCTTCAAGGACGTGGCAGGTGCCGACGAGGAAAAGCAGGAGCTTGAAGAAATCGTTGACTATATGAAAAACCCCAAGAAGTATCAGACCCTCGGTGCAAGAATTCCTAAGGGTGTACTTCTGATAGGACCTCCCGGTACAGGTAAGACCTTACTTGCAAAGGCTGTTGCAGGCGAAGCAAACGTTCCCTTCTTCTCCATATCGGGTTCTGACTTCGTTGAAATGTTTGTCGGTGTCGGTGCGTCACGTGTAAGAGACCTTTTTGACCAGGCAAAGAAGAATACACCTTCTATCATATTCATAGACGAAATCGACGCAGTCGGCAGACAGAGAGGTACAGGTCTTGGCGGCGGTCACGATGAGCGTGAGCAGACCTTAAACCAGCTTCTTGTTGAAATGGACGGCTTTGGCGATAACCAGGGTATTATCGTTATGGCGGCTACCAACAGACGTGATATCTTAGACCCTGCTCTGCTCCGTCCCGGAAGATTTGACCGTGAAATCATGGTCAACTACCCCGACGTAAAGGGCAGAGAGGAAATTCTGAAGGTACATTCAAGAAACAAGCCTTTAGCTCCCGACGTTGACCTCAACGTAATTGCGAAGACAACACAGTATTTTACAGGTGCAGACCTTGAAAACCTTCTTAACGAAGCAGCTTTACTGGCAGCTCGTGACAACAGACACGCAATAACCGAAAACGATATTGAAGAAGCTACCTTAAAGGTAATTGCAGGTCCTGAAAAGAAGTCACATATCGTTACAGAACGTGACAGAAAGATAACAGCATATCACGAGGCAGGTCATGCCGTTGCGGCATACTATCTGCCGGAATGTGAAAGAGTTCATCAGGTTACAACAATCCAGAGAGGTCAGGCGGCAGGTCTTACAGTATGCCGTCCCGACAACGACGATAACCACGTTACAAAGGGTAAGATGTACCAGAACATAGTTATGACTATGGGTGGTCGTGTTGCTGAAAGCATCAGCTTTGAGGATGTTTGCACAGGCGCCAGCGGCGATATTGAACAGGCTACAAAGCGTGCAAGAGCAATGGTTACACAGTACGGCTTCTCCGAAAAGCTCGGTCCTGTGCTTTACGGCAGTGGCTCCAGCGAGGTATTCCTCGGAAGAGATTACGGTCATACCGCACAGTATAGCGAGGACACCTTAAATCTTATCGACAGCGAAATCAAGAGAATCATTACAGAGGCTTATGACGAATGTAAGAGAATTCTTACCGAACACAGAGATCAGCTTATCAAGGTTGCAGAATACCTTATCAAGCACGAAAAGATTGACGGTGACGACTTCTACAAGCTTATGGCAGGAGAATTGATTGAAGCTGAATCGGTTGAAATTTCTGACAGCAATATTGCAGAAAATACAGAATCTTCCGAAAATGGAGAAATCAACGAATAAAATACACAAAAAAACTGCATAATACTGTAGTAATTTGTAGTGTTAAAGTATTTACAAATCGTAAAAAAAATGTTATAATGTAAAGTGCTGTATTGTAGATATAGCACTTTTACTTTTTTATTTCAAGGATAATAACTATGGATTATTCAAAGGTAACAGTCGTAACAGGACATTACGGCTCGGGTAAAACCAATATTTCGGTAAATATGGCGCTTGAGCTTGCATCAAGAGGCGAAAAGGTAACGGTGGTTGACCTTGATATAGTAAACCCCTATTTCCGTACCGCTGACTTTGAGGAGCTTTTCAAAAGCCACAACGTAACACTTACTGTACCGATGTATGCAAACTCAAACCTTGATATCCCTGCTCTTAACTTTGATATCCGCAGTATTGCAGACAAGGACGGCTATATTATTATAGACGTGGGCGGCGACGACGAGGGCGCAAAGGCACTTGGCAGATACTTACCTGTATTTAAAAATCACGATACCACAATGCTTTATGTAATAAACTGCTACAGATATCTTACAAAGGAGCCGGAAGAAGCATTACAGCTTATGAAGGATATAGAATTTGCATCAGGTCTTAAATGCGGAGGAATTATCAATAACTCCAATTTGGGAAACGAGACAGATGAAAATACAATGAAAAATTCCCTTGCTTATGCAAAGGCGGTAAGCGAAGCGGCAGGACTTCCTCTTGTGGCAAACTGCTGTAAGGCGGAATACTGCGAGGGTATTGACAAGGCATATCCCGTTGAGGTATATGTAAAGAAGCTTTGGGAAGAGTTTGAAAATTAAAACAGAATTTAACCGAAAGGTTAATATAAATTAAAACACTATTTCCTGAAAAGGAAATTCAGATTATGAAAGGAAAGGTCAGAACAATGGCTAAAATGAAGGTTGACTTTGACCGCTGCAAGGGCTGTGGACTTTGCACCACATCATGTCCCAAGAAGATTGTGGAACTGCAGACGGAAAAACTGAACAAAAAGGGCTATTATACTGCAGTATGCATCGACGACGACGCTTGCATCGGTTGTGCATTATGTGCGGTTATGTGTCCCGACTGTGCAATCACAATAGGAGGTGACAACTAATGGCAGAAAAAAGCTTAATGAAAGGTAACGAAGCGTTAGCAGAGGCTGCCATCAGAGCAGGCTGTAAGTGCTTCTTCGGCTATCCTATCACTCCTCAGACAGAAATCTCTGCATATTTATCAAAGAGAATGCCCAAGGTTGGCGGTGTATTCTTACAGGCTGAAAGTGAAGTTGCGGCTATCAACATGGTTTATGGCTGTGCAGGTTCAGGTATCAGATGTATGACATCTTCATCCTCTCCCGGAATTTCTCTTAAGACAGAGGGTATTTCCTACATAGCAGGTGCAGATCTCCCCTGCGTTATCATCAACGTACAGAGAGGCGGCCCCGGTCTTGGTGGTATTCAGCCTTCTCAGGCAGACTACTGGCAGGTTACTCACGCTTTAGGTCATGGTGACTTCCATGCTCTCGTATTTGCTCCCGCTTCCGTTCAGGAAATGGTTGATACAGTTACAAAGGCTTTTGATTTAGCCGATGAATACAGAATGCCTGCTGTTATTTTAGCAGACGGTCTGCTCGGTCAGATGATGGAACCCGTTGCTTTTGAAGACGTTGAAATCAAGATGTCCGACGCTTCTGGTAAGCCCTGGGCTGCATCTGGTCACGGTGGAAAGAGAAAGCACACAATAATCAACTCTCTCTACTTAAAGCCCGATGAACTGGAAAATACAGTTCGTGAAAGATTCGCAAGATATGAAGACGTTAAGGCAAAGCACACAGAAGCGGTTTGCGACTACTGTGACGACGCTGAAACAGTTGTAATAGCTTACGGCTCTACAGCAAGACTTGCAAAGTCCGCTGTTGAAGCTGCAAGAAAGGAAGGCATCAAGGCAGGTATCGTAAGACCTGTAACACTCTGGCCCTTCCCCGTTAACGAAATCAACGAAGCTTGCAAGAATGCAAAGAACGTTCTCGTTGTTGAAATGTCAATGGGACAGATGGTTGAGGACGTTAAGCTTGCACTGAACTGCTCAAAGCCTGTAGAATTCTACGGCAGAACAGGCGGTATCATCCCCAAGCCTGCTGAAATTCTCGCAAAGATCAAGGAAATGGGAGGTAAAAACTAATGCCTGAATTTAAAAGACCTCACGCTTTAGCGGACGTAACCACCCACTACTGCCCCGGCTGTACACACGGTATCGTACACAGACTCGTTGCAGAGGTTATTGACGAAATGGGTATCGAAGGCGAAACAATCGGTGTTTGCCCCGTTGGATGCTCCGTTATGGCTTATGATTATTTTGAATGTGATATGCTCGAAGCGGCTCACGGCCGTGCTCCTGCGGTAGCTACAGGTGTAAAGAGAGCTAACCCTGACAAGTTTGTATTTACATACCAGGGTGACGGCGACCTTGCAGCTATCGGTACTGCTGAAATCGTACACGCAGCTACAAGAGGCGAAAACATCACAGTTATCTTTATCAACAACACAACCTACGGTATGACAGGCGGTCAGATGGCACCTACTACTCTTCCCGGTCAGGTTACACAGACAACACCCTACGGCAGAGATACTTCTAACGAAGGCTTCCCTGTAAAGGTTTGCGAAATGCTTTCTCAGCTTGACGGTGTAGCTTTAGCAGAACGTGTAACTGTTATCGATCCTGCCAACGTAAGAAAAGCAAAGGCAGCTATCAGAAAGGGCTTTGAGTTCCAGAAGAACAAGCAGGGCTTCTCAATCATCGAGGTACTCTCAACTTGTCCTACAAACTGGGGTAAGACACCTGTTGAAGCTCTTGAAAGAGTAAAGACAGAGATGATTCCTTACTATCCTCTGGGCGTATATAAGGAGGGTGCTGTAAGATGACAAACAATATTTTACTTGCAGGCTTCGGCGGTCAGGGTATCTTATTTATCGGTAAGATGCTGGCTTACTTCGGCCTTATAGATGAAAAGGAAGTTTCCTGGCTTCCTTCCTATGGTCCTGAAATGCGTGGTGGTACTTGCAACTGCTCAGTAGTTGTAAGTGACGACCCTATCGGTTCTCCCCTCGTAGATGAGCCTGACCTTCTCATCGCTATGAATACTCCCAGCTACGACAAGTTCATTGATACTGTTGTAAAGGGCGGTAAGGTATTCATCGACAGCACGCTTGTTGACGCAAAGTGCGACAGAACAGATATTGACTGCTACTATGTACCTGCAACAGGTCTTGCCGCAGAAAACAATATGAAGGGTATGGCTAACATTATCCTTTTAGGTAAGCTCTTAAAGGAAACAGGCATTGCTTCTATGGAAACTGTAGAAAAGGCAATGAACAAGGTTATTCCTCCCAAGAAGGCTCACCTCGTCGAGGTAAACTTAAAGGCTATAAAGCTCGGTATGGAGCAGTAAGAAGGTTGCGGCGTGTCGCCGCTCCCAATTTCCGCCTTTTATAAGAAATACGTAATCCCGCAGTTGCAAAACGGCGGGATTATTTTATATGTGTGAGTGTGAACGAGGTAAGGCGTGCCGCCTTTTAAAGTGTGCTGACTAATATAAAAATTAACGGAGAAGCGTGGCTTCTCCGTTTTTTATTAAATCGAGTTTTTATAATGTATTTCAAATTATTCATCTGTATTCTCGCAAAATCCGGGGCGTATATTAATAAGCATTCCGTTTATATGACCGATAGTCCATTTTGTATTCAGTTCTGCTTTTGCATATATCATTTTGCCTACCCGAATCTTCGATTTTACACCATTTTCATCAATTATAAATATGTACTGTCTCAGAATATTTCGGTATTTTCTGATTAATATACCATTTATCTCTGTGTAATTATCTGTCATATATATCACCTTAAACTTATAAATTGAAATTTGTCGCTCCGCTCGGGTGTGGTGTCACCCTAACCCCCTAACCCCCTTCCCCTCAAGGGGAAGGGGGAAAACTCGGGGGCTACCGCCCCTGCGACCTTGTTTGGGGCTACGCCCCAAACCCCGTGTAATACAGAGATTGCGAGCCTTTTATTATTTCAATTGCCTCAAGATTTTGTAGGTGAATTGTAGGGGTCGGCGTCCTCGACGACCCGCCGCCGAAGGCGGAATTGCATGCAGCAGCAGTATGAAATACTGCGACGCCCTTTAGGGCAATATCCCACCTAACCCCCTTTCCCCTGAGGAAATATATTTCGGCAAAAGTATTTGCCGAAATTGTCGCAGTTCTGCGAACTGCTGGGGCTGGGAGCAGTCCGATAGGACTGCGTGACTTTATGAAAATGCAATTTTCATAAAGTTTAGGCTC
>JAGAVH010000062.1 GCA_017942025.1 Ruminiclostridium sp. | reverse complement strand
TTGGAAGGTGAAATTGATTTCCTTACATCTTCTACATCAAGAGCCTGGAGAAAGTTCGGTTATAACTAATGAAAGGAGCGTTAACAATGAAGAAATTACTTAAACGCAAGGGCTTCACACTCGTTGAGTGTATAGTAGCTATTGCTATATTTGCTCTTATGTCGGCGCTCGTTATGCAGATACTTGCACTTTCAATAAGACAGTACAGAAGCAATCACCATGTCGAAACGGATATGGATACCCAGATACAGAATATTGTCGATTACGACAAGCTGGTACCCAGAGAAACCGTTGACATCGCCATCGAATTTATCAAGGATGGCGGTACCGGCACTGTAGGTAAGATTGAGGTTGACGACGTTTCAATCAAGAAGTCCGAAAACAACCCCGACGATCCCTCCGGTTCAGAACGTCTTGAGCTTAACACCTTCGACGCAGTAATCAAGGACGACGGAGGCAAAGACAAGGATAAGCAGACAGGCGGTATGATTACCGATGATATTCATTGCTACGGTGCAAAGGATATCGACGGGGTATACTTCAAGACAACTGAAACGGATATAAACGAGGCGCTTAAAGAAATTCAGATTGAGATGATTATTTACGACTCAAAGACGGTTTTAAGCACTGCAGAATGCAATGCAATAAAGCTTGTGCTCCCCGGATCAGCGAAGAATGTTGCGGTAACTTCTATAGATGCTAATTTGGACTATTTAAGACTTTCAAAAAGCGAGGCGTCTATAAATTATCGTTTCTACGATAATGATATCTCTTCAAAGAACAGTCAGTATAATGCTACTATAACCTTCTATATGACTCCTGAGGATTATGCCAAGGATTATGTA
This sequence comes from Ruminiclostridium sp., assembly GCA_017942025.1. Classification (GTDB taxonomy): domain Bacteria; phylum Bacillota; class Clostridia; order Oscillospirales; family Ruminococcaceae; genus Ruminiclostridium_E. The sequence continues at coordinate 32,073 of JAGAVH010000062.1, read as the reverse complement.
TCATACGGAAAATACTTCTCAGACCCTAAGAAACCTCTGGCGGATAATCAAAACGGTGTTACCTTTATAGCAAAAACACCCGGCATCTATAACAGCGTATAAGGAGGGCTTTATGAAAAAACTACTTAGTAAAAAGGCCTTCACCTTAGTCGAGGTTATTATAGCGACAGCTATAATGGGACTTCTGATAGCGGCAGTAATGGCGTTATTCGGACCTGTCAGAGATATGATAAAGGATATGGATGGCGATGTTAACATCAACACCACAACCGACTCTATTCAGAACTATTTTCATGCAAGACTCAACAAGAGTATAGGATACAATGTTGATATCTATGATGGTACAGCAGAAGGCTTACTCGCTACAGAGGATGGTTCTATAGGCAAGAGAATTGACACTATGAGAACTGCCGCGGGAGGGGATAGTTCAATATCCACCTACTGCATTCTGCTCAAATACGAGGAAAAGGGATACTACATTTACGATTTCGGAAAAGTCGAAAATGGAACGGATTACGATAAGAAAAAGCTTACTTTAAGAGAATACAGACTCTTTAATAAGGAATATTATCGTGACGCAAAGTATCGTTTTACCTTTGCAACAGAAAAGACCAAGGATGAAACAGCTTATTGGTATAAGATAGGTATTACTCCTTATGACGAAAACGGTAACATACTGCTTGAAACAAGAACCAGTGCTATCAAGCTGCTCAACACAAAGAGCACACCTCAGAGTAAACCTGAACTTGCAACAGAAGGCTACATTGATATTAAAAACAACAAAACACCTACTATTGCAATAATCTACAACATCAAGGATTATAAGGATACAAATAATATACCTGAGGAACCGTAAATCAATAAAAAAATCACGACTTGAGGATTTCCTCAAGTCGTGAGATATTGATTAAAATGTATTTACATAAGTCCTAAGTACCAGCTTATAATTCTTTCACCGAAGATAACACCGATTGCAATTCCGACTGCCAAAGCAGGACCGAAGGCAATTCGTTGCTGGAATTTTGATTTTTCCACGACACCGTTCTTTGCGGTAACACGGAATACAAATTCTTTATTTTCGGGTATATCCTTTGCGATTTCTGTAAGCTTTGCTTCAAGCTCCTTACAGTCATCCTTGAAGGCTTCGGGATTAGTCCACGCCTTCTCTTCAATTATATCAGCATTGATTTTGCAGACGCCCTTTTCGTATTCGCCTACAACAATATCGGATACATCAGCGGTCATTCTGCCTTCTATCCATTCACCGAACAGTGCTTTTATCTGCTCGTTCTTTTCCTTATCTCTCTTGCTGTTTGATATTTTGGAAATCACACCGTAGATAGCACCGAGCACGATACCGATAATAGCAGAGGGGATTATTTCCCAACCCATTACAAAGCCTGCGGCAGCCATAAGCTGAACATCACCGCCGCCCATACCGCCAAAGAGTGCGAGTACGGCAAAGGGAACAGCGATAACCAGAGCGCCTGCAAGATGCTCTATCCAGGGAAAATCGGGTTCGATGAAAAGCATTGGTATTCCGAGTGCGGCTATTGTGATAGTGCACCAGTAAGGGATTTCCAGATGGTCAATATCAATAAAGCTCAGCACGATAAGAACAGAAAAAAGAATAATTGCGATAAGCAGCTGCCAGCTTATACCGAAGCGAAGATAAGCGGCTAAGAACATAACTCCCGTCAGCGCCTCTACAAAGGTATAACGAGCGGATATAGGAGCCTTGCAGTTACGGCATTTGCCACCTAAGAAAATCCAGCTGAATATGGGAACCAGGTCATAAGGCTTGATTCTTTCACCGCAGGTAAAGCAGTGAGAGGGTCCGTTTACAATCGACATATGAGCGGGTGTGCGGTAGATGACTACATTTAAGAAGCTACCGATAACAGCGCCCAGTATGAATGCTAAAACACACATCACGGTGTCATAAATAAGGATGCCGGTCATAATTTAAATTCCTTTCTAATTAAACTCGAAAATAATTGGGGTTTTAGCTTAATTGTTATTTTACCACAATTTAAATAAATTTTCAAGTAGGCAATAGCCTATATACTATGTTATCAGGGGGACAATCACAAATGAAGAATGTACCTATAGGTCAGATTTTGCTTGAGAACGGATTCCTTGTCAAGGATCAGCTCGATAGCGCCTTAGAAAAGCAGCGGGAGATGCAGGCAGAACGCCCCGGCATAAAGCTTGGTGACGTGCTTCTCGAACTCGGCTATGTTTCCGAAACACAGCTTGCCCAGGCGCTGTCAATACGACTCAAGGTTCCGTTTATTGATCTTACCACAACAAAGATAGATATCGAAGCGGTTAAGAAGATTCCTGAAGCTATCGCAAAGAAAAATTGCTGTGTAGCTTTCCAGATGTCAGATTCAAGACTTACCGTTGCTACAGACGACCCTATCAACTTCTATATATTTGAAGAGCTAAAGGTTATTTCAGGTATGGAAATCCACGCAATGCTGGCAACCCGTACCGCCATCAATGAAACTATCAACAAGGCTTATTCACAGCAGACTGTTAGTAACGTTATGGATAACCTCAACCGTGAATATACCGGCGAAGAGATGAGTGCAGAGGATGTGGAATCCGGCGAGCGTGTTGATAATGCACCTATCGTAAAGCTGGTTAATACTATTGTTGAAACCTCCTACAGAATGGACGCATCGGATATTCATATCGAGCCCTTCAAGGACAGAACAAGAATCAGACTCCGTTGCGACGGTGAGCTTGTTGAACAGATGAACGTTAAGCCTGCTGTTCATAATTCTCTTATAACCCGTATCAAAATTCTTGGCGGTATGAACATCGCAGAAAAGCGTATCCCTCTTGACGGCCGTTTCGGTATGGTTATCGACGGCACTCAGCAGGACGTCCGTGTATCTACCATCCCTACAGTATATGGTGAAAAGTGCGTTATCCGTCTTCTTGCTACCGACTCAGGTGAAATGAGAAAGGTAACAGAGCTTGGTATGACAATGCACAACTACGAGATGTTCAAGCAGATTATCCGTTGTCCTCACGGCGTTATGCTGGTTACAGGACCTACAGGTTCCGGTAAGTCAACAACCCTTTACGCTACTCTCGGTGAGCTTTCAAAGCCTAACGTAAACATCGTAACAGTAGAAGACCCTTGCGAAAAGAAGATAGACGGTATCAACCAGGTACAGATCAATGCCAAGGCAGGTATGACCTTCGCCGCAGCGCTCCGTTCTATCCTCCGTCAGGACCCTGACATCATAATGGTCGGAGAAATCCGTGACGGTGAAACAGCCGATATCGCTATCCGTGCCGCTATCACCGGTCACTTGGTATTATCAACACTGCATACTAACGACGCCGCAGGTACAATTATCCGTCTTGTAGATATGGGCGTTGCACCCTACATGGTCGCCTCCTCACTGGTAGGCGTTATCGCTCAGCGACTTGTAAAATTACTTTGTCCCGATTGTAAGGAAAAGGTATTACTTACAGACCCTGCTGATTTAAGACTTGTAGGCAAGACAGAACCTGTAGAGGTTTGTCAGGCACACTACGGTGGATGTCGCACCTGCCACAACTCAGGCTATAAGGGTAGAACAGCTATCCATGAAATTATAGTAACCTCAAACGACATCAAGGAGCTTATCTCCAAGGGTGCAACAACTGAGGAAATCGGTGCGCAGGCTGAAAGAAACGGCACAAAGCTGTTAAGAAGCAACGTTACCGAAATGGTTCTTGCAGGCAAGACCACAATGGATGAGCTTGTAAAGGCTACATATACTGTATAATAAAAGGAGAAATTTAACGTGGATATCAATAAAATTCTTGACGAAGCCAGAAAGCTTGGCTGTTCAGACTTACATTTTACAGCAGGACTTCCCCCTGTAGTTCGTTTACATGGTAGCATTAAGAAGCTCAGCGGTTACCCTGACTGCACAGAGCCGATTATCGTAAATATCATCAACCAGATTACATCTATGAAGCACAAGGCTTCTATCCAGAAGGGACTTGACACTGACTTCTCATACGTTTCTGCATCAGGTCACAGACACAGAGTCAACGTTTACAGACAGAGAGGCTATCACGCTATCGCAATGCGTCTGCTCCGTAACGACATCCCTACGTTATCAGACCTTATGCTCCCCGGACTTATGGGTGAATTTGCACTCCGTCCCAGAGGACTTGTACTTGTAACAGGACCTACAGGTTCAGGTAAGTCAACAACTCTTGCGGCTATGATTGACCACATCAACCGTAACAAGAACTGCCACATCATCACAGTAGAAGACCCTATCGAGTATCTTCACACACATAAGCAGTCAATGGTAAACCAGAGAGAAATCGGCGCCGACGTAGACAGCTTCGCAGGCTCTCTGCGTGCCGCACTCCGTGAAGACCCTGACGTTATCCTCGTCGGAGAAATGCGTGACTTTGAAACTATCAACGCCGCAGTAACCGCCGCAGAAACAGGTCACTTGGTGCTTTCCACACTGCATACAACAGGTGCGGCTGAAACTATCGACCGTATCATCGACGTATATCCTCCTCACTCCCAGGGACAGATTCGTTCACAGCTTGCTAACTCTCTCGTTGCAGTTATCTCACAGACTCTCGTTCCTACTGCTGACGGTAAGGGAAGAATTGCGGCTCTCGAGCTTATGAGCTGTACAGACGCCGTTTCCGCACTTATCCGTGAGGGTAAGATATTCCAGATTCCTAATGCTATCCAGACATCAAAGGCAGTCGGAATGTTCTCGCTCGACCAGGATCTTGCAAGACTTGTTCGTACAGGTAAGATTACCGAAGAGGTTGCTCGCAGCCGTTGCCAGAATCCCGACGATTTAAGAAGATATATGACAGCATACTAATAATAATTAAAATCGGGCTGATTTATTCAGTCCGATTTTCTATGAGGTATAATTTATGAGATTTGTAATTCAGAGAGTAACAAAAGCCTCCTGCACGGTAGAGGGCAATGTTACAGGAAAAATAGACAAGGGCTTTCTGGTACTTATCGGCATATCCGCTGACGATACAAGGGAAATAGCTGACAAGATGATAAAAAAGCTCATCGGTATGAGAATATTTGACGATGAATACGGCAAGACAAATCTTGCCCTCTCAGACGTGGGCGGCGAATTGCTCCTCATCTCCCAGTTCACATTATACGCTGACTGCAAGAAGGGAAATCGTCCTTCCTTCACAAAGGCAGGACCACCCGATATGGCAAATGAGCTTTATGAATATATCATATCAGAATGCGACAAGCAGTACGGCAAGGTGCAAAGAGGCATATTCGGAGCTGATATGAAAATAGAGCTTTTAAACGACGGACCATTTACAGTTATTTTAGATAGTGCCGAGATAATGTGAGCAGGGGATATACCCTTGTGCATACGAGTATCTCTCATATATAAACTGATTTTATCCTGCAGCTTTACAGCTGTGGGATATTTTTTCATAAAAAACAGAAAAAATATAAAAAGCCTATTGACAAATGTATATAAGGTTGATATAATGTATATATCGGATATACACATTGATAACAAAGTGCACATTGTATCAATGTTAAATCCAATCACTGTGGCATTTATACCTTTAGCCACATTGAGAAAGGTAAGTATATGAATATTATAATCACAAATTCCGCAGGAGTTCCCATTTACGAGCAAATATGCTCGCAGATAAAGGGACTCATAATGTCGGGAAAGCTTAAAGAGGGCGATCCGCTACCCTCAATGCGTACTTTGGCGCAGGATTTAAGAGTCAGCGTTATCACCACAAAGAAAGCCTACGAGCTTTTGGAACGTGACGGACTTATAGAATCCTACACGGGTAAAGGAAGCTTTGTTGCCGCTAAAAACCCTGAATTACTGAGGGAGCAGAACTTAAAGGAGATAGAAGGATATCTTCAGAAGGCGGCGGATATAGCAAGACACAGCGGTGTTTCTTTAGAAGAGATAACCGACATATTATCAGTATTCTATAGCGAATAAAGGAGAAATTTATTATGGAAGGCAACTGCATTGAAATCAAAAACCTCACAAAGAAGTATAAAAAATTCACACTTGATAACGTAAGCATCGACGTTCCCTACGGTACGGTAATGGGCTTTGTAGGTGAAAACGGCGCAGGTAAGACTACTACCATAAAGGCTATTTTAGGACTTTTAGCCGCTGACAGCGGTTCAGTTCAGGTTATGGGCGAGGAAGCCTATAATATGAGTGGTGCAACAAAGGAAAAGATAGGCGTCGTATTTGACGTGCCACCCTTCCCTCCCGCTCTTAACGCAAAGCAGATGAATAAGATATTCAGGGGTATGTATAAAAATTGGGACGGCGAAAAGTTCTTTAAGCTCCTTGAAAAGTTTGAAATCCCCACAGATAAAAAGCTGAAGGGCTTTTCAAGAGGTATGGGCATGAGATTTTCAATAGCTCAGGCGCTTTCTCACGGAGCAGAGCTTCTTGTACTTGACGAGCCTACCGGCGGTCTTGATCCTATCATAAGAAGCGAAACTATGGACATTCTCCGTGACTTTATGGCTGAGGATGAAAAGAATACTATATTCTTCTCAACCCATATCACCAGCGACCTTGACAGATTAGCAGACTATATCTGCTTTGTACATAAGGGGAAAGTGGTATTTACCGAAGAAAGAAATGAGCTTATGGAAAAATACCGTATCTTAAAATGCACAGACGAACAGCTTTCTCTTATCGATAAGGAGGATATCATCGGTATGAGAAAGGGCAGATTCGCAAGTGAAGTGCTTACAAACGCCGCAGATAAATACCCTGATATAGCGGCTGACGTTCCCAACATTGACGAAATAATGGTTTACTTCATTTCAAAGGATGGTGAATGAAATGAAGGGTATGATCACACAATGGCTGTATAGCTGTAAATGGTTTTTACTTGGTAGCTTAGGACTTTCCGTAGCACTTGCCGTTGCCACTCCCATTCTTTATAACTCATTTATGAACTCCGGCGATCCTGAAGGCGTAACGATGGCAATGATGATGCCCATTCTTGCCATATTGTTCTCTATTATGATACCTATGGAATCGTTAAGCTCAAATTTTGCAAATATGATACTTTGCAGATTTCAGGCGTTTACAGTTACCACAATGAAGCCGATAAAATTCTGCTTTTCACATCTTGCTGTATGGGGCGTTGCCGCAGTTTGTTCTGCTGTATGCACTATTTTACCCATAATTTCAATGTCTGTGTTTATCGACGGATATACAGATACCATGCTCCTTGATAACGTAAAGCTCGGCGTATCCTATATAGCCTTCTGCCTAGGCTTCGACTATATCATAGGAGCTCTTACAATAAAGCTGAAAAGCCGTGATAAGGCGTCAATACTTGCTTTAGTGGTAGGTATGGGCATCGGAATAGCCGCTATTATAATAGCAGCCGCAAACAATATAGACGTTGACCTTATGGAAGTTGTTACCGCTATCGGCAACAACTGGTATATTGTTGCAGGCGGTATGGCAGCGCTTGTTGCCGTAGGTATGGCATTAATGCTTAACTTTATCAGAAAGGGTGAATTATCATGAAAGGCTTGATTTACAAGGATATAGCGGCGATACGCTCTCAGCTTATAGGCACTCTGATAATCATCGGATTTATGTATTTTATGTTCCTTGTCGCAGGCGGTGGAGAGGTCATATTTACAGGTAATCCCCTTGATGAAGCAGAAAAGTTTACTGTCACAATGGCAACTAATATATGCACCTTTGTCGGTATTGTATGCTTCTCTCCCCTTTCTATAAACAATATACTTGAGGATAAGCAATCAGGCTGGATAAAATACTGCCGCTGTTCTCCCTTAAAAAGAGGAAGCTACTCAAAGGCGAAGATAATATCAACAATAGTCATTATTTCCATCTACCTTATTGAAGGAATAATAGCGAACCTTGTAACCGTAGCAGTATGCGGCTGCAGTATAGAGCTTGCCTTCGCTGTACCTTTAGTCTTTGCTGCCTTTACAGCAATGCTTATGCTCCCTACAGTTCCACTTATTCAGAGATTCGGCAGAATTATCGAATTTATATATCTTGTGCTTATACTTGTTTTCGCTATAGTCCTCGGACTTATCACAAACGGTGCTATGGAAAGTAACGGTGCTGAAACGGCACTCCGCATAATCTCCTACGGCGTAGTTCCCGTTCTTGCAGTTGTATCAGGTGCTGTAAGCCTTTCAATCAGCAGGAAAATGGAAGAGAATGATATGTAATTATTCGCCGATAAAATAAAACAACCCGTGATTTTCTTCACGGGTTGTTCAGACTGAAGACAAACTCACGCACCGCAAAAATGCGCAAAATTTTGTACTTATCTTGCGAGCATATAAAAACGGTGATGCAAAAGTTTAGGGAAGCCGAAAACGGCTTCCCTAAAGCATTTTTGCTTACTTCGTCACCCACCCCTCGATGTACTATTTGTACACCTATCGGGGTGGCTTCCTCGTCTGCGTGCGTTTTTCATCGTCTGACAGCGTGTAGACAAAGACTTTGTCTACACGCTGGACAACCCGTGATTTTCTTCACGGGTTGTTGCTTTTGTATCCGTTTTATGCCTTTGGAGTAACGTTTACTGCATTTGTATAGGCTACAGTTCCGTCTGACATTATCACCTTGATAAGATAGGTGTATTCATAGTTATTTGCAAGGCCCTTTACAGTTGCTGTCGTGCCTGCAATATTTGCAATAAAGGTGTATGTACCCTTATTGTATCTGATTATCTGATAGTATTTTGCACCGCTTACTGCAGTCCAGCTGAGATGAGCCTGCTTATCGCCTGCCATGGCTGTAAGCACAGGCTTAGACGAAGCTACAGGAGTAACATTTATTGCATTCGAGAAGGATGTTCTGCCATCAGCGGCAACTGCCTTGATAAGATATGTGTATTCAAAATTATTGGCAAGTCCCTTTACTGTAGCAGAAGTGCCGCTTATATTTGCAACAAGAGAATATGTACCCTTGTTGTAGCGGATAATCTGATAGTAGCTTGCGCCGCTTGCGGCAGTCCAGCTGAGCTTAGCTTCCTTGTCGCCTGCTACAGCACTGAGCACAGGCTTTGGCAGGTCTTCTAATGGAGTCACATTGACTGCGTTTGAGAAGGATGTAACCGAGTAGGGAGCAACCGCCTTGATAAGATAAGTATATTCAAAGTTGTTGGTAAGACCTTTTACAACAGCGGATGTGCTGCTTATGTTGGCGATAAGAGTGTATGTGCCTTTGTTATAGCGGATTATCTGATAGTAGCTTGCGCCGTCTACTGCTGTCCAGCTTAGTGTTACCTGCTTGTTGCCTGATGTAGCCGAAAGCACGGGAGAATCAATGTCTTTTTTAAGCAGATTATAAGGGATATCAGATTCTATAGCATATTCCATAGCCGCAGAATTATCAAAGCACCATATACCCTGTCCTTCAACTTTGACATCTTCGCCGGTATCAAAGTTATATCCATACCCGAAAGCACGATATCCTATAGTAGTGACACTTTCAGGGACGTATATCCGGATAAGGGCAGGGCAGTTGTAGAATGCATATACATCAATTTCTTCTACCTTCTGAGGAATAGTAATTTCTGTCAGGGATGAACAGTATGCAAAGGTGGAGTCACCTATATAAGTAACGTTGTCAGGAATGGTTATTGATTCCATAGACGAACAATCCATAAAGGCACTTAGCTCGATTGATAAAAGGCTCTTGGGAAGCGTTACCGATTCAAGTGAATAGCACCAGCTGAAGGCGTACTCAGGGATTATTGTTATTCCTTCGGGGATAACAACAGAAGTAAGTTCACAACAGCTTTCAAAGGCGCCTGCTCCGATGTAGTTTACCCCGTTTGGTATGGTGATAGATGTAAAAGAAGCGCCGGCAAAGGCGTAATCAGCTATTTTAGTAACGCTGTCAGGGATTGTATAGGTTGCCTCGGTGTTATAGGCAGGATAGGAGATAATTTCTGTTTTATCCTTGCTGAAAAGTATATTGTTTTCGACAATGTAAAATTTGTTTGCACTGTTTACTTCGATTTCTTCAAGGCTTGAACAGAAGCCGAAGGCAGCATGGCCTATATAAGAAACATTGGCGGGGATTGTTATTTTTTTAAGGTTTTCGCAGTAATAAAAAGCGTAGTCGCATATTTCTGTAAGACTGTCAGGCAGAGCTATCTCAATAAGAGACGTATTAAAACTGAAAGCGTCACGTCCGATTGATTCAAGGTTACTTGAAAGCTTTATAGTTTCAAGCGAATCGCACCATATAAATGCACGTTCGCCTATTGATACAACGCTGTCAGGCATTGTTACACTAACGAGAGAATAGCAATCAGCAAATGCATCTTCGTATATGTGAATAGTACCATTTTTTACAGTGACATCTGTTACAGCCGATCCGCACTTCAGCAGGAATTTACCGATATAAAGAATTTCGTCCTCTTCTACGGATAAAAGGGGTGCTTCGTTGAATGCATATGCTCCTAAGGTGGTTACACTGTCAGGTATATTGATTGAAACAAGGGAAGAGCAATATTCGAATGCATATTTGCCTATGTTTGTTACACCATCGGGTATAGTTACACAGGTGATGTGTTCGTTAGATTCGAATGCGTAATCCCCTATACTTGTAACTTTTATACCGTCAATTTTTTCGGGTATGTTGACTACCTCATCACTTCCGCTATAGGCAATAATTTCTATAGTACCATCTTCTTGCACAATGTATTCATAATCTCCATAAGTTTCTGCTCCCGCAGAGATTACGCAGATTACTGTCAGCATCACGAAAGTGGCAATGCCAAGAAAAAATTTCTTCATAGATTTACCTCCATAATTTGATGTTTTTATTATACTATAATGTACATTTTTTGTCAATAAACATTTTATGGACAATAAAACATCCCCGATTGCTCGGGGATGTTGTTATGTGTTATTAAGCGTGGGGTGTTACTGTAACTGCGTTGGAGAAGGAAGATGTTCCGTCTGCCGCAACTGCCTTGATAAGGTAAGTGTATTCGAAGTTATTGGCAAGTCCCTTTACTGTAGCAGATGTGCCGCTGATGTTTGCTACGAGAGTGTATGTTCCGTTGTTGTAACGGATGATCTGATAGTAGCTTGCGCCGCTTACTGCAGTCCAGCTGAGTGTAGCCTGCTTGTCGCCGGCCGTAGCTGAAAGAGTGGGCTTTGTGGCAGCGGCAACGGGAGTAACCTTTACAGCAGTTGATAATGACGTTCTACCGTCTGCCGCTACTGCCTTGATAAGATATGTATATTCAAAGTTATTTGTAAGTCCCTTTACTGTAGCAGATGTACCGCTGATGTTTGCAATGAGGGAATATGCACCCTTATTGTAGCGGATAATCTGATAATAGCTTGCACCGTCTACTGCAGTCCAGCTGAGAGTAGCCTGCTTGTCGCCGGCCGTAGCTGAAAGTATGGGCTTTGCAAGTGTCGCTACGGGAGTTACTGTAACTGCATTGGAGAAGGAAGTTCTGCCGTCTTCGGCAACAGCCTTGATAAGATATGTATATTCAAAGTTATTTGTAAGTCCCTTTACTGTGGCTGTTGTACCGCTGATATTTGCTATAAGGGAGTATGCACCCTTGTTGTAGCGGATAATCTGATAGTAGCTTGCACCGCTTACTGCAGTCCACTTAAGTGTAGCCTGCTTGTCGCCGGCCGTAGCTGAAAGTACGGGCTTTGCAAGTGCCGCTACGGGAGTTACTGTAACTGCATTGGAGAAGGATGTTCTGCCGTCGTCTGCAACCGCCTTGATAAGATATGTGTATTCGAAATTGTTCGTAAGCCCCTTTACTGTGGCTGTTGTACCGCTGATATTTGCTATAAGGGAGTATGCACCCTTGTTGTAGCGGATAATCTGATAATAGCTTGCACCGTCTACTGCAGTCCAGTTAAGTGTAGCCTGACCGTTGCCTGCTGTAGCGGAAAGTGTTGATTTTCCGAGAGCCGCTACGGGAGTTACTGTAACTGCATTGGAGAAGGAAGTTCTGCCGTCTTCGGCAACAGCCTTGATAAGATATGTATATTCATAGCCGTTTGTAAGACCCTTTACTGTAGCGGATGTTGTGCTTACATTAGCTACTACGGAATATGTGCCGTTATTGTAGCGGATAATCTGATAGTAGCTTGCACCGCTTACCGCAGTCCAGCTGAGTGTAGCCTGAGCATTGCCTGCTGTAGCAGAAAGTGTGGGCTTTGCAAGTGCCGCTACGGGAGTAACATTTACTGCAGAAGATAAGGAAGTTCTTCCGTCAGCCGCAACAGCTTTGATGAGATATGTATATTCATATCCATTTGTCAGACCCTTTACTGTAGCGGATGTACCATTGATGTTTGCTACTACGGAATATGTGCCGTTATTGTAACGAATGATCTGATAGTAGCTTGCACCGTCTACGGCTGTCCAGTTGAGTGTAGCCTGCTTGTCGCCGGCAGTTGCTGAAAGTACGGGCTTTGCAAGTGCCGCTACGGGAGCTATTGTAACTGCTTTTTCAGTTGTAGCACCCTTGAATTCTTTTACGCAAGGAGTTACTGTATACGTATACGTTTTGCCGGGTTCTGTTGTAGTATCGGTATACGTTACGTTTTCTATAGCCTTAGCTGTATAATATACTGTAAGAATCTTATCAGCCATGTCATATTCGACTCTGTCGCCTATTGCTATATCAGCAAACTGTGAAGAGGCATTGTGCATAGAAGCGACAAATCCGCCTTCGGGAACAATTGACTTCACTTCAGAGCCATATGCTCTTTCGCCTATAACGTATCCGTTGGCATCTACAACTATTTCAATGCCATACGTATTTGTTTCAGCATATCTTCCGCTTCTTGTGTAAACTATTAATTCATTTGCGCCTCTTCCTGTGTTGAAGCCGGTGATGTCAAATGAATAATAAGCAGGATCTGTTACTGTGGTTTCCTTATCAACAACGCCGTTGCACTTTCTTGTAATAACGTAACCTTCGATAAAAGGTGTTGTGGGTATAGAAAGCTTTACAGATTTGCTTGTAGCCGTTACTGTAAAGGGTGTGCTGGGAATAGCCTTCGTGCCGGATGTATAATTATCCTTGTATTCAGCACTACACTGTGAGCAAAGATGATGATCGAAGCCCTTGGAGGTATAAGTTGACTTGATGGTATACGTTACATAATCATGTACTTTTACCGTCTTATTTGCCCAAAGGCTACCCGTACCATCAGGAGAGCCCGTAGGCGTTGCGGCGATGTTTATCGTATACTCTCCATGCATTGTAGGAGTAAACGTATAGCTGGTAACAGTTTTATCAACATTCTTACTTACTGCAACATCACCGTTGGGATCAAGTATTCTTACCCAGTAGTGATCTAATTTATCACTCGTGGATGCCGTCCACTTGATTGTAACTTCCTTATTAATATTTGCAGGTGAGGTTATACTTGTGATTGTAGGTACTGTAAGGTTAGTACAACTTGCACAGTTATAGAGATACTGTGTAGTGCCTGTGTATTCATAAGTTCCGCAGGTTGTACACTTCTTGTAATTCTTATGAGGATGAGCCGCTTCGTAACCTGTAGTATATGTATGTCCTGTCTTTGCTATACTTTCTGTATAGCTTGACGTACATCTTGAACACTTATAAGTTCTTACGCCTGTTGCTGTACAGGTTGCCGCTTTAGTCACGGATGAGGTATATGAGTGACCGAGCTTTGTAATAACTTCAGATTCTACCTTACCACAATTTTTAGTACAGGTTCTCTGCTTTAAGCCGTCTGCTGTACAGGTCGCCGGTGTCTTGGTAACCCAACTGCCAAAGGTATGAGAGCAGGTGTTTGTGGTTTTGAAGGTGTAGTAATCAGAGAAGTATGAAACGGTTACTCCGCCCTCATTGTAATAGCTTGTTATGCAGTAGTAATACTCTGTATCGGGATTTAAAGTCATGCGTGAGCCAGCGGATATGGTCGGCTCATCTTTAAGGTCAAAGGTTATCTCATTGGATGTCTTTCCGACATTAGGATTGCTTGTGTTGAAGGTAAAACTCTGAGAATTTCCGAATACGGCGCCGAGAATTCCATTATCCTTAGGCCATACAGTAATCTGAAATTTTAAAGTCGTAGTAGAGGACTTTTTGTGTGCTAATGCAGAAATTTTTGCATTATTATTTGTCACACTGGTAACCTTTACATTGCTGAAGGTGGGGTTGGGATCAGCTTCAATTTTAAATTTCTGTGCATCTATTGTAGGACTGTAATACGTATAAAGATGAACGTTACTGTCAGGACCATTGCTGTCAATAACAAATTTTGTGGAATAAGAAGGCTTTATAACATAATTACCCTGACTGCCGTAGATACCAAAACGCTGTGAACCGGTATCATTATCTTCCCATATCTGAATGTTTACGTTATTATCATTTCCACCATTTGATACGTCAAGATTTTTGTTGTATTCAATATTCTTGATTTCGTAATAGTTGTCAGAGCTGTTCTTTGTGAACGTCCACTTCTGGCTGTCAGAATTAGCCCAAGCCTGCGCTGTAACATTGCCATCAGAACCAGCAGTAAGCGCCTTACCCGAAGGTGTTATAATAGGAGCTGTAAACTTGTCGCCGAGGTTGTTGGGGGCAGAGGTGAGGTCGATTTTAACCTCTTTCGGAACAGTAAAAGAGAAACCATAACCGCTATATAACCCTGAAAACTGACTAAAAGTAATTTTTCTAATATTGATTTTACAACACGTAGCCCAGTGGCTCGAGTCATTGGGGCATTTATAGCCACCACCCGTACCACTAGTAACACCAGAATTAGCGTCAATTAGATACATATACTCAGTATCATGTGACAAATACACCATTGAATGACCATGGGCACGTATGTGAGCACCTACAATAGCATTTTTATCTAAAAAAGACTTTAAGCTAGTATTAGAGAAACCAGATGCTACTTGCAATACATCTACCTGTCCTGACTGATTACCAAGGTTAATTTTATGGAAACGGTAAAAACAATATCTTGCATAACCATAACACTGTTTTGCATGTAGATTTACATCACTACCAATTTCATCATCATAAATTTTACTTATACAGGTGCTCTGTGCCGTTCCACAACTTCCGCAATGCCAGGAACAAGCCTTTGTTTTATAACTATTAAAATATCCACTTAAAGGATATTCTGATAATATTTTTTCAAAACGTTGCATGAAGTACGGCGATATTGTGGAAGATATGGAGTTTTTAAATTCCTCTAGCGCTTCATTATTTGAGGAATAATATCCATATTTGCTATTGCTAGTCCACGCACTCGCCGCACTCGCCTTCACCGTCTCACCGACGAAGCCGAATATTTCGCCTACGGGAGAGGCGAATATTGTAAATATCATCGCCGCGGCTGTCAGCACCGACAGAAGCTTCTTTGATAATTTTTTCATAGAAATACCTCCATAATATGTAATTAACACAAGATATATATTGGATTACTAAAAATAGTATAACATTATAACTTGGATTTGTCAACTATAACCAAAGAAATATGTTATGATTTTTTTAAAGATACATATTATAAAAAGGAGGATTTAGTATGGCATACTACAGACGTATAAGAGAACTCAGAGAAGATAACGACAAAACGCAAAAAGAGGTTGCGGAGTATCTCGGCACACCCTACCAGTACTATGCCGTATATGAAAAGGGCGGCGCTGAAATCTCCTTTGAACGGGCTATTATGCTTGCAAAATATTATAACGTCAGTCTTGACTATCTGGCAGAGCTTACAAGTAATAAGCACGGGCTCAGTGTGGGAGACCTCACAAGAAAACAACAGAAGGTCATAGATACAATAAAAAAGTTTGATACAAGGCAGGCAGAGGAGTTCTGCGATTTTTTGCAGGATATTATTGATATGATAAAAAAATAAACAATACATCTTTTTTCATTTACCCCTTGCTTTTTTTCTCAAAATATACGATAATATAGTAGGGGCGAACTGTGTTCGTCCGCCGGATTAAAATATATGACGATTTCAGTTGCAAAAAGGACGGATCAATAATATGCAATTCAGACAGCTTGACATTTACACAAACAGCGAGGCAGTTCAGGTACTTACTATGCTTGTATCGGAGCTTGGCTTCAATGGTTTTATAATTCACGATGCGGCGGATTTTGAAGAATTCCTTGAAAACAAGGAATACAACTGGGACTATGTGGATGACAGTCTTATGGGACTTAAAACTGTAAAGACTCACATCACCTGCTATGTTCAGGACAACGAGCAGGGTGCAGAAATGCTGTCAGCTCTTAACGGTATGCTGACAGAGCTTAAAAAAAAGGATACGGAAAATTTCTACGGCTCCCTTGATGTGGAAATCGATTGTGTAAGGGAAGAGGACTGGGCAAATAACTGGAAGCAGTATTACAAGCCCTTTACAGTCGGTGACAAGCTCCTTGTAAAGCCCAGTTGGGAGGAGATAGATAGCAGCGACGACAGAAAGGTGCTGGAAATAGACCCTGCTTCTTCCTTCGGTACAGGTCAGCATCATACAACAAGACTTGTAATGGAGCTTATCGAAAAGGAGCTTAATGAGGGTGACAGACTGCTTGACCTTGGTACAGGCTCAGGCATACTTTCGATAGCAGGACTTCTGCTTGGTGCAAAGGAAGTCACAATGGTTGACATCTTTGAAAATTCCGTTAATACTGCGGTGGAGAATACCGAAAAGAACGGCTTTGGCAAGGATAAGGTATCCGCTTATATAGGCGATATTTCCAGCGATGAACAGCTCCGTGAAAAGATAGGCACAGGCTATGATATGATAACAGCAAATATAGTGGCAGATGTAATTATATCGATGTCACCCTTCTTTACAGGATTTTTAAAGCAGGGCGGAAAGCTTATCATTTCGGGCATCATTACAGAAAGACTTCCCGAAGTATATGAGGCTCTTGAAGCAAACAACATCCGCATAGACAAGACCAACGAAAAGGAAGGCTGGAACGCTATCCTCTGCACCTGCGGAATTTAAAATCACATAAACACGAATATCACCCTTTTACCATATAATAAGGAAAAAGAAAGGGTGATATTATGAATTATATCTGTATATTTCTGCTTATTTTTCTGGGACTTATGGGTTCTGTCAGCTGTGTTGCGGCACTCGGCGAGGCGCTTACATATAGCGAAATAAAACCGCCTCCCAGCATAATACACGGCTGTGGGGTATCTGAGCTTGAATACAAGGTCAGAGTGCTGTTAAAAGCTACTAAGGGAGATGTGATCATACTTATCCCTGAAAAAGCGGATAAGGACAGCGAGTATTATATTATAGCAAAAAAGTTGTCCCGTGAAAACAGAAGAGTCAGACTAAAGTACAGGAATAAATATATTCGTAGATAAAGGAGCTGTCAGATTGGAAAGAGAAAAACCGGATATCTCCACCGAGCTGAAGGGCTCTGTGGAGGATGTAATATATAAGAATGCAGAAAACGGGTATGTGGTACTTAATTTAAGCTGTGACGAGGGACTTATCCCCGTTGTGGGAACTCTCGGGGATATCAGCGAGGGCGAAAGACTGGAGCTTAAAGGCGGATGGATAACAAGTCCCAAGTATGGAAGACAGTTCAAGGCGGCAATATGTGAAAGAGGTCTGCCGCAGACTGAGGCTGAAATAACCGCATACTTAGGCTCAGGCATAATAAAGGGGCTCGGCCCTGCTATTGCAAAAAGAATTGTAAAGGAATTCGGCACAGAAGCGCTTGATATCCTGGATAACGACTATATGCGCCTTACCGCAGTAAAGGGAATTACCACCGACAAGGCGCTGTATATGGCAAATGAATACAAAAAGATAACGGGCGTCAACGAGGTTATAAAATTCCTCGGCGAGTATAACCTCAGCCCATCCTATGCAATAGGCGTATGGGCAAGATACGAATACGACAGCGTAAAAAGAATAAAGCAGAATCCTTATGTATTATGCAGTCAGGGTATAGAGGTTGACTTTACCCAGGCGGACAGAATAGCGGCAGATTTAGGCTTTGACGCAGAAAACTCCGACAGAGTGTGTGCAGGTATAATTTACGTGCTGCGTGAAAACAGCTATGCAGGGCACACTTGTCTGCCAAAGGAAAAGCTTCGTGAATCGGTATGCAGTAATTTAGGGGTAGAGCCGAAAAAATTCAATCATTGTCTAAAGGAATCGCTTGATAATGAATGGGTTGTATCGGTAACAATCGCAGGGAAGGATTTTATATACCTGCCGGAATATTATGAAGCAGAGGTTACCATCTCATCAAAAATTGCTCTTATGCTGAAAACCTCTTCAAGATATGAGAAGGATTATTCAAAAGAGATACAGACAATAGAGTTTACCGAAAATATCCGGTATGAGGCGTTACAGCGTGCCGCTATAAACGCAAGTCTTACGGGTAGTGTATTTATCCTGACGGGCGGCCCCGGTACAGGCAAAACCACCACGCTGAATGCGATAATACGGATACTTAAAGGTATGGGCAAAAGAATATTGCTATGCGCTCCCACAGGCAGAGCGGCAAAAAGAATGTCCGATCTCACAGGCGAGCCTGCAAAGACAATACACAGATTATTAGAGGTAGATTTTACCGCCTCGGGAGAGCTTAAATTCAAGCGAAATGAAAAAAATCCGCTCCCTGCGGATGTGGTTATCGCCGATGAAATGTCGATGGTTGATGCACTTCTTATGAGCTCACTTATGAAGGCAATAAAAAATGACGCCCGATTTATAATGGTAGGCGACTCCAACCAGTTGCCGTCGGTAGGTGCAGGTAATATTCTGAGGGACCTTATAAATTCCCATCATATACCTACAGTTGAACTGACTGAAATATTCAGACAGGCGGCAGAAAGCCTGATAGTTACCAATGCTCATAAAATAGTAAAGGGCGATTTTCCTGAGCTTGATAACAGACAGAAGGACTTTTTCTTTATGCCTAAGGCGATAGAGGAGGAAATACCTCCGCTTGTGCTACAGCTTGCAAAGGAAAGACTGCCTAAGAGCTACGGCTATTCTCCCATAGACGATATTCAGGTGCTATGTCCCACAAAAATGGGTGCGGCAGGCACAAGGGAGCTTAACAAGGTGCTTCAGCAGGCGCTGAATCCACCTGCGCAGAATAAGCCTGAATTCAAATTCTTTGACGTGGTGTTCCGTATCAATGATAAGGTAATGCAGATAAAGAACGACTATGACGTAAAGTGGATAAAGCTTGGCGAAAAGGGCTCAGGTATATTCAACGGGGACATAGGCATTATAAGGGATGTGGACAGATTTTCAGGAAACATAACCATTGATTTCGAGGGAAGAATAGCAATATACACCTCTGAAATGTTGAAAAAGCTGGAGCACGCCTACGCTGTTACCATACATAAAAGTCAGGGTAGCGAATATGACGCTGTAATAATCCCGATAACCGGGTTTACCAAAAATCTGCTTTACAGAAATCTTTTATATACAGGTGTTACGAGAGCAAAGAAAACACTTATCATAATAGGCACAAAGGAGCTTGTAAAGGTTATGGTCGATAACGACAGAAAGATGCTCCGATATTCCTTACTCCGTCAGATGCTGGAGATAGAAATGACGAAAAAAGAGCTTGGTGACAGCGAAGATAATGACGACTAAAAAACGGGATTACTTAAATAGTAATCCTGTTTTTTCATATTCAGCCAAAGAAATTGATGATTCCGACAACAAACAGTACCAGAACGATAACAGGCAGAACAAAGGTCATATAGCCTCTCATCCACTTGTGAACCTTTATACCCTTGCCGGTATTTGCTTCCTCGGTAAAGTTCTTCCAGCCCCAGCCGTATCTTATAGTACAGAATACTATGAAAATAAGCGAGCCTAAGGGGAGGAGTATATTGGATACTGCAAAGTCCTCTAAATCCATTATGGTACTGCCTGCACCAAAGGGGGTAATACCTGACAGAAGATTTGCGCCAAGTGCACAGGGAAGGGATAACAGGAATAAGCCTATACCACCTATAAGACAGGTCTTTTTTCTGCTCCAACCGGTGAGGTCCATAATTCCTGCGATAATGCCTTCAAATACAGTAAATACTGTAGATAATGCCGCAAAGCCCATAAATACGAAGAATAAGCTACCCCAGAGTCTTCCTAAGGGGATATTGTTGAATATGTTTGGCAGGGTTACGAATATGAGGTTCGGGCCGCTGTCAGGCTGAACGTTATACGCAAAGCAGGCAGGGAAGATGATAAGACCTGAACAGAAAGCTACAAATGTATCTAAAGCCGCTACCGTTACCGCTTCTCCCATAAGAGAGCGTTTTTTATCAATGTAGCTTCCGAAGATAGCCATACCGCCTATACCAAGGCTTAAAGTAAAGAACGCCTGATTCATCGCCGCTACTATTACGTTTCCTGCGCCCTGCTCTAAAAATCTGTCAATGTCAGGGATAAGATAGAAGGAAAGTCCCTTGTCGCCGCCGGGTAAAAAGATACTGTTTATAGCAAGCACTACCATAATTGCAAGTAATGCCAGCATCATATATTTTGTAATTCGTTCAAGACCGTTTTTAACGCCGCCTGCACATACAAGAGTACCTATCAGAACGACTATACCCATAAACAGAACGCTCGATAAGGGATCAGCCTGCATAGAGGAGTAGACTTCTTTGACTCCCGAAGGGTCAAGTCCCTCAAAGACGCCCGTTGCCATCTTTACAAAGTAATTCAGCATATAGCCTGAAACTGTAGTGTAGAACATCATCAGAATGATATTTCCCGCAAGGCAGAAGAATCCGTGCAGACGCCATTTACTGCCCTTTGGCTCTAATTTGTGGTACAGCTTTGCAACACTCTTCTGTGCGGCTCTTCCCATGGAAAATTCCATCGTCAGCACGGGAACACCCATTACTATAAGGAAGAACAGATAAATCAGTACAAAGATACCGCCGCCGTTCTGTCCCGTGATATAGGGGAACTTCCACACGTTTCCTATTCCTATTGCACAGCCTGCACTGAGCAGTATAAAGCCCAGACGACTGCTTAATTTTTCTCTTTCCATAAATCCTCCGAAGGTTTTAAAAGTACCATTCTATGATACCATAAACAAAGGAAAAAGGCAAGAGAAAATATTATTTTTATACGCAGAAATAATGCGCTCCGATGACCTTTTGCACAGTGCGGCTTTTTATAAAGGCGTCGTCTGTCTTATCGGGATTGTAGTAATATATACATCCTCCTGTAGGGTCCCAGCCTGAAAGAGCGTCACGGGCGGCGGAATAGGCAGAGTCCGCCACCGGCTCATTGAACTGTCCGTCAGTTATGGCGGTAAAGGCACCGTTTTCGTAGATTATACCTGCAAGAGTATCGGGGAAGGAGGGGTGCTCGATTCTGTTCATAATAACCGCCCCGATAGCCACCTGACCGATATAGGGCTCGCCTCTGCCCTCGGCAGAAATGATACGGGCAAGCAGATTGACATTTGCTTCGGTTGCGGCAGGAATCTGCCCTATTGTAACGCCAAGCAATTTTAAAGTAGCCTGGTCGGCAACTCCCGTCTGGGCAAGTCCCTTTATCCGCTGAAAACGGATTATAGCCTCTTCTGTCTTTTCTCCGAAATATCCCGTTATCTCTGCGTCAAAAAGTCCCCAGTCGGATAATACCTGCTGGATAGCCTCCACCTCTGCACCCTGGGAGCCTCTTGCAGAATACACAGGCTTTGACATATTGTCAGCTATTATATGGCTTATAATTCCCGCTGTCAGAAGCATAGCAATAGCAATGACCGACATTTTGTAAAAGCTGTTTAAGTTTCTGATTCTTTCCATGATTTTTCCCTTTCTGAAATAATGCTTTTTAAAAGTATCTGTCAGAAAGGGGAAAATATGTACTAATAATAAAAAATCCCCTTGACCTGAATCAAGGGGATTTTCGCATCAGCATATTCATTTTAAGATTTTTTTATCTTTCTGCTTTTCTTCACGTAAATTATAATTGCTACAACAATTTCTACAACAATAGCAAATAAAAACGCCAACAAAATTATATCTCTTAGCATGTAACAGGAATAAGCAAATTCCTGTGTATAAACATATATTTTTAAGAAAATCTCATTATCATCATCATACCAATAATCAACCATATGAATATCTGTATCCGAAAGATTATATGTATAGCGTACTTTCTGACCGGACGGATCAAATATATGACGGTTAAATTTTGCGTTATATTCCTTTCCTTCCACTTTGTGAGACTGTATATATTTATCAAAGTCCTCTATGCTGTAAAATTTATCAGGACCGGAAAATAAATCGATCTCACTGCGAGGCCAGCTGTGTGTTACTTCACTGGTCACTATAAACCCCATAAAGGTAACCGATACCGCAATAAACGAAAATAGTACAATTCCTATTTGTAATTTTCTAAGACGAATTTTCTTGTTTTCCTTGTCATCCGGTGTTTTCCATAAAATAAGATATGTTAATGCAAGTGTGATAAGTGATACAGCAAGGGCAATAAGACCTGTTACGGTGCCATGCTCTATCCAGCCCGAAACAGTTATAAAAGTAAGACTGTATATACTACCATATATACTATCAATAGCACTTGCCAGCGGTAATGTAAGCGCAAATATAGTTATAATAAGTGAGGCTGTTATTTCAGTTGCAAATATCAGAAAATATCTGTAGGGAGACTGTTTTTCGGGTGGCAATTCCATATCCGCTACTGAATAAAAAGTTTTTATTGTAAATACAGCAGCAAGAACAACAGCAACAGCTATAAATCCACTACCAATAAAGAATCCAGCCAGAGCTGAACTAAAAGCGAAGTTTGCCACCATCGACACAATAAGTCCCAACACCGCAACGCCAACAGATATAATACACTGTATAAGATAATTCACTCTGCTTTTCCTTAAAAGTCTGTCAAGCTGTTTTTCGCTTTTCACGTAGACGGAGGGAGCTTCCTCCTTTGTTTTTGTGATACGCTGACCTTTTAATATCTCGTCGCAGGTGACGTCATATATTTCCGCAAGTATGGGGATAAGAGTAAGATCGGGAGCACATTCGTCACGTTCCCAGCGGCTTACTGCCTTATCGGATACGTTAAGCATTTCTGCAAGCTCTCTCTGGGTAAGCCCCTTTGACTTTCTGAGTGCTGATAAAAATGCACCTATAGTTTTTTCTTCCATTTCAGATTTCCTTTCGTTTGTGATTTTTTGTGCATGGAAGCTTCTTTGCAATTTCAATTCTACCTTTCCGATACACAAAACACAACCCCATAAACCGAAAATTCCTCTCGCAAACCGAGAATCTGCCATAAAATGAGGCTTTCAGGCGTTTCCAAGGCTCATTTTCAGTAGCGGCACCCATTCGTCCTCTATCATCTTTTCGCCTGTCAGCTTAAAGCCGTTACGCTCATAGAATGCTATGCCTCTTTTGTTATATTCCAGTACCCAGAGAAAATCCGTACCACAATTATCTATAGCAAAATGCAGAAGCTCTGCTCCGATACCCTTGCTCTGAAAGGCAGGCTCGATAAAGAGCTTTTCTATTTCTTTATCCTTTATTCTGATAAGCCCCTTTACAACTCCGTCATCATAAACGTAGGTGTTTTCAAGATTTTCCTGCTTTTCGCTGTACTCTTTGGCAAGATCCATTACGTTAAGCTCACCAAAATAAAATTCGTCATTTTTGAAAAATGGGTAGAAATTGTTGCGGTAATTCACAACTATTATCTCTGCAATTCTTGATATATCCGAATTATTTGCTTTTCTTATATTATTCATATTATCCTCACTAAAAATATCCCTCCGAGCAGCTCGGAGGGATGTTGCATATTAAGGCTGCCGCCTTGCTGTCTTTTTCCTTGAATACTGACCTTTGGTGTTGTTATTCAGAATATCGGGATATGTACAAGACCTACCCTATAACCGCCCTAACTAACTTCTGGTGCGTATATAAGTAGAGATTAGTCAGCCTTTCTCTTTGCGAAGCATTCACTGCAATATACAGGTCTGTCATCGTGGGGCTGGAAAGGAATCTTAGCCTCGCCGCCGCATTCAGCACAAGTAGCAATGAACATTTCACGCTTTACGCCGCCGTTCTTCTTAGCGTCACGGCAAGCCTTACATCTCTTGGGCTCGTTTGTAAAGCCGTTCTGTGCGTAAAATTCCTGTTCGCCTGCTGTGAATACAAATTCTGCACCACAGTCCTTGCAAATAAGGGTCTTGTCTTCGTACATAGAAATATACCTCGTTTAAAATTTTTCACGCTGTGCGTGTTATATGAAAAAGACTTACGTCTTATTTCCCAAGATTGTGCCTTATCTTCGATTTTGCTCTCTGCAGAGCATTATCTACTGATTTTTCCTTTATGCCAAGCACTTCGCCTATCTGCTGATAGGAAAAATGCCTGAGGTACATATCCAGTACCGACATTTCCTTAGCGGTGAGTATTCCACTCAGCTTTTTGTAGAACTCTCCGTCCCGCTCTTTATCTATGATGATATCCTCAGTTGCCTTGCCGTCATCCTGAAGAGCGCTGAAATCAAAATCATCATCCTTGTTTGCAGGGGATGCCTTGAGTGATTTTGCAACACAGGTTTTCATACTTGTGTCAACGCACAGAGAAGCGAAGGTAGCAAAGGACGCGCCCTTTTCTTCATTATAATATCTGATGGCTTTGAGCAGTCCCATAAGCCCGTCAGAAAACAGGTCGTCAAAATCTGCTGAAGGGTATCGTGCAGCAGTTGTAAGAGCCTTGACTCTTACGATGTTCATATATCGTTCAACAAGAACAGCCGCCTCGCCACTGCTTATCTTGTCGGTACTTTTTATATTTCTCAGTAACTCTTCATCGCTGAGCTTTTTATTTTCTGTTACCATATATGAATACCTCAGTGCCTCGGAGTGTCGCAAGACCTTCAGATACTCCGAAAAAACATTTTCAGAGTCAGAAAACGACAAATTTTGACTATTTAACACATTATAGCATAGTTTTTATTGCTTGTCAATATGTAAAAATAATCCTTTTCAAAATAAATTTTTAATTTACTGATGAATATTCCTTTCTTCCGGACTGGAACAGGTTTCCGCCCTCGCAGTCTATAGCGACTATAAGCGGAAAACGGTCAAAGGTGAGTTTTTTTACACTTTCACAGCCAAGGTCTGAAAAGGCTATTACCTCGCATTCGGTTATACACTTGCAGGCAAGTGCGCCTGCACCACCGATGGCACAGAAATATACTGCCTTGTTTCTTTTGATTGCGTCGATTACTTCCTTGTTTCTTTCGCCCTTGCCAATCATGGATGAAAGTCCCATATCAAGGAGTGTAGGAGCATAGACATCCATTCTGCCTGATGTGGTAGGACCGCAGGAGCCTATTGCCATACCTTCCTTCGTTCCGGTGGGACCGGCATAATATATAGACGCACCGTCAATCTCAAAGGGGAGAGGCTCACCTTTTTCTATAAGCTGTATTATTCTTTTGTGCGCCGCATCTCTTGATGTATAGACGGTGCCTGAAAGCTCTATTTTATCTCCTGCACGGAGAGTCTTTGCTTTTTCCTTTAATTCTTCTGTTCTTATTTCCATTGCTGTTCCTTTCGGATGTTCTAGAATTGATAAGAAGCGGCGTCCAGTATGGTCGCCGCTTCAGTTATTCAGTTTGTGTTTTTTATGTAGATATTAAAGATCAAAGAAACCTACATTGTCACTGCTCATTTCGTCGTCATCATCACCGGAGCCTTCCATCATCTGGAATTCCCAGTTGGGGTCAAACTGTGCTGCAGAGGTGTTCATATTATCATTTAAGCCACCGAGCATAGATGAATAATCAGACATATCAATCTTGTCGTCATTATTTGTTTCCTGTTCAACGGGAGCATCATCATAGGATGAGGTCATACCGTCATCAAGATCGTTTGCAGGAGCAGAAGGAGCAGTGAAGGTCATGCCGTTCATCTGAGCCTCTAAATCCTTCCAGGGATCGTTGGGCTTTTCTTCCTTGCCGGCAACGCCCATAGCAACACTTTCGTTGAGCTTTTCACCGTTACTGCCATAGCCCTCTCTTGAATGTGCTCTCTTGTACTTGGGAGCTTCTTCAGCAGGAGCTGAGGTAAAGAGGTCTGAAATATCATCGTCAGCCTTTACTTCGGGAGCAGGTTTAGGCTCTGCCTTCTTTGCAGGAGCAGGAGCAGGAGCTGAAGTAAAGAGGTCTGAAATATCGTCGTCAGCCTTTACTTCGGGAGCAGGTGCAGGCTCCGCCTTCTTTGCAGGAGCGGGAGCAGGAGCTGAAGTAAAGAGGTCTGAAATATCGTCGTCAGCCTTTACTTCGGGAGCAGGTGCAGGCGCAGGCTCTGCCTTCTTTGCAGGAGCGGGAGCAGGAGCTGAAGTAAAGAGGTCTGAAATATCGTCGTCAGCCTTCTTTGCAGGAGAAGGTGCAGGTGCAGGTGCAGGCTCTGCCTTCTTTGCGGGAGCGGCATCCATCATAAGGTCTGAAATATCGTCAAAGCCGGTTGCGGAAGGTGTAGTAATTACCACATCCTCTTCGCCGAAGCTGTTGTCTGTGCTTGCTGACATATCATCGTCAGATGTGTCGGCAGAGGAGATAACTGCAAAGCTACTGAGAAGACCATTCTCATCGGGGGTGATAAGCTCGTCGTCGTCATCGTCATCATCTGCTACTTCAGCACCTTCGGGCATATCTATAGTAAGCTTGAAGTTGTAGGGAGCTACAGTCATAGGAGCATATTCGCCGAGAGCTGCCTCTGATGCGCTTTCAAGAGCAGTTCTTGCGGCTGTAACAGTTTCGTCCTCGCTGAGCTTCTTTTCGTCTGTTGTGCCTGCGTTTTCAGTTTCTGCCTTTGCCTTTTCGGACGCAGAATCAATAGCAGAGTTTACAGCGTCGTTTATTTCCTGTGCAACAGCACTTAAAAGCTCAAATACGTCAACGGTTGCAGAAATTGCACCGCTACCGCTTGTAACACTACCGGAATATTCGCCTGCCTTTGTAAGTACAGTCTGCTTGTATTCCTGAGCCTTCTTTACTGTATCGTTATAATAAGCCTTTGCAGCGTCAATGATTTCCTGAGCCTTCTTGTTGGCGTCGGCAATCACCTCATTGGCGTCTGCGTTAGCCTTTGCGGAGATTTCTTCAATCTGAGCCTCGCTTATAGTACCGCCGCTACCTGATTTCTTTGCCTTTTCAATTTTCTTTGCGGCTTTTGTTCTGTATTCTTTATATTCTTCAGTAAGAGCGGCATACTGATCCTGTAATACGTGAAGCTGCTTTTCTGTCTGAGCAAGCTTGCGTCTTTCGTCAAGTACCTGCTTGCGGCTTTCAAGTATCTGAGCGTCCAGATCCGCCTTTTTCTTTTCTATTTCTTCTAATGCACTGGTATCGGGAACCTCTGCTTCTTTAGCTTCGAGTGCTCTCTTGAGCTCGTCGACCTCTTCCTGGAGAGCCTTCTTGCCCTTGTTGATCTGCACTATGTAAGCCATAACCTCGCCTTTGTCAAAGCCAAGAGGCGCTGTTTTAAACTCGCCGTTGGTTGGTTCCTGCTTTTTCTGTTCAGCCATTTTACTGTTACCCCCTGATAAATGGATATATGCGGATATACCGCTGACCGGAAGTTCCGGTGCCGAAGATATACTCCGACAGTCTGCACTTATTATAACAAATTTTTTCCCGAAATTCAATAGTAAATTGTAACAAATTATAGTTTTTTAAAAACTTTTTACATTTTTTATCACTTTTTTCTTGAATTATCCCTTTTTTTCCGTTAATTTTTTGCTAATCTATTGTATTTTCGCATTAAATAGTGTATAATAGCTTGTAAGGGAAGTAAAGATTATAGTTTGAAAAACAATTTTCGGAAAAGTGAGGTAATTATAATGATAGATAAAACAATGCCGTTTTCTCTTAAAGATGAAAGAGAAAATGAGATGAAAGAGATCCTTTCTACAGTATATGACGCCCTGAAGGAAAAGGGCTACAATCCTATAAATCAGCTTGTAGGCTACATTCTTTCAGAGGATCCGACCTACATAACGACCTATAACAATGCCCGTAGTCTGATTCGCCACATCGACAGGGATGAGCTTCTTCAGGCGATGGTAAAGAATTATCTTAATTCCTGAATCTGTATTTTATAAAACAGCATATTACACACTCCTTATTCAGACAATAGTGCTGAAAAGGAGTGATTTTTTTTGTGTAAAAAACTATTGATTATGACACTATGTGTTATAATTTGCATATTTTATACAGCTTGTAATGATAATTCGACCGAAAGCGGCACAGACGGAGCCTTTACAGAGCCTGAAAAAAGACTGCTTGCAGACATACCGGCAAATACCAAGGTGTGCTATGGACAGGGCTATGAAACAGACAGTAATAATCGTCCTGTAGGAGCGGTAAACGGACAGTCTGATTACGGAGAATACGACGTAATGTTCATAGGAGATGAAAAGGAGAACGTTATTTATCTCACCTTTGATGAGGGCTACGAAAACGGATATACTGAGGATATACTTGACACTCTGAAGGAAAAGGGTGTGAAAGCAACCTTTTATGTAACTCTTGACTATGTGAAGAGCTGTCCCGATATAGTAAAGAGGATGATAGACGAGGGACACGCGGTAGGAAACCACACCTGCAGTCATCCTTCCTTGCCTGATTGCAATGATGAGCAGGTGAAAAAGGAAATACAGGAGCTTGAAAACTATATCTGTGAAAAATTCGGAGGATACAAAACTACCACCATAAGACCGCCCAAGGGTGAGTTTTCTGCCCGTACCCTTAAAATAGCGCAGGATATGGGATATAAAACGGTGCTATGGTCCTTTGCCTACAGTGACTGGGATGTAAATAATCAGCCTGACAAGGCTAAAGCCTTTGACAGAGTAACAAAGGCTACCCATAACGGTGCCGTTTATCTTCTTCACGCCGTGTCAAAAACAAATGCAGAGATTCTGGGAGATGTTATCGACTACTGGCAGGGTAAGGGCTATCAGATAAAGGCGGTGCAGTAATGTGTACAGCGGTAAACTATAAAAGCTATAACCACTTTTTCGGCAGAACTCTGGATATCAGCTATTCCTACGACGAAAGAGTGTTCATTACGCCGAGAAATTATGAACTGAAGCTACGTCACAGAGCCGTGCCTATCGGTAGTCACTATGCGATTATCGGTATGGCGGCGTATGAAGAGAGTTTTCCCCTTTATTATGACGGAATGAATGAGACGGGACTTGCTATGGCTGGTCTTAACTTTCCGTATAATTCGACATATGTTTCACAGAATGTTGAGTCAAAACTGCTGAAAATAGCATCCTTTGAGCTTATTCCCTATGTGTTGTCCTTATGCGACAGTACCGACAGGGCAGAGTGGCTCTTAAAGGATATCATAATAACCGATGACTGCTTTAACAAGGATTTTCCTCCTTCTCCGCTTCATTGGATAATCTCCGATAAAAAAAGAAGCGTCACAGTCGAGCAGACAGCGGATGGCCTGAAGGTGTATGATAATCCTGTGGGAGCGCTTACAAACAATCCCGATTTCGGTTATCAGATGAAAAACCTGATAAATTACACCACAGTAAGTCCCGAAAATCCTTGCTTTGCTAAATCAGAAATATTCAGGTCAGCCTACGGCTTCGGTCTTGGTACGTTATCTTTGCCGGGAGATTTTTCTTCCGTTTCCCGTTTTGTCCGTGCCTGCTATGTAAGCAACAATACAGCCCCTGCGGAAAACGAGAGATTATCGGTAAACCGATTCTTTGATATAATGGGAACAGTCTCTGTTCCTTACGGCTGTGTAAAGAACGATAAGGGAGATTTTCATTATACCATCTATACCTCCTGCTGTAATCTTGATAAGGGTGTATATTATTATAATACCCACGATGACAACAGAATAAGGGCCGTCAGGATGAAGGGGTATGAGCTGGACAGCTATGAAATAATTCAGGCGTAAATAAACAGATTTGTAAAAGACAATCAGTCATAAATAACAGAATCCGGAGAAGAAATCAAGTCTTCCCCGGATTTTATTTTTTTACCGATTAACCGAATTTATAAAAGTAACGCCGCATTAAGCGCAACGTACAGCTTTCCGAAACTGTGGTTTGCATTATGAAGACCTTCAACGTCATATCCGCTTGATTCCAGCACGTCGCCCGCTTCCAGAAAATCATAAAGCTCAAGGCCATAGAAGTCGCATAAAGCCTGCACTCCTGCCAGCTCCATTTCAACCGCTATACAGCCCTCCGCTTTTCGCTTTTCGACAAGTCCGACGGTTTCTCTCAGCATAGAATCTGTTGTCCACACCCTGCCTGATACATAGGGTACCTTCAGCTTATCGAATATGGCGGAGAGCTTTTCGCTGTTTTTTATACTGATATAGTCCGCTGGCTCGGCATAGTAGTAAGAGCAACCCTCACCACGATAGCTTTCTGTGGGAATAATAAATCTGCCCTCGGTTTTTTCTCTGTCAAGACTTCCGCAGGAGCCGAACATAATGAATTTTGTGGCACCCGTCTGCCAGTGAGCTTCGTAGCAGAAAGCAGACGCCAGCGCAGAGCCTATCCCCGTCAGATAAAAAGCAATATCCCTGCCCTTATAATTCATTTTATATATAGTGATATTTCCGTTGCATGCGCCTAAAAGTCCTATTTTTTCACATTCAAAGGTTTCAAGCAGGTGATTATGTATATCTGTGGAAAAGATGATCAGACATATATCAACGACGTGCTTTGGCTCGCCGTAAAAATCCTTGAGATTTATAATGGGTTGTGTTTCAATATCATAGCAATCCGTAATCATAATAGCTCCTCATTTACTTTTTAGTTTAGCTTATTATAACAAAGCATTTATATAAAGTCAATGCCGAAGGTACTTATACCGCTTCTCTTCAAAGGATAAACAAACAGGATATATTACTAATTGAAAAAAATATTTTATCTTTTGTAAAATATACTTGACAAAATGTAATTTATGTGATATTATAATATCAGAAACCACGGAGGTGATGATGTGGCGAAGAATTTAAAGCTGAAATCCGCCCGTGCGGCGCTTGATATGTCCCAGCAGGCGTTGGCGGATGCGGTGGGGGTTTCACGGCAGACGATAAACGCCATTGAGAAGGGCGACTACAACCCTACAATCAATTTATGCATCGCAATCTGCAAGGCGCTTGACAAAACCCTGGACGAACTGTTCTGGGAAAATTAAGGAGGACTAATTATGAAATCAAGATTTGAAGAACAGGACTTATTAAACGACAAGGGCCTGGATGAAATGCAGAAGGCTTATGCTTACAAGCTTGCATTCAAGTGCTTCAAGGCTCTTTACTGGTCAAATATCGCTTTTACATTCATACCGCTTATATTCCAGGGAGCGACCAACAAATCATCCTTTTACGCTATCACATCCATGCTGTTGTTCATTGTAACAAATATTATTTATCTTGTGTTCGGCGCTAAGGCATCAAAGGTCGGCGCAATGAACCCAACCTTTGCAAAAAATATGGCACAGCCTGCAACAATCATTTCCTACATAATAATGTTTATATTATATATGACAGTAGCAATACTGAAATTCAATGAAACAGGTGCAGGTGTTATCATTTACTTCGGGATATACGTTGCAATTATGACAGCAACACAGATTGCCCTTGGTTGTATTGCAAAGAAAAACAACAAACTGCTGGAAGAAGCCGAGGAAGAGGAATAAAAAATCGCCAAGCCATTAGTACGGTAGTCGTGTAGAAGTATTAAAAGCCACTTTTGATGTTGATGTCAAAAGTGGCTTTGTGTTGCATATTACATTGACTTATTATATCAAAAAATGCTATAATTAACTGACAGATAAATTTGAATTTATCGCTCCGCTTGGGTTTTTTGTAGCCCCAATCCCCCTAACCCCCTTTCCCCTGAGGAAAGGGGGAAAAATCGGGGGCTACCGCCCCTGCGACCTTGTTTGGGGCTTCGCCCCAAGCTCCGTTTATATCGATGTTTGTGGGCAGTCTTATCAAAACGTTTTAATTTACGATTGT
>JAGAVH010000061.1 GCA_017942025.1 Ruminiclostridium sp. | reverse complement strand
TAAACGGCTCTCTAAAAGCATTTTTGCTTACTTCGTCAACTGACGCCTAACGTACCTTATGCGAACACTTTGTTGTGCATCATCGTGATGCACTTTTGGTGTTCGCTTTACGGCATCCTTGCCGTTCGTACGCCGACGGCGCAGTTGACGTTTTTGACCGAATAGGTCAAAAACAATGGCTGACGTGCGTTTTTCATCGTCTGACAGCGTGTAGACAAAGTCTTTGTCTACACGCTGAGCCGTACCTGTTACGTAGGTACGGCTTTTTATTATGCTTATGAATTTTTTAGTAGATTTTTCATAAGATTTCTCTTTTCGTGGTTTGTATCGGATTCGTTTTACTGTTCTTCTCTCTTCTTAGAATACATTTGGTTCGTTGGAATCTTTTTAATTTTGAAGTTCTTCCTTTCCCCGTCACAAACCTTTCAAAATCACTTGAAAACAAGACGATTTTATTCATTTTGTTCAGCTTCTACCTTCGTAAAAAGAATGGTATCATATTTCCCATCGAAAATACTGTCCGTATTTTTATCGATTTCTACTGTAAACTGGTCTTCGGAATAAATGCAAATTCCGCTAAAATACAGCTTTTCCGGAACACAATAATGCTTTTTCTTCATCGTATCTTTTTCAGATGGTACAAAATAAATTGTTCGCAAGTAATCAAACTCTAAAGTGAAATAATATTGTTCTCCCTGATACTCAATGACTCCTGACGGCCAATATGACGAGTTTTCATCTTTCGGTTCTTCGTATACGAAAAAGGTTATATCCGGATTTGTGCATTCCCATTCGCTTTCATGGTGCCAAAGAGGACAGTCATCACAATTGTTATTTTGAAAAAAATCTCTATAAACATTGCAACTTGTAAAGAAGAAACAGGAACTAAAAATCAGAATAATAAAAGACAGCGTTTTTCTCATTTTACCACCACCATGTCTTATTTCTTGCAGTAAGTATAGGTTGTACCGTTATATACTAAGCCTAAAGGTAAACCTTTATCGTCATAGATATAATAGATTGTATTTGTGCCTTTAGTCTCGCTTAAAATCTGTGTACCTGATACAACGTAAGAGGTTTCTGATGTATTACCCTGATATACGCTCTTTTTACCGATACGCACACCGTTGGAGTTGTAGGTATATATCGTTGTTGTACCGCTTGTGCTTGTATAAGACTTTAACTGTCTGCCAGCCCAGGCAAGCGTACCGTTACGATAGCTTAAAGGATTTCCTATGCTGTCATAGGTTATTGCTCTTCTGTTACATATTCAGAAATCAATGCCTCAAACTGCTCTTTATCAAACACATTGAATCCGGCATAGAACGAGAGCTTGTTTTTTTCACTTATATATTCAGACTGTCCGCAATAATTTATCAGCTCATAGTTTCCATTTTTGTAATTTATCTTAATAACCTTGTCCTCAGCTTCTATAGAATCCGGACCGACAGGATCTCCAAAATAGATATAACATCCTACTGAACGGAATTTCTCTAAAAAACCATCTTTATCGTCTATGGTTTTTATATCGGTCTGAATAAGCTCTGAGCTATCATTATACGAAATTTTTACTATGGAAATAGCGTCTATGTTTTCTTCAGAATCTATAAACTGATATTTTTCGCTGAATCTGACTTTGCAGGCAGAAAAAATGAAGCAAACAGCTATTATCAGTAGTATTAATGTAATCCTGATTTTCTTCATTACATCCTCCTTACCGGAAAAACATTGCAATTAAATCTAAATACGAATTATATGCAGAATCAGGCCATGGTGTATTATCAGTTATTCTGGTAACATCACCCAATTTATCAGCTTCCGATTCCCAAGGCGCACCATAGTAATCATAATTCAAATTTCCTGTCCTTCGCAAAATATTTAATGTAAGAGAAGGTACACCTACGTTTACGAAATAAGCAAGCAGTCCCATAGAGGTGCTATACACATACGCCGAGGTATTTCCTCTGCTGTCATAGGTTATTGCTGTGCCGTTGTAGCTTGTCAGCTTATCCTTCCAGGCTGTGTCGCCGTAGGTATAGGTTTATTAGGTGTTAATATTACACATAATTGCTTTTGAAGATAAAATGCAGAAGATATGCTAATCCTGCTATCACATTTAAAACTATAAACCAATAATTCACCTGTTTTACCGAAAGAGGACATTTTATTTTTTTTAAAAACTCTTTTGGTCTATCCTTTTTATAATCCAGATAAGCATAAAATTCAAATATCCAAAAAGGTGAACTTATCACAGCAAAAACAATAAATATAATCAAAAAAATGTTACTCATTATTTCATTCATATCAAAACATAACCTCTTTCTTCCGCCCTTTTTACTGGATCTTCGCAAAATATTTAATGTAAGAAAAGGTACACCTACGTTTACGAAATAAGCAAGCAGTCCCATAGAGGTGTTATACACATACGCCGAGGTATTTCCTCTGCTATCGGTCAGCGTTTTCAGATAATTGCCGTCCGGTGTATATGTGGCGGAGCTGTTAATGCTTAAATCACCCTCAGAATCCGACTGCTTCATAGTCAGCGGATTGCCGAATACATCATAGCTAAAGCTGTACTTTACATTATTTTCGCTTAAAGCTGTCAGCAGATTATGCTTACTGTCATAGGTATAGCTATAGCTGTTGCCTGTGGGGTTATTCTGCTTTACGAGGTCGTTATCCTGATATTCGAAGGTGGATTTGTTCAAGTTAATTTATATTCACACACACCATACTTTCTTCTCGACTCCATGTCATTTCTATACCAAATTCGCGCAATACATCAGCTGCCATAAATGTATCAAGATAAATCTCCGTTCCCTGCACAAAGAAACAGGAAACCCCTCCGGGAGGTTCTTCTCCATACCAAACCTTATTTTCAAGTTCTATCATTTGTGTTGCTGTACAAATTTTTGCACTTTTTTCATTGTATTCGATCGTCACTACATCACCGCACCATTGAACATTGGCGCCGAGACGTATGAAAAGATACAACATCGGAATTTCCGCATAATCGTAGCGCATTCTTACCGACATTGTCTTTTCACTATTGACAAACAAATCCGCATCTACGATTTTATATTTTTCTAGAATT
This sequence comes from Ruminiclostridium sp., assembly GCA_017942025.1. Classification (GTDB taxonomy): domain Bacteria; phylum Bacillota; class Clostridia; order Oscillospirales; family Ruminococcaceae; genus Ruminiclostridium_E. The sequence continues at coordinate 57,640 of JAGAVH010000061.1, read as the reverse complement.
TCGTTATGAGTGTATAAACGATAAACATATGAATTGCTATGGATATTTTGTTGATAATCTTCATCGTATTCATCAACCGTGACGAAATACCACTCCGACTCTACACAAATCCCAATGCTACACGGCAATACATAACACGATAAAAACACAACATCATTAACATCACCAGAGATACTGTTGCTTTGTAAGTATTGCTGAACTTGAGATATGTCACCCCAAAAATCAATTAACGATAAATATACAGGCGTATGAGAAATCCTAAACACCCCTTCGTTCACACTCACAACAGAATCAGCATCATCTATTTTTTTTCGAATGATTTTTTTATTGTTTTGTTTATCAGCAGAGTATTCATATTTCGTTGTATTTGATTCCAAATAATGAATAGATGGCAACTCGAGAAATTTAAGATATTGTTCGTAAGTCAATTCATAAACTGAAATTGACTTTTCTGTTTGAACCGTGTGTTGCGTATTACTGGAAGTAGGGTTATTCACGCAGCCGAACAATGTCAATAACATACATAAAAATATAGTCCACACATATTTTTTCATAAGACACCTCACATAATTCTGTACACATAGGACAACGGCACGCTGTCGTTTCCACCGGCATACATATTAAAAAACTCATCAAATGACTGTTTTCCAAAAATCCCTTGTGGATTATTAGTATACACTTTACCCGTGAAACAGTTTACACCGATTTGTATCATGTCTGATGTGCCTTACAGAAAATCTGATTCGTCGCAATTTGTTGGAAATAATATTATTTTTTGCAGTTTACAAAGCGCACTTATCGCTTTTTTAAAGTGTCCCTGATAGTACTTGCCCATTTTTTTACTTATCCATGGAAAGCAGAATACATCCTTTGAGTAAGCACAGCCTATCGCACACATAGAACGCCATTTTTCATTGCCGCAATATTTTATCCGTCTGTCAAGCCGTTCCAGAGAGAACGCCTGTACAATTTCATCTGCAGTCATTTTATTGCCTGTTGATGCTATGCCCCTTTCTATAAGCTTTAACACAGTCTTTTTGCTTTTGAACAGGCTATAACATTCATCAATATAGCATACAGACTCGGAAAGTTCGTTTAAGGGAATCCTTTTATCTTTAGCAACAATTTCAGGCTCGGAATCAAGTGCGAAATCCTTTGGTCTTTCGCTGTACATAGATAAAAGATAGCTTATTGCCCAGCTTTCATCTATATCTCCCTTCAGAACATTAAGTCCCGGCGAGAAATGAAATTCTTCGTTATTTATAGCTGTGTAGCAGGTATAGCGAGATGACCTGCAATGTACAAATCCATCGTATGTAGTTATTGAAAATCCGTTTTTTATGTTTGTTTGCATTTTTACACCTCACTTTACGATATATGCACTGATAACTTTAATCGGTCCGGGCGGTAGTTTAAAGGATTTCCTATGCTGTCACAGGTATAGCTATAGTTGTTGCCTGTGGGGTTATTCTGCTTTACGAGACAATAACTATATCTTCTTTAATATATAGTCCCGTGATTTTTTTGCAGCTAAAGAAATACCCTTGTCTCCACTGTTTACAAAGGGTTCTATAACAGATAATACATCTGTCTCAGAATAATATTTTAAATCAAGGATAGCGCCTATTGTAATTTGTTTTTTCGCCCACTCAAAGAATTCAGCTGATTCTGTAAGTTTGAAGTTTTCCTCTGTGATACTATCTTCCTTTAAATAAGAAATCAATATATCCTTAACCTCAGGAAACTTCCACGATGCAATTTTTCTTGTCGTAAACGGCAAATAAAACACATCTCTCGGACTTTTGATAAGCTCTATCATTTTTTTGGCAAATTTCTTGCTTTTGGATTTACATAGCATATTGTCATAACGGACATATATATGTGCCGGATTAGGTATCCCCGGCAACGAAGTGTATTCATCTGAATTTTTAAAATGCAGATATAAATCAAGTATTCTGTTGTCCTTATCGGAGATACCATCAATACACATATTTGGCAACAAAAACGCTCTTACACTTTCCGATTTGATTCTATCTATATATTTGTCAAAAACCTCTCCTGATCCGGGAATTGTATAACTATCTATTTGTGCCAGATATTTTATGTTTAATCCTGTCGCCTTGTTAAGCTCGTCAAGCATTGCGTCGAATACCGCTCTGTCTTCGCCGGGTACCGCATAGCCTTTTCCTGCTTTTTCATTTTTTATAAGTTCTGCCACAACCATATTGTTCATCATTTTATCGTTTGTCATTTTCTCCTTTTATTTCAACCGCTCCATTTTGTTTTATTATGCCTAACAGAAATTCGTAATTTGTTGCATTTTCGGCAATACGGATAGTCCCTTTTTTCGTTTTGATTGCGATACAGTTAGACTCATATTTGTAGCTTATACAATCGCTATACTGTATTTCTGTTTTTTTAAAGAAAGTCCTGTAAATAAAGTAAGGCTTACTTTTATAAACGTCGATTCTCCAGATTTTTGCAAGCAAAACAATATAAAGACCAAGTGCTAAAAACAAACTGACTGAAATCACAACCCAAGGCTGTACCGAATCATTTGGAAATAAAACCATATAAGCGAATAATATCAGAAAAAACAAAATGTCGGCGTATCCAACCACTAAATAAGATCTGGGATACCGTACAACAATATGCTCTTTTCCTAAATTCTTTATTAGCTCTTCGCCGTGATTACGTATGTCAACAAAGGAAATTAAACCAAGAACAACCGATACAAGCACGGGGATTGTTAAACGCACTATAAAATTCTCCATTTAGTTGTCCCCCTTTTAATATCCAAGTTTAAATCGGGTATATGTACCACCGATTGTACCCAAAACAAACCGACCGAATGATATTTTAATTGCATCTTTTACAGCTTCTTGTTCTGCGGTATATTTTACAATCTGTTTAGCTGCATATTTAGTATTGGCTCTGTGTCCTTCTTTGATTAAACCCTTGGAAGCGCTTTTCCACGCACTGCGAAGACCTTCTGCATTTAAACCACGACCACCAATCGCTCCAGCTGCACCGCCAGCGATAAAACTGACAGCTACACCTCCAAGTGTAATCTCCTCACCTTTTATAACTTGCTCACCAACATATGTTGCCACACCCAAAGCTGCGTTCGCTCCAACAGATAATCCAAGACCGATGCCGGTAGTAGCCAAAGCGCCAGATATAGCACCGGCTACGGCATTAACTACAACTACACCCACATTTATTTCTCCTGTTGTTACCTGTTGTGAAATTGCAGAAACCGCACCTCCAATAACAGCACCTACAGCAGCACCAATAATAAGAGCACTTAGTAAAAACTCTCCGTTTTCGTCCTTATACATAACCGGATTATTCGCACAATACGCATACACGTTATAACCGAGTAATCCAGCTCCGCTGTCAAAGCCACCAATATCAACGTTTGGCTCCGCATTCAAAAACCTACCCGTCACAGGGTCATAATATCTGCTGTTCAGGTAGTAATATCCTGTCTCGGTATCGTAATAATATCCACGGTATCTGAAAGGATTCTTAGCACCAAGTGTTGAAGCCATAGTGCCGCCAACTGTTGCAACGCCCCACGCATTGTAGGTATAGGTTACTACCTCATTACCTGCACTATCAAGGATAGCAATAATGTCACCCTGAATATTCTTGCGGTAAGTATAAGTAGTACCATTGTAAACTATACCTATCGGTAATCCCTTGTCATCGTAAATGTAATAATTTGTTGAAGAGCCTTTAGTCTCACTCAGAATCTGTGTGCCCGATACAACATAAGATGTCTCAGAAGTATTACCCTGATATACGCTCTTTTTACCTATACGAACACCGTCGGAGTTATAGGTGTAGACATTTTATCACATTTCTATTAATGTAAATAAACAACGCTAAAATGCTTAAAAAAAGAATCTCAACTATACACAAAACAAATATAATAACTGTCTTAAGAGTGCTTTTTCCATTGTTGTATTCTTCGACTGAACGGTATATTTCCGTTTCAACCCGTGCATCTATAATTAAGTTTTGTTTATCGAAAATACTGTTTTTTTCATAAAAGATTACAGACAATCTGTCGCCAACTTTAATTTTATCATATAACTCACTGACGGAACATTCTGAAATAGTAGAACGACTATTAAACGAATACCTTACCGAATCGGAATATATATCCATTCTGTATTCGGAAATCACTCTTTTATAGTCGATACTTTCGACAACAATGTCAAGCTGTTTCATATCTTTCAAATCAACAGGGCTGCATTCGATTAATAAGAAGAAAAAAAACACAGTTATTAATACTTGAACAACAATAAATATAATTAAACCTCGAACAAATTGTTTTTTATTTGTTGTATTGCTCATTTATTGTCTCCCGCTATACCACGGCATTGAAGCTCTTATATAGAACGAACTAAACTCATATAAGCCACCGTAAGCAATATCCTCCACTTGTCCAGAAACATACGACTTTGCAATGCTTTTTGCTGCTTTTTTTATCGTTTTTTTCGCTGCTTTTTTGACAACTGGATGAACACCCTTTTTCACAGCATTACCTAATGAGCCTGCAGTCTCATTTATTAGTTTACCGCCTTTAACGAAGTCACTGCCCCCAGATCCAGCAACTGCACCTATCGCTCCAGACAAAAGCGAGTTTGTTACTATTTCACCAACGCTATCACCATCAATAATTCCATTTACAGCAGTATCGAGCGCACTTGCGGTTGCACTAAACGCCACTGAAGCTGCTGGGCATAGTGCGATTGCTGCGCCTTCTACCGCTCCAATTGCAGTTGATAATGCTATTTGACCTATATCAGTCAATGTGAAATCGCCTTCTATAACTTCAGAAATTATCGAGGAAACCATATTTATTGTTCCACCGATAACAGCACCTATTATAACATTCCAAAACTCTCCACCAACATCCACACGCATTACAGGATTATTATCACAATAAGCGTAAAGGTTTTTGTCAGTCAATCCCATTGGAGAAGCAAACAGAACAGCGGTTGTATCCGCATTCAAAAACCTACCCGTCACAGGGTCATAATATCTTGAATTAAGATAATAATATCCTGTCTCAGTATCGTAATAGTAACCTCTGTACCTAAAGGGGTTTTTCGCACCTAACGTTGTTTCAAGCGAACCGCTTATATCTTCTACCGCACCCCAGGCATTATAGGTATAGGTTACAACCTCATTACCTGCACTATCAAGGATAGCAATAATGTCACCCTGAATATTCTTGCGGTAAGTATAAGTTGTACCATTGTAAACAATACCTATAGGTAAACCTTTATCGTCATAGATATAATATATCGTGCTTGTACCCTTGGTTTCACTCAGTATTGTAGTGCCCGATACAACATAAGAGGTCTCAGAAGTATTACCCTGATATACGCTCTTTTTACCAATACGAACGCCATCAGAATTGTAGGTATATATCGTTGTTGTACCGTTTGTACTTGTATAAGACTTTAACTGTCTGCCAGCCCAACCAAGCGTACCATTGCGGTAGTTTAAAGGATTGCCTATGCTGTCGTAGGTTATATTTGTACCGTTGTAGCTTGTCAGCTTATCCTTCCAGGCTGTGTCGCCGTAGGTATAGGTTACGGTACTTGTAGCTGTGCCTAATGTACCCGTTGTATAAGCATAGGTAGTTACCGAAGTAATATTTCCGCCCTTGTCGTAGGCGTAGACATAGCTCTTATTTGTATAAGGGTTATTCTCCCTTATAAGCTGTCCAAGACCGTCATAGCTGTAGGTTGTGCGCTTGCCGCCGTTGCTGTCCACAACAGCGGAGATATTGTTCAGCGCGTCATAGCTATATTGCAGATATTTTCCGTCGCTGTAGGTTATCCTTGAAACAAGCGGCGTAGTTGTATTTGTGCCTGCCCCTGCAAGGTATGTATAGCTTTCGGATATATCCGCTGTACCGCCGCCGAGCGTTTTTGAAACCAGGCGGTTTAAGCTGTCATAGGTATATGCAAGATTTCTGCTGTAGGGCAGAACCATACCGCCCACAAGATTATCTTTTTTATAATAATACAGATAACTCTGATTTGTACCGTCACCGAGAATAAATTTCTGCTGTGAAATGCGGTTATAGGCGTCATATCTTACCTGCGAGGTGAGATAATCCGCTGAATCCTTTGTAGCAAAGCTTCTTACAAGTCGTCCGATAAAGTCGTACTCGTACTTGTACTCAAATCCGCCCTGACCGCCTGTAAGACGTGCAAGATTGCCGTTGTTATCATAATAATAGCGGATAATCGGGTCAGAGCCGTGCTTTTCGGAATACACACGACCAAGCTCGTCATAAAGGTAAAGTATATTATAACCGTTGCCGTAGGCTGACTTTGTAAGCAGACCGTTTTTATCCTGATAGGTGTTTGTTACAAGAGTGTTTCCGCCTGCGGAGGTGGTCAGCATATTACCGAAATTATCATAGGTAAAAGCGTAATTGAAGCCATTGTGGGTTATTGTACTGAGCCTGCCTCTTAAATAGCTGTAACTTACCATGATATCGGAGGTATCAAAGCTGCCGTTTTTATTTGAATCGTTTGCAACCGCTATAAGTCGGTTGTTATTTCCATTATATCCGTAAAGCGTTCTGTTGTCAAGGGCGTCGGTAAACTTGGCAAGCAGTCCCATAGAGGTGTTATACACATACGCCGAGGTATTTCCTCTGCTGTCGGTCAGCGTTTTCAGATAATTGCCGTCCGGTGTATATGTGGCGGAGCTGTTAATGCTTAAACCACCCTCAGAATCCGACTGCTTCATAGTCAGCGGATTACCGAATACATCATAGCTAAAGCTGTACTTTACGTTATTTTCGCTTGTAGCTGTCAGCAGATTATGCTTACTGTCATAGGTATAGCTATAGCTGTTGCCTGTGGGGTTATTCTGCTTTACGAGGTCGTTATCCTGATATTCGAAGGTGGATTTGTTCTGCGCTCTGTCGATAGCTGAAACTGTATTTCCATCATCGTCATAGGTATAACTCTTTACTGTATCCTTGATAAGAGAAATGTTGTCGAATATAGCCGTATTGCAGTTATGGTCATAGTCGCAATATACTCTTATTGCTCCTATGTCATAATTCTGCTTTGGAACGATATTCATACTTACAAACTGCCAGTCTGTAGTGCTACCGAGGAAGCTTGCGGTATGGGTCTCACCTACACCGTTAGTATAGCAGACTATCGCTCTCAGTCTCAATCTGCGAGTGCCCTTGAGCTTTACTGAGCTTGCCTTTACCCAGCCTGAAAGCACGAAGGTAGTATTTGAAGAGGAGTAGAGAGGTACCTCCTGATAAAGAGAGCAATTACTGTCGGGGTTGCCCGTTAATGCAAGACCGTTGCCGTCAAGACCTGTGGAAACGGTGCAATTACCCGTAACAGTCCAGTTTGAAGCACTTTCCATACCTGCATTTTCCAGCAGATTTGCATTGCTTAAATATTCGCTCTTTTCAAGCTGTAAGCAGTCGAAATATGCCACACCAGTGCAGTTTTCAAGACCGAAAATTATTGTGTAATTGCCTGATGTAGGAGCGACAAAGGAAAGACTTACCCTCTGCCATCCGCTATTGATAGCTTCATCTGTTGTGCCGCTTACGTATTCGGAAGTGAAAGCTATACTTGAGGTTGTGTTGGGATTTGATACAGCAAGACATGCGCCCGTACCTGAAACGTTATCTGTGCGAATGTATCCGCTGAGAATATAATTTGTATCCGCTTCAAGAGTTACAGTCTGCCTGTATCCTGTAAGAGAATCTGCTACCGCAAGTCCTGAGGATATTCTGATAGACTTTGAACCAAGATATTTTGTGTTACTGTCTACAGTTTTAGATGTTGCATTATTTGCCGTGCCGACGGTGGCTGAAGTCCAGCCCGTCGTACCTTCGCATTGATGTCCCGTAAGAAGATTGGGATTCACACCGCCGATAACCGACTGAGTGGTTATTTTATTGGTCTTGCCGCTCTTTACTGCGCTTTCGTAGGTGACTGCACCTGCACCGTAGATTTTCTTTCCGTCCTTATTGGTGGAATATGAGGATACGGTTCTGCTGAAATTGTCAAAGATATATACCGTTCTGATATCGTCGTCGGTATCAATAGTATTATCCTTACCCATAGAGGTATAAACGGTATAAAGGTCGTTTATGCCGTATTCGATTTTTACCGACTGTCCCGAAACAACGGCAGGTGCCGAGCTTATTGTTTTTTCCTCGTAAGAAGCCACACGTCTGAAGCTACCGCTCGCCGAGTAGCCGAAAGCAATAAGATATGCGTCCTCAGAGGAATATGTTCCCGACAGCATACCATCCGTATCATAAGAGTAGCTGGCGTATGTTCCGTCAGGATAGGTTATTCTTGTCAGATATCCCGAGTCGTTGTAAGTGAAGGAGATAGTTTTTCCTGCCACATTGGTTACGCTTGTAAGATAACCCGATGAATTATAGGTAAGAGTGGTGCTTCTTCCTGCACCGTCCGATATGCTCGTAATTCGTCCGTTTGTATATGTAAGGATATTCTTATTACCATTTGCGGCAGAAATATAGGTAAGAAGTCCCGAAGAATTGAACTGCTTGTAATTATCGCTTTTATCTGTAAGTCTGTAGATACCTGATATTACGGTGAGTGTAAGTCCGAGTCCGTCCTCATCAAGATATACGGTACTGCCGTCCTCGGCTTCGTCCTCATAAAGATAATGCTCCGTACCGTCAGAATCTACATATATATACTTGTAGGTATCAACTATATCTTCGTCTGTTACAGGCAATATGCACTCTTCCATACTCAGCTTCCAGCCAAGGCCGAAATTCATATTGCCGAATTTTACAGCTGAAGAGTCTGCATAAACACGATACTGCTCGTTCGCTCTGTAGCCGTCATACACGAGTCCCATAGACAAAGGCATACGGTTTCCGTTATCGGCTACTATAGTATTTGTAAATACAAGATTGCCTGAAAAATCGTTTATGTATGCTGTGCCAGCCGCACTTGCACCTACCGTATGATAGCCCCAGTAGCCTTCAAGTCCCTTGTTGCTTCTGTAGTTAATCACAAGATAAGGCTCGTAGGCATTGCTATATGATGTGTAGGTCTTGGCAAAAGAGACGGTGGCAATTCTGCCGCCTTCGTTATCAGCCTTCAGCAAAAAGCCGTAATTTGCGATACCGTTGTACCACTCTCTTACCATACCTGTTATATTTACATTTTTGCTGTCGCTACCCGCACTAAAAGTTGTATAATCCGATATGGTCACCTGAAAATATGGTCTTAGATTCCAGGTCAGTTCAGAGGCGTTCCAGTCGCTGTTCACTCTGTAGGCGTATATTCTTCCTTCCGTAAATGAGCTGGGCACAGAAGAACCCTGATAGATGTTAAACTGAGCGTCTACTACTACATCGCTTTTTTCAAGTATGGGGAGAGTAAGCTTAAAGTATGCTCTTACACTACCCAGGGTCTCACTGTTGCCGACAAGGAGATTGTCCCATGAGCTATAGCCTGCATTAGGATTGGCAGAGGAAATAAAGGTACTTGAAATCGCAGAGCCGTTCTGTACTATCGGAGGGTCGATAACAACAGGAAATTCTCTGCCCTCTTCGTTCATCCACTCCTTGTCTGCAGTCACAGTAAGGTAGTATCTGTCATCCTTATATTCTTCAAGAGAAAAGCTGACATCTGTACTGTACTCATTGTTGCTGTCATACATAAAGGGAGCGGGAATCTGTGCAAAGGGAGTGCCGTCCTCTTTAGTGATAGAAACACTTCCATCCTCGCATAGTTCAAGGTCAAGCTTTTTCGCCTTTATATCAAAGGTAAAGCTGTAGGAAGAAAGCTCGTCATTTATTATGATGTTTTCTTTTATATTGTTACCGCTGATTTCGTAGGAAATATCAACATCTTCCATAACAGAGTTATATCTGACGGATGATGTTATATTATCCAGAGCATATTCATTTACAGCTTCAGAAAGCACCTCGGGAGCTATACTGAACTTTCCGCTTAAATCAGCCTTATCAAGTCCCCAGGTCAGCTTGCAGCCGTCCTTTTCGTATTTGAAGAATTTGCCTGAGGCGTTTCCGTCCGAGAACTTGATTTTTACGTTATTTTCTTTGTTTACGTAGCCTGCAAAATCATCTTCATCATCGGTTGCGGCTTGTTCTGTTAGACTGTTGTCAATATCCTGCCAGATACCGCTTTCGTCAAGATAATGTACCGCTGTGTCGTACTGTGCGGCTACAATAGTACCATCGCTGTACAAAAAATGCTTTGTATTTTCTGTACGCTTTTCTTTCAGTTCGCCGATAAGCGTCTTTTCCGCTTCGGTATTTCCGTCATCCGATATTACTGCATCATCCGAGGAAAACGCCGAAGAAAAGTCCACGCCAGATTCGGCATAGGAGGTCACAGCAATCTGCAGTGCCATAGACACAGCAAGAAAAACGCTTATGACCTTTTTCAGCTTCCTTTTCATAACAAGTTTCCTTTCTGCTCCTGCTACAGAGCTTATCAACAAGAATCTACTGATAAAAAAGAAGAATTTTGCTCTTCTATATAAGACAACGAAAATAAAGGTCAATTTGTTAGATGAAATTTGAAAATTTTTTATTTTTGTGAACATTGCCAAATTCCGTGCTCTATATTTGTTTAATATGCCTTATTGCAAAACGCAAATAACCGCCTTTCCTTATTTGTAAGAGAAGAATCGTTATCATCTATCTACAAAATAAGAAAAAGCGGTTTTTACACCTTATTTTTCAATCTCCTGAGCTTTTACGTTTTTCGCAAGCTCCACCAGTTCGTTTTTATCTAATGTACCTTGCAATTCAAGAATATAGTCACCATTATCCCAGACAAGTAAGTTATCATCCTTAAATTTTATAAGGAATCCATCACATCCGTTAACGTCTAGCTTTTCAATTTCGTATCCTTCTGTATTGTATCGGCAAATATACTCTTTCTTCACCTTCTGAGTCAGGATAAAATATTTTTCTTCGTTGTTATAACGGATGGCATTTGATATATACCCTTTGCTATTTTCTTTTTTGGTGTATCCGTCAGGCAGAGGTGATATTACATACAGGCACTCTATTTTTGACGGAGATTTTTCAATGTTTTCCGAAAAAACAATGGTATGATCAGGCTGTTTCTTAAAACCGAAGCTGTAAACCGCATATGCCGCCGCAGTTACAGACAGTAATATTGAAAAAATAATTGCTACAATAAGGAGTGCAGGACGTTTCTTTTTCGCATGTAGTCTGTAACCCTGAGAAACGTTTTTATCCTCTTCCTTTACTTCAAGTTGTCTGAAAAGCTCCTTCATTTTTCTGCGATGTCTTAATGAGAAAATGTGAAATTTTTTCACCTTGTATTTATCAAATTCGTGCTCATATACTTCGTCAAATGCTTTACATAACAAATCGTCCATATATCCTCCTTTTAATCCTTACCCAGTTTTTCCTTCATAGCTTTACGTGCGTTATAAATTCTGTTTCTTACAGCATTTTCGCTTATTGAAAGAGAGGTCGCTATTTCTGCTTCGGTAAAGCCGAAGCGACATCTGAGATACATAGCGTCCCTCTGTCCTTCGGGCAGACTGTTTATAAGCTCAATTAGACGTTCGCACTCCATATTGGAGATAGCTTCTTCTTCAGGAAAAACCTCTTCCATCGGCACGTCCTCTTCACCTGAAAGCTCCACCGGATTATCTTCTCTCAGAATGGAATAACACATGTTCCTAACTATAACATCGAGATAAGGTGCCCTTTTGTTAGATGGAATTGAAAAAATTTTTTTATTTTTTTCAATAGCAACTAAAAAAGCCTCGTGAACAACATCCTCGGCGTCCTGAGAATTACGCAGACAGCTGAAGGCGATGGAATACATTTTCTTCTTATTTGATTTATATAATTCTTCTATGATACTTTTCTCATTTTCATCATCCACAAGGGACATATAAAATGCAAGCACAATTACACTTCCTTTATAACGGGTACTCTGAGTAAATAATAACATATACAGATAGCAAAGTCAATAAATCCATAGTAAAGGAATTGGACGCCATAGGTTATTTCAACAATTTATCAATGTGAAAATTGTGGAAAATCTACAAATATTAAATTTTTTTGATTTTCATCTAACATTTTACTATTAAAAAGCGTTGTTTAAATATGAGGATTATCTCAATATAAAAGAAAGGAGGTAATGTAATGAAAAGATTATTATCCATTATTCTTTCATTATCAATGATTTTCTGCTTTTGTGTAAGCGCTTCTGCGGAAACAAATAATGATTATGAAGTTGCTCCTTGTTACCAGTACGCAACATCCGTTGAATCCTATTTATCAATAGATGGAACAACAGGAATCTGCGAAAGTATAGCAAGAGGAATGACAGGTGTAACAAAGATTACTATGGTGCAGACCATAGAAAAGCATTGGGCTTTAGGTATATTTTTCAGAATAGATAACGGAAGCTGGACAACCACTAAATATTCAAATACTGCCTCAGTAACAAACAGGAAATACAATCTTGAAAGCGGTACATATCGTATGGTTACAGACTTCACATTCTATTATGGCGATCAGACAGAAACGATAACAGTTTACAGTACTGAAAAGACCGTAGCTTAATAAGTACAGCTATCTGTAACACACAATGGCAACCGCCAACCGATGAAAGTCGGTTGGCGGTTATTGTCTGTTAAAGAGAAAAGGCTGAACCTGTTCGGTTCAGCCTCTTTTTTTATTTATTCACCGTCGTTTGTAGTTGTAGAAGGAGCTACAGTTACTGTATTGGACTTTTTCTTTTTAAGCTGCCATACAACAAGTACGATATTACCGATAAGCGCCAGTGTTGCGATAGCGATTGCAACAATTACGAATATATCCATTCCGCCTGATCCGAAGAATGTACTAGCCGCCGCCTTTGCACCGGTATCGTTGTCACCTATCCACCAGTTTCCGTTATCGCCGATATAGGGTGTAAGTCCGTCCTTACCGTCCTTACCGTTGGTTACTGTAAATGTAAAGGTCTTGTCGTTTGTAAAGGTGATTGTGTATGTATCGATATTGCCTTCGCTTGAAGTCTTTTCAATCTTTGCAATACCTACACCCTGCTCACCCTTTTCACCCTTTGCACCATCTGCAATAGTGAATATTACGGGATCCTTTGTAGTATCTGTAAAGGTAATGGTAACTGTTGTTATACCGTTTTCCTTTTTGGTTGTAACGTTTTCGATTCCGTTACCGGTGTCACCCTTTATGCCGCTGGCGTTAACGCCTGTATCTGTGTCGCCAACCCACCAGTTGCCGTTCATACCGATGTAAGGTGCGTAGCCCTTAGCGGCGTCAATAGCTTCCTGCTTTGCACTTGCAATAGCATTTTCAAGCTCAGCCTTGAGCTTTGCGTCAGCGTCGATGTAATCGTCGCTTGCCTTCTGCAGAGCCTGAACTGCATTCTGAAGATTTGCGATAGATGAGTTTACCTTTGTGCCGTCAGCCTTCTTATCAATGGCATCCTTGAGCTCTGTCTTTGCATTATTTACAAGATCCTTTGCCACGTCAACGGCATCCTTCTTTGCATCAGCGATAGCGCCTTTAAGGTCGGTTACCTTCTGATCGGTATATGCCTTTGCTGTAGCTTCTGCTGTTGCAATAGCGTCGTTGAGTGCGCTTACCTTCTGGTTGAGAGTTGCGGTATCAGCCTTTTTGTCAACTGCCGCCTGCAGGTCAGCCTTTGCCTTGTTTACCATATCCTCAGCGGCATTGATTGCCTGATTCTTTGCGGTTTCAATGGAGCTTACAAGCTCTGCCGCCTTTTCGTCGGTATATGCCTTTGCAATAGCTTCTGCGGCTGCAATAGCGGCATTAAGCTCTGCAATCTTTTCATTAAGAGTTGCAATATCTGATTTATCAGCCTTGGCTTTTTCTAATGCGTCGATAGCGGCTTCGATATTCTGGTCTGCAATTTCAAGAACATCTACTCTGCCCTCTAAAGCGGCAATTTTAAGCTCTGCGGCGTCTATTCTTACATTTGCCGCATCAATCTGAGCCTGTAAATCCTTTACGGATTTTTTAAGCTCGTGGATGTCTGCGCCCTGTGCAGAGGTAAGTCCCTGAAGTGCGGAAATCAGCTTCTGTGCATCAGCCTTCCAGGATTTGATATTGCTTACATCGTTTTTAAGAGTGTTTATATCGCTCTTATTTGTATTGATACTGTCATTTGCATTTGCAAGGCCTGTTGTAAGAGTCAGGATTCTTGCAGAAAGATCATCAACTGCAGTGCTGATAGTATCATTCGCAGACTTGATTGCGTCTTCCAGCTCTTTCTTTGTTGCATAGTCCTTTGTCATTGTATCGCTCAGCGATGAAAGTGAATTGCTGAGAGTTGCAAGGTCTGCCGCAAGCTTTGCTATCTTATCAGCATTTGCCTTGACATCAGTCTTTGCGGTAGCCATATCCTTTTCAAGAGTGGTTACACGTCCTGTGAGTAAATCGATGGTCTTATTGATGGTGTCTGTCGCTGACTTGATTGCGTCTGACAGCTCCTTCTTTGTAGCGTAATCCGCTGTAACTGTATCGCTTAAATCGTTAAGCACAGTATTGAGAGTTACAAGATTGGTTGCAAGTGTAGCAATACCGCCCGCATTTGTAGTGATATTTGACTTTGCATAAGCAATCTCAGTTTCAAGGAAGGTTACTCTGTCGGATAAATCCTTGACAGCCTTATTGATAAGAGCGTCAGCGGCATCTATCTTTGAATTGAGTCTGTTTTCAAGATTTGCGTCTGCATCTTCATAATCGTCTATCTGTTTAAGCAGTGACTGGATATCCTGCTTTGCATTATCAAGGTCAGAAATAACAGAAGCAAGCTTATTTGCGTCCGCCTTATTATCAAGGGCATCGTTGACATTATCGAGTGCTGTTTCAAGCTTGCCGATAGCGTCAGCGATATCCTTCATATCATCATCGTAGTCAACGAACTTTGCGTAGATTGTAGTATCCTTTATTACGGGAGTCTTTACATCGAATTCGTTTGTAAATTCGGCATCCTTGAACCAGCCCATAAAGATGTAGCCGTCGGCTACAGGGTCTTTAAGCACTACTGTTTCGCCGTCTGCAACAAGCTGTGATTCATTAGTGAAGATATTACCGTAGTTGATGATAACATCATGCATAGCAACAAGAGCTATGCTTGTACCGCTTGTTGTAGGAAGATTTGAATAACCATTTCCCTCAGCGTCGTAGTATGTAGCAAAAACGGGAAGAACTATAGTAATCTTATTGTTTTTCTTGGGTGTTTTGATATTCTTCAGCTTTGAGCAGTGTGTAAACATATCTTCAACATATCTTGCTGTTGATGTATCAAAGCTTGATAAATCGAGCTCAGGGAGCTTGGAACAATCATTGAACATACTTGACATATCCTGTACCTTTGAGGTGTCAAAGCTTGTCAGAACAAGACTGGTCAGGGATGAACAACCCTTGAACATACTCTGCATATCTGTTGCACTTGTTGTTACAAAGTTTGAAAGATCAAGTGAAGTGAGGGAGGAGCATCCGCTGAACATATACTGCATATCCTTTACGCTTGATGTATTGAAGCCGGATATGTTGAGTACAGCAAGAGATGAACAATCCTCGAATATATTTGACATATTTGTAACCTTGCCTGTATCAAATGAGGACAGGTCAAGCTGAGTCAGAGAAGAACAGCTGTCAAACATACTTGTCATATCTGTAACATTGGTAGTAACGAAGGATGACAGATCGAGAGCTGTGAGTGATTTACAGTTATTGAACATCTTAGGCATATACTGAACCTTTGTAGTATCAAAATCTGCGCTGAAGGTAACAGAGCCAAGAGAAGTACAACGATCAAACATACTTGTCATATTTGTAACGTTTGCTGTATCAAAGCCCGACAGATCAAGGGCAGTGAGTGCAGAACAGCCCTGGAACATATTCTGCATATAAATTACCTCGGATGTATCAAAGCCCGCACCGAAGGTAACTGTTGTAAGAGCAGAGCAGCCTTTGAACATCTCGGACATATTATTTACATTTGCTGTGTTGAAGCCTGACAGGTCAAGCTCAGTCAGAGAAGAGCAGTCCTGGAACATTCCTGCCATACTTGCAACATTGGATGTATCAAGGTAACTGAGTCCCTCAATAGCTGTACAAGCTGTAAAGCCGCTGAACCAGCCGAAGCAGGAAGAAGGTGCAATATCGGATTCGAGAACGACCTTTGTTATGTATGCGCTGTGAGCATAGTAGGGAGCGTCAGAAACGCTTGAATACGCAAGGCCGTCCTGTCCCTTGTTTGAAGGACTTACGTTGCCGTCGGGATACATAGATTCTTCCGCACTGGGTACGTGCTCGGAATTACCCAGATATAAAATTACATCAACACCCGACTGAACAACCGACCAGTAGATATCTGTGGTTACGGGTGCCGCAAAAGCGTCAGCAGGCATAACCGCAACAGCTAACACAGCTGAAAGGCAAACTGCCGCCACTTTCCCGATGGGGTTACTCAGCTTTTTACATCCGCTTCTGATCGCACTTGCAATAGCAACAAAGCACATAGTGATTGTACCTGCAAAGGATTCTGCGATTTTCTTAAAACTTGTTTTTCTCATATTACTTACCTCACATTTAGATCGTTTTGCATTCTGCACTTATCGGTCCGTAAAGCCTGACAACGTAAGGTCTGCATCCGATATGTCACGCCGGCATATCGCCTGTCTGCAGACGCACTCCGTTTATTCACGGAAATGCGGACAGATGCATTATAAGTCATCCGCTCTGATACGATGAACGTTTTCTGACATATCAGCATCAACTATAACTGCAAATTCTGCTCTCAACCTAATTTAATATAAATATTATATCATATAATATTGGAAATTTCAATAGCAGAATACGATTATAATCACAAATAAAAGCAAATTTACCGGTGTTTTCAGGCATAAACCGGACTTACCGCAATATATCCGAAAAATTGTTGCATTTAAAGCCTTATCGTGATATAATAGCTGTAAAAATAACACAACGTACAGGAGCTGCGAAAAATGAGAAAGTTTTTATCTGTATTTCTGACGGTTTCGCTTCTGATATCCCTTTCGGGATGTAACGGCGGCGAGCCTTCGGCATCATCTGCGGCTGATACCACAACTACAACCGCAGGCACAACCATCAAGGCACCCGAACCCGGGTCCCCTGATGAAGAAATATCCTCCGTCCCTGAGGCATCGGAAGAAACCACTGCAACCACGACAACCACAGAAAATACTACAACCACATCCGCTACCACCACTGCAAAGCAGGAGGTTACTACAACTACAGGAAGCACCGTACCTGTCGAAACCACTACATCAGCCACATCAACCACCGCTGATACAACTGTGCCAAAGGAAGAAGCA
The DNA here is from genome assembly GCA_017942025.1 of Ruminiclostridium sp. Lineage (GTDB taxonomy): Bacteria > Bacillota > Clostridia > Oscillospirales > Ruminococcaceae > Ruminiclostridium_E. Next base: position 40,201 of record JAGAVH010000061.1, on the reverse strand, counting down.
CCTTTATCACAGACTGTTTACGAGGCAGAAGACGCCAAGCTTTCAGGCACTCTCAGGATATGCGACGGCAAGGATTTTTCAGGCGGCAAGGCAGTTGAGAACTTCGGCGGAAAAACAGATTATCTGACCTTTGATATTACTGTTTCGGCTGACGGAATGTATGATATAACCTTTGTTTCCTCAGGCATCGGCTCATACAAGGAAAACAACCTGATTATCGACGGCACTCCCATCGGCGTTTTCAAAAGCGAAAAGGATGTGCTTAGTGAAAACACCGTACCCAGTATAAGTCTTACCAAGGGCAGTCACAAAATAAAGATCACCCCTTCCTGGGGCTGGATAAAGCTGGACTGCATCAAGGTAATCAAGGCAGAGGGCATAAGCGATGAAATCTACAAGGTTTCCGATACTCTCATAAACAAGAATTCAACTCCACGCACCAGATCGCTTTTCAGCTATCTTTGTGACAGCTACGGTAAATATGTTCTTTCAGGTCAGGTATGCGACGACGGATATAACGGCAAGGAAATCACCGCTATACGTAAGGTAACAGGAAAAACACCTGCTATCCTGGGACTGGATTTTATGGATTACACACCGTCAAGAACCGCTCTGGGAGCAAGATCCCACGCAGTTGACAAAGCGATAGAATTCAGCAACAAGGGCGGAATAGTTACCTTCTGCTGGCACTGGAACGCGCCTACGGAATACCTGAAGGACGGAAACGACAGCGACAACGGAAATCCTCGCTGGTGGGGCGGCTTCTACTCACGTAACAGCACCTTTGATATAGCTAAGGTTATGAACGGTACCGACAAGACAGGCAAAGAGCTTATCGACCGTGATATAGAGGAAATAGCAAAACAGCTCAAACGCCTTGCCGACGCGGACGTACCCGTATTATGGCGACCTCTTCACGAAGCGTCAGGCGGCTGGTTCTGGTGGGGCGCAAAGGGTGCCGACGCATATAAAAAGCTCTGGATATATCTTTACGAAGAGCTTACATACAAGTACGGCTGTAACAATCTTATCTGGGTATTCAACGGTCAGAACGACAGCTGGTACCCCGGTGATGAATACGTTGATATAGTGGGCGAGGATATCTATCCCGGCGAACGTGTGTATGCTCCTCAGACAGCAAAATTCAAAGAAGCGGCACAGTACAGCGACAGCAACAAAATTGTCGCACTTACCGAAAACGGCTGTATTTTCGATATTGACCAGGCGGTTGCTACAAACACTATGTGGGCGTGGTTCTGCACCTGGGGCGGCGAGTTTGCCTCCTACGGAACAGAATACAGCGAAAAGTTCACAGAAAAAAGTATAATCAAAAAGGCATACGACAGCAAGTATGTAATAACCCTTGACGAGTTGCCAAAATACTGATAGTAAAAAGCGTTGCACTTATGTGCAACGCTCAGACTGAAGACAAACTCACGCACCGCAAAAATGCCGGGAACTTGTAACGAATTTGTGAATATACACGAAATAATGATATAAAAGATTTAGAGAGCCTTAAACGGCTCTCTAAAGCATTTTTGCTTACTTCGTCAACCGCCCCTCAACTGTACCTTATGCGAACACCTTGTCGTGCGTCGTCCTGACGCACCTTGTGTGTTCGCTTTACGGCATCCTTGCCGTTCGTACGCCGACGGCGTCAGTTTCCTCGTCTGCGTGCGTTTTTCATCGTCTGACAGTGTGTAGACAAATAACTTTGTCTACACACTGAAGCGTTGCACTTATGTGCAACGCTTTTTTATTGAACTTATTCAGTTAAAAAGTAATTATCAGTTAAGAATAGAATCTACAACCTTCTGAAGAGCCGCTTCTCTTGCCGCGTCCTTGATAAAGTCCTTGAATGCGTCAGGCACGAATCTTACTTTCTTACCGTATAAGGCAATAGAGCCGTTGGCGCTATATACAACCTTGGTAAGATCGTATGTAGAAGGTGCATTGAGCACTCCGTCAAGAGTTTCTCCTGAGTCTGTGAACATAGAAATCTTGGCTTCACGGATTCCGCAACCGATAAGATATTCCTTGGCGTTAGTAAGCTTTTCACCTGAAAGCGCTTCTGTAAGCTGACTTGAAATCTGGCTTGCTGTGGGTGCCGCAGGCTTTGGTGTCGCTGTTGCTACAGGCTTTTTTGTAGTAGTTGTTTCAGGCACTACAACTACAGGCTTTTTTGTAGTTGTTGTTTCAGGTACTACAACTACAGGCTTTTTTGTTGTAGTTGTAGCAGGTACCTCGGGTACTAAAACCGAAGGCTTTTTGTTGGATGTGTCATATCCTGCACCAGGTAAATAACCATCTTTCGCTTTTACAACGCATCCTGATAACATACTTGCAGTCATAACTGCCGCCAGTAGCATCGCAATTTTTCTCTTCATAAGCTTTTCCTCTCTGACTGAATTATATTAAAATCTTGTCCGACTTTATTATTATACATACAAAATATTTAAAATTCAATACGAAAACTCAACAAAAAAACGATTGCTTTCACGTACGATATATGCACTCTCACAACAAGAACCGTCAATATGCGACCTTGTCAAACTCCTGCCTGATCCTTTGCGACAGCTCCTGCATAACAGCTTCACCCGTTTTTATCACCTGTCTGTCATAGGTCACAAGTCCGTTGGTTTCATCCTCTACATCGCTGAGCTGGGTAAGCACTGCGGCGCAAAGTCCGTCCTTTATTGCAGGGATTATCTCTTCGGTATAAAGCGCCTTTATTCCCTTGCAAAGCTCCTTTTCGCCTGCAAAGGTCTTGTAACCGTAATTCTTATCAAGATTGAAGCTGTGATTTTCTACTTTGCAGGAATAACCACCGAATTCGGATAACACCAGCGGTCTTTCAGCTCTTGCCGAAAGCTTTATTTTTTTGAAATAGATATGCTCGCTGTCCACATCACTTGATTTTCCCTTGAACCAGCCTGAGGTAGCGTCCCATATACGGGTAGAATCAAGCTTTTTCATTTCAGTATAGATTCTGTCGGCGTCATACTGCCCCCAGCCCTCGTTGAAGATAGTGTAATAGCATACCGACGGATGATTATAAAGATGCTTTACAGTTTCTCCCGCAAAACGCTCAAACATTGTTCTTCTTCGCTTTGAGGCTCTGTGCTTTATTCCCTTGCGTAGTCCGATAGTAGGCAAAGCGGTATCGATAAGGAAATTATATTTTCCGCTGTTTACCATATCCTGAAAGACTATCATTCCGTATTTATCGCAGTAATAATAGAAAAGCTCCGGCTCGATTTTGATATGCTTTCTGAGCATATTAAAGCCCAGCTTCTTCATAGTCAGGATATCGTATTCGTAGCCTCTCGGGGAAGCGGGAGTATATATTCCATCGCTGAAATAGCCCTGATCCAACACCCCATGGAAAAAATAAGGCTTGCCGTTAAGGCAGATGTAGCTCCTGTCTTTTTCTTTTTTTATATCTATTGTTCTTAATGCAAAATAGGACTCTATCTCATCAGTTCCGTCTGTGATGGTAAAGGTATAAAGATAGGGATTATCGGGACTCCATAGCCTTGGCGAAGGGATTTTTACCGTAGTAGCATTTCCCGTCCACTTGTGGATGATATCGCCGTTTTCCGTATGGATAACTGCGGTCTTTTCTTCCTTGCCGCCTGCGGTTTCAATGGTAATGCTGTCAAGAGAGGAGGTGAGCTTTAAATCGGTAAAATATCCGTCAGGAAGTGCTTCAAGCCATACTGCCTGCCATATTCCGCTGATGGGAGTGTACCACATACCACCCCTCTTAAAGCATTGCTTTCCGTAGGGGTAGTCGGTATCAAGAGTATCCGTGACTTTTACTTCGATAAGATTTTCTCCTGACTTTACACAGTCGGAAATATCAAAGGAAAAGGGCAGATAACCGCCATTATGTCCGCCTACGACAGTACCGTTTAACCTCACCTCGCAGAACTGGTCCACCGCACCGAAATGCAGAATGATATTTTCGCTGTCAAACTCCGTTGGCAGGTTGAATTTTCTGCGATATACATACTGTTCATCTTTTCCCAAAGGTCTGCTTATACCCGAAATTCTCGATTCGGGCGGATAGGGTACAATTATTTCACCAAGAGCTGTTTCTTTTTTATCTTTTGCTACGGACAATTCCCACTTTCCGCAAAGGGAAAGATAGGAATCCCTTTTCATCTGCGGTCTGGGATATTCTGTCCAGTCGTATCCGTCTTTTTCAAAGGGTGTTGAAAGCTCACACAATCTCACCTTAAATCACCTCACTGTGATATCTTTATTGTAAATCAATTATACCACTGAATAAGGAAAATTACAATAAAGCAAAGATTATTTAATAGCTTTCAAGACCTAAGCTGAAGGTATTGCACTTTACTTTTATAACACAGGGTGCAGAAAGCAGAATATCTGTGATATTTTCCTTGTTCTGTGCAACAAATTCAGGATAGTGATGACGGAGCGCCTTTTCAAGTCCGAATATATCAGAGTGGCAGTTTTCTCTTATATCGATTACCGCTTTTTCCATAAGTGCGGTGACCTCCTGTTCTGCTCTGTTTTTTACTGCCATTATCCTTGCGGTATCGGTTTCTGATATTCCGCCCCTTTCATCGAATCTGCCGTCAGCCGTTACCGAGATATCAAAATAAAGCTCTGATTTTTCGTTAAACCTTGGAGTGATGGCTGTTCTTACGCTGAAAAATGTGATAGTAGAACGGTTATCGTTATCCTTTACCGTAACGGAGTATTCCGCCATTCTGTTACTTAAAAACTGCAAACCGATGCAGGATGCAGAATCAATAATTCCGCTTTTTCTCTTATCCGAAAACACTACTCCACCATCAAGAACTATAGTCTTTTCGGTTTCCTGCTCCTCGCCTCCGCCCTTCTGCTCTTCTCCCGATTCCTTCGGTACTGTACCGTCGGTTTTCTGCTCGGATATTCTAAGTCTTGGCAGATAAGCACTGCCTGTACTGTTGCATAGACTACTCATTATCTGATAGGCATAATCTGCTATGGTGTTTCCTTCCGACGAGGCGTTTTCAATAAGATTTATAAGCCTTTGCGACGATACATAGCCCTCTTTAAAGCGGATATCTATAAGCTCCTCTGCGGTATTTTCAGCACCACACACATATGTTTTCGGATGGGAATGATAGTTTGAAATAAAAAACTGCAGAGTTTTCATAAGGTCATCTTTACACAATTCCGAACCGATTATAATAAGTCGGTTTTCGCTGAGCAGAAGGTCTTTTCCGGACAGAATAGAAGCGTTTTTTGCCGCTGTCAGTATGCTGTCACCCTCGCCCACGGATTTCAGCACGTTAGGCTGCGTTTTATCAATCTGATTCTGTCCTCCCTCACTTGTCTGGGAGAAATACTGCATACTGATTCTGTAGATATTTCTTTCGGGGATATAATCTATTCCGAGTGCCTGCACTATCGCTCTGTCAGAAAGCTCCACATATCTTACACAACCTGACAGCGAAACAGACAGCGCAAGAGAAAGTATAAAAGCTATACTAATTTTCTTCATTTTCTTTTTCCTTTCGTGGCGCTTTTTTCCCTGTAAACAATACTATAAGAGGAATTACGGTTCCTGCAAAAACAAGAGGCAATGCGGTATGGAGTATGCTTTGCAGAGCGTCATAATATCTTCTGTCAGAGCCTATAAACATACATAAAGCAAGTGTCACAGCGCCGTATATAGCAAGAAACCAGCCCTTTTCGCTTTTGCCCGAGGAGGTTTTATAAAGCTCGCCTGCCGAGGCGAAAAGAAGAGAGATTTTTATAATTCCGCAAAGCAGCCAGACTATCGCATCTATGCCGTCAAGCCGCTGAAATACCACCACGTCCGAAAGGGATGATATAACGTACAAGGGGTATTCAAGCTCATTTAAATACGGCCCGAAAACAAGGTTGTAAAGCAGATTAACGACCTCTAAAACAACAAATATCACCACAAGGGAATAATATACCGTTCTACCCGGCTTATCGGTTATATTTTTGCAAAGCACCGCAAAAACGAGCATCTCACTATTACAGCTTATTTCTGATATCACCGCACGGAAAAGATAATTGCTGTCATCAATATACACAGGATAAAGATAGGAAAAATCCAGCTTATCCGCCATAGTTACAAAAATCATCAGAATGAGAAAAACAAATATAGCTGTGCCAAAAACCGCTGTTCTTGTTATAGCGCTTGCACCCTTTATTGCCCCGTAAAGAGAAACTGCAATTATAAGAGCTGTACCGCTTATCAGCAGTAATTCTCCTATAAGGGTGTCGGTTATATAAAGCTGAAGATTAAGAACGGAGTTTACTGTTACGGATAACAGAACGATGCCGAAAAGAACGCCTAATATTATCCCGTAGATGCGGTTTTTTCTGATTGCCGCCGTAAGAAAGTTGTCACCTTTGAATTTTGCTGTCAGAAACAAAAGCGGCAGATAAAGAATCAATACAGACAGCTTTGCAATTAAGATTGCAACAAATCTTTCGGAGCCGTAGCGGATAAGCTCCCCGGGTATCATTATCATTTCAGTTGTCAGTCTTGACGCTATGAATGCCAGGGTAAGCTGTTTACTGCTTATTCTGTTCAAGTTAGTTCTCCTTTTCTGTTTTTCTTTTTGCTCTTCCTGAAAGCTGGGATAAGGTTACATCACTACGGGAAAGATTTCTCCAGCTTATTCTGACAAAGGTGTCACGGAGTATGCTTTTCAAAGTAAAGGGAGCAAAGGGAGCCATATAGGGTACTCCGTAGGCGTTCTTTGAGCAAAGCCTGAAAAGAAGGAGCGTACCGACTACCGTTATCCCGAAAAGTCCGAAGATACCGCCAGCTAAAATAAAGACAAGGCGCATTATCATAAGGCTTTCGTATAAGTCGGGCACCGCAAAGGAGCATAGTCCCGTGGCGGCTATAATAAGCACCACAGGAGCGCTCATAAGTCCTGCAGAAACTGTAATCTCCCCTATAACAAGACCGCCTACGATACTTACTGCGTGACCTACGCTTTTAGGCAGGCGAAGTCCTGCCTCTCTCATAATTTCGTAAAGAGAATACATTATAAGGCATTCACCAAATACAGGAAAGGCGGTAGTCTGTACCGACGAATAGATATTAAGCAGAAGACTGCTCCTTAACATCTCGGGGTTGAAGTTGCAGAGTGCTACGTAAAGTCCCGGAAGTATAGCCGCTAAAATAAAAGCGGTAAAGCGCAGTATGCGCATAAAGGCTGAAAAATAAGGCTTGTGGGTATAGTCGTCCATTGTGTGAAAATTCTCTATGAAAAGAGTCGGCAGTATAAGGGCAAAGGGAGTGCCGTCAACTATTATGCCGATTCTGCCTTCGTAGAGCTTTGACACGAACACGTCGGGGCGCTCGCTGGTCATAACCTGCGGAAAAAGTCCCGGGGTATCCTCCTCTAAAAAGGATTGCAGAAATTCGCTGCTCAAAATGGTGTTGAGCGGAATATTCTTCAGCTTGTCCTTTACCGCATTTACCGTTTTATAATCTGCTCTGTCGGTAAGATAGCATATACATATATCTGTATTACTGCGCTCTCCCACCTTCATAAGCTCGGTCTTTAAGGTGGGGGATTTCATTCTGCGCCTTACCATTGAGATATTTATTCTGATGACCTCTATAAAGCCTTCTCTTGAGGCTCTTAAATTTATATGGGTACTCGGCTCATCTATACCTCTGAAGGAAAAACCCTGAATACCTATCGCTATTGCATAATTCACTTCATCGCAGAGCATCACCGCAAAGCCTGACATTGCCGCCTGCAGTACCTCGTCGCAGGAATAGAGCTGGCGCTGTTCCTCCGCTATCAGCATAGTGGAAGCAATCTTGTCAAACAGTTCCTTTGCCGTGTGGCAGTCCCTCGGTGGATTTTCAGTCAGCGGTCTGTAGATAAGGTCGGCAAGCTTCATTTTATCTATCATACCCTCGCAGGTCACGAATACTATTTTTCTTCCTTCGATAACGGCAGGCTTTATAATTAAATCCGTACTGTTATTTATCATCGCTCTTATATTTACACAGTTCTCTTCAAGAGAGGCTGAAAGCTTTATATCCTTTAATATATTACCTACCGATTTTTCAGAAAAATCAGGGATTTTATCCTTCATCACATTATCTCCTTTTTTTCATTCTTCGTATATTTTCCCCTTTATGTATTTTTTTATCCGCAGAAGAAATAATAAATCAGGTAATTTTTTTAAGGGTGTGATATATTGCTTATTGTTATAATAAGGTCGGTGCTTCTGTATTTTATAATCGTGCTGTCACTGAGGCTTATGGGTAAAAAACAGCTTGCCCAGCTACAACCCTCGGAGCTTGTGACTACTATTCTGATTTCAAATATCGCTACCCTTTCTCTTGAGGACCTTTCAGTACCTATGATATACGGGGTTATTCCTATTCTGATGGTGGTCAGTATGGATGTCATCATGTCCCACGTGATGCTGAAAAGCACAAATATCAGAAGGATGGTGACAGGCACTCCTCAGATAATAATTTCCGACGGCAAGATAGATCAGCAGGTGATGAAGCGCCTTCGCTATACCATAGACGAGCTGATGGAAGCAATGAGAGAATGTATGATATTCGATTTATCCGAGGTGCAGTATGCCATTGTTGAAACCACGGGGAAGATAAATTTCTTCCAGAAAAGCTGTTACAGAAATGTGGAAAAGGGCGATCTTGATATAAAGCAGATAAACTGCAATCCGCCCTCACTTCTTATAAAGGACGGAGAAATAAATGTTCCTGCCCTCGCCCGTTTTGAAGGCGGCGAGTTGAGAATAAAAAAGCTTCTTTCAGAAAAGAAGCTTTCGATGAAGAATGTATTTATAATGACCTATTCCGACGACAAGGGAGTAAATATAATATTAAAGGATAAGAAAAAATGAAAAGACTTACACTCTGCCTTACCCTGATACTGCTGATGTCATTATTCGGTGCTTATGCTTATTCAAATTGCAGGGAATGCGCAGAAGATATAAAGCAGGAAATACTGTCAGCGGCAGAATGCTTTAAAAAAGAGGATTATGATACCGCCATCGAATTTTCCGATAGAGCCATTGATATGTGGCACAAGCTGTCGGACAGGACTGTTTTTGTTGAAGATATTCAGAACGATATTGAAATAGAAATGACTCTTGCCAGAATATCCGAAATGGCAAAGCAAAGGGATGATGATATCTATGAAGAAAGCAGGGTACTTTTCACCTTGCTTGATTCCTTTATAGATAAGCAGACGCCTACCCTTGCCAATATATTCTGATAAAAAAACACCCGAAGAAGCTTTTGCTTTTTCGGGTAATGGTGTTATTCATCGTGCGGCGGAATTGGCTGAAGGAACATCCTTCTCTCTTTTTTCTCACGCTATTTTGAGACCGCCGCACAGTAAGACTGTGTAAAGCACTATTCATCGTGCGGCGGAATTACCAGAAGGGGCACCCTTCACTCGGATGCTTTAAAATTATAGATAGGCTTTATTCTTGTCATTATATCGGCGGTAGGCTCTATATTGGCAATAATCTCGTCAATGCTCTTGTATGCCATAGGGGACTCGTCAAGGGTAGAGGTGTTTATACAGGTGGAATATATACCCTTCATCTGTTCGGTATATTCCTCCATTGTGAGTCGCTCGAATGCCATATTTCTCGACATCAGTCTGCCTGCACCGTGGGGTGCGGAATAGTTCCAGTCGGGATTGCCCTTACCGATACAGATAAGGCTGCCGTCACGCATATTGATAGGGATGAGCAGTCTTTCTCCAGCCTTTGCGGATACTGCGCCCTTTCGTAAAATCATCTCATCGATATCGATATAGTTGTGAATAGTCTGGAAGCTGTCACAGGCATTGAGTCCCGTTTTTGAAAGCAGGATTTCCGCCATCTTTTCACGGTTTCTCTTTGCAAACTGCTGACATATCTCTATATCGTGCAGATAATCCTCCATAAAGGAGCCGTAAAGATAGCAAAGCTCACGGGGCATTGTGGGTTCTTTGAGCTCCCATTCCTTATCAAGCGCCTTTAAGGTGCTCTGGATTTCTGTTCTTCTTCCCTGCTCCTTATATGTACGGATTATCTCTTCTCTCTTCTGATAATAGTTTTCCGCCTTACCCATATTAAGGTCAACGGCTATATTCTGGTAGTGCTCCGCTACCTGAGTGCCTAAATTACGGCTACCCGAATGGATGACAAGATACTTATTGCCCTCATCGTCGGTATCGATTTCGATAAAATGGTTGCCGCCGCCGAGAGTACCGAGGCTTCTTTCAAGTCGCTTTGTGTCCTTCAGATTTCTGTAGCAACGAAGAGTGGTCAGGTCGAAATGCTCCTGTCTGCCCTCCCATACATTTCTGCCGCTGGGGATGGTATGTGCCGCCTTGTCAAAGGCGGGAAGGTCGATATCAATTTTACCTAAAAGAACAGTAAGCATTCCACAGCCGATGTCAACGCCCACCATATTGGGTACTACCTTATCTGTTATAGTCATAGTAGTACCGATAGTACAACCCTTTCCTGCGTGAACGTCAGGCATTATGCGGATTTTAGAGGTTGCAAAGGCTGACTCGTCACAAACTGTCTTTATCTGCTCTGTCGCAGTCTGCTCGATATTATCAGTAAAGCATATTGCTGTATTGTATTTTCCTATAATCTGTGTCATAATAAATCTTTCCTTTCGTGTTTCTCTGCCCTCGATGATATTTTAGCAGATAACAAAAGGCTTTTCACGGAAAAAAAGCTGCGAGTGTAAAACAGCATATAAAAAAGCGGAGAAAAAATTCTCCGCTTCAGGCTGAAGACAAACTCACGCACCGCAAAAATGCAGAAATTGACCGGGGCGGCACGCCATAAACAGGTGTTGTAAACCTGTACTGTAAACCCTGCCGTTTCACTTGCCTGAGCATAGCACGGCATTGTAAAAGGCAGGAATTGACTGAGGCGGCACGCCATAAACAGGTGTTGTAAACCTGTACTGTAAACCCTGCCATTTCACTTACCTGAGCATAGCACGACATTGTAAAAGGCAGGAATTGACTGAGGCGGCACGCCTTGTTATAAACAAAACATAGCTGTTTTTTATACCGCCGCACAGGCAAGGTGAGGTATATTGCTTTTTATCGTGCGGCGGAACTGACCGAGGCGGCACGCCTTGTTATAAACAAAACATAGCTGTTTTTTATACCGCCGCACAGGCAAGGTGAGATATATTGCTTTTTATCGTGCGGCGGAACTGACCGAGGCGGCACGCCATAAACAGGTGTTGTAAACCTGTACTGTAAACCCTGCCGTTTCACTCGCCTGAGCATAGTACGACATTGTAAAAGGCAGGAATTGACTGAGGCGGCACGCCTTGTTATAAACAAAACATAGCTGTTTTTATACCGCCGCACAGGCAAGGTGAGGTATACTGCTTTTTATCGTGCGGCGGAACTGACCGAGGCGGCACGCCTTGATACGGATAAAACACAGCAGTTTCGTTGTCCCTGCCGTTTCACTTGCCTGAGCATAGTACGACATTGTAAAAGGCAGGAATTGACTGAGGCGGCACGCCTCTCAGAGAATTTTGCTACCGTTAATGACAACGCTGAAATCTACACCGAGAGTTTTTGCCGAATTTCTGCAAAGGCTCATTCTTCCTAAAAATATCTCGAAATAGTCCATTATAGAACAGATATCAAGGTCAATTATAAGATCAAGTATCAGGGATTTCTTATCCTCAGAAAAATAGATATCCGACTTTTCCACCGCATAATTAACTCTGTCGTGGATGTCATTTACGTTTATCATTTCATCCTTGCTGACGTTTCCTGCAAGTCTTACTCTTGAACGGCGCACATCTGATTTATCTGCTATAATTACCGCCGCCGCAACAGGATTTACAGGTGCGGCTGTTCTTTCATCGTGGTTTCCTATAGCCGAGATTATCACAGCTATTTCTTCTGCAGGCATACCAAGCTTGTCAAGCAGACGGAATGCCATCAGCGCGCCCGAATGAGCATGATCGCTGCGGTTTACCACATTACCTATATCGTGCATATAGGCGGCTATGCGTGCAAGCTCGCACTGTCTTTCATCATAGCCCAGTGTGCTGAGCACCATATATGCTATACTTGCGGAACGCTCCACGTGTGCGTTCGAATGCTCGGTATATCCTATGCTCAGAAGTGCCGCGTCTGCGTGATTTATATAGGTCTGTACATCTTTGTTCTGCTTTATGTATTCGTAAGTAAGTAAACTCATATCTGTTGTTCCTTTCATATTATGTACATATTTTAACACATTCCACCAAAATGTTCAATATGTAATGGAAACAGACTTGAATTTTTTTAAAATTTCTGCTATACTTATACTACAGATATTCACATACGAAAGGACTGATACGACTTGAAGATAAAAGAATCCGCAGAAGATTATCTCGAAAGCATACTGATACTGAAAAACAAGCTCGGCAATGTTCGTTCTATAGATATAGTAAATTATTTTGATTATTCAAAGCCCAGTATAAGCGTAGCGATGAAGCACCTGAGAGAGGATGACTACATCGAAATGGACAGCAAGGGCTATATTACCCTTACAGAAAAAGGTCTTGCCATTGCTCAGAAGATGTTCGAGCGTCACACACTACTTACCGAATGGCTTATCTCAATAGGCGTAGACGAAAAAACTGCCGCTGAGGACGCCTGCCGCATTGAGCACGTTATAAGTGAAGAAAGCTTTGAAGCAATAAAGAATCTGAAAAAATAAACGAATAAGATAAAAACAAGGGAAGCACCTCAGTGTGCTTCCCTGATATTTTTATAACTGCTTCAGGCATTCTTCTATTTTTTCTCTTGTGCAGAGTCCGTCGGAAAAGGCTGTTGCACCACCCGAAGCTGTGCCCAGCTTTAAAGCATAGTTGTAATCATCCTCTTTAATCATACCTGCCAAAAAGCCTGCCAGCATAGAATCCCCTGCACCGACAGAATTCCTAACCTCTCCCTTACATACAGGATATATATGTACTTCATTATTTTCATCCACGAGAATTGCACCGTTTTCCGCCATAGAAACAAGTACGTTCTGGGCGCCCATATCCCGTAGCTTTCTTGCATAAACTATAATATCATCGTTACTGCAAAGCTCTGTACCGAACATCTCTGCAAGCTCAAAGTTATTGGGCTTTATGAGATATGGTCTGTACTTCAGCACATTAAGAAGCAGATTTCCGGTAGCGTCTACCACCGACTTAATATTTCTACCGTAAAGCCTTTCCAGTATCTTCTCATAAATATCATCAGGCAGACTTGCAGGGATGCTTCCTGCCAGTACGAGTATATCTCCGCCGGTCAATTTGTCCAGCTTTTCAAAAAGGCTTCGGAGAGCCTTTTCGTCAATATCCGGTCCCTTGCCGTTAAGCTCGGTTTCTTCTGCGGATTTTATCTTGAAATTTATACGTGAAAAGCCATTGTCAAGCCTTACAAAATCCGTTGTTATTCCGGCGTCACAAACGCCCTTTTCGATTGCGTCACCTGTAAAGCCTGCTGTAAAGCCCAGCGCCACAGAGCTTATATCAAGCTCCTTCAGCACAAGGGATACATTTATCCCCTTACCGCCGAAATATATTTTTTCATCGCTGTATTTGTTTACTCTGCCTGCCGCTATATTATCGGTATGCACTACATAATCTATGGCAGGATTGAAGGTTACGGTATATATCATAAAATTCCTCTTTTCGCTCAAATCTGTCTATAATGATAGCACGAAAGCAGATTTTTTTCAAGTCATCGTCCTATAATCGGTAAAAATATATTAAAATAAGAAGAAAATCACAAAAAACACTTGCCGAATGCATAAAAATATGTTAAAATATAATATATTAAATTCCGAAAGGCGGTGCACAAGCTATTATGAGCCAGACCGCAGAAAAAATAATTCTTATAATAGATGAGCTTATAAAACAAGGCTCACAGTTAAACGAAATTTTTTCCTGCAATAAAACAGACAGCTTTGCCGCTACGGATTGGCAAAAAATTAACAAAGGACTTTAATCTTCACTTTGCTGAATGATAAAGTCCTTTTCTGTTTAATTATTACAAAGGAGGATAAAAGGATGTTCGTACATCAGATACATCTGCCCCACCACAAGCATTCTGCTGAAAATGAAACAATAGAGCTCCCTTTACCGGGTAAGGTAACGATAAGCATGGCACAGCACCTGGGCGCTCCCTGTGCCCCTGCCGTAAGTATCGGCGACAAGGTAAAGATAGGTGATGTCATAGCAAGCAGCGACGCTGTTATGTCAGCTCCCGTTCACAGTAGTATTTCGGGTACGGTAACAGCTATTACCGACGTACTTCATATATCAGGTAAGTATCTCAAATCCATCGTTATAGAAAGTGACGGACTGGGAGAGATAAGCGAAAAGATAAAGCCTCCCGTAATAGAAAGCCGCGAGGACTTTTTAAAGGCTGTGCGTGAAAGCGGCTCTATCGGTCTTGGCGGTGCAGGCTTCCCCACATCAATGAAGCTCGGCTTTGACCCCAAGGAAAAACAGCCCGATACACTTATCATAAACGGTGCGGAATGCGAGCCTTATATCACCTCCGACTATCGTTGCTTTATGGAGGATGGCGAAAGCGTGCTTGACGGCATAAAGCTCATTATGAAATGGCTTTCAATTCCTAAATGCATAATCGGTATTGAAAAGAACAAACCCAAGGCTATCGAAAAAATGACAAAGCTGTGCAGGGATAATCCCGAAATCACAGTAATGGGACTTAAATCAAGCTACCCCCAGGGTGCAGAAAAAACTCTTATCTACAGCACCACCAAGAGAGTGGTAAAGGAGGGTATGCTCCCTATCTCCAGCGGATGTATAGTACTTAACTCTTCAACCGTTGCCTTCATAGCTCAGTATATAAAAACGGGTATGCCCCTTGTACGCCGCCGTATCACGATAGACGGAAACATTGTCGGAAAACCCCAGAACGTAATGGTGGCTGTAGGCGCATCCCTTTCAGAGATTGTATCCTTTGCAGAGCTTAAAAAAGAGCCTGACAGAATAATTTTAGGTGGTCCTATGATGGGTTCGTGCGCCTTTGACCTTGATTATCCCCTGTCAAAGACAAATAATGCGGTGCTGTTATTTGCAGATACACCCAACCATCAGCCCTCCGCTTGTATAAGATGCGGCAGATGCGTCAGAGCCTGCTCTATGAATCTTCTCCCCACCGAGCTTGAACACGCCTTTGACGCAGGTGATGTAAAAAAGCTGAACGACCTCAAGGTGCACCTTTGCGTAAACTGCGGTGCCTGCTCGTATGTCTGCCCTGCAAAGCGTAACATAGCAGAAAAGAATCAGCTGGCAAAGAGTTTTGTCCGCGAACAGCAGCAGAAAATGAAAAAAGACTAACAGAAAGGATATAAATATATGTCAAAGCTTAAAATTGAGCCATCACCACATATAAAGTCTGCGGTTTCTACCCAGAAGATTATGTTATGCGTGATACTTGCTCTTGTTCCCGCTCTTGCGGCGTCAATATGGATATTCGGTCTGAGAGCACTTCTGATGACCGTTATCTGCTGTACCTGCTGTGTTATCTTTGAGTGGATATTTGAAAAGATAACAAAGCGCAAGAATACGATAAGCGATTTATCAGCAATAGTTACAGGTATGCTTCTTGCCTTCAACCTGCCGGTAACACTTCCCTTCTATATGGCGGTTATCGGTTGCTTTGTGGCGATAGTTATAGTAAAACAGTTCTTCGGCGGTCTCGGTCAGAATTTCGCAAACCCTGCCATTACTGCAAGAATCGTGCTTATGCTCTCCTTCACCTCTTATATGACAAGCTGGGCAGAACCGTTTTACTATCAGAAGAGCGGTGAGATAATAACTACATCAACACCCCTTGTAAGTGAGAACGCTCCCGATTTATTAAGCCTTTTACTGGGTACAACGGGCGGCTGTATCGGCGAAACCTGCGCTATAGCGCTTATCATAGGCGGCATCTTCCTGGTTGTTGCAAAGATAATTTCTCCTGCAACTCCCCTTTGCTTTATCGGTACTGTATTTGTAATAACACTCATTTCAACAGGTGATATTACAGAGGCTACCGCCGCTATCCTTTCAGGCGGACTCTTACTCGGTGCTATATTTATGGCAACCGACTATGTAACAACTCCTATCACAACTACAGGCAGAATAATCTTCGGTATCGGTTGTGGTCTTATAACATTACTTATAAGAAGCTTCGGTACAATGCCCGAGGGCGTATCCTATTCGATACTGCTGATGAATATTCTCTCTCCCCTCATTGACCGCTTTACAGTCCCCAAGGCATTCGGTGCGGTAAAGCAGAACGGAGGTAAGAAATGATTTCAAATATCAAACCAGTACTGGTACTTTCCGCTATCTGTACACTTGTATGTGCATTGCTGATTGTAACCTACAATCTTACCTACGTAGACACCTCCGGTGTTATCACCGATAAGCTGAACAATGCCTGCGTAAGCATAGACGGAGAAGCTGAGTACGAGCTTATCACAGACAGAGCTTCTGTCGGTCTTGACAAAGAAGAATACGAAGAAATAACAAAGATAGTAAAGAACAAAAATACAAACACATACCTTTACGAGGTAGTTGTCAGCGGCTATGCCGATGACGGTATAGATGTGGTTGTCGGAATAGATGACAAGGGAGCAGTAAAGGGTATATCAATAATGGCTCTTCAGGAAACTCCCGGTCTTGGCACAAAGATAAACGACAAGACATTCCTCGATAAGTTTGTCGGAGCAAGTTCCGATATTACAATAACAAAGAATCCCCCCTCAAAGGATAACGAGGTGCAGGCTATCACCAGCGCCACCTATTCCTCAAAGGGACTTGCAAAAGCGGTAAATCTTGCTATTGCCGCTGATAAGACAGTAAAGGAGGTGCAGTAAATGAGTTATATGAAGGAATTTACAAAAGGTATTATCAAGGAAAACCCCAATATGGTAACTCTCCTTGGTATGTGCCCTACTCTCGCTATTACCACAATGGCGTCAAATGCTTTAGGTATGGGACTTTCCACCACCTTCGTACTTGTATGCTCAAATATTGTTATCTCACTGCTTAAAAAGGTTATACCCGATACTGTAAGACTCCCCTCTTACATCGTTATCATTGCAGGCTTCGTAACCTTTATAAGCCTTGTGCTTCAGTCTGCCGCACCCGAGATATATGACAGTCTTGGTATGTTTTTAAGCCTTATCACAGTAAACTGTATAATCCTCGGCAGAGCAGAAATGTTTGCATCTAAAAACAAGGTGCTGCCCTCCATCCTTGACGGTCTTGGTATGGGACTCGGCTTTACCTTATCCCTTTTACTTGTCGGCTCAGTAAGAGAGATTTTAGGCTCAGGTCAGTGGTTCGGCATTCAGCTTGCTCCCGAATTCTTAGAGCCTATGACTATATTCATTCTTCCTGCAGGCGGCTTCTTCGTACTCGGTGTTGTAATCGCTGTAGTAAACAGGCTTATGAATATGAAGCCCAGAGAAATCGGCTGTCACAACTGCCCCAACGCAGAAAGCTGTCACGGAAGCTGTTCTACAGCACCTGCCTGTGACAAAAAGGAAGGAGGAAAAGCGTAATGGAAATAGCTAAAAACCTTATGATAATCCTTCTGACAGGCATTCTGACAGAAAACTTCGTACTATCAAAATTCCTAGGTATCTGTCCCTTTTTAGGCGTATCCAAAAAGCTCAACAGCTCTATCGGTATGGGCGCCGCCGTTACCTTCGTAATGGTCTGCGCTACTCTTGCCACCTGGCCGATATACTACGGTATTTTAGTTCCGCTTCATATCGAATATATGAACACCATTGCGTTTATCTTAGTAATCGCTCTGTTTGTACAGCTGGTTGAAATGGTAATGAAGAAGTATATGCCGCCTTTATACAAATCCCTTGGCGTATATCTTCCTCTTATCACTACAAACTGTGCGGTACTCGGTGTAACACTCTTAAACCTTTCAAAGGAATATGACCTTTTAGAATCGGTTGTAAACTCCTTTGGCGCAGGTCTCGGCTTTATGATAGCTATGATAATCTTCTCAGGTGTGCGTTCAAGACTTGAAACCTGCGATATTCCGAAAGCACTCCGTGGCGCACCTATCACCCTTATGGCGGCATCCATCGTTTCTCTCGCCTTCATCGGCTTCGGCGGTGTAATTGACGGCATATTCGGTGTCTGAGCCCTAAAGAAAGGATAATATCATATGAATGAATACATTATACCAATAGCCATATTCTTAGGCTTTGGTGCAGTTTCAGGCATACTTCTGCTGATAGCCTCAAAATTTCTTCACGTAGAGGCAGATGAAACTGCGTCACAGATACTTGAGGCTCTGCCCGGTGCTAACTGCGGCGGCTGTGGATATTCAGGCTGTGAGGGTTATGCAAACGCAGTAGCAAGCGGAAACGCCCCCAAGAACTTATGTAAGCCCGGCGGTGCAAATTGCCTCAAAAAGATAAGCGAAATACTTGGCGAAGAAACAGGCGAGTTTGTGCGAGAAATCGCCTATGTGCATTGCAACGGAAACTGCAATGCCACAGAGGACAAATACGAATATATCGGTACCCAGTCCTGTGCGGCGGTAGAAAAATTCTACAACGGCAAGGGCAAGTGCATCTACGGCTGTGCAGGTCTCGGCGACTGTGTGGCAGTATGTGATTTCGGAGCTATAAATATAGTAAACGGAGTTGCAAAGGTTACACCTGCAAAGTGTACCGCCTGCGGCAAATGTATTGCCGCTTGTCCCAACAAAATGATTTCTCTGCGCCGCGAAACAGAAAAGGTACTGCTCCAATGTAACTCAAAGGATACGGGCAAGGTTACAAGACAGGCTTGTAAGAACGGCTGTATCGGCTGTAAGATATGCGAAAAGAAGTGTCCTGAGGGCGCTATCACAGTATCGGAAAACCGTGCGGTAATTGACTATAACAAGTGCACCTCCTGCGGCACCTGCGTTGACGCCTGCCCCCAGAAGTGTCTTAAAAAGCTACCCAACTGCAACGTGGTGTGATGACAGAAATGAACGAAAAAGAAAAACTCATAGAACAGGGCAGAAAAAAGCTCATTATGTCGCCGTTACCGGTAAAGTGGCTTAAATTCTTAATCTATGCCTACCCGATAATTGTCATAATAATGTCTGTTATCAGTATCATTATGAACTCGGTCACAATATCAGTCACACTTTCTGAAGAAGTGTCAAAGACTTTAGCTTCCGACAAGATCGCACTTTTAATCTGTATAGAAATATTCGTCATTCTCGTATGTGCGGCTACGATTGTATATTGTGTAATACTGCGGTTAAGACAGCCGATGCTCACCGAACAGACTAAAAAGGAGCTTGTGAGCTTTATTATAATCCGCTCTACAGTATCAATGATTACCGAGCTTGCTACAACGGTTATGCGTATTCAATGCTTTCCCGAAAGAGTAAACTATGAAAGTGAATTTACCTTCTGCGGATTTACCGCAATTACACTTGCGGCATTTGTAATGCTCAATCTGAAATATCTGAAAAAGAGAAGCTATATCTTTTCAGAGCAGAGCTGCTCAAAGGACACAAAAAGAAAAAATAAAGGAAAAGAGTGATAGAATGAAGCCTACTGAACTTATTGAAGCGGCAGTCTGCGAACTGAGAAACAGAATACCCATATCCACAGTATCCCGTTTCAAATCGCAGAAGATAGGCACAACCACAGGAAAGCAGATACTTTCCTCATGCATTGCAAGATATAATTGCCGCATAATTCCGCTTTTCTCGGTGCTCATAATAATATTCACCGTTGCGTCGGCGATAATCAGCGGTATATTCAGACCCCTGACGCCGCTTGAAATCGCAGGTATGTGTCTTGCTGTAGTAACCGCAGGCTGTGGAATAGGGTTCGGCTTTTATTTCGGCGGCAAATATCCGCCCTTCTATCACTACATATTCTGGGGACTTTTCATCCTCTCCTATTTCATAAGAGTTATAGACTGTGTGAAATCTGCTGAGGGGCTTGCCCTTACCGTCATAACGATAATGGTATTATGCACCGTGCCCGTTATGAATTATGGTGCGTCGTCAATAATGACGCTCAGCGTTCCGCTGTTCTATACAATCCTTTGCTGTACCAACGACGTATATTCCTACTATTATCTTCTTACCCTTTGCGCAGGTGTGCTGGGATTCTTCCTGTCAGTAGCCAACTACTCACTTTTCTGCACAAGGATTATAAATTCCAAGCAGATAAAGGACGACCAACAGATAATAAAGCTGAATTCGATAATCGACAAGCATACCGGCTTATACAACCGTCACTACGGCGCAGAAAAGACCAACGAAATGATAAGCAAGGGAAAAGACATTGCCGTACTTGTAATTGATATAGATCACTTCAAGGAATACAACAGATACTACAGCGCAAGCAAGGCTGACAAGGTGCTTGTACAGATTGCAAATGCAATAAAGATTGTATCAAAGCCCTATACCGATATAATATGCCATATCGACAGCGATAAGATAATGGTCTGTACCTATGCGGATAACGACCGTGAGATTGTCGGACTGGCAGAAGATATAAGAAGCGCTGTCAGAACAATGGATATCACCTTTGCCGAAAACAGGACCTTCCATGCGCTGACTGTTTCTGTAGGCGTAGCAAAAAGCGGACTCAGGGACGACTTTGATACAGTATATGAAAAGGCGGCAAGAAGCCTTTACACAGCTAAAAAATCAGGCGGAAACTGTGTAGCCTATAAGGATACAGTAATAAACGAATAAAATAAAATCCGAAGAAGAGCAGATTGATATACTCTTCCTCGGATTTTTTATATTACTGTTATAGAAGCGGCAAGCTTTATCTTACAGAGCTTTTCGGTTTTGCCGTCTGTATGGATGATGCGTACAAAGCTGCCGTCGGAATATACTATCTCTCCCTTATCGGTGATATGATAGTCCATAACGCCCTTTTTAAGCACGGTTTCCCTGCCGTTTTCGTTCTTTATAAGCTCCCAGTCCGAAGGGATGATTCCCTCCTCGCTGTTATCATTAAGCTGTTTTTGCGCCTTTATCATATTACCCTCTACAAAAAGCTCCCTTTCATCGGGATTCTTTGTTTTAGAAGGATTTCTGCCGCCTGTACGCAAAGGCTCACCGCCGAACGCCATCGAGAATACGCTCAGAAATCCGCCTATAGCCTTAACTATCCTTACAGGGAATAAAAGAATGTCCATTAAAAGATTACTCTTTTTCTTTGTAGGCTGATACTCTCTTTTTATGTAATAAAGATTACCGTCCTTATCATCTGACGGCTTTATGTAATCAAAATTATCATCAGATATTATATCGTCAAGCTCGCCTGTGCTTTCATCATAGCAGCATATGGAGCAGGGACTTTTTTCAACTACATTTCCGACATTATCTCTTGCGTACCCCATAGCGGTATAATAAATCTTACTACTGTCAGCCTTCGATATAAAGGGATGGGTTTCACTTGTAAAGCCTTCCGTTAGCTGATTTACGCCGCCTGTAGCTATATCGGCAATGCCTATATGCCTTTCATAATTTCCAAGACCTGCAACAATTACGCATTTGCCGCTGTCGGCACAGATATCGGTGATATCAAATTCTTTATTTGCGAAAACATAGGTTTCGTCTCCGCTATCAGAATCCTTTAAATACATACCGCCCATACCGTCAATATAGGTGCTGTAGATAAGCTTTCCGTCGTAATTTCCGACAGAACGCAGATACAGCATTCTGTTGCCGGTTTCGTACTCCTTCGGTGCTACTCCCATAAATTTTGCGCCCTTGCCTGTGGTCTTCCATTCGTCGCGTTGCTTCATTTTGGTAACGGTATCGATGTAATTCTTTATCCTGTCACAGCTGATTATACGGCTCTTGCCGTTTTCGATAAAATTCAGCTCACCCTCGCTGATGCAATAAATTTTCATAATTTCCCCTTAAACTTATTCGTACATTATATTTCCCTTTTCCAGCTTTCCGGTATAGCCGTAATAAAAGCCCAGATGAGTTATTACGGGAATAAGCGCATAACAGAGCATATAGATAAAGGGTACAAATATCTGCATACTGTCTATATTGCTGTCAGGCACAAGCAAAAGAGATAAGGGATATATCATACCATCCACTATTCTGTGGATAAGAGTGATATCAAAATACCAGCTTGTGAGCTTTGCTATAAGCAGTACCACGGAGGGTACAAACATTATACCCATAAGCGCCGCACCTATCTTCACCCATTTTTTCATATCAGGCTCTTCGCATTTGTGAAGGGTTACATAGCGCTTTTCTCTGTTGCCGTCCTTATAGGCTACGGTGAACATCAATGAATAGAATATCGCCATCGCCAGTATGAAAATCAGCACCTTCATAAAGTCGTTGCCGATAAAGGGCGCAGTTGAAAGAGTCATAATAGCGCACAGAATATTGCCGAAGAGCATATATAATCCGCCCGACAGTAACAGCTTTAAGAAGGACTGTCTTTCCGATTTATTGAAATAATCCATATATCTGCCTACTCCTTTGTGACTTCGTTTATAACCTTGCCTGTGAGAATATTGTTAAGCACCTCGCCTGCCTGCTCATTACGGAGCAATGCATCCTCGTTATAACCCAGCAGGTCGCTGGTCATATTCCTGATAGCGAAGCCTAAAACATCGGGGCAGGAATTTTCCCACTTTGCATCCTTTACAAATCCGGTATCCTTTAGACTTATAAAGGTCTTTCCGAGATATCTGTCGGCGCCTGTAACCTTTCCCAGATCCTTGAACATTGAGTCAAAGCTCACTTCGTTTCCCTGCTCGTCAGAGCTTAAAATACCCGTATCGCAGATAAAGAGCTGTGCCACGCCTCTTTGCATTTCACCGAAGAATTTTGTGGCGTTTGAATTTACATACTGGGGATCGGGATTGGACTTTGTAAGGTCTATCATATATACGTCAACGTGCACGTTGCCGTCCTTATTATAGTCGGGGCAGTATTTTTCAAGCGCCAGCTCCACATCCTTCACCTTATGATAAAGATTGGGTGCCTTCTGACTGTCGGAGGTAACCAGCACCACCGTCATATCCGAATTTTCTCTTGTAAGAGTCTGATGTATAAGGAAGATAAGCACAAAGGCGAAAAATGCTCCCACTATAAGAAACCATTTATTGTGGTAGATAAAATTCTCCACCGCCGCCATACCCGTAGGCTTTTCAAGCACCACCTTGTCCGCTTCGGTTTCGATTATCTCGCTTTCCTCTATAAGTCCCTGCTTCATTTTGAGCAGTTCTCTTTTTTCATCGTTGTAGCTTGCCATTGAATATTTTTCCTTTCGGGACTTAGTTATCTCTTAAATAAGTTTTGCCGCTGTAAAGATTTGATACAAACTCCATAGCCTGCTTTTCACTTTCTCTATCTGTTTTCTTTACAGCTATGAAAATTTCTGTGGTGAGCAGCTTGTTATCCTCACCGAATTTGGTTTTTGTCATATCGATAAGATAGGTATCTGTGCCTGTAATTTCTGTTAAGTCAGCAAATATTTCCTGATTTTTCGCATTCTTGTAATCGGCATACAAAGAGGTCAGCTTTTCCCTTGTACCGATAAAAATTGAGGCATTTCCGTTATCCACCTCTGCATAAAGGTCAGCAAAGCCCATAACAGCGTCATTTCCCACCTGCTTTATGCTTACCTTTACCTTGCCGTTTTTATCAAAATCGGGACAATGCTTTTCGGTGCCGCTTTCTAAAAACTGTCGCATGGTAACATTATAATTTCCTGCAGAATATATCGCGATATCGGGCTTTTCATAGAAAATAAAAAACCAGCAGATGATAACAGCTATTATAATCAGCGCAAAGCCGATGATTATGCCAAGCTTATTATGCCAGAGAAAATTTTTAAGCTTTCCCATAAAGGTATCCGGCATAGCTACCTCGTAGCCGCTCTCGTATATAGCTTCGCTTTCCTCTATAAGTCCCTGCTTTAATTTTAAAAGCTCTCTCTTATCATTATCGATTGACATTACAGCACCCCTTTCAGCATACTTATTTTACTTTTTTAATATAAAGAGAATTTAAACAATTCCAAGCTTTTCCGTAAGGATAAAGCTACAGATAATTATATCACAGTAACGGACAAAAAGCAAGTCCGCCCACTTTGTATAGTGGGCGGATGATTGTTATTCAATTTTTTACTTAACGATTGATGTGATAACTCTGACAAACTCATCCTGTGTCAATCCGCAAGCATAAATACGGAAGCCAACGTTTTGATACGTAAATTCTGCATACATTTCTCGTGTCGGTGTCTGTGCAATTCCTACTTCAACACCATTAACAATAGATTTTGTCTGATTATCTGCAAATAAATCGCAAAATACAAACGGCAAACAATTCTTGTCAACATTAACCGCCAGACCTCTCGAAGAGTCTTCGTTTGAATACTGTATCTTATTGCCATCAAAGTATATCTCTCCGCTTGTTTTTCCTTTATAGATACCCAAACGCTGATTATCCTTGCTTTCAACATCGGTCGGTACAGTCGGGAAGATGTTTACTCCATAATATTCGATGACTTCATCATCCGTCATAGTTATAAAATCGTCAGTCATAAGAGCAATAAACATTTTTTCCGGAATAGTTGGCAGTTCTCCGATTTCCTGAATACGTATTTCATTATCATTTGTGGTTTTATCCGCTTGCTCAATATTGCTTGAATTATTGACCGTTTCACCATCAGAATCTGTTGTCTGCTGTAATGAGTTTTCACTATCGGGATTACCAGTAATAACGGAACCTTCTGACGTATCAGGTGATACGGTTTCAATCATTCCGCTATGCCATATACCAAATCCGAGTAATGCAACAAAGCACAAACAGCACATTGAAGCTGTTACGTTAATTGCAGTTTTTTTCTTTTTCTTTTGCTCAGTAACGTAGCAATCTCTGCGTTTCAACAGATTGTCGGTTAATTCATCATAATTCTTCATAAACAAAGCCCTCCTTGTTAAGTTCTGATTTCAAAGCATTTTTGGCACGATAAACGAGGTTTTTCATCTGACGAGCATTCTTTTTCATAACAATAGCTGTTTCGGCATTTGATAATCCTTCAAAATAGAGCAACCATAATACTTGTCTGTACTCGACGTTTAATTTTTTCAAGGCTCTATGTACAATAATTCTGCGTTCTTCAATAATATAGAGCTTTTCAAGGTCATACTCATCCTGAAGGGTATTCTCTATATCATCAAAGGGTGTATTCAGACGCTTTGAATTATGTCTGATATAATCAATAGCCACGTTTCGTCCAATGGTATAAAGCCAGGTTTTAAAAGAATATTTTGCTTTAAACTTTGGCTTTCGTGTTATGATTTTGAAAAAGGTCTCTTCCATCAATTCCTCGGCAACGGATATATTATTAACGATACCGTTAAGATAGAGAGTTAAGCCGTCGCTGTAATCCCTTACGATTTCTGCCAAGCCTTTGTCATCACCATCAAGGAAACGGCGGTAGCTACTTGCACCGTTGTCCATTGATATGCTCCTTTCCGAAAGGTGTTTCTCTGCCCTTTCACTTATTAAACGGAATAAACCACAAAAAGTCTCACCTGTTTTTATATACAAAAAGGACTACGAAAAATTCGTAGTCCCTGATTTTTATTAGTACAGCTTCGCACCTGCGGGGATATGGTCGTCAACCATAAGTAAGTGGAGCTTTTCTTCGCCTTCCTCTGTGTGAACTGCGGAGAGGAGCATACCGTTTGATTCGATGCCCATCATCGCTCTGGGGGGCAGGTTTGTGATAGCAATAAGAGTCTTACCAACAAGTTCTTCAGGTTCATAATAAGCGTGGATACCGCTTAAAATTGTACGGTCAGTGCCTGTACCGTCATCAAGTGTGAACTGTAAGAGCTTCTTTGACTTCTTTACTGCTTCGCATGCCTTGACCTTTACTGCACGGAAGTCTGACTTTGAGAAGGTTTCAAAATCTACTGCATCCTCAAATAAAGGCTCGATTTCAACCTTTGAAAAGTCGATGACTTCTGCTACCGCTTCAGCTTCTGGAGCGGCTGCGGTTGCTGTTGCTACGGGTGTAGCTACGGGAGTGTTGTTCTTCTTTGCGGTTACTTCAGGCTTCATTGTGGGGAATAATAAAACATCACGGATAGAAGCGCTGTCAGTAAGAAGCATTACAAATCTGTCAAGTCCCATACCAAGACCGCCTGTTGGAGGCAGACCATATTCGAGAGCTGTGATGAAGTCTTCATCGATTTCAGCGTTTGCGCCCTGCTTTCTCTTTTCTTCAACCTGCTTTGTGAAACGTTCTCTCTGATCGATAGGATCGTTAAGCTCGGAGAAGGCGTTACCGAATTCACAGCAGTTGATGAAGTATTCAAATCTTTCTGTAAATGCAGGATCTGTGGGCTTTCTCTTTGCAAGAGGAGAGTTTTCTACGGGGTAATCG
Organism: Ruminiclostridium sp.; assembly: GCA_017942025.1. GTDB lineage: Bacteria > Bacillota > Clostridia > Oscillospirales > Ruminococcaceae > Ruminiclostridium_E. The sequence continues at coordinate 13,714 of JAGAVH010000061.1, read as the reverse complement.
TAAATGATTGTAGGCTGAACAAGCTTATCCTCTACAAATTCTTCGAATAATGCGATAAGTACGTCGCCCTTTGTAGCGGTTTCGCTTACTTCAACATTCTTTGCCTTTGCTACTGCACGAGCAGCTTCATCGTCTGCCCAGGTGTTGTAGTCGGCGTCGGCGTACTTCTTTACGGAATCGATCATTGTAAGACGTTCCCAGGGCTTGCCGATTGCGATTTCCTTACCCTGATACATAACCGTATCTGTACCGCATACCTTGATTGCTACCGTACGGTAAAGCTCTTCGATAAGGTCCATCATGCCGTAGTAATCTGTGTATGCCTGATACATTTCGATGGAGGTAAATTCGGGGTTATGAGTAGCGTCCATACCTTCATTTCTGAAGATTCTGCCTACTTCGTAAACTCTGTCAAAGCCGCCTACGATAAGACGCTTTAAGTAAAGCTCTGTTTCGATACGCAGATACATATCGATATCAAGAGCGTTGTGGTGTGTAACGAAGGGACGAGCCGCCGCACCGATTTCAAGTGTGTGCAGAACGGGTGTATCTACTTCGATATAGCCCTTACTGTCAAGGAAGCTTCTGATTTCTCTGATAATCATTGAACGCTTTACAAAGGTATCCTTTACTTCAGGATTTGCGATAAGGTCAAGATAACGCTTTCTGTAACGTTCTTCCTTGTCTCTGAGGCCGTGCCACTTTTCAGGCAGTGGGAGAAGGGACTTTGCAAGGAGCTTGATGCTCTTTGCGTGTACCGAGATTTCACCTCTTCTTGTCTTGAATACAAGACCTGTAAGACCTACGATGTCGCCTAAATCCCACTTCTTGAATTCCTTGAAGTTATCCTCGCCGATATCGTCAATCTTTACATATACCTGCATTCTGCCGCTGTCGTCACGGATATCGATAAAGTTTGCCTTACCCATATCTCTCCAGCTTGTAATTCTGCCGGCGATGGTTACATCTGTATTTTCAAGAGCGTCAAAATTTTCTCTTATCTGCTCTGCCTTGTGAGTTACGTCAAACTTTGTTGTTTCGTAAGGATTCTTACCGCTGAGCTTTAATTCGTTCAGCTTTTCTATTCTTATTCTGTGCTGTTCGTCAAGCTGTGCTAAAGCCTCTTCCTCAGTCAGCAGAATTTCTTCTGTCTGGTTGTTTGCCATTGTTGTCTTTCCTTTCCCTTTTAAAAATTACTTATCAATTTCCTTTATAATATACTTCATAATGCCCTTGGGCGCTTCTACTGTAATTTCGTCGCCGAGCTTCTTGCCGATGCATGCCTTTCCTATAGGAGATTCATCAGAGAGCTTCATCTTCTTGACATCAACCTCTTTAGAACCTACAAGGGATATTTTAAGCACCTTGCCTGTGTCAAGGGATTCTAATATTACCTTGTTGCCAAGGCTTACGTGCTCAGTTGTAAGCTCTTCTTCGTCAAGCACCTTTACATTCTTGAGAGTAGCTTCAATTTCTGCAATTCTTGCTTCTACAATACCCTGCTCGTTCTTGGCTTCATCGTATTCAGAGTTTTCTGAAAGGTCACCGAAAGAGAGTGCTACCTTGATTTTTTCAGCAATTTCCTTTCTGGTAACGGACTTTAAGTGTTCCAGTTCGTTCTCTAAATTTTTAAGACCTTCTTTTGTTAATACTGTCTGCTTAGTTGCCATTGGTTTGTTACCTCCGTTAATTACGCTTACGCGTTGTAATATGCCTTAAAGGCTTGTTGTCATAATGATGCGACCGCTTCAACTGCCTTCTGAAGCTGAGGGTCAGTAGTAGGATCGGCAAACTTTATTGCCATTTCCTGCTGTTGCGTGATATCGATGATGTATCCGGGCTTTAAGCCGCTGTTATGGAAGCTTTCCGAATTCAAGGGATAAACCAGTGCGGTAGAAATTGACACCGCACTACCATCCTTAAAGCTTCTGACAGTCTGCAATTCTGCCTTGCCAGCCGTAACAGAGCCTACAATCGCCGCACCTGAGAAGTCTCTCAGTGCCACCGCAAAAAGCTCCGCCGCACAAGCAGTTGTATTATTTACTATAACCGCCATAGGCTTTTTTATCTCACCCGAACCGTCTGTTATCAGAATTTCTTCTTCAGAACCATCCGAAAGCACCTTCTTTGCTACAGTTGCCTTCGGCATAATTCTGCTGAGTATATTCTGAAGAGGAGCAATATCGCCCTCTGATACATTTCTTAAATCAAAGATGTATCCGAGCACCGACTGGGATTCGTACTTATCTATAAGCCGTGTAAACTGATCGTCTGTCAGAGCGTTGAAGGTTGATATCTTTATATAGGCATATCCCTCTACCATAGCACCCTTTACCGATTGCAGTTCGATAACCTGTCTTACAAGGGTTACGGTATTTTCTGTGCCGTCAGGCGCCTTTGTAGTGATAGTCACCTTTGTGCCTTCTTCACCCTCCAGCTGTTTTTGAGCCTGCTGTGCTCCGATGTTAAGGATATCTCTGTTATTGACCTTTGTAATAACGTAATCCTTACGGATTTCAGCAACCTCTGCCGCAGAATTTTCGTAGACCTCGGTAACTTTAAGATAGTCTCCCTCGATAACGGTTTCCACACCGATACCGATTATTTCACCGCTGTCTCTCTGCTGTTTTTTGTAGTATTCACTTGTAGTATAATACCTTGCGTATTTGTCTTCAAGTCCTGAGATATAACCATCCATAATACCGTTCAGAACATCCGTTTCATCCATATCATAAATGGATGAGCCTCTGACGAAGGTATCTATCTCCTTGATTTTGGCGTTGATGGTTTCTCTCTCCTGCACACCCGTTACCATGGAATTGTACATATTGAGCGATACCGTCATAGTAAGCACGAAGGTGATTGCACAGGCAACCGCCACAAGGCTTATAGCTACGCCGAGCGAAACCTTTTTATTCATAAGAATTCCTCTGTTTTAATTTTTTATCTGTATATTTCCACATATCCGAAGGGATCAACAGGTTCACCGTCAATTCTTATCTCAAAGTGCAGATGAGGACCTGTAGAGAAGCCTGTGTTGCCTACTGTTCCGAGTACATCTCCCTTTTCAACCACCTGTCCCACATATACATTTACAGTATCCATGTGAGCATAAGTAGTAGTATATCCACCGCCGTGATCGACGGTAACATACTTGCCGTAGCTGTAACCGGGTATGTACCAGTCCTCGGCAATAATTACAGTGCCGCCCTTTGAGGCGTAGATGTTACTGCCCCAGATTCCCCAGTCACCTACGTCTATACCCTTGTGGAATCTGCCGAAATCATAGTCCCAGCCGTAATAGCAGGAGATATATCCAAAGCCCGGTACAGGCCATATCCAGTCACCCTCCTGAAGGGTTGTGCCCTGCTGGGTGTTTTCAATAATAAGCTGTTTTAACTGTTCTTCAAAGGCTTCTATCTCAGCTTCGCCTACAGATACAAGATACTTGAGATTATCCTGCTCATACTGAAGATCGTTTAAAATGCTCTGATACTTATCGTAGCTTGCCTGATACTCATCGGCTTTATCCTGAGCCTCGTCCTGAAGCGTTACAAGATCAGCCTTTTCGCCCTCCAGAATCTTCATATCAGCTTCAAGAGCGGTACGCTTATCCTCAAGAGCCTTCTTGTCTGTTTCAAAGGTATTTTTATCCGCTTCAAGCTGTTTTATGTCAGCCTTCAGCTGATTCATGAATTCGTAATTCTTTTCTGTGATATTGCCGACGATTTCAGAGCTTACCATAAGCTGATAAAAATCTGTTGCGCCTGACAGGACACCGAAAACATCGCTGTTGCCGCTGGTGTACATTGTACGGATTATCTGAGCAAACTTTTCAAGGTTCTCAGCATTATTCTTTTCAGCCGCCTTTATGTCAGCGTCTGCTTTTGCAAGCTTGTCGTCAAGTTCTTTTATTTCGTCATTCTTTTTATCTATTTCCGACTGCATTGCCTTGATATCCTCGTTTTTATAATAAACAAGGTTATTGTAATAGTCTACTTCGTTTTTCTGATTTCCGAGTAATGCGTCGGCTTCTTCTGCAAACTTCTGAGTATCGGTAATTTCACCGTCAAGCTTGTCTATTTCTTCTTGTCTGTCCGCATTTTCCTGCTCGATACGGTTTATCTCGTCACGTATTTCCTGCTGTGTAAGTCTGTTTGAGGCTGACGCAGGTGTATAGGATGACACAACGACGATATTTAAAGCAGCAACCATAACGAAGGAAAGAACAGTACGGAGTAAACGCTTTATTTTCATTGTTTTATCCTTTCTTTTCTTCGCCTATATCTTCAGGTGCTTGCCCATGCTGAATACTGTACCTATAGCGCCTAAAAGTGCGCCTGCTCCGCAGTATATGAGCAGAGTAAGCACTGCCACATCCGAAAAGTTTATAACGTTGTCCATTCCGAGAGCGCTCCACATACCCAGATTTTCTGAGAAGAGTGTAAATACGCCTTCGTATATGAACTTTGTCAGTATCCATGACACAAGGCCTGATACAAGACCTATAGACATACCCTCTATAAAGAAGGGTGTTCTGATAAAGCTGTTGGTCGCACCTACTATACGCATTATTGCGATTTCCTTACGACGTGCGAATACGCTGAGTCGTGTGGTATTCGCTATTATAATTATGCTTACTGCGCCAAGAGATACCATAAGTGCAATGCCGATAATTGTAAAGGTATTGCGGATATCCTCGATAAAGCCTGCAAAATCCATAGGTGCATTTACCTTATAGACTCCCTGTATAGCCTGGAACTGGCTTACTGCCATATCTATCTTATCAAGGTCGTTTATAGTAACCATATATGTAGGCGGTACAGGATTATAGGGAAGGCTGTCAAAAAGCTCAGTCTGTTCCTTATACTGCTCCTTCATGGTTTCAAGTCCCTCTTCGGGGGATATATATCTTATTGCGGTCACAAGGCTGTTGCTGTCAAGCACATCCTTTATGTGATTTATATCCGCGTCATCTTCCATATATACGCTTATTTCATTCTTATCCGAAACGTTGTCAAGAATTATGCCGCAGTCCAGCATAATAAATGCGGAAAGTCCCACAAGCAGTAAGCTTACTGTAAGTATGCAAAGGCTGGCAAAGGACATAAGTCGGTTTTTCCATACAGAGGAAAGTCCCTGCTTTAAAAGATATGAAAAATTATTCATCTTCGCCGGCACCTCCCACCACATCGTCAAAGACAATCTCGCCTGATTTAAGGCTGATTATTCTTCCGCCGAAGTATTCTACAAGGCTGTGCTCGTGTGTTACCATTATAACGGTAGTGCCGCATTTGTTTATCTCCTTGAGGAGCTTTACGATATCATAGGATAAAGCAGGATCGATATTTGCCGTAGGCTCGTCTGCGATTATAAGTCCCGGGTCGCTGGCAAAGGCACGGGCAATAGCAACTCTCTGCATCTCACCGCCTGACAGCTTATCGGGATATGCCTTTGCTCTGTCGGCAAGCTTTACAAGATCAAGAACATAAGGCACTCTGTGTCTTATCTGTCGCTTGGTCTTGCCTGTAACTCTCATTACAAAGGCTACGTTATCATAAACATTCAGATCGGGTATCAGTCTGAAATCCTGGAATATCATACCAACAGAGCGTCTGAAGTAAGGTATTTTGCTTTTCTTTATGTTTGTAAGATTGTATCCGTTGACAAATACACGGCCCTGGGTAGGTACAGCCTCTCTTGTGATAAGCTTTAAAAGTGTGGATTTTCCCGCACCGCTGTCACCTACGATAAAAACGAATTCGCCGTCTTCTATTCGTAAATTTACATTGTTTAGTGCGTCAACGCCCTCTTTATAGTGAACGCTGACATTCTTGAGTTCTACCATTTTCATTACCTTTCTGTTTGTACCTTATACCTGACAATAAAACGGTAAAAGGCAGCTTCTGTCCGGTTATCATAGCCGGGGCTTTTGCGTTTTCACAGCCCATAAACTGACAGCTACACAGCAACTTTTATTAAGATTGCTGTGTAGTCATTAGAAATGTCAAATTTTATAAGGGGAAAATGCATACAACATTTAATGGTGGAATCCTGAAATCAATTTCCTTTTCCCTTTAATCAGAACTTTACGGGGTCTGCTGAGAGGTATTTTCTTACCATAAGCGCAATCTTGAAGATTATAGCATGGTCGAACTCTCTTAAATCAAGTCCTGTAAGCTTCTTTATCTTATCAAGTCTGTAAACCAGTGTATTTCTGTGAACAAAGAGCTTTCTTGAGGTTTCAGATACGTTGAGGTTGTTTTCAAAGAATCTCTGGATTGTGAATAATGTTTCGTGGTCAAGAGATTCGATAGAGCCCTTCTTGAAAACTTCCTTTAAGAAGGTTTCACAGAGTGTTGTGGGCAGATGATAGATAAGTCTTGCGATACCGAGATTGTCATAGCTTACTATTGTCTTGTCCGTATCGAATACCTTACCTACTTCAATAGCTATCTGAGCCTCCTTGAAGGAACGGGCAAGATCCTTTATGCCTGTAACGGGTGTACCGATACCTACATTAACCTTTGTAAAGAATTCAGCGGATAATGTATCGGATATGGAGCGGGCAAGCTTTTCAAGGTCCTTGTTGTCTGTGTTTGCCTTTATTTCCTTTACAAGAACTATTTCAGTTTCTGTGATATTGAAAACGAAGTCCTTATTCTTATCAGGGAATAAATTCTGAATTACATCATAGGGTGACATCTCGTTGGATGAAACAACGCTGATAAGGAATACAACTCTGTTTATCTCAGCATTGAAATGCAGCTCTCTCGCCTTTAAAGTGATATCTCCGGGGAGCACATTATCAAGAATGATGTTCTTTACGAAATTGTTTCTGTCATATTTTTCATCGTAATACTGCTTTATGCTGGAAAGTGAAATAGCAAGAAGTGAAGCATACTTTGACGCCTGATCGTCAGTACCCTCTACAAATACTGCATAGTCGGGCTTTACATGAACTCCGAAGGGCTTGTATGTATAGCCGTCACGAATAAAAGCATCGTGTGACTCGCCAAGCTCCACAGCAAAAAAGTCGCTGTTGGTTCCTATTCTGGAAAGCTCACTGCAGGCTACAATGGTTGAGTTTTCGTCGATTACGCCGATAACTCTGCCTATCGTATCCCTCATCTGATGAACTACGCCCTGAAATAATCTGTTAGACATTTTCTTTACCCCTTTTGATTTTTCTTTGTTGCTATTTAAGTCGGGTGTTACCCTGCCTTTATTGTCACTTGTTATGCTTTCGGCAAAATCACCGAAAATGCATCGTGAAATGATTAAAAATAATACACCAAATATATTGTACTAAAAAAATTCGGAAAAATCAAGTGTTTTTTAGATAAATTGCAAAATTTACTGAAAATTTTTCTGATATGTTGCAAAAAAATGAAGAAAGTGATATAATAAATTGGTATGTAAATAGCAAAAAACATATAATTACACAGACACATAAGAAAGGACTGATGTATTTTGAAAAAATTCTATAGCTTCAAGACGGGATATATCAGTCTGCGAATGTGCACTTTGCACATATGACTACTATATCACCAAACGACAAATTAAGTAAATAAACTCAAGGAGAAAGAAAAATGGACAAGAAATTCTATATAACAACCCCTATATATTACCCCTCGGGTAATCCCCACATAGGTCACTGCTACACAACTGTAGCCTGTGACACTATCGCCCGCTTCAAGAGAATGCAGGGCTACGACGTAATGTTCCTCACCGGTACAGACGAGCACGGTCAGAAGATTGAGCTCAAAGCCAAGGAGCAGGGCGTTACACCTAAAGAATATGTTGACCCCATCGTTGACAATTTCAAGCGCTTATGGAAAACTATGAACGTAAGCTATGACAGATATATCAGAACCACTGACGATTATCATATTGAAACAGTACAGAAGGTATTCCGCGAGCTTTATGACAGAGGCTACATCTACAAGGGCAAGTACACAGGTAAATACTGCACACCCTGCGAAAGCTTCTGGACAGAATCTCAGCTTGTAGACGGTAAGTGCCCCGACTGCGGAAGAGACGTTATCGAGGCTGATGAAGAAGCTTATTTCTTAAAGCTCTCCCTTTTCGAGGACAAAATCCGTAAGTTCCTTACAGAAACGGATTACCTTCAGCCTGCTACCCGTGTAAACGAGATGGTAAACAACTTCATCAACGCAGGTCTTGAGGATTTATGCGTATCCCGTACAACCTTTACATGGGGCGTACCGGTTGACTTTGACGAAGGTCACGTAGTTTATGTATGGGTTGATGCTCTTACAAACTATATCAGTGCTCTCGGCTACAAGAACAGTGCATATAATGATTATGACAAATACTGGCCTGCAGATATGCATATGACTGCAAAGGAAATCGTGCGCTTCCACTCCATTGTATGGCCTATCATACTTATGATGCTTGAACTCCCCCTGCCCAAGCGCCTTTACGGCCACGGCTGGATCAACTTCAACGGTCAGAAGATGAGTAAATCTCTGGGCAACGTTATCGACCCCTTTGTTTTAGCAGAGCGTTACGGCGTTGACTCTGTACGCTATCAGATACTCCGTGATATGCCCTACGGCTCTGACTGCAACTTCTCAAATGAAATAATGATAAGCAGAATAAACACCGACCTTGCCAACGACTTCGGCAATCTTGTTTCCCGTACGGTTGCCATGGTGGATAAGTATTTCGGCGGCACACTTATCAGCGATAAGACAAGCGGCGAATTCGACGACGAGCTTATCGGTATGGCAAAGGAACTCAGAGCAAAGGTTGAAGAAGCGGTGGACAACGCCCAGCTTTCAAAGGCTCTCGAAGAGATATTCAAGGTAGTTTCCCGTGCAAATAAGTACATCGACGAAACTGCTCCCTGGGTACTGGCAAAGGACGAAGCAAACAAGTCAAGACTCTGTGCAGTTCTTTACAACCTGCTTGAAGTTATCCGTATAACTTCTGCCCTTCTCTATCCCTTTATGCCCACAACAATGCCCGAAGTATGGAAGCAGATAGGCGCAACCGCTGACGATGTTACCTACGAAGCGGCAGGCAATATAAATGTACTTTCTCAGACAGTTACCGTTTCAAAGGGCGGAGTTCTCTTCCCCAGAATTGATATGGATAAGGAAATCGAAGCCCTTAACGAAATGCTCACTCCCAAAAAGGAATATAAGGAAGATGAAGACCTTGATAAGGCAGGAATAATCTCTATTGAGGATTTTGCAAAGGTTAAGCTCAGAAGTGGTGAAATCACAGCCTGCGAAAAGATAAAGAAGGCCAAGAAGCTTCTGAAGTTACAGGTAGACGACGGCAGAGGCGGCAGACAGATAGTAAGCGGCATCGCCCAGTACTACACTCCCGAAGAGCTTATCGGCAAGAAGGTAATATTTGTTGCAAACCTCTCTCCTGCAAAGCTCTGCGGCGAGGACAGCAACGGTATGCTCCTTGCCTGCGACTGCGGTGATAAGGTACAGGTTGTATTCTTAGACAAGGATACGCCCAACGGCAGTGCAATAAGATAAATAATAAACGACAATAGGGCGGTTTTATAATCGCCCTATATCTGAACGTAGTAAATTCCATTTATTTTCAGAAAGGAATGTTATCATATGAAGATTGCAGAGCTTTACGGCAAGGACAGAGTGGTATTTTCGGTTGAAGTATTCCCTCCCAACAAGAATTTTACCATAGATACCGTATATAATGCGGTAAACGAAATTGCAGAAATAAGACCTGATTATTTCAGCGTTACCTACGGTGCAGGCGGAAATACAGCTAACCGCTCTACCTGCGAGATAGCTTCGCATATAAAGAACAAGTGCGGCATTGAAGCAATGGCACATCTGACCTGCATCAACAGCACAAGAGCAGATATTGATTTTGTTCTTGCTGATTTAAAAGCAAACGGGATAGAAAACATTCTTGCTTTGAGAGGCGATGTAAAGCCCGATGAAGAGCCTAAGAACGAATTTCCCCACGCCAGCGACCTTGCCGCTTATATTTTATCAAAAGGTGATTTCGACATAGCAGGTGCCTGCTATCCCGAAGTACATATTGACGCAAAGAATCAAAAAGAGGATATCCTGAATCTTAAAAAGAAGGTAGACAGCGGCGTTTCTCACCTTGTTACCCAGCTTTTCTTTGATAACGACGCCTTCTATGATTTTCGTGAAAAGGCGGCTATCGCGGGAATAGAGGTTCCGATATCGGCAGGCATTATGCCCATCACCAGCAAAAAACAAATTGAAAGAATGGTTTCAATGTGTGGTGCAAGTCTGCCGCCTAAATTCGTAAAGATGATACAGAGATATGAAAATAACCGGGAGGCCCTTATTGACGCAGGTATTGCCTATGCGGTAGATCAGATAATCGATCTTATCTCAAACGGCATTGAGGGTATTCACCTTTATTCGATGAATAATCCCTATGTCGCAAAAAAAGTTTACGAGGCTATAAAAAAGCTGTTATGATGATAGACAGTATTGATAAAAAAGAGGCGTTACGCTATCTTGGTATAAAGGGCGAGCCTGACGACAGTACAAGAGAGCTTCTGGATATATGCGAAAAGGAGCTATTAAAATCGGCAAGTCCGAAATTTCTTTTCAGGAATTTTGACATATCAGAGATTTCCGAAGACAACATAAAGCTTCGTGATTGCAGTTTGGTGTTATACGGCAAGGATATCAGAAATCACCTTAAAGGCTGTAAAAAAGCAGTGCTTATGTGCGCCACACTCGGAACCGGAGCAGACACTCTGATAAGGAAAATGCAGATAACCGATATGGCAAGGGCGGTAATCACCGACGCTCTTTCATCAGCTTTTATTGAGCAGGTCTGCGACTATGCAGAAGGTGAAATAAAAAAGTCCGCTATCGGTTTTTCGCTCACCGACAGATTTTCGCCCGGCTACGGCGATTTACCGATAGAACAGCAGAAGGACTTTCTGCTTTTACTTGACGCACAAAAAAAAATCGGTCTGTGCGCTACCGACAATATGCTGCTTACCCCGAAAAAATCGGTAACGGCAATAATCGGACTGTCAGAAAATGAGCTGATATCAGCACACAGAAGCTGTGATGAATGCAATCTGAAAAATTCCTGCCGATACAGAAAGGAAAATAACTACTGTGGAAAATAAACTTAATATAAAAGAGCTTACAAAAAACAGATTTATCATATTTGACGGCGGTATGGGTACAGAGCTTCAGGCGAGAGGTCTTAAAACCGGAGAAACTCCCGAGCTTTTAAACTTTACTGCACCCGATATCATAAAATCAGTACATCTTGATTATCTGAAATCAGGCTCGGATGTGATAACCGCCAACACCTTTGGAGCAAACCGCTACAAGCTGGAGGGTTGTGGAAAATCTGTTGAGGAAATTATTCTTGCAGGAGTAAAAATTGCGAAGGAGGCGGTAGCCGAAAGCGGTAAGTCCTTTGCTTTTGTGGCACAGGATATAGGCCCTGTAGGACAGCTTTTAGAGCCTACCGGTACACTTACCTTTGAAGAGGCATACGATATATTCAAAGAGCAGGTAGTTGCAGGCGTAAAAGCAGGTAGCGATTTATTCATAATCGAAACAATGACCGATTTATACGAGCTTAAAGCGGCACTACTTGCAGTTAAGGAAAATTCAGACTTGCCCGTTATCTGCAGTATGACCTATGAGGAAAACTTCCGTACCTTTACCGGTGTACCCGTTGAAGCGGAGGCTATACTCTGCGAGGCTCTCGGTGCTGATGCGACAGGTATAAACTGCTCTCTGGGTCCGAAGGAGCTTATGCCTGTAGTAGAAAAGCTCTGCAACTCCACCACGCTCCCCGTTATAGTTATGCCCAATGCAGGTCTGCCCGATCCGGAAACGGGAAAATTCAGCATCACCGCAGAGGAATTTGCTATCTACACAGAGCAGATGATAAATTACGGAGTAAACATCTTCGGTGGCTGTTGCGGTACAACCCCTGCATTTATCAAGGCGGTAGCCGAAAAGCTTGCAGACAGAAAACCCATAGCAAGAAGTGTTAAAAAGCAAAGCTTCGTATGCAGTGGTACAAGAATCTGCTGTGTAGATCAGCCGAGAATAATCGGTGAAAGAATAAACCCCACAGGTAAAAAGCTCTTTAAAGAGGCGCTTAAAAACGACGATATAAACTACATCTTAAATCAGGCTATCGAGCAGGTTAATGCAGGCGCTGATATACTTGACGTCAATGTGGGACTGCCCGAAATCGACGAAAAAGCTATGATGGTAAAGGTGGTAAAGAGCATACAGAGTGTTACTGACACGCCTTTACAGATAGATTCTACAAATCCTGAGGTAATCGAAGCGGCACTGCGTATATATAACGGTAAGGCTATCGTAAACTCGGTAAACGGAGAAGAGGAAAGCCTTGAAAAAATTCTGCCTGTTGTAAAGAAATACGGTGCGGCGGTTGTCGGACTTACTCTTGACAATAACGGAATCCCCAAAAAAGCCGAGGAAAGAGTGGCTATAGCTAAGCGCATCATAGACAGAGCTGAAAGCATCGGAATTGCAAGAGAGGATATCTATATAGACTGTCTTACTCTTACTGCATCCGCAGAGCAGGAAGCGGTAAAGGAAACCTTAAAGGCTGTAAGAATGGTAAAGGAGCAGTACGGAGTAAAGACCGTACTCGGTGTTTCGAACATATCCTTCGGTCTGCCAAACCGTGAGCTTTTAAATCATATCTTTTTAAGTCTTGCCCTCGAAAACGGACTTGATTTACCTATCATAAATCCCAATATCGAGGCTATGACCGGGACTGTAAGAGCCTTTAAATTACTGCATAATATAGACGTCAATTCCGCACAGTATATTGCCGCTTATTCCGATATGACAGCGCAGAAGCCTGTGCAGAAGGCAGAAAATATAACTCTCGAATACGCCATAGACAACGGACTTAAAGAGGCGGCGGCAAACATAACCCGTCAGCTGATTTCCGATAATGACGCTATGGATATAGTGAACGAGCGGCTGATTCCGGCTCTTGATAAAACCGGCACTCTCTTTGAGCAGGGGAAGATATTCCTGCCCCAGCTGATATTATCGGCTGGCGTTGCCCAGAGCTGTTTTGATGTTATAAAGGAAAGTTTATCAAAATCGGGTGATACTCCCGTCAGCAAGGGCAAAATAGTTATTGCAACCGTCAAGGGCGATATCCACGATATCGGCAAGAATATCGTAAGGGTACTGCTTGAAAACTACGGCTATACGGTAATAGACCTTGGCAAGGACGTACCTCCCGAGGCGGTAGTGGACGCGGCAGAAAAGCATGGTGCAACACTTGTGGGACTGAGCGCACTTATGACTACCACCTTAAAATCTATGGAGGATACCATTAAGCTTTTCAAGACAAAGCTACCCGAGTGTAAAATCATGGTCGGCGGCGCGGTACTGACTCCCGATTATGCGGAGAAAATCGGCGCAGACTATTATGCAAAGGACGCCAAAGAGGCTGTGGATATAGCGAAAAAGGTTATAGGATGATAAAACAAACCCCATCGGTTTTCCGATGGGGTTTCAGCGTGTAGACAAAGTTATTTGTCTACACGCTGTCAGACGATGAAAAACGCACGTCAGCCATTGATTTTGACCTGTTCGGTCAAAATCGTCAACCGCCCCGACAGGCATACATACGGCAAGGACGCCGTAAAGCGAACACCAAAAGTGCATCACGACGATGCACAACAAAG
>JAGAVH010000060.1 GCA_017942025.1 Ruminiclostridium sp. | reverse complement strand
TTTATTGCTGATTGCACAAATTTTACTTATATCCTTACAAGCTGAAAAAATCATTGTTTTTCGGCTTTGTTGTTATGCCATTTATTTTCCGAAAAAATATATTTTTTTCAGGAAAAAGGCTTGACAAACAGTAACAGGTTTTTTGCAACAAGACATTTTTCTTCTTGATTTGTATCAGGTTTTATGCTATGCTAGGAGTATGAAATAAAACCGTCAAGGAGATATATCTATGATAAGTGAAAATGTAAAGAACCGTGCAAAAAAGCTTGTATCGGAAATGACTGTGGAAGAAAAGTGCAGTCAGCTCCGTTATGATTCGCCGTCAATAGAAAGACTCGGCATACCCGCCTATAACTGGTGGAACGAGGGACTTCACGGACTGGCAAGAGCTGGTACTGCAACTATGTTCCCCCAGGCTATAGCTGTAGCGGCAACCTTTGACGAGGAGCTTACAGAGCTTATGGCAAAGGTAGTGGCAAAGGAGGCAAGAGCCAAGTATAACGCAAGCAGTAAAAAGGGTGACAGAGATATATACAAGGGACTTACCATCTGGTCGCCCAATATAAATATTTTCCGTGATCCCCGCTGGGGCAGAGGTCACGAGACCTACGGCGAGGACCCGTATCTTACCTCTGTTATGGGTAGTGCCTACGTAAAGGGACTGCAGGGCGAGGGCGAATATATGACCGCCTCTGCGTGTGCAAAGCATTTTGCGGTACACAGCGGACCTGAAAATTTAAGACACGAATTTGACGCCACCTGTACAGAAAAGGAACTGCGCGAAACCTATCTCTACGCCTTTAAAAAGCTGGTTGAAAGCGACGTTTCGGGCGTTATGGGTGCATATAACAGAGTTATGGGCGAGCCCTCATGTGCAAGTAAAAAGCTTATGGATATACTGAAAAACGAGTGGGGCTATGACGGATATTTCGTATCCGACTGCTGGGCAATCCAGGACTTTCATCTGCACCACAAGGTGACCTCGAACTTTGTAGAATCCGCCGCTCTTGCCCTTAAAACAGGCTGTGACGTAAACTGCGGCTGCTCCTATGCATATGTGCTTCAGGCATATAACGAGGGACTTGTGACTATAGAGGATATTGACAGAAGTGTTACAAAGCTCTTTGAAATCCGCATAGCGCTTGGTATGTTTGATAAAACGGAGCTTGATGATATTCCCTACACGGTTATTGACTGCAAGGAACATAACGAGCTTTCAAGAAAGATTGCAGAAAAATCAATGGTACTGCTGAAAAACGACGGCATGCTGCCTTTAAATAAGGACAAGATAAAGGCTCTTGCGGTTATCGGTTGCAGTGCGGATAATATTGATTCCTTAAAGGGTAATTATTACGGTACGGCGTCAGGCTACACTACCTTCCTGCAGGGAATAAAGAATAAGTGCGGCGAGGATATAAGAGTACTTTACAGCGAGGGCTGTCATATTATGAAGGACAGATGCGAGGGACTGGCAATGCCGGATGACAGAATCTCCGAGGCTGTTATAACCGCAGAATACAGCGACGCAGTAGTGCTTTGTGTCGGACTTGACGAGCATATAGAAGGCGAAGAGGGCGACCAGGGCAACGAATATGCGTCCGGTGACAAGACTACGCTTCTGCTCCCTGAAAGTCAGCGCAGACTTATAAAGGCAGTCCTCGATACAGGAAAGCCTACGGTTGTAGTAATCTCCGCAGGTAGCTCTGTAGTAACGGGCGATGACAGAGAAAACGCTCTTATCTGTGCCTGGTATTCAGGGCCTCACGGTGGTACTGCTCTTGCAGATATTCTGTTCGGCGACGTTTCACCTTCGGGAAAGCTCCCTGTAACCTTCTACAAGGATACGGACTCTCTCCCCGAATTTACTGACTACTGTATGAAAAACCGCACCTATAAATATCTCGAAGATAACAGCAACGTGCTTTATCCCTTCGGCTTCGGTCTTACCTACTCGGAGTTCGTATCAGAGCTTATTTCTGTTGAAAAGACAGAAAAGGGAAGAAAAGCGACTGTAAAGGTTCAGAATATCGGAAAATATGACAGCAATGAGGTTATACAGCTTTACGCAAGCAGTAAGGATAAGAACGCTCCCGTCAACCCCTGGCTTTGCGGCTTTAAGAGAATAAACCTTGCAAAGGGTGAAAGCGGAATTTTTGTAATAGAGCTTCCTGAGGATATCTTAGCTATCTATGACGAAAACGGAAAGACTTATTATGCAGATGATTATAAGTTTTTTGCAGGCTTTGGGCAGATATCGGCAGAATAATTGAATTATAATCTATTGAATCTGTCTTTTTTCTTTTTCTTTTCCTACAGCTATTGCAAAATATGACGATTTCTGTTACAATATTTAAGTATCGTGTCATTATGTTAACACATCGCCATAGTAAAACGGCGCAAATATAAGAAAAAGGAAAAGTAAAATGAGCGGAGAAAGCATTTTAAAGGTAACGGGAATACTTCTCGAATACCTTATACCAACACTTAAAATATTCGGATTTACACTGCTGTTTTCCATACCTCTGGGTATGGTGGTGGCGTGCCTTAAAATGTGTAAGATTAAGCCGGTATCCTGGCTTACCAATATCTACATACTCGTTATGAGAGGCACACCTCTTATGCTTCAGGTAATAGTTGTGTATTACGCCCTGCCCTACATAAGGATGATGGAGGGACTTCCCGATTTTCTGAAAAATCTTTTATCAGGAATCGATGTAGCCTCTGACGACTTTATGTTCGGTGCGGTGCTCACAGCCTTTGTGCTGAACTATGCCGCATATTTTGCTGAAATATTCCGTGGCGGTATTGAGGCTATGCCTAAAGGACAGTACGAAGCGGCGGCGGCTCTTGGTATGACGAGAGTGCAGACCTTCTTCAGAATAATTCTGCCACAGGTAATAAAGAAAATAGTACCCGCATCCTCAAACGAGGTTATCACTCTTGTCAAGGATACCTCTCTTGCAAACGTAGTAGCCTATGCAGAAATCACCTTAAAGGCAAAACAGCAGATGATGAATTACAGCTCGCTTATACCCTTATTTATAGCAGGCGTATTCTATTTTGCAATGGCTATGATACTTACCTTCCTTTTCTCATTTATAGAAAAGAAGCTGAACTATTACAGATAAGGAGAAAAGCTGATGGCTATACTTGAAGTAACAAATCTCTCCAAAAGCTTTGGCGAGCTGGGAGTTTTAAAGGATATCTCCTTTGAAGTTCAGCAGGGCGAGGTGGTATCGATAATCGGTCCCTCGGGTAGCGGCAAATCCACCCTTTTACGCTGTATCAACCAGTTTGAAAAGGCGGACGACGGCAGAATTTCCATCTGCGGACTTGATATGCTTGTAAAGGACAAAAACGGAAGAACGGTATATGCACCGAAAAAAGTCCTGCAGGAGATAAGACTCAAAATCGGTCTTGTGTTCCAGAACTTTAACCTCTTCCCTCATATGACGGTCTTACAGAATATCATAGAAGCGCCTGTTCACGTTTTAAAACAGGATAAGAATCAGGCTACCGAAAAGGCTATGGAGCTACTTGCCAAAATGGGACTTTCCGACAAGGCAAATGAATACCCTTGCAATCTGTCAGGCGGTCAACAGCAGAGAGTTTCCATCGCAAGAGCGCTGGCGCTGAATCCCGACGTGCTTTTCTTTGACGAGCCCACCTCCGCACTCGATCCCGAGCTTACCGGTGAAATTCTGAAGGTAATAAAGGAGCTTGCCGCAGAAAAAATGACAATGGTGATAGTTACCCACGAGATGCAGTTTGCCAAGGAAATCTCCGACAGAGTCATTTTTATGGACGGCGGCTACATCATTGAAAACGGCACGCCTGAAGAGGTATTTGAAAACTCTGAAAACGAGAGAACAAAGCAGTTCCTCGAAAGATACCATTCATAAAGAAAAATATCATCCCACGGATTGCTCTACGTAGTCCGTGGGAATTTTTTTTGCATTTTGTGTTATTTCTATATTTACATTGTTTAGCATTTGTGCTATAATAAGTTTAGCGTTTAATATGCAGATTGTCTTTATTACAGATAATCATTCTTATTCTGAAAGGAATCAAAACTATGAACAATATACTGAAAAGAACTGTTTCGGGTGTTATTGCTCTTGGATTAGCCGTAACCTCGGTGCAGGTATCTGTTCCGCAGGTTCACACAGGTCACGCTGAAGAAGCGGCTGCTCTCGTTGCAACGGGTGTAAAGGGCGACGCCAATGCCGACGGCGTTGTAACCGAGGCGGATCTTGACGTTTACGAAAGCTATTTACTTGGCAATACAGAAATTGCCGAGGATATACTTGAGGATATGGATATAGACTACGGCAATACTTATCAGTACGTCGAAGTAAACGGCAACGATTATGCGGCAGTCAGAAATTATCTTGAGGGCTGTACCCAGACTATTGAGCCGTCAGGACATATTCAGTACAGAGACGATGGCGGAATTCACACCGCTATGTTATATGCCGGCTATTATTCATCAAATGCAGTATATATTGCTGAAACCGATAACCTTACAAATAGCACTACAGAGCATGAAATAACGGAAATCATCTGGGACGGCGGAAAGCCTGACTGGGCAACAGAGGTTGAAAGAGAAGAGGGGCTTTATATCGACGGTACTCCCGATGAAACCGACGTTGGTACTTATAATATGCTCATTGTCGGAAAGAGCCTGAGCGGAAAATATCACGCCGTAGCTAACGACATTGAAGTATGCTTACCCGATTATAAAGCCACTACAGAGGACGGCAACATACTTTATGAGAATGGTGCCTGCATTCTGTTTGGTCCCGGCACCTATAACATAACAAGCTCTGTAACAGACGCATCCGATATTATAATGATCGCAGATATTGGTCAGAGCGGAAAGCATATTATCAATTTAAACGGTATGAATATAAACTGTGGAGATACGGATATCCCCGGAGATTTCATTCAGGCTGTGTCTCTTGAATCCGGTATGCCCACTACGGATATTGATATAGTGCTTTCAGGCTCAAACGTTATACGAAATGCTGATGTCGATTTATATACAGAAGGTCAGGTCAATATTTACGGTGGCGATGACGATACTCTTTCCTTACTCGGTAACTCAAGCGTAAGCGTCAGAGCCCTTAACGTAAACGGCGGAAAGGTAACCGTAAAAAGCAACAACTATCAGGCGATGGAAGCGGAACAGCTTACAATGATGGGTGGAAGCCTTGATTTGAGCTTTTCGCCCGTAGAAGGTCAGCAATGGAATACCAGCAACACCTCTCTTACAGGTGTCGGACTTAGATGCGACGAAATAATCATCCGCAGAGGCGATCTTTTACTGAGCGGTAACGACGGCGCTGTGCAGGGTATATATTCCACTCCTAAGTTCTATGTTTCTCCTCTTTATTGTGATATAGATATAGATGTAAGTGACGATGGCACTACCTATACTGCAATCGAAGGCTCACCCTTCAGCGATCCCGATAATTCCCCTTCTGCATATACGGATGCGGTTGGAGCAGGCGCTCCCGATAATTCGATTGATATATCCAATTACATTGCCAATAAGAACTTTATCAAGATAATATCAGGAGTTTCATACTCATATAAGGTTACAATCGATGCAGGCGAGCACGGCAACATAACCTATGAGGATGATACAGCAAGTCAGAAGGAATTCTGGGTTGCCGGCGGTGAAAAGTTACCCGAGGGTATCACCTTAACCTCTGACGAAGGTTGGGAAATTGACAAGATAACTGCATCAGTAAATGGTGCTTCGCCCGTAGACGTACTGGATATTTCAGAAATCGTTGTACGTGGTGATACTGTTATAACCGTCACTGCAAAGGATGTAAAGGCTCCCGTTATAAGCGGAATTACAGACGGCTCAAACTACTGCGGAACTATAACCTTTACCGTAACGGACGATAGTGACGTAAGCGTTACGATAAATGGAGAAGTTGCCCAGCCCGATGCAAACGGCGTATATACAATTGTAGGCAATACCTCGGCTTACGGAATTAGTGCAACAGACGCCTTCGGCAACGAAACAATATATACTATAACAGTTTACGAAACACATCCCAGTCTGTCAAATCATCAGGATAACGGTGATGGCACACATACGGGCGTCTGTGATTTCTGTAACGAAAACGTAATTGAAGATCACAATTTCGGTGACTGGTACTCTACAGGTGAAACATCACATGAACAGGTCTGCGAGGATTGTGGCTATACAGAAATCGGCGGACATATTATGGGTGACTGGGAGTCGAATGACGGAAACACTCACGGCAGAGAGTGCAGCGTTTGTCACTATCTTGAAAATTCAGGCCACAACTTCGGAGAGTGGAGTGATTGTTACAATACAGATACGCACATAAGAATATGTGAAGACTGTGGATATATAGATGAAGCAGAACATAACTTCAGCGAATGGGCAGAAGAAGAAAATACAGGTAAGCACAAAAGAGAATGTACAGATTGCGGACACACAGAAGAATCAGATCACGATTTTGGCGAGTGGACAGATAATCACCAGTCAGGCAAGTGCGAAAGAGAGTGTGAGACCTGCGGATACGTAGAAGAAGCAGATCACATTTTCGGAGAATGGACAGATAATCACCAGTCGGGCAAGCACGAAAGAGAGTGTGAGACCTGCGGACACGTAGAAGAATCAGATCACGATTTCGGCGAATGGACAGATAATCACCAGTCAGGCAAGTGCGAAAGAGAGTGTGAGACCTGCGGACACGTAGACGAAGCTGAACACGTTTTCGGCGACTGGGAAGGTATCCCGGAATCAGGGCAGCACAAAAGAGAATGTGAAAACTGCGGTCATACAGAAACCGGCGATCACAACCTCGACGACTGGACACCGCACATAGCGTCAAACACCCACAGAGCATACTGCCTAGATTGCGGACTTCTCATAGCAGAGCCTCACTCCATGGGCGAATGTGAAGAATACGACGACCTGCAGCATATCACAAGCTGTGAAGATTGCTCCTTCTTTTTGTTAGGAGACCACACCTACGGCGAGTGGAGGGATAACACCGAAACAGGTAAGCACGAAAGAGAATGTGAAGGTTGTGGTCGCTTAGAAGAAGCAGAGCACAATATGGAAGAGTATTCAGAATACGATGCGTCTACCCATATAAGATTTTGTACGGATTGCGGTTCTTACTACGAGCTGGAAGCTCATATATATGGTGCCTGGGAAGAGATTCCTAATACAAACAATCATAAACACGAGTGTCTGATTTGTGGTTATACTGAATATCGCAGTCATAACTATGGTGATTGGAGAGATAACGCCGAAACAGGTAAGTGCGAAAGAGAATGTGAAGACTGCGGTCGTGTACAGGAAAGTGAGCACAATTTCGATGAGTGGGCAAATAATCCCGATACAGGTAAGCACGAAAGAATCTGCAGAAACTGCGGACGTACAGAAGAGGCAGAACACAATTACTCTGATTGGGAAAATGACAATGAATCCGGCAAGCATATAAGAATGTGTTCTGACTGCTTCCACATAGAAGAAGCGGAACACAGACTGATACAGCGCGATCCGTCATCTCTCACCCAGCATATGGCTTTATGTGAAGACTGCGATTATTACGAATTTGAAGATCACAGCTTTGACGAATGGACGTATAATAACGAATACACTCATAAGCACGTATGCACGCTCTGTGGACACGAAGCAACTGAAGACCACGATTATACCAACTGGACTCACGATCCCGAAACGAACAGGCACAGAGGAGAATGTAAGATCTGTGGACATATAGAAGAATCTGAACACGTTTTCAGCGAGTGGAGAAATAATATCGAAACAGGAAATCACGATAGAGAATGTGAGATCTGCGGATATACGGAAGAAGCGGAACACGTTTTCAGCGATTGGCAATCCATTGATAGCGATAAAGAACATAAGAAAATCTGCACCTTATGCGAACATGAGGAAGCGGCTGAACACACCTTCGGTAAGTGGTCTGAAACCGACAACGATGCCCACGAACGTGAATGCGAAGACTGCGGCTACATCATAACAGAAGATCATGAATTTGATAGCGCCGTAAATATCGGTAACGGGCAACACAAGCTCACCTGCTCCGCATGTGGTGCAGAAATAACCGAAGCCTGCCACGGCGTATGGGAAACTGTAAAGGAAGCTACCTGCACCGAAGAGGGTATGGAAGAAATGATTTGCGATATCTGTGGCGAAAAGTACACAAAAGCTATAGAAAAGCTCCCCCACGAATTTGTAAACGGCAGATGTTCTTCCTGCTACTTTGAAGATCCCTCTATAGGCGAAAGCTCAACAAATCCCCCTACAGGCGTCGGATTCGGAGCAGGACTTATGGCACTTATCCCCACATCGGCACTTATATTCTTTGCAAGACCAAAAGTAAAAAAAAATAAAAGCAGATAAATAATAAATGGCGCTGTAAAAAACGAAAGATTTTTACAGCGCCTTCTCTTTAGTCGAAAAAATCAACACGGATTCAATTTTTAATACTGTTTTTTTGGTAAAAATGAGGAAATTCGATGTTTTTCCTCATTTTTCTCTTGACTAAAGCATAATAATAGTATATGATTATAATGTATATCTGTGCGAATTTATTTGCACACAGCATACGATAAGATAATAACCGAGGAATTTTAAAATGACGATAAAGCTTTCTGCTTCAATGCTTGCAAGCGACCTTTCTGCTATTGCAGAAGAAATAAAAAGATGTGAAAACGCCGGAATAGAGTGGCTCCATATAGATGTTATGGACGGTGTTTTCGTTGATAATATAACCTATGGCAACAATGTAGTTTCAGCTATAAGAAATAAAAGCGAAATCTTTTTTGATACCCACCTTATGGTAACAGACCCCACAAGGCTTATTCCACTTTTTGCAAAGGCGGGCAGCGATATGCTGACTATACATCTGGAAAGCAACGGTGATACTGCAGATAACCTTAAAGCAATAAGAGATAACGGTATGAAATCAGGTCTTGCTGTAAAACCCGGTACACCCGTAGAAGAGGTATATCCCTATCTTTCTCTTTGCGATATGGTACTTGTTATGACTGTAGAACCCGGTTACGGCGGTCAGGGCTTTATTCCCTACTGTGCCGATAAGGTAAAACAGCTCCGTGATTACTGCAATGAAAAAAATATAGAAATGGATATCCAGGTAGACGGCGGAATAAATGCTGATACCGCAGATATCGTAAAGCAGGCAGGAGCAAATGTTCTTGTAGCGGGCACATACCTTTTTAAAGCTGAGGATATGAAAAAAGCCGCAGAGCTTATAAGATAAGATGTATCAGTAAAGCGCCGACAGCTTATCCACAGCACTATAGCATATCAGCCTGTAATGCTCAGCGGTTTCACTTTTTATATGACTGCCGCATATGGATACATCGGCATACTCCCTTGATACGGTTTCTATAAAATCCGCCTTTAAAAAGGCTGGTATTATAAGGCGGTAAATACCGCTCATATAGTACAGCACCGAACATACGCTGCCGCAGTTTATTTTCAGTATATGACACAGTGCTACAATGTCATCAAGGCAGTCGGTTTCTGCTATGATATATCTGCCCTTATGGTATTCGCCCTTTACGGTATTTCTGTCATCGGCACGACCGAGGCAGGACAGATATAGCAGGCATCCGCCCTCCTTTGTGGGAAAAGCCTCAACCAGCAGTCTGTCACCCACAAGACGTATTCCCTCTCTTTCCTTTATTGAGGCTATAAGTCTTGAAAGAGCCAGTCTTGTCTGCTTTGAATGTCCCATGATATCCTCATAGCGTACATTGTAGCTGTACATATCGGATGACGCAAGAGTTATCCTGACGGTACCTCCCGCTAGTGTATCAATCTGCATATCTGTTACCTCTTTAATATAATAATAACCACTAAGTTATCTGAAAGGATATTTTATCTGTATATGAGTAGTCCAACAAAAGAAGAGCTTCTTAGGAAGATCGACGACGCACCGCTCCTTATGACAATGGACGCGGCAAGAAAAAAACTGCGTAAGCCGCGCGGTGTATATGCGGACCAGATACTGCTGATGCTTGCAGTTATGGTGCTTGCAATCTATATATACGGTCTGCGTTCTCTTGCGGTATGCATCTGCTCGGTTCTTTGCTGTGCAATAACCGATATGATAGGCTGTTTTCTGTGCAAGAAGGAATACAGCTTCAAGGACCTTTCAAACGTAGCCTACGGTATGGCGGTAGCGCTTATGCTCCCTGCTTGTGTAGAATATTACATTGTGATTATCGGTGCGGTACTTGCCATAACTGTAAAGCACATCTTCGGCGGTAAGGACAATTACATCTTCAATCCTGCCGCTGTAGCCATCGCCTTTCTTATAATATGCTATCCTCAGCAGGTGCTGATGTATCCCGAACTGGGTACGGAGCTTCCGATATTCGGGGCTATAGATATACCCCACGTAAGCAGTATCGAAAGCAGCTTTATCAAAAACGGCGCTCTTCCCAATCTGTCAGCTCTTGATATATTCGTGGGTAACTTCTCAGGTCCTATGGGAACCACACACATACTGGTGCTTTTAGTCTGCGCTGTATGCTTATTGTTCAGAAAGAGTATCTCCCTTGCGGCAACCTTCGGCGGTATCGGAAGTATGGCTCTCATCAGCTTTTTGCTTACAGGCTCTGCCGATATAGTTGTATTCCGTTTTATCAGCGGTTTTGTTTTATTCGGATTTATATTCCTTGCCAGCGACCCCCAGACTCTGCCCGTAACAGGCGGCGGAAGGCTCTTATACGGTATCTCTCTCGGCGTTATTGCAACTATTTTCAGAAACAGCGCCAGCATCGAAGGCGTATTCGTATTTGCTCTGCTTATAACAAACGCCCTGTCGCTTTATATGGACAGGCTGTGGTTCAATATAAAAACAGTTACAAAGCAGGCATTTTCCTATCTTAAAAACAATCTGGGCTCCTTTGAGCGTATGTCCATGGACGCAAAGCAGGGCAAGACCCCTGCATTGTCAGACACTCAGGAAATCATAATACAGCCCGTTAATTATAATATGCCCCCTATTGACAATAAGGTTACTAAGGTAAAACGCAAAAAAAAGATAGGTTTTGCCGAAATGAAGGAGGGCATCGCAGATCTTTTCAGAAAAAACAAGGATAACTCACAGAAAACGGAGGTCAGTCATGGCGACAGCAAAACAGATAAAGCCGAAGAAAATAAAACAGAAGACTGATTTCAGGTTTACAAGAGACCTTCTTGACGGTCTTGCAAAGCAGAATGTAGTGCTTATGACGGGTATTGTAACCGCTCCCGTAATCATTGCCGCTACATCCTTTAAAAAAGGTGTGGTAATAGCTCTTGCCTTTGCCATCATATCCTTTCTTACAATACTCACCTGCTCCTTTGTACCCAAAAAGATTGTATATACTCTCCGTGTAATTATATATGCACTGGTAGGCTCGGTTTATTATATCCCGACAGTATTACTTCTCGAAAAAATATTCCCGCTCACAGTTGAGCTGATAGGTATATATATGCCGCTTATAATAACAAACGCGCTTATATTCTCAAAGACAGAAAGCCGCTTTTACCTCGAATCAAAATCGAAAATGATAATAGATGTAATTATGTTCGTTGCGGGATTTTCCGTTATATGCGTACTTACAGGCGCCTTCAGAGAGATGATCTGCTTTGGTACTCTTGCAGGCATAAAGCTTCTTGATATCAGCATTCCTGCCTTCGAAGCGCCATTCGGCGGCTTTATACTTGTTGGTATAATGGCAGGTATGTTCAGAGCGCTGTATAATTATCTCAGAAACAGAAGAATAAAGCAGAACAAGGAGCTTGAAAGGGCAGAGGCTCTCAGAAAACAAAAAGAAGAACAGCTGATAAAAGAAAAAACCAATCAGTTAAAACAACTGCCTTAAAACGAAAAAGGAAAAAACAATGGATAAGCTTTTACTATTTATAAATACAGTTATGCTTGCCATGTTCGTTGAAAATGCGATTTTTAGCAGAGCACTCGGCACAAGCGTCGCCTTTTATGCATCAAGGAAAAAAGAAAGCATAATCGGGCTCGGACTCGGCATAACTTATGTAACAGTAATGTCAAGCTTTGTAACCTTCTGGTTTGACGCATGGCTTCACGATTACGAATATTATTATGTAATAATGCCTCTGATCTACACCCTTATCGTGTCGGTCATCTATACGGCAAGTCTGCTTGTTATATGGAGATTTCTCCCTAAGCTCTTCAGAAGCATAAAGAAATATGTTCATCTGTCGGTATTCAATGCGGCTGTACTCGGCGCATTGTTCTTAAACACAGTATATCACGCCGACCTTTTACAGTATATCGCCTTTGGCGTAGGTATCTCCGCAGGCTTCTTCATAGCAGTATTCTTCCTGCATATTGCAAACGACAGACTGAACTCTCCCCTTATTCCCGAAGCCTTCAGAGGTATGCCCATAATGATGGTTTTTGTCGGAATAATGTCACTGGCATTTTACGCACTCACAGGCTATAACACCGGAGCAATAGCATAAAATATTTATATATAAAAAGGGAAAATAAAAAATGAAAAATAAAGGTATAAAGATTAAGCGCCGCCGTAAAAGCTTCTATAGAAAAAGAAAAAGCACAGGACGTAAGATTCTGGAGGCTGTTCTTATTATAATTGTGATAGCAGCTCTTGTATTTGTCGGCTACTCGGTTGCTCCTCCCCTGATAAAATTCTTTTCGGGCGATAACGGAAATTCATCGACAAGCGAGCCTGCATGGACTCCACCCGAAACCACAACATCACAGACGGAGAGCGTGACAACCACCACGCCGCCCGCCACTACTGAAAAGCCCGAAGAAAAGCCACAGCTTTTAAACGGCACCACCGTGACCGCACCTGATACTGCGCTTGCAAGCACATCGGCGCTCAGCACTTATCTTGAGTCAGCAAAGAAATCAGGCTATAAAACGGTTATGTTCCATCTGAAGGACGACACAGGCCGTCTGCTGTACAAATCTGCGGTTAATACCGTAAAGAACAACAGCACAATAGTAACAGGCAAGCTCACAGCGGCACAGATAGTAAGTCTTTGCAAAAAGGTGGAGATAACTCCTGTAGCTGTTATTGATACACTTGAAGACCACCTCATTTCAACCGTTGTAAGCGAAGCGGGCTTCCGTACCGCAGACGACTGGGAATGGCTTGACGCTTCTCCCGACAAGGGCGGCAGACCCTGGGCTACTCCATATTCTACCGTTACTGTCACATACCTTTCGGATATAACAAAGGAATTATCCTCAGCAGGCTTTGAGGGCATTATCCTTGACGGGGTGAAATTCCCCAACTTCGGAAATTATGATTATTCGCTTCTTCCTAAAGAACTGAAGGAAAGCGGCAGAACAGAAAAGCTGGTTGCGCTTGTCAACAAGTGTTCTGCTTCGGCAGGAAAGTCCCATACGGCAATCAATATAGACGCCGCACAGCTTCTTACTCTGAACAAGGCATATTATAAGGGCACAGCAGAACTATGGAAAAACAAGGATAAGCTTTCGTCGGCAGGTATAGTAATAACCCTTGATGTCAATACTCTCGGTACCACACTTGCAATATCCGACAGCGAAAATCTGAAGGTGGATAAGGATATTTCAAAGGCTGTAACCGCAGTATTTACAAAGATCAAGAAGCTTGCAGGCAATACTGAAATAACCGTCGGAGTAAACGGCTCAGTAAAGCTTACCGCCGCACAGAAAAAGAACGTTCAGGACGCCTTTAAAAAGCTCGGCTACGAAAATATCGTGCTGATGTAAGTAAAAAAGTCTTGCAATTATATTGATAATAGGGTATAATTAAATACGATGTTTATTATACCTGTATAATAAAACCTGCTTTGCAGGCGACAATTTATCTGTACAAAAGAAAGGAAAAATCAAATGACAGAATTTATAACACTCCTCGCACAGACAGCAACCGGCACACCCGATGCCGCAAGCCCTGCTTCAATGCTCACAATGCTTATTCCCCTTGTGGCAATGATCATTATATTCTACTTCCTCATCATCAGACCCGAAAAGAAGCGTTCCAAGAAGATGAAGGAAATGCTTAACAACCTTGAGGTAGCTGACGAAGTAGTTACCACAGGCGGTATCATAGGCAGAGTTGTAAGCGTTAAGGAAGATACTGTTCTTATCGAAACAGGCAGCGACAGAACAAAAATCCGTGTTTTAAAGGGTTCTATCGCTGAAAACAGAACAATCCACGATACAACAGAGGGCTAATCGGAAATACATTCAATAAAAGCTATCAGACATAGAGTCTGATAGCTTTTTATTTTCGTCTTAATAAGTAATTCGTTTAATATTTAACAATTTTACCCGATATATATTGCATTGTACGACAAAATGTGCTAAAATTAGATATATACAAATGTAATTACAGATACTTTTTTCGGGGGCATTAAATGAAACCACTTAAGAAAAATATCGGCAGATATATGTATCTCACCACCTTTATTCTGGTGGCGGTGATAGTTATAGTATTAACGGCTATTCAGCTTTTTACCGAGCAAAGACGAGCGGTTGACAGCTCGCACCTTACCTTGAAGCAGATAGAACAAGTATTGCAGGAAAACCGTGAAGAGCTTGAGGAAATCGAAACGGAATACCGTCAGAGCTGTATTTATAATTCCGATGCGGTGTCCGAGATACTTGACGGAAATCCCGACTATATTACAAATACCGACAAGCTCAAAGAAATTGCAAAGATGATTGAGATAGACGAAATACACATCTTCGACAAATCGGGAAAGATATATGCAGGCACTCATCCGCAGTATTACGGTCTGACCTTTGATTCGGGTGAGCAGGTGTCCTTTTTCAAGCCGATGCTTCAGGATAAAAGTCTTAAACTTGTCCAGGACATCACCCCCAACACCGCAGAAGAAAAGCCGATGCAGTATTCTGCCGTATGGAGCAAGAACGGAGAATATATAGTCCAGATAGGTATGGAGCCTGTCAATGTTCTGAAGGTAACAGAAAAGAACGAGCTTTCCTATATTTTTTCCTTGTTCAGGGTAAGTCCCGACGCAAACTATTATGCGATAGACTGCGATACAAAAAAGGTAGTAGGCTCCACAAAAACCGAAACGTTAGGACAGAATGCGGCGGATATCGGGTTTGATACGGAAAAGATTGAAAAGGATCCCGACGGCTTTCATGCAACTATAGACGGAAGATATTCCTTCTGCATATTCATGAAAACCGATAATAACTATATCGGCAGAATAGTCCCGGTTGATATTATTTATCAGCGAGTTCCAACTACAGCCTTCTGGATTCTGATCAGCATGTTTGTCATTGCTTTCCTACTGGCAAAGACGGTAGTCTATTACATGAATAAATACATTGTAAAGGGCATACGTAACATCAATAACAGTCTTCAGGGAATATCACAGGGCAACTTTGACGTGTCAGCCGATGTCAGAACCAGTCTTGAGCTTTCGGAACTTTGCGACTATATAAATGCGATGAAGAAGAGTCTGCTGAAAAACAACAAGCAGATGTCCTACGTGCTGAGCAAGACAGAGCTTCATATCGGTATATTTGAGTATGGTCTGAAAAGCAAGAACGTACATTATACCGAGCTTTTACCCGAGATTCTGGGTACGGATGCGGAAAATATGAATAAGCTAGCTGAAGATTCAGACCGCTTCAGAGAATTTTTAAATGAAGTGTGCAGGGATGCGGTAGCCGACGAAAACAGTACCTTTAAGCTGGGCAGCCGTTACGTAAGACTTGAAGAAACCGAGGAAGACGGAAACGTATTCGGTGTGGCTCTTGACGTTACCGAGGGCGTGAAAAAACGCCGTGAGATCGAGCATGAAAGAGATATAGATGTTCTCACAGGATTATATAACAGACGTGGTCTTGACAATAAGCTTTCCGAAGTCTTTGCAGACCGTGAGGAGCTGGGGCACAGCGCTGTTATTATGATAGACGCCGACGGACTCAAAACAATAAACGACACCTATGGACACGAAAAGGGTGACGTATATCTTAAAAAGATAGCAAACGTTATCAATAATTACGGTATAAAGAACAGCATTGCCGCAAGACAGGGCGGAGATGAATTTGTACTGTTCCTTTATGGTTATGACAGCGATGATGAGCTTATTAGAGCCATCAACACTCTGCAGTATATCCAGGATAACAGTATGGCAACTCTTGAAAAGGGACTGACTGTACCGATGAGATTCTCGCTGGGCTACTGCCTTGTAGGTGATAACACGGATTATCAGGAGCTGTTCAGACAGGCTGATGAAAATATGTATCAGGATAAGGCAAAGCGCAAAATCGGAAGATAAGATAAAGTGCAGTAGGGACAAACCCTACTGCACTCAGACTGAAGACAAACTCACGCACCGCAAAAATGCGTAAAATTTTGTACTTGTCTTGCGAGCATATAAATATGTGATACAAAAAGTTTAGGGAAGCCGAAAAGGGCTTCCCTAAAGCATTTTTGCTTACTTCGTCAACTGACGCTTACCGTACCATCGTACGCTGACAACGTCAGTTTCCTCGTCTGCGTGCGTTTTTCATCGTCTGACAGCGTGTAGACAAGACTTTGTCTACACGCTGAAAGTGCAGTAGGGACAAACCCTACTGCACTTTTGTTTAAACTATATTTTTTACCCATCCCGTGATGCCGTTTTTAAGTCGTTCATCCGCAGGTCTGCCATCATCGAACATAAGATTATGCTGTATCCAGTTTATCATACAATGCTGACCCATTTCAAAGCCATAGAAAACGGAAGACACGCCGCCGTCGCCGTTATATACCCATTTCGGGAAGAAGCAGATAGTATCGGGAAGAGCATTCAGCTCCTTTTCAAAGGGTGCTATGCATTCATCAAAGTCAGCCATTTCGTCATGTCTGCCGTGAGCGATTATGAGCCTTGTACCGCCCTTTATTATTTCCTTTATCTTATCAATAGAAGGAAGGTAGCCTGATGCTATCGGGATAGCACCATCAAAAAAGCCTACGTAATCTTCAAGTAACTGCCAGGTAAAATATCCGCCTGAGGATGCACCCATAACGAATTTCTTACTTACGTTGTCCTTGTTTTCCTCGCAGACCTTATCGAAAATTGCCTTTATCGGCTTGCTGTGAATTTTATCCCAGGTGCCCTTTATCCAGCCCTCCTCTGTTCTTTCCTCATTGGCAAGAGGAACTATGATATATGCGCCGCCCATCTCCTGCTGATATTTCGGTGAGGCGTACTGCTCTGCTCCACAGCACATTATACAGCCTTCCTCCATAAGAGAGTTGCTGGCACCGTGAAGCCACATCATAACGGGATATTTTTTGTTCTTATCTGCACCGTGCTTTACGGGATCATAAACGTAATATCTTATATCTCCTGTTTCTTCGCAAGGGTAGATATATTTATCGAAAAGGTCAAGATACAGCCTTGTTTTGTAAGAATTTTCATAGCTTATAAATTCGCCGTCTGAAAGATATTTCGCCCATTCAGGAACGGCTGTTTTATCCTGAGATGTTTTCTTAAAATCGGGTAATGCCATTTCAAAACCTCCATTCAAGAGGCTATGCCTCCTGATATTTTTATTCTGCCTCTACCTTAGTATTCTTACCTACGATAACGGCTATGATTCCACCTATGATAAGCGCTATAAAGCCTGTCAGGGTTGCAATATTAAGACCAAAGCCCGCGGGGAATATTACGTAAACCGAGCCTGCTACAAGCCCCAAAATTACGCTGTAGACCATAAGACTCCACTTCTTCATAAGGAAGGTGATAAGTCTTGCACCCAGCACAAGACCTGCTATAGCACCGATTGCACAGGGGATTATAATTGCAAAGTCAAAGCCCTTTACTGCGGCTATGACCGTAGAATATACGCCGAGCGTCATCATAACAAAGGAGCCTGAAACACCGGGGATTATCATTGCTATTGCCGCTACAAAAAGTGATACCATCATAGTAAGGAAGAAGGGTACGTCCATAGCATAGCTTACATTAAGCTCCATTTTTGACGTATCGGCATTTATTTCACCGTTATAGGTAAAGCTGATGCTCTTGCCCGGTTCAATTACAGCACCGTCACGATTTTTGAAGGTGTCAGGAGCATATGCGGGAAGCCTTCCGAAAAAACCTTTTATTATTTCAGTAGTGGAATAATCGTAAAAACAAGATACATCGCCTTCTATATTCTGGTCATATATGATAACCTCGTCATCAAATCCGAGAGTCCAGCCGCTTACCGTTCTGTCACTGTCGTTGTAGATTGTTATAGTTGTAGAAGTGCCGTTATCCGTCATATCAAAGCGGTAGGGATTTGTACTGCTGTTTTCAAGAAGAGCAAGTCCCACAACCGCCGCAAGACCTATAACAAAGGGCAAAATGCAGATGGGCCTGAATTTATCCTTTACCGTTGCATTGCGGATGATAAGGGGAACGCTTCCGATAATAAGTCCCATAAAGAACATATTCGTCTGTACGGGGAAATTAGTGAACAGGAAAGTTATAATAAAGGCGAAGCCTACTATACCGATAACTGCACCTATGCCAAAGAAAATGAGAAATTTGATGTTCTTCTTTATTTCCTTTAAATTAAGGGTGAGCGCACCGCACACCTTATCATAGCAACCGAAAACAACCAGCATCGTGCCACCGCTGACGCCGGGTATAATATTTGCCACACCGAAAACTATACCGTAAACCACGGCTAATAAATACTGTAACATAGAAAATGCCTTTCTTTTATACTTTTTTCATTATCTCTTTTACTATTCCCGGAATAAGTCCTGCTATTACCGCACAAATAAGTGCAACGGGATGAGGCATATCAAAACCGAGAGCTGTATTTATAAACGGGATATATGTAATCACCGCTGAGCTTATCGCTGTTATCAGTACCGCAGTAACAGCCTTTATGCTTACGGCGCCGTGATTAAGCATGGTGATTATGCTGTGCTTTGCTGATACATTAGCAAGTGCAAGGGAAGCAAAGCTGAATGCTATCATAACAAAAAGTGATGATAATGTCTGCGAAGCGGTCATAAGTCCCGAGCAAATAACTACAAGAATAAATGCAACCGCTCCGATGAGTCCGCCGCTTATTGCAGAATCTACAATAAAGCGCTTATTCAGTCTGCCTCTTCCTATAAAGCCTGAGGGCGACATATCGCTTTTAAGCTCGGCAGTACATCCCGAATAGCACATTGCACACACGGGTACTATCGCAACCGCTATAATGCCTGCAAAGGCAGGAGTGATTGTAAACATTCCGCCAAAGCCTGCAATAATAACAACAAGTGCAAGGGATAAAAATGCACTGAAGCAGAAGCTTATGCACTTCTTTATATTTCTGTGGAGCTGTCTTGCTTCCTTCGCTATATCCACAATCTGCAGGATACTGTCCTCGCTGGTTACAAGACCGCTTGCCTCGTATATGCTTCCGGTGGTTTTCTGCAAGGTCGTTATACCAAGGTCACAGCTTGTAACAAGCTCATAATCGTCATCGGTATATCCTACCGCCGCTACTATCTCGCCGTTTTTCCGAAGTATTTCTGCTATCTGTATTCTCTGTGCAGAGGTTATGTTGCTGAATATCTCCGCATGAGTGTAATCAAGGTTCATATTACCCTTTTCGGCTTCTCTGAGAGCTTCGCCGGTTATCATACCATCGCAGGCAAGTCCTATCTTTTTACCCATAGACGCGGCTGTTTCTGCGCTGTCAGAGCTGGTGAGCACAAGCTTTATGCCTGCCTTTTTACAGCTCTGCACCGCAAGAGGTATCATATCCCTTGTGGCGGTTATGAAGGAAACCATACCCATATAGGTGTATTTTACACTGTAAAGGCTGCTTGGTATTTCCTGCTCGCTGTCAAATATGATATAGGCGCTTGCCCATACCTCAAGTCCTCTTTTTGAGATTGATACTGCCTTCTGTCTTATTTCTACCAGCTTTTCCGTGTCAATATCACAAAGGCATATTATCTTTTCAACCGAACCCTTGACCGCAAGCAGATATTTGTCGCCTATCTTATACACGTTGCCGCCCATACGATCGTTTTCGTTATAAGGAAAGCTTGCTATCAGCTGATTCTTCTTTATCGAATCTATATCCGCACCCGAAAGCGCCGCATTCAGCAGAAATGCCTGCTCTGTAAGAGTCGGATTTGCATTGTCGCCTGCAAGTATTGTAATGGTAGTCATAAGGCTGTCGCTCTTGCTGTATATATTTGCAACCTCCAGCATATTCGGAGTTACCACAGCGGATTTGTCAATCATAAGAGTTGTGAGTCCCGTAAGCTTTCTCAGTACGCTGAGATTTTTTATTGCCACCCCTTTATCCTGACAAATGCACGCAGTACGTGAGGTATATATTCTTATAAAAAGCTCCGCATAGGGAGGTATAAGGCAAATCAGAAAGGCTGTCTTTTCTGCAAGGTTCGGAATAATGTCAGTCCCGTCAGCCGCCTGCAGTACATCAAGAACAAAGAATAAAAGACTTATACCGAGAGCTATAAGTATAAGCGGCAGACGAAGCTTGTTTACAGCCTTTTCGTATTCAGAAAAGTTCGGATCAGGCTGTTTTTTTCTGTCCCTTGATACTCTCATTCTGTAGGCGTCCTCACCCGTACCGACAACCCTTGCCACGGCACAGCCTGAAAGTACCCTGGTACCCGAATATACACAGCTGGTTTTCAGCTTTGTATCAGGAGTATTATCAACGCCTGCATTCTTTGTAACAGGAGTCTTATCCCCTGTAAATCTACTTTCGTCACAGATAAAATCACTGCATTCAAGAATATGTGCATCGGCAGGAACCATTTCGCCGCCCTGGAGAATGATTATATCATCAGGCACAAGCATAGCGGCAGGAACGAGCAATATTTTTTCTTCTCGGATAACTCTGTATTTTGTCTTTGCCGCTGAGATAAGCGCCTCGGTCTTTTCGTTACAGCCATTGCAATGCACCGCAAGCAGTACAGCGCCTGCCACAGCTATGGCAATGCAGGCTATACCCATTGCTGCCTGACCTAAAAAAACAATTTCAATAACTCCCGATACGAATATCAGAAGTACAACTATATTAAGCAGTATATGGTGCGATTTAAAGCTTTTATCCTCGTTTTCGGCATAGCTGTTTTCACCGTACATTTCGAGATTCTGCGCCGCCTTTTCTTCTGTAAGACCGCTGTAATCCCCTTTGAAATTCAGAAATTCCGCCATTTTAGCCCTCTTATCTTTCTATTTATAACAAGGTTTCTTGTGATATATCACATATATATCTAATTATCGCATAATTACAAGAAAAATGCAAGTAAAATTTTATTAAAAAAGCTGACCTTGAAAATCAAAGTCAGCTCTTTATCTGTTCAGAGGTTTTATTTACTTTGCACTCCAGCTTGTATTATATACCTGCATTGTCTTTGCCATAGAATTTATAGGCCTTGAATCTCTCCTGCCGTAGGAGATCTTCGCCATAACAAAGCAGCATATGATCGATACTGCCAGTAATCCTATTGCTATAAGACAACTTATTGCCGTATCAAAGCCGAAGCCGTATCTTAAAAAGTCGGGATTGAATATTGATACGAACATCGCAAGTGAGAAACCGAGGAACAACATACATGCTCCGCTGTAATGTATACCTGCAAATATAAGTGATACCGCAACGCCTGCCGCACCGAATATCAGAATATCGTTAAAGGACGCCATATCTATATTGCCTATTGCAAGAGAGATAAGATTTACTATCACAACGCCCGCCATTGCAAGAATGCCGGAAAGTGCCATAGCAAAAGGCTTTCCTATAGTGTATATCTCCTTGTAGCAAGGGCTTACACGGACGTATCTTGTGATATGTACGTCTGTCATCATAAGGCTTGCAGCCATAATCGGGATACCTGCTCCCATTGTTGTAAATATTGAGCTTATTAAATAATCCTCGTGTCCTATCGGTTCACGGATAAGACCTGATAAGAGCACAAAGAAAAGGTATATCACAGCCCACAGGAAAAAGGCAAGGCATATTTTAAAGGTCTTTTTAAGGCAGAAGCTTATTGCCTTTTTGGTTCTTTCTTTTTTAGTCATACGTCCTCCTTAGTCAAATAACCATCTGCGCTGGATTCTTTTTGTTGCTACAATAAGTGCCGCTATAAAAAGCACCAGTGATACGGCGACAATTACTACAATAAAGTTCAGAGCTACGTTTTCCGATATAATAAGGCTTATTATCATCGTCGATATCATAGTTGCGACTAAAAGAATACCTCTTACCGTACTGCTCTTTACAAAGAACATAAAGGAAATGATAATATTGGCAAGAGCGGATGAAATAACCGTGCATAATACCGTGCTTATAAGCTGATCTGTGATTATAGGAAGCTCCAGTATAACGTTAGAGATAAGGCACAGTGCAAAACAACCGATAACTGCGCTGAATATTGAAGCTACTGCGGTAATGCCGTAAGCCTTTGTATAATGCTTGTGACTGTTTCTTATCGTTCTTACGTACTTACTACCGTCAGTTCTGAACATATAGTTTGCAATAATACCCGTGGTAGAGATTACCGTGATTCCACCCATCATCGCAAAGGCACTACTCATAAAGCCTTCTATAAAACCTTCGTCCTCTTCTTCGGGCTCGATCTCTTCTGTCACCGAGGACTCGTTATCAGACTCCATATTGCCAGCTATCGTACCGATAGCAAAGCCCGTACCGTAGCATAATAACCATACCAAAGGCAGAATAATCAGCATACGCAGTATGTATCTGCCTGAAAATATTTTAAAGCTTTTCATATATTTCACCTGCCATTATTCTTCCGCCATCTTGAGCAGCTCAACGCTTAACTGCTGGAGTGTGGGGTTTTCGCATACCGCACCTGCGGCAGTAAGCTTTTCACGATTTTCCGCAAGTGCAAGACCTGTTACTGTACTGCGTGAGCTATGTACTGTCAGCATAAGACCTGCGATCTTACCCTTGTCCTCTGCGTCTGCGCTGACGATTATATATTTTTCCTTTAACTGTTCGATAAAGCCCTGCTCGATTACCTGTCCCTTATCCATAAAGATGGCGTAGTCAGCGGCATATTCCATATCGGCAATGTTGTGAGTTGAGAAGATGATGCTGTTTTCTCCGTCGCCTGCGTCAAGATAATCACGGAAGCGGTCGCAGAGCCTGTCACGCATCAGAGGATCGAGAGAAGAGCCGGGCTCGTCAAGCACAAGCAGATTCGTTCTTCTTGCAAAAACGGAGGCTAAATATACTCTCATCTTGTTGCCGTCGGATAATTTGTATAACGCCTTTTTATTCTTCTTGCCAAGCTCTACGTTCATCTCTTCAAGAAGCTTTATGAATCTGTCCTTGTCAAAGTCATCAAAAGCACAGCTCATAGAGGAGATTATATCCTTTATTGTCCAGTTGGGAGGGAATAAACCCTGAGAGGAGCAGTAGCCGATTCTGTCCTTTACGTTTTCATCGTCAACGTCTGTTGCCTTGCCGAAGTATTTTACCTCGCCCTCTGTCTTTGCGGTGATACCGCAGAGTATATCCATAAGGGTTGTCTTACCTGCACCGTTGGCACCGATAAGTGCTGTTGCAAAGCCCTTGGGAAAGCCTAAATCAAGACCGCCCATCTTAAAATCCTTACCGTAGGTTTTTGTAAGTCCCTTTGTTTCTATAACGTTAGTCATTTTTTCTGTCTCCTTATTCCATTGTATATAAGACCTTGAGCATTGAAATCATTTCGTCAAGTGATGCGCCTGCCAGCTTTGAGCTGTCTATGGCGTTCTGCAGATGCTGTTCCAAAAGTCGCATATGCTGTTCCTTTATCATCTCAGTATCCTGAGCGTTTACTATATATCCCTTGCCCTGAACTGCCTTGATAAGACCTTCGCCTTCCAGCTCCTCATAAGCCTTCATAGTAGTGATGACGCTTATTTTAAGATCCTTTGCAAGTCCTCTTATCGAGGGGAGATATTCGCCCTCCTTGATTTCTGCATTCATAATCTGCTCCTTGAATTGTGTCGCTATCTGCTTGTAGATAGGGATGTCTGAATTCTGTAGAATCTTCATACCTTACTCCTTTCGTATTATCCTGCTTTTCTTGTAACCTTTTTAAGTCCCATAACTAATGCTAATAATATCGGTATTATTATAGAGGGTGTGTTTAAATCAACTCCGTTTATAAGACCGATTGTGAGATTGATTGCCGACCAGGCAAGGGCTACGATAAGTATTATTTTTCTCATAATAAAAACTCCTTTTTCATTAAAGTGTATATACGGTGTTCGTAACTGTTTATGTGTTATATATACAGTATAATCACTTTATGTCGATTTGTCAAGAGGTTTTTAAAAAATTTTATATATTTTTTAAAAAAATAAACCGATGAAGCATAACTTCATCGGTTCAGCGTGTAGACAAATTCCCTTGTTTTATACTACTTTTTAGAAGGGAGATAGCTATATAATCTGCAAAGCAGCATACCATTATAAAGCTTTCTGTTCTTGTCCGCCTTTTCTCCGAAGAGATTCTGAAACTCTTCATCGGGAGTTATCACGAACATTCTTCTGTCATCAAGAGGGAGCATCCTTTTGCCCATTACTTTATAAATTTCTCTTGCCTGCTCCTGCTCCAGCATTCTCTCGCCATAGGGGGGATTGCACAGAACACAGTTTACGTCATCGGGATAGCTGAAATCCTTGATATCACGACATTCTACGGTGATATATTCTGCAACGCCCGCCTTTTCGGCGTTGTCTCTGGTAAGCTTTACCGCTTCAGGATCGATATCAAAGCCATAGGCTCTGAAGCTGACATCCTTCTTTATCCCCTCACGGAGCTTTTCTCTTTCCTCGTCCCATATCTCCTTCGGGATTATTTCCCAACTCATAGCGGTAAATTCACGATTAAGGCAGGGCGGAATGCCGAGTGCCTTTATAGCCGATTCTATAAGCAATGTTCCGCTTCCGCAAAAGGGATCGCAGATAACATCTCTGTCACGTATCCTTGCTAAATCCACAATACCTGCCGCTAAGGTTTCCTTAATCGGTGCGGCATTGGAAAAACGGCGGTAGCCTCTTTTATGCAGTCCCTCGCCCGTTGTATCAAGGGTAAATATAACATTATCCTTCATAATGGAAAAGCGGAACTGATAAAGGTTGTCGGTTTCCTGGAAAAAGCCTATCTTATATACGCTCTTCATTCTTTCTACCATAGCCTTTTTGATAATCTTCTGACAGGCAGGAACGCTGGAAAGCTTTGAATTAAGAGAAAAACCCTTTATCGGGAATTTATCAAACTTGCCCACATACTGCTCAATAGCAACATTTTTTACTCCCTGAAAAAGCTCCTCGAAGGTCCTTGCTTTAAACTGTGCCAGGACAATCGCAACTCTTTCCGCTATGGAAAGACACATATTGGCTCTTACAAGCACTCTTTCATCGCCCGAGAAATCTACTCGTCCATCGCTTACCTGTATATCCTCGCCGCCTATTTTCTTCACCTCAAAGGAAAGGGTTTTTTCCAGTCCGAAATGGCAGGGTGCAGTCATTCTGAATGTCATATATCTTCTCCTTGTTTTCCTTAAAAATGCCTGTGTAATCGCTTGGCAATTACACAGGCTGTATTTATCTGCTCTGAGAGGTCTTGTCCTCGTCCTCATCGGCCGCTCCCAGCTCATCCTTTACAAGAAGAGTTTCGCCGCCGTGCTTATTCCAGTATTCGGGGTATTTGCTGTCCTTCATAGTTTTATGCGTAGAATCGCAGGTCTTCGGCAGGGCGTCCTTCTTATAGTAGCCTACAGCCGTCTTGGTGCACTTGGATGTTGCAAGCAGACCTGTTTCTGTACAGTATTTCTTTTCTACTACGTTGCTATCTCTGTGGAAAGTCTTGATGGAGTTTTCATCCACAAGCTGTACCATAAAGTTGTGCCATACCTTACCTAAAGGAATATAGTTCTGTCCTGTTATTTTCTTGTTATCGTCATAACCAAGACGTACAACGCCCAGATATTCGGGAGTAAGTCCCGCAAAGGCTACGATACGTTCGTCGTTTGAGGTACCTGTCTTACCTACTACCTCTATTCCCTTTATTGCCGCATAGCTACCTGAACTGTTGGGGTTGTTGATAACCTGCATCATAGCTCTGTTTGTAATATATGCGCTGTCGGCACCCATTACTCTTTCGCCGAGCGGTTCCTGTTCAAGTACCACATTGTCATTGTAGTCTGTGATAACACTGTATAATTTCTGTTCATAGTACACGCCGCCGCTGCCGAACATCTGATATGTTCCTGCAAGCTCTAAAAGAGTCATACCATAGGTAAGCTGACCGAGAGCTATAGGAGAATACTGTCTGTCATAGGTGTAGTCGAGAGAAGTAACACCAAGCTTCTCTGTAAGGAAGTTGAAGCAGGTGTCAATACCCAGCGCCTCGCAGAGTCTTACCGCGATGGTATTCTTTGACTGGGCAACCGCGTCCCATACAGGAAGGTAGATGTTTTTACCGTCAATCTGTACACCGTAGTCATATTCAAAGTTCATGGGCCATGTGCTTCCGTCAGGGAGCTTTATAGCCTTGTCATATATCATTGAAGAATAGGTTACAAGATTCTGGTCGATAGCCTGACCATAAACCGAGATAGGCTTCATGGTAGAACCGATAGGCAGTATAGCCTGAGTTGCTCTGTTGAAGCAGCTGTCACCGGGCTTATCACCGATGCCGCCTGCAAGAGCTACAACGGTTCCTCTGTAGTCGGTGAGTACAAAGGCGCTCTGGATAAGGTTTTCTTCTATCGCCTGCTTGTCGTAGCTGTAGAAGAAGTTATCAGGATCGCGGTAGAATTCCTCCAGCTTTTCCTGTATCTCCATATCCATATTGAGATATATCTTGTAGCCGCCCTTATAGAGGTCTTCCTTTGCTTCGGCATAGGTAAGTCCCTTTGCCTTGGCAAGGTCCTCGATAACCTGCTCGATAGCTGCGTCTACATACCAGTTCTGGGAGATTTCGTATTCATCCCAACGATATGCCTCGTAGGTGTCCACATCGTCATAGAGTACATCGCTCTCTGTATCGGTGCCTTCACCCTCGGCTTCATTCTCGTTTTCGTTATCGGTGAGGTTTTCGTTTTCGCTTTCGCTTGTGCTTTCGTTATCCTCGTTTGTGCCGTAGTATTCCTCGTATCTGGGATCGGTATAGCCGTAGGCGTCGCCTGCTACGATAAGACGGAATTTAACCTGCTCCTTCTTTGCTTCTTCATACTCATCAGTTGTGATAAGTCCCTGATTGTACATATTCTGAAGAACATACAGCTGTTTTCTCTTGGATTCTGCTAAATCCGCATAGGGATTCAGTACACTGGGAGAGGGAGTTATACCTGCAAGTATTGCACTTTCT
Organism: Ruminiclostridium sp.; assembly: GCA_017942025.1. Lineage (GTDB taxonomy): Bacteria > Bacillota > Clostridia > Oscillospirales > Ruminococcaceae > Ruminiclostridium_E. Next base: position 45,610 of record JAGAVH010000060.1, on the reverse strand, counting down.
GCAATAGTAAGCTGGTCAACCGTTTTGCCGAAATAGTGATATGCGGCAGAACCTACACCATAAACGGTACCGCCCAGAGGTACCCGGTTGAGGTATGCCTCCAGTATATCTATCTTTGTATATCTTGTTTCAAGAGTCAGCGCACGGAATATCTCACGTATCTTTCTTTCGGGGGTTACTCTGTCGTCACCTGTGATATTCTTTACAAGCTGCTGTGTGATGGTAGAACCACCCTGACCATAGCCGTTAAAGAGTGTGGATATGGTAACGCTTACGGTTCTTCTCCAGTCTACACCCTCATGCTCGTAGAAGCGCTGGTCCTCGGTGGAGGTGTAAGCGTCCTGGAGATGCTGGGGAATTATCTCCATATCTGCCCAGATTCTGTTTTCGTCACCTGAAAGTCGCTTGATTTCCACCACATTGCCGTTTTTGTCGTTGGCGTAAATAAAGCTTGTGTAGCTGAGCTCAACGTTCTTTAAGTCAACGTCAAAGGCAGTATCCGCAAACTGCATTACATAAACTACAAGCGCTGTAGCTACAATACAGATGGTGATTATAACTATCAGAATAAGGCTTAAAAAAGTGGTGCCTATAACACCCATAACCTTTTTAATAGTTTCGAGAGTGTTATTCTTCTGATTTTTAGATTTTTTCTTTTTGGGTTTTGTTTCCTGAAGCTCGTCGTCGAGATCAAGATACTGTATCTTTTTGTTATCGCTCATATTATATCATCCTCTTAAAGGTAAACCGTTATAACGGTTGATTTTATGTAACTATATTTTTTACAAGTGTCTGTTTTTGAGTATAGTTTTTCAGCTTACTTATAAAGTATATCACAAAAAAGCAAAAATGTTAAGAGTTTTCACATAAATTTTAAGAAATTTTTTTATTTCGTCTGTTTTTTCTCCAATTTACGGATTTTTTGACATAAAGGTCTTGAATTTTCCGAAAATCAGTGTTATACTTTTTCCTTGTGAGTTCGCAAAATCCTCACCTTCCTGCTTTTGCAGGATAAAACAAAACTACGAAAGGAAAACAGAATAATGAAAAACAAAAAAGCGCTGTATATAACACAGGCTTCTATGGTTGCGGCTATTTACGTTGTGCTGACCTACATTGTGAATATGACGGGACTTGCAAGCGGTGTTATACAGATAAGGCTGTCGGAGGCTTTATGTGTGCTCCCTGCCTTTATGCCTGCCGCCGTGCCGGGACTGTTTATAGGCTGTCTTATTTCAAATCTGCTTTGCGGAGCAGTTATCTGGGATGTCATTTTCGGCAGTCTTGCAACTCTTATAGGTGCAGTCGGTACCTACCTGTTAAGAAGAAAATCAAAATGGCTGTTACCCCTGCCTGCGATTCTTTCAAACACAGTAATAATCCCGATTATCCTGACCTACGCCTACGGAGTACCCGAAGCGATATGGTTTTCGGCGGCAACTGTGTTTATAGGAGAATTCATCTCCTGCGGAATTTTAGGAATGCTTCTGTATCATTCGCTGAATAATCCACATATAAGAAATATTTTTAAGAATTGAAACAAAAAATCACCGTATCGCTACGGTGATTTTTATTTTCAGAAAGGATTACTTTAAAATCTTGATCTTGCCGATAAGGGGAAGCTCCTTAGCCTTACCTGTAGCTGCATTGATGATACCGAGGATCATGAGTGCGAAGATTGCAAGACCGAGTACGCCGCTTACGATAGCTGCGATGATAGGACCAACAACGGGGATGAATGCAAGAATGATGGCTACGATAGTGATAACAACGCCGATTGCGATGTCAGCGATGAAGAGTACGATACCCTGATTTGTGTGGAACTTTGCAAACTTGGAATCCTTTGCTACGAGCAGGGGGATGAGGAAGAGAATACCGATATAAGCGAGAACTGCCATAATCTTGTTGCTCTCGATATCATTCTGATCGAAGCTGCTTGTTGTGTCGGCTGTGTTTAAAACATCCTTAGCCATTTCTTCAAAATTGTTTTCTGCCATTTTTATTTTACCTCCTGAATTTTTACCGACTTTTGTCGGACCTTTCCGTAATTAAAATTATAAATCAATAAATCGGCTTTGTCAACAGAATTCCCAATTAAATTTTGTGAAAACGATTGCAACTTTTCTTATATAAGCAGAAAATTACAGCCTTTATATTAAATATAGGAAAAAACTATTGCAATTTCTATAGTTTTGTGATAAAATTATTTCGATTGTAATCACGGTTTTTTACCCAATGGAACCGTTCACCCGATTTACAAAATATCAAAATAAGGAGGAAAAGTCGTACCGATTTATGCGACGGTATGACCTATATAAATTATGAACGCATTTTCTTACAGAGTTCAGTCATTGCAGCCATCAGCAATACGTGAAATTTTAAAGTTTACAGCAGATCCTACAGTAATCAGCTTTGCGGCAGGAAACCCCGCACCTGAGGCGTTTCCCGTGGAGGAAGTAAAGAGAATTACAAATGAGATACTGGCTACACAGCCTATCGACGCTCTGCAATATTCCATCACAGAGGGCTATACACCTCTTCGCAACTGGATAAAAGAGGACCTTGCAAAGAAAAATATGTTTGACAAGAACGAGGATGAAGTCGTTATCACCTCGGGCGCACAGCAGGCAATAGAGGTAGTTACCAAGGAGATATGCAACGAGGGTGACGTAATTATATGCGAAGCACCTACCTTTATCGGCTCATTAAACGCCTTCCGTTCATACAATGCAAAGCTTGTAGGCATTGAAATGGAAGACGATGGTATCAATATCGAAAAGCTGGAGGAGGCTCTGAAAAAATATCAGAGAACAGCCTTCATCTATCTCATCCCCAACTTCCAGAACCCCACAGGTAAGACTATGAGCCTTGAAAAACGCAAGCAGGTTTTAGCTCTTGCCGAAAAGTACAATGTTTACATTTTAGAGGATAACCCCTACGGAGATTTAAGATACATAGGTGAGGATGTTCCCTCCATAAAGTCCCTTGACAAGACGGGCAAGGTTCTTTATGCAGGCAGCTTCTCAAAGGTGCTTGCTCCAGGTCTTCGTGTAGGATATTTATGTGCTCCTCAGAACGTTATATCAAAGGCTGTGGTTTGTATGCAGGTATCTACAGTACATACATCCATACTGCCTCAGATGATATGCCACAAGTTCGTTACAGAAAACGACTTTGAGGCTCATCTTGAAATGCTTCGCGAGATATACAGAAAGAAGTCAGACCTTATGCTGACAAATCTCAAGATGCTTATGCCTAAATCCATTAAATTTACAGAGCCTGAGGGCGGTTTATTCATCTGGGGTACTCTCCCCGACGGCGATATGAGCTACTTCTGCAAGAAGGCAGTAAAGAACAAGGTAGCGGTAGTTCCCGGCAATGCTTTCTTAACAGACGAAAGCGAGCCCTGTCTGTCATTCAGACTCAACTACTCCACTCCCACAGACGAGCAGATTGTCGAGGGCGTAAAGATTCTTGCCGAAGTTGCAAAGACAATGTACAAATAATTTAAGGACGGATATAACAATGGAAGAAACAAAAAAGCGCATATTCAGCGGCATACAGCCCACAAACACACCGCACCTCGGAAATTATCTCGGGGCGCTGGTTAACTGGATAAAATTACAGGATGAGTACGACTGCACCTACAGTATAGTAGATCTTCACTCTATAACAGTAAGACAGGACCCTCAGAAATTAAAGAAGCAGATAAACGAAAGCTATGCCCTGCTCCTTGCTATGGGCGTTGACCCCGACAAGTCAACAGCCTTTGTGCAGAGTCACAACTGCCAGCACGCAGAGCTTTCATGGGTGCTTTCCTGCTACACGCAGTTCGGTGAGCTTTCAAGAATGACACAGTTCAAGGACAAGTCTGCAAAGCATCCCGAAAATGTAAACGCAGGTCTTTTCACCTACCCCGTACTTATGGCGGCTGATATCCTTGCTTATCAGGCGGATTTAGTACCCGTAGGTATTGACCAGAAGCAGCATTTAGAGCTTGCAAGAAACATTGCACAGCGCTTCAATCAGGTGCACGGCGATACCTTTATCGTGCCCGAGCCTTATATTGCAAAGACAGGCGCTAAGGTAATGTCCCTGCAGAGTCCTGAAAAGAAGATGTCAAAATCAGATGAAAACCCCAACGGAAGCATTTCCGTACTTGACGACAGAGATACCATTATAAGAAAATTCAAGCGTGCGGTAACAGACAGCGAAGCGCTTATCGCTTATCGTGAGGGCAAGGACGGCATAAACAATCTTATGTCCATCTACAGCGCTGTTACCGATAAGTCCTTTGAGGAAATAGAAAAGGAATTTGCAGGAAAGGGCTACGGCGAATTCAAGCTTGCGGTAGGCGAAGTGGTTGCAGACCATTTAGCTCCCGTTCAGACTGAATTTGCAAAGATAATCGCTGACAAGAAGTATATTGACGAGTGCATGAGAAAGGGTGCTGAAAAGGCATTCAAGACAACAAGAAAGACACTCCAGAAGGTATATAAGAAGGTTGGCTTTATAGTTCTTTAAGCCTGTGACTCTTTTCCTTTCCCAGAAGAGAAAGGAACAGTCATAAATGAAAATGAAATACTTTGACAAGCTGACTCCTGCCGTAGAAGACGCCTTTATCAAAAGAGCGGTAGACACGGAAAAACTGCTCTACTGTGTAAAGGCCGATATGGACAGCGAGGGCTGTTATTATGACGTATATATAACCTTTGACGAGCAAAGGCTTTATATGATGTCAGGCTATGACAGACTTGTCAAGAACAAAAAGACCTTTGATTCGCAGTTTGACTTCAAGGATTATTGCGAATTTGACAATTCGGATATTGACGAGCTTTATGTTGACCGTTATCAGTTTACGGCTCGTCTTATGGCAAAAATGAAAGACGGTGACAGTAAACAGCTTGCACTTTTTTCGGGAGGCTTTTCGGAAAAGTTCGAGCAGTTCTGTCGTCGCTATTCGACAATTAAAAAAGGGGAAACTCCTGACGATTCCGCTCTGGATGATAAAAATCTTTACTGTCCCAAGTGTGAGCGCAAGTACCCCGACCCTAACAGAGCCTTTTGTCCCCATTGTACCAAGCGTACCTGGGTTTTCAAGAGGCTACTTGGCATGTTCAAAGACTATAAGCTGCAGATTTTTATAATCCTTGCGCTTATCGGTATTTCGGTAGCTCTTGGACTTATATCTCCCTACTTCGGGACAAAGCTTTTATATGACGAGGTGCTGACCGAGGGCGGAGAATACTACGGGCAGATATTATTCGTAATACTGGGTATGGCGGCATTTTCGCTGGTATCTACCCTCTTTTCAATCGTCTACGGAATAATAATCAGTATAGTAACCCCACAGGTAATACATAAGCTCAGAACAAGTATATTTGCGTCAATGCAGAAGCTGTCCTTATCCTTCTTTACGACCAAGCAGACAGGCTCCCTTATGGGCAGAGTTGACCGTGACAGCTTTGACGTGTACTGCTTCTTTGTTGACATAGTACCGCAGTTCATTGCAAATATGATAAAGATTTTAGGTCTTGTGGTGCTTATGCTTATGGTGAATCCCATCATTGCACTTTGTATGTTTGTGGTGGTATTCCTGGTACTGCTGTTTGAAGTGATCTGGCTTCGTGGTCAGCGCAGGCACTGGAGAAACAGAGATATCGCAAGACGAGGTGTAAACGCGGTACTGACTGACGCTCTCAACGGTCACAGAGTAGTAAAGGCATTTGCAAGAGAGGAGCAGGAAATAAGTCGTTTTGGTGTGAAGAACGACGGCCTTTACACGGCGGAATATAACAGAGACAAGAGAAACGCACAGTTCTTCCCCTTCCAGACGGGACTTTATGCAGTCTGCAACGGACTTATATACTGTCTTGGCGTTGCTCTTGTATTACTCGGCAAGCTGGAGCTTGGCGGTCTTACGTTACTTATAAGCTATTTCGGTATCGTATGGGACCCCGTATTCTTCTTTATGTATATGGGAAACGACTGGGCAAGATGTACCGACGCCGCAGGCAGAATGTTCGAGATACTGGACAGCGAGCCTTCGGTAAAGCCTCCTAAAAATCCTGCCGAAATTCCCGACGGAATACTAAAGGGAGATATCTGCTTTAAGGACGTAACCTTTGAGTACGAAGCGGGCAGACCGATACTCAAAAACATTTCGCTCAGTACAAAGGCGGGAGAATTTACAGGTATCGTAGGTAAGACGGGTGCAGGCAAAACCACTATCATAAATCTGATATCAAGAATGTACGATGTCACATCGGGCGAAATCACCATAGACGGCATACCTGTAAAGAAGATACCCTTCGAGGTGCTGAGAAAAAATATCGGTGTAGTATCCCAGGAAACCTATCTATTTATGGGAACTATCGCTGACAATATCCGTTATGCCCGCCCCGAAGCTACTATGGAAGAAGTTATAGAGGCGGCTAAAAACGCCAACGCCCACGACTTTATAATGAAGCTCCCCGAGGGCTATGATACAGTTACCGGTAGCGGCGGCGTAAGTCTTTCAGGCGGAGAAAAGCAGAGAATATCAATCGCAAGAGCACTTATACAAAAGCCTAATATTCTGATACTGGACGAGGCTACAGCGGCAATGGATACCGCTACAGAAAGAAAGATACAGAGTGCTATTGATAATCTTAAAGAGGGCAGAACGATAATTGCCATTGCTCACAGATTATCAACACTCCGTGACGCCGACGCACTTTGCGTAATAGAAAACGGCGAGCTTAAGGAAAGTGGCACTCACGATGAGCTTATCCGTAGCGGCGGAAAATACTTTGATCTTTACAAACTTCAGAGTATGTCCCTCAAATCTATCGGAATCGACTGAGAAAGGAATTTTATATGATAAAAAATACCGAATCGGTTTTTGAAGTGGATACGCTTAAAATACTTTCAGATAACGATATAGCTCTCGAAAAAGCGGAAAGTGGCTTTTTAAACGCCACCGCCTTCGGAGAAACCTATGAAAGAGTTAGTCTTACAAGGCTTATCCCTTTTATTGACGAGGAAAAATATATAAGCGTTACCTATAAAACCGAGGACAACGAATGGAAGGAGATAGGAGTAATAGAGGATATAAGAAAGCTCTCAGACGAAAAACAGACTATCGTGAGAGAATATCTTTCCTTTAAATACTACATCCCCGTAATTACAAAGATAAACAAGATTACTGACAACCGCATGGGTTATCTGTTTTTAGAGGCTGAAACTACCGCAGGTCCGAAAAAGATTGCAGTAAACGACTGGTGGCATAATTTCCGTATGATACAGAATAAGATGCTTTCCGTTACCGATGCAGACGGCAACCGCTACTGCGTACCCGAAATCGAAAGACTCGATAAGGCTAGTGTTAAAAAGCTTCAGTTATTCATTTAACCCTACAGGAAGGAATGACTATATAGTATGAATTTAAAGCTATCGTTGCCAAAGGGCGTAGATGAGCAGAGTGTGGTCTTTTCTCTTCCCTTTGACATTGACCGTAAGGCTAAAAAAACCGACGGTCATCTGACAGCTACAAAGGAAAAGCTGTCAGTATATTATAACGGTGAGCTATGCGAACAATTCCTGCTGGAAGACCTTATGGAAATAGAAGTAGAACAGCTTATCGGTTGTTCGATGCTTTGTGTAAAGGATGCAATGGGCAAGCAGAAATTTGTCTGTGCCTTTTCACAAAAGCACTTTATGAGATTTGCCGAGCTTGCAAAAATCATAGACCATTATCTTAAAACAGGAGTATTCACAGAAACCACCGACGCAGACGAGCCTGCTTGTCCGAAATGCGGAATAAGTCTTAACGGCTCGAAAAAATGTGTTTACTGCGAGGGCGACAAGGGCGTATTTGTAAAGCTGATAAAAAGACTTGCGCCCTATAAAAAGCAGTTCATATTTTCGCTGTTTTCAACCTTTATGCTTTATACCTTCGATGTAATAAACCCGATATTCCAACGTATTCTGGTTGATGACCTTATCGTGCCTAACAATGCGGACTGGTCGCTGTTCTTCAAGGTTGCCGCCTGCATACTTGTGATGAACCTGTCATCAGTCGGCTTCAGACTGCTCCAGGATACAAGTAACTTTAAAATCTCCACCGCCTACGGCAGAGATTTAAGACGGGATATTTTCAACAAGACTCAGGATTTATCTATGAGCAATGTGGCAAAGCGCACCGCAGGTGAGCTTATTAACAGAGTTTCCGGCGACGCCGCTACCCTGCAGGACTTTATGACAAGACAGGGCAAGGATATGATATTCCAGACGGTTGCCCTTGTAGCTCTTGTGATAATTATGTTTATAACCAACTGGAAGCTGGCGCTCATTGTCGTTATCCCCCTGCCCTTTGCGGCATATCTGTCGATAAAATCCTTCAACGCAATAAGCATCCGCTACAGCAGAGTATGGAGATGCCAGTGCAGAGCAAGCGAGCTTCTTCACGATGTACTGCACGGAGTAAGAGTAGTTAAGAACTACGGCGGCGAAGAAAGAGAGATAGAAGCCTACAGAAAGGCGTCCGGCAAATGGGCGGACGCAGTAAAAAGGGCAGATATACTCTGGTATATGGTACAGCCGCCTATAAGATATTTATTCACGATAGGCGAATTCTGCGCCTTGTTCTTCGGCGGCAGTATGATACTGGGCGGACAGATGCAGCTGGGCGAGCTTATCCAGTTTACCACCTATGTATATATGCTTTACGGACCGATACAATGGCTGACCTCCCTGCCGAGAGTTCTGGCTCAGGCTAAAGTAAGCGCAGGTAAGGTCTTTGAAATTCTTGAAGAGCAGAATGACATCAAGGATAACGAAAAGGCAAAGGATATCGAAATAAAGGGCGATATCGAATTCAGGAACGTCTTTTTCGGCTACAAGGCATATAACCCTGTATTAAAGGATATCAGCTTTGATATAAAGAAGGGTGAAATGATAGGTATTGTAGGTCACTCAGGTGTTGGTAAATCCACTCTGATAAATCTCATTATGAGACTTTACGATCCCACAGCCGGCGTTATTAAAATTGACGGTATGGATATAAAGGATATCTCCCAGAATTCTCTTCGCAGTCAGGTGGGCGTAGTTCTTCAGGAAACCTTCTTATTCAGCGGTACAGTTCTTGAAAACATCCGCTATGCAAAGCCCGACGCTACCTTTGAAGAAATAATAACCGCCGCAAAGATTGCAAACTGCCACAATTTCATAACCCGTATGCCCGACGGTTATAACACGATAGTCGGAGAAAGAGGCTACAGTATTTCGGGCGGTGAAAGACAAAGAATTGCCATCGCAAGAGCGATACTGCACGATCCTAAAATATTGATACTTGACGAGGCTACCGCTTCTCTTGACACCGAAACGGAAAAGCAGATTCAGGATGCGCTCGACCGTCTTATCGTTGGCAGAACAACAATAGCGATTGCCCACAGATTATCAACCCTTGCCAATGCGGACAGACTTATCGTTCTGGACAAGGGAAAGGTTGCCGAAATCGGCTCTCACAACGAGCTACTCAAAAACAAGGGTGTATATTACAATCTTGTTATGGCACAAAGACAAACGGCAAAGTTGAAAAAATAAATAAAGCTGAGGAGGAATAAGCCTTTCGGGGATTATTCCTCCTTTTTTTCGTTCTTTTTACAGTTGACAATCAATAACACTTATTGTATAATATATAGTGTATAATTATACGTATGCCATTTTTCAGAAAACTATCAGAAGGGGTGTGAGAATTTGTCAAAAAAAGTTTTATTTATCGCTTGTGTTGCGAAAAAACATATTTTACAATTCCATATTCCTTATCTCAGATGGTTCAAGGAACGAGGCTATACCGTTCACGTATGTGCAGGTAACGATTTTGAAAAGGGCGACAAGGTAGAAATACCCTACTGCGATAAATATTTTCAGACTCCCTTCTATCGTTCTCCCTTTGCTACCGGCAACTTCACTTCATACAAAGAACTGAAAAAGCTTGTAGAAGTGCACCGCTACGATATCGTGCATTGCCACACTCCGATTGCGGCAGTCATTGCGCGAATGTCACTTAGAAAAGAGCGTAAAAAAGGCACCTCTATGCTTTATACAGCCCATGGCTTCCATTTTTACAAGGGTGCGCCGGCGATGAGCAAGCTTTATTATCTTGTAGAAAAAATGATGGTAAGGCATACAGACGGTCTTATAACAATAAACGAAGAGGATTATAAGGCGGCAGAAAAATTCAGCAGAAGAAAAAAATGCAAGGTGTACAAGATACACGGCATTGGTGCGGATTTCAGCCTTATAAAAAATGTAAAACGCACAAAAGAGCAGATGAGAGCTGAATTCGGTATTCCTGATGACGCTTTCCTCGTAATGTCAAACTCCGAGATAAACGAAAATAAAAATATAACCACATCCATAAAGGCTGTAGCCGCCAACAAGGATGTATATATGCTGGTATGCGGCAGCGGTAAGCTGCTGGAGGAATGCAAGGAGCTTGCAAAGGAGCTTTCTGCACAGGACAGAATAAAATTTGCAGGCTACCGCTTTGACGCCAAGGAGCTTTTAAATTGTGCCGACGCCTTTATCTTCCCCAGTCACAGAGAAGGTCTTGGCATGGCGGCGATAGAAGCTATGGCGGCAGGACTCCCTCTTATAGTATCAGACAACAGAGGTACCAGAGAGTATGCTGTGCAGGGAGAGAATGCTCTTATCTGCAAGGCAGATGATTTAGAAGGCTTCACAAAGGCAATAGAGCTTTTATCAAAAGATAAGGCTATGTGCGAAAGACTCGGCAGTAACGGCAAGGAAGTATCCGCAAAATATGAGCTTTCAAATGCAGTAGCCGAAATGGCTGAAATATATACCGAATTTATGACAGAGAAAGCAGAAGAAACAGACTCTGACGCGGCATCTGTCCCTGCGGAGGCAGTAAATTGAAAATAAAAAAATATCGTAAGATACTAAGCAAATCCGAACAGCTTTTAAAGACCGCCGATAAAACGTGCGGTCTTTTTGAGGATACGGATGTTTTTTCATCTGTTACGGCATATGTCACAGCGCCCGTTCTGTACTGCTACGTAAGGCAGATACTGAAAACGGCAAATGAAAAGAATATAAAAAGAATTTACTTTCTTGCCCGTGACGGATATATAATGAAAAAAATTGCAGAAATTATCTGTGAAAATCAGAACATGGATATAGATTGCCGCTATCTTTATTGCTCAAGATACGTGCTGAAAAATGCACTTTACTATCTTTGTGATACGGCAGAGGATTTTGAAAGAGCAGGCTTTTTCGGCAGATGTGCAGGTCAGAGTCCTGCAAACACTCTTTGCAGAGCGGGTCTTTCTGAGGAAGAAAGACAGAGCATTTACAACAATATCGGCTTTCACGGTGACGAAAACAGGGTTATGGATAACGGAGAATTTGCTCTTTTCTGCGATGCGCTTAAAAAAAGTGAGCTTCTTCTTTCTACACTGAAAAACAACAGTAAAACGGCTTATGACAACATCACAGCCTATTTTGACGAGCAGGGACTTTTCGACGATGTTCCCTTTGCTCTTGCAGATACCGGCTGGCTTGGCTCTATTCAGTCAGCGCTTGCGGATATATGCGGTGACAAAGTAAAGAATAAGATAAGAGGCTTTTATTTCGGTCTGTTCAGAGGTCTTGACGAAGACCGCTTCATCCCCTATCTCTTTTCGGCTGAAAACGCCCATAAGACTGTACCGCAGTTTTGCAACAATCTTTTCGAATGCTTCTGTGCCGCTCCTCACGGTATGACTGTTGCATACACCAAAACAGATAACGGCTATGAGCCTGTCTTTAAAGAACAGAATATAGCTATGAAAAAGCTTGCTGAAAAGCAGATTGAAATAATAACCGCCTTTGCCGAAAACGCAGACGTGGATATGAATGAAAACGACGATAGCCTCAAAAAAATTATCAGAGAGCTTCTTATTGCTCTTATGTATAAGCCTCAGAAGGACGAGGCGGAAATTATCGGGGCGTTCCCCTTCTGTGATGACGCCACAGAGCTTTACGTCACTCCCCTGGCGGAAAAATGCGATAAGAAGAGCTTAAAAAGATTATTATTCCCTATAAGAATGCTGAATAAAATCAAGGGTAAAAACATATACCCCGACAAGGGAGTCTACTGGCTTTACGGAACCATTGCGTTATCGGACGTCAGACCTAAGGTGTTTTACAGATTAAGTGTAAGACTGTGGGAAAAGCTGAGGCTTGTAAAGGAAAAGAGGAACATATGCCACTGATATCAGTTATAATGGGCGTCTATAACAGTAATGAAGAAATGCTTAAAAAAGCAGTCGAGTCGGTTATTTCCCAGACGGAAAAGGATTTTGAGCTTATCATCTGCGATGACGGCTCGGATGAAAAAACAAAAAAATTGCTACAAAATATTTCCGCTACCGACAACAGAATAAAGATTCTTACTCTGCCCCAAAACAAAGGACTTGCCGAGGCTCTTAACGCCTGCCTTGATGCCGCCGACGGCGAATTTATTGCAAGACAGGACGACGACGATTACAGCGACAGCACCAGATTTGAAAAGCAGATAAAGTATCTTGAAAACAACCCCGATGTGGATTTTATCGGTACCGACTGTAATCTTTTCGACGCTACCGGCAAGATATACGGCGAAAGAATAATGCCTCAGAAAATCGACAAAAACAGCTTTTTATACAATTCCCCTTTTATACACGGCAGTATGATGTTCAGAAAAGAGGTTTTTTCCGACAATCGTTACCGCACCTTAGGAAAGATGAAAAAATACGAAGACTACGACCTGTTTATGACTCTTACCGCAAAGGGCTATAAATCCGCCAATATGAATGAAAAGCTGTACAGCTTTTACTTTGAGCCTTCAGCAAGAAAAATAGGTTTTAACATGCGAAGGGACGAATTCAGGGTAAGAATGGAGGGCTTTAAAAAGCTCGGACTTATGCCAAAGGGCTTCTTCTATGCATTAAAGCCGCTTGTATTGGGGCTTATTCCCCACAGTATTTTTATAAAGCTGAAGGCAAGACACGGCGGCTTATAATTAAGTATCTTTAAAATTAAGACAGGAATTTCAAAAAAGTATATAATTCCGCTTAAAAAGGCATTTTTTTTGTGAATAAGTATCATTGAAAAGGCTATTTTCTTATGGTATAATATTATGTGGTATTTTTCAGCAAAATCAGTCAGATTAAGTTTATATAGATATTTGCAGGAAAGGAGAAAAAATGAGCGAATTTAACGTAGATGATATTTTAGCAGAATTCAGAGATGGCGCAAGAAAAAAAGTGCCCACCTCCGACAATGCACCCGCACCTAAAACCACATCTAAAAATATCGGTGCTACAGATATAATAAAGTCTATCAGCGAATCTCAGAAAAAGACTGTGACAAGCACAGCCGCAAACGATGATGATTACGACGAATATAAACCTACCGAACCGCTTTTCTCTATAGAACAGCTGAGAAAGATAGAGGCTCAGCGTAAGGAAAGCTTCAAGAATCTCAGCAACAACGAAAAGGCAGAACAGCCTGCAAAAAAAGAAACTCAGGAAAAGCCCGCTCCTGCTGTTATCAAGGAAGAGAAGCCTGCTCCTGCCTTTGTCAAGGAAGAAAAGCCTGCTCCTACCGTTGTCAAGGAAAAGCAAACCGAGAAGCCCAAAGAAGCTGTTTTGAAAAAAGAAAAGACACCTCAGCAGACAAAGCCCAAGCCGGCTACGATTTTCGGTGATATAGAAGACGTAAAGAAAAAACCTGCAAGAGAAGAAGTTCAGGTAAATATAAACACAAATCCCTTTGCCTCCTTTGCAGATACAATAAAGCAGAACCGCTTTTTATTTGAAGAGCTGGTAAAAAGAGATTTCAAGAAAAAGTATAAGAGAACTGTCCTTGGTATGATGTGGAGCGTTATCTCTCCCTTCCTGACATTCCTTGTACAGCTGATTATTTTCGGCTTTCTTTTCAGACGCGGCGACTCGAACTTTATAATTTACCTGCTGACAGGTAACCTTATGTTCCACTTCTTCAGTGATACTACCACAACCGGTATGTTCTCGCTTTATTCGAACGCAGGAGTGCTGTCAAAGATAAATGTATCAAAATCTATATTCCTGCTGTCCTCCAACGTTGCAGGTATCTTCAACTTCCTGCTTACCCTGCTTGTATATTTCGTGTTTATGATATTCACAGGGGTAAACTTCGGACCTCACCTTATTCTTATGATATATCCCATAGTATGTATGATACTGTTCAATATCGGAATAAGCTACATCCTTTCGGCACTGTTTGTATTCTTCAGAGATATCCAGTACCTTTATTCTATTGCAACAAACCTTCTTATGTATATATCGGCAATCTTCTACTATGCCGACGCATTACCTGCGAATATGCAGATTGTTTTCGCTATAAATCCTGTCTACAGATATATTGCATATATGCGACAGCTGGTTATAGATTCTGTAATCCCCGATCTGACATCGCACCTTATCTGTCTTGGCTTTGCCGTAGGAGCACTTTCTATAGGCTATATATTCCACAAAAAGACAGAAAAGAATTTTGTATATTACTATTGATTTAATTGCGAGGGAAAACAATGGTTATAGATGTAAAAAATGTAACAGTTGTATATAAGACAGGCGACTTCAAGCAAATAGGTCTGAAGGAATATCTGGTAAGAAAAATAAAGGGCACAATGAAAACGACACAGTTTGTCGCCCTTGACAATATATCCTTTACCCTTGAAGACGGCGATCTTTTAGGAATAATAGGAACCAACGGCGCAGGTAAATCTACTCTTTTGAAAGTCATTTCAGGTATTATGCAGCCCGTTAAGGGAAGAATCAGCGTAAACGGAAAGATAGCGGCTCTTCTGGAGCTTGGCTCAGGCTTCGATCCCGACCTTACAATAAAGGAAAACATCTATTTAAGAGGCGCAATACTCGGATATACAAGAGCCTTTATAGATGAAAAATACCCTGACATACTCGAATATTCTGAGCTTGAAGATTTTGAAGACAGACCCTTCAAGCAGTTATCCAGCGGTATGAAATCACGTCTTGCCTTTGCTATCGCCTGCCTTGTAGAGCCTGATATACTGATACTCGACGAGGTATTATCGGTAGGTGACGGCGCCTTCAGAGTAAAGAGTGAAAAAACTATGATGGAGATTATGAACAAGGGTTGCTGTACTCTTTTCGTTTCTCACTCTGTTCCCCAGATAAGGCGACTGTGCAACAAGGTTTTATGGCTTGATAAGGGTAAACAGATAGCCTTCGGCGACGCAAACACCATCTGCGACAAATACGAAAGATATCTCGAAACCGTTGCGAATATGAACAAAAAGAAGTAAATAAAAAGTTATCCCCTGATTGCAGATATCCTGCAGTCAGGGGAATTTTATATCAGCTTACTGTATCGGCTCAAAATCCGCTACACCGTGCTTGCATAAAGGACAGATAAAGTCATCGGGTAATTCGTCACCCTCGTGAACGTATCCACATATCTTGCACACATAACCCTTTTTACCCTCGGTCTGGGGCTTGGGCTTTACATTTTCGTGATAATATGCATAGGTCATAGAAGGGTCTGAATTTATAACTCTTGCCTCGGTCACCTCGCAGATGAACATACCGTGGGTATCAAGATCAACGTACTGCACTACCGAAAGCGACATAAAGGAATTTATATATCTTGGCAGGAACACAAGTCCGTTGTCAGAACGCAAAGGCTCACAGCCCGCAAACTTATCTGTATTTCTGCCGCTGGTAAAGCCGAACTTCTCAAATACCGCAAAGGGTGCGCTGGTAGAAAGGCAGTTTACGTTCATCTTCTTTGTTCCGCTTATAACGTGGTGAGAATAGTTAAGCTTGTTTATCGTTACTGCTACTCTGTTGGGTGAATCTGTAAGCTGGGTTACAGTATTTACAATAAGTCCGTTGTCCTTTTCACCATCGTTGCAGGTTACTACGTAAAGTCCGTAGCCGATATTTGTAAGAGCAGAAAGATCGTTCTTGTCCGCAGTATCGCTTCTCTGTGCCAGATAATCCATACAAAGCTCGTTTGCAAGGCTTTCAAGCTGTGCAGAGCTTTCGTCATTAAGAGCGGAAAGTATTCTTACTGTGGTATCGCAGTATTTAATGTTCTTGCTCTTTTCCAGCATTCCCTTCATAACCTTGGCGGCAAGGGGCGCCCAGCTTCCGTTTTCGATAAAGCCTACCATTCTGTTCTGGAAATTACGCTCGGTCAGATGAGTGATAAACTGATGCATAAAGGGGAATATTTCTGCATTGTAGGTGGTTGTGGCAAGTACCAGCTTTCCATAACGGAAGGCGTCTTCTACAGCCTCTGCCATATCGCATCTTGCAAGGTCATTTACTACCACCTTGGGACAACCCTTGGCTTTCAGCTTTTCGGCAAGCTGCATTACTGCCTTTTTTGTATTGCCGTAAACGGATGTATAGGCAATTACAATACCTTCTGTTTCCACACCGTAGCTTGACCATGTGTTATAAAGATTTATATAGTATCCGAGATTTTCCTTGAGTACGGGTCCGTGCAGAGGGCAGATAACCTCAATATCCAGACCTGCCGCCTTTTTGAGAAGAGCCTGCACCTGTGCGCCGTATTTGCCTACAATGCCGATGTAATAGCGTCTTGCCTCGCAAGCCCAGTCCTCTTCTACATCCAGCGCTCCGAACTTACCAAAGCCGTCTGCGGAGAACAGCACCTTGTCCTTGCTGTCATATGTCACAATAACCTCAGGCCAGTGCACCATAGGAGCGGTTACAAAGGTAAGAGTATGCTCGCCGAGCACAAGGGTATCTCCCTCTCCGACCACAATTCTGTCATCAGCAAAATCCGTACCGAAGAACTGCTTCATCATAGCGAACGCCTTGACAGAGGATACTATCTTTGCTGTGGGGTAGGTTTTTATAAAATTCATGATATTTGCAGAGTGGTCGGGTTCCATATGCTGTACCACCAGGTAATCAGGCTGTCTGCCTGAAAGTGCGTTTCTGATGTTATCAAGCCACTGATGGGTAAAGTTTGCATCAACCGTATCCATTACTGCTATCTTTTCATCCATTATAACGTAGGAGTTATAAGCCATACCGTTAGGTACAATGTACTGACCTTCAAAAAGGTCGATATTATGGTCGTTTACACCTACATAGATTATATCCTTTGTCACATTCATCTGCGTGTCCTCCTGAATCAATTATATGGTTATATTATATCATTTATAAGGAAATCTGTAAAGTGGTAATTTGTTTCTCCTTTGCTTTATTTTACAACATTAGTATATACTTTTTTTTTGAAAGCTTCCGTGACTTTGTCACAAAACAGGAAGGGTTATCGTTTTGTATTAAATTTTACATACCATCAGGTTTTGTCACTCCCTGAAAGTCAGAGTCGACGCTGACGTAATCTCCAAAGCATAATTCTCTGTTTTACAAGCAAGCTTCAACTTTTCAGAAGATTATGTGTAAGGTTACATAATCTCAGAAAAAGCACCCGATTTTTCAGGTGCTCCATTTTTGAATCGGGTGCTCCATATTATATACTCATAATATAGGGTAAATACGTTCCTACATCAGACAGTGCGCTTTCTGTGGTCATACCCACAAATACATCCGTTGCACCCTTTTCTATGCAGAAATTAACTATGTTGAAATTGCAGTATCTTACATCCACCACATAAATCTCTTCAAAGGAGGAGGTAAGGCAAGGAATCATTGCGCTGGGATAATCGTCCTTTATTACCACAAGAACCCTATCATTATCCACATCTGTTTCAATGTGCTTGACATAGCTGTCCGCAACCATGAAAAGGCTGTAGAAGGCACTTTCTCTGTAATCCGTTTCGGGCATAAGAGGATATTCGAACTGATGCTCCATATCCGCATTGTAATAATCTACATAATACTCATTTGACGGTACATAGTAGGTAAAGGTTTCGCCCTCGTACATAAGACCTTCATAGCTTGTGTTGGTATAAACCGAACCAAGGCAGTCCCTTTCTTCCTTTCTGTAGCTGTCAAGCGGAGCAAAGGGAACACCTGCAAGCTTAGCCAGCTCCTCTGCCACATAATATGCGCCGAGCTGTTGCCAATGGCAGTCACGCAGGAAGAAAATATCTTCTTCAATATGCGGAGCAAGAACGCTGAGTGTATCTACTACCTTTATGTTGCTGTCGAGCAGATTTTTCAGGAAGGTTGCATCTGCCTGCTCTGAGTAGGTGCCGGTGTTCAGCTCTACGGGAGTGAAAAAGGTATTCTGTGTAAGAGCGGTCATGCTGTAGATGTTCATGTGAGGCAGCTGTGTCGCAAGAGAATTTACTGCCGCCGCATAATCCTTGGCGTTATCCCTGTTGCCGTTGTATAAAACGCCTGCGTACAGCGTACCAAGACTGTTATATACTATCTGATTACCCTCGTTATAAAGCACCTGAGCGTCAGGGTCTGTGGGAGTCATAAAGCTTCCTACAGGCTTTGTTTCTTCGGGTGTGGGAGAAGATGTTTCGGATGATGAGCTGTTGTCGGTATTGACAGAGCTTTCAGGTGCCGGCGCACTTTCGTCGCTGGTTGCAGGGGGCGGTGTAACTATAACGATAGGCTTTGTTGACTGGGTGGTAACCTCGGTCTGATTTGTGTTGCTTTCGAGCTTGTTTATGTCACCGCTTAATGTAACGCCATCGAGAGAGAATCCGAACAGGCTGCGGAAGCTTGCGCCGAACTGCTTTAAATCATCTCTCATAGGTACGGTATCATTGAAGAAGTTGCTGATATCCTCTGTATATTTGCCGCTCCAGTAATCGCCCCAGCTGAACTGAGGAAATTTTGCCAACGGTCTTTTTTCCGATTCGGAAACAGTAGGTCTTGGCAATACAAGCAGGCATACCACAAGCACGGCGAATATACCGCCGCAGACGCCGATATTTATTTTCTGTATAAGCTTCTGTTCAGGAGAATCCTTGTCGGGCTGAGGATTACGGTTAGAGGGCTTTACCTTCTTTTTTCCGTCGTCCTTTTTATTTCTCCGCCCTGCAGGAACTACTTCATCAGCCTCGGATGTGCCTACCGAAAAAACATTATTCTTTTTCTCCGAATGGTTTTCCTTTTGCTTTTCTCTGTATATCTTTTCTATTTCTTCAAGCTCTGTGCTTTTGTCCTTTTTATTTTCAGCCATTATAACTCTCCTTTCTCTCAGAACTGCCAGTAGATAAAGGGATTATTGGTAGCGTTTACAAGCAGGATACTGCTGAGCAGGAACGCCGCCACATTGAATACTGTCTGACCTGCACCGAAAAGTATCGCAAGCTTCGCTTCTTCCATCTTCTTTTTAACAAAGGAAATAACAGGCAGGCAGAAGATTATGCAGGCGATAAACAGCCACAGATTTGCTGTCATACTCTGAAGAGAAATCTTATCCGTAAAGGAATTGCCATTGGCACCGACAAGATTTCCCAGGAAGGTCATAAGCTTACCGAAATCAGTAAAGTAGAATATACCAAAGCCGACAATTATTACAAGCTTGCTGTAGATATGTGTTACAACAAGAGGAATCTTTTTGAGCTTCTTTGCGCCTATCATTCTTTCTATCAGAATGAACACACCGAAGTAAAGTCCCCATATAATGTAGTTCCAGCTTGCTCCGTGCCAGAAGCCTGTGCAGAACCATACTAAAAAGAGATTGAAATACTTTCTTCTCTTGCCGAAGATAGGAAGATACAGCACATAGTCGCGGAAGAAGGTGCCGAGTGAAATATGCCATCTCTGCCAGAATTCTGTTATATTCTTGCTGATAAAGGGATAGTTGAAGTTTTCATCAAAGTGGAAGCCGAATATTCTGCCGATACCGATTGCAATATCGGAGTAGCCCGAAAAGTCGAAATATACCTGCATAGCATATACTATAACGGTGTACCATGTGCCAAGTACGGATAGCTCACCGAGATTTCCATTTTTGAAGAAGCTGTCAACAATAACGCTCAGGTTATTTGCAAGAATAACCTTCTTGCCAAGACCAACGCAGATTCGTGTGATACCGTCGCTGATATCTGACATAGAAATTTGTCTGTCATCTATTTCCTTTTCAATAACGCTGTATCTTACAATAGGACCTGCAACCAGCTGTGGGAACATTGAAATGTACATAAGAAGCTTTGAGTAGTTTCTCTGCACCTTTATAGTGCCCCAGTAACAATCGATGACATAGGAAAGAATCTGGAAGGTGAAAAAGCTGATACCGATAGGCATCACAATATTTGGTACAGGTAGATCGACAGGACTTATTGCATTGAAGTTTTCCACAAAGAAGCCTGTGTATTTGAAAACCAGTAAAACGCATATGTCAAAGATTACTGCCGCCGCCATTGCAATGGTGGATTTTTTTGTATCACGCCATTTATCAATAAGCAGTCCTGCACCGAAGTTTATTCCGACGCTACCCAGCAAAAGGAATACCCATACCGGCTCTCCCCATGCGTAAAAGATAAGCGAAAACGCTATAATCACCCAGTTTCTGTAAACCGTCTTTCTGCTCGCAAAGTAGGCGATAAAACACGCCGCCATAAAAACATACAGAAAGAATAAATCCGCAAAAATCATTTTTTATTTTCCTTTCTTTTCTGCAAATCTGTATATTTAAGGTCAAATTTATTGTCATTTGATCGTAAGCACATATTTATTAAATTATACTATATTTTGCGGTTTATGTCAATCGAAAACGCCTAAGAAACGACAAAAGCTGAAAAATACCGTCTATCCCTTGAAAATTGCCTGTTTTTGTGCTACAATCAGCGTATAAGCAATTTTTGGTAAGGAGAGTTTGATATGAAGGTATTCATTTCCCATTCCTCAGCAAATGTGGAAATATCGGAAAAAATATGCAGATATTTGGAAAAGAACGGGCACAGCTGTTTTTTCGCGCCCCGTGATATCCGTTCAGGCTTTCCCTATGCCGAGGAGATAATGAACGGGATAGACAGCAGTAATGCAGTAATTTTGGTGCTGTCGGAAAAATCCAACGAATCCCCCCACGTTCTCAGAGAAATAGAAAGAGCGGTAAGTCTTGACCTGCCTATAATCGTATATAAGACAGAAGAAGTAACCCTCACAAAATCGATGGAATACTTTCTGATGTCGCATCAATGGCTTAATAACGATACAGATACCGACATCAGCGAGTTGCTGACTGCCGTAAACGGGATCGACGCCAGAGAAGCAAAGCTTGCAAAAGCAGCAGATGCAGGAACTTCCACGGTAAAGGGCAAGAAAAATCCTCTGCCTGTCGCAGGATATATCGCTGTACTTGTAGGCGCTATAGTTCTTGTAGCACTACTGATAATATTTGCAACAAGCGGTGGTGCAGGCAATTCATCTACAGCACAAAACAGCAGTTCTTCCGTCACAGACAGCTCCTCAGAAACGCAAAAGCCCGGAGATGGAACAACCTCCTCAGCAGTATCGCTTCCCGCTTCTGCCGAGCTTGGAGATACCGTGACTCTCGGCACCTATAACGGACTTCCGATAAAGTGGCGTATAATAGAAATAAAGGACGGAAACGCCCTGCTGATTTCAGACGATATTCTTACTATGAAGGCCTATGACGCGGCAGAAAGCGGCAAATACAACTTTATAGGAAATGACGATTACTGGAACGAGGATATCAGCGAGCTGCCCGTTATGACTCAGCAGAAGCTGAGAGGCAGTAACCAGTGGCATCTGTCGAATATACGCACCTGGCTCAACTCTGACAGAGAAAATGTAAAATATGACGATCAGCCTCCCACAAATGCGGCAATGTCTGATCTTAAAAACGGCTACGACAATGAGCCGGGCTTTCTCAACAGCTTCACCAAGGAGGAAAAGGAGGCTATCCTGCCTACTCCTATTTTAACGAACAATGTGGATATGAACGTAACCACAGAGGATATGGTGTTCCTGCTTTCAAAGGATGAGCTGGAGCTTCTTGACAAGGCTGATGTCAGCATAGCGGCAAAGCCTACGGGAAAGGCGGTAGAACAGAATAAATCCCCCATCTACAAGGCCTACTCTCTGGATATGGGCGTAGAGGACCATTACTGGTGGCTCAGAGATAACGGTGGTGCGGCAGGATACGAAGGCTATCTGGTCTGCAACAGCTATGGAGAAAACAAGGTAATCAACTATATTGTAGGAGTTGAAGGCTTCGGAATCCGTCCTGCTATAAGAGTAAAGCTTTCATCCGACATTGTAAAGCAGAACATCAGCTGACTGCCCGAAGCTTTAAACAAGGTCTGATTTCAATCGTAACGGAAAGGATAGAATATGTCTATTTTTAATTTTTTCAAAAGAAAGAAAAAAACATCAAATCCCCCATCTGTATCTGTGCAAAAGCCTGAAATAACGCCCGTCCCCTTCCCCGAAAATGCAGAGATAGAAATTCTGTATATGCATTACTGCGGTATGGCTATGGGTAGTCATTACATACTGAAAAAAACTGATAAAGGCACCTTTATGAAGATATCGTCAAATAGCCCCGACAGCTACGAAATGACAATGGACAGAGAGGGCAGGCAGACTACGGAGGAAAGATATTCCGAATACGCTGACATCGTAAAGGATTGCGAAATTGCAAAGTCAGTAAAACTCTGTGACGACTCTGCGACAAAGCAGATAAAGGAACTTGCAGAAAAATACGGAGCGCTGGGCTTTAACGGCGAATTCCATGTTCCTACACCAAAGGGAATGCTCGATGGCGGCGATAGCTATACGTTTTTTATGAAGCTGTCTGACGGCACGGCAATCGAAATGAGCGGCTACAATTCTTACCCTGAGGGCTACAGTAAATTTTCCGCCGAGGTACAGAAAATATTTTACGACATCGTAAAGCCTCAGGATTGTGAATGCCTTTAAGTATTATTGAATTAACAGCATAAAAATTTTGGAGTAAAAAATGATAATATGTTTTATTTTAGCGGTTGCTGTACTTATCACGACAATATCCGCTGTAACAAACCTGATTAAAAGAAAGGGAAAACTGGATACCATTGTATTTATGGTAGCTTTGTCCTGCTTTTTACAGATGCTTTTACTTACCATAGGCCTTGCAGATACAGATAAGCATAATGCTTCGGATATATTGCACGCTATCGGTTCTTCAATAAAGGCGATGAGCGGAGAAGCAAACACTGAGTTTGTGGATAATTTCAGCAAAACAAGTCTGCTTGACTTCATATACTGCGAGTGGCTGTACATTATGTGGTTTATCGCACCTATATCCGCAGGCGGTGTGCTGATATCCACTCTCAACAAAATCAACAGCCTGTTCACAAAGAAGAAGATAAAGAAGGAGCATATCTTTATCTTCACCGAGCTTACTCCTGAAACGCTTATAACGGCAACCACAAAGTATAACAGCACTCCCAGCGGCAGAGAAAGAAATGCGTTGTTTTTCGTGTTTTTGAACGGAAATGCAGATTTGCTGAAGGGTGTCACAATTCCCACACTTCTGACTACCGATAAGCTGGCTGATATAAGATTCAGCGACAGAATTGTAAAGCATATAGAAATATGGGATTTCTGCTTTGACGGCGTTATAAGAACAGGAGAAATAATAAGCTTTGCAGAAAAATACACGAGTGGAAACTACACTCCTAAGATTACTCTTAACATATTTGATACCGACTCTGTATCTGAAAAGAGATATAAGTCGCTGATATACAAATATTCCAAAAGCGATGATGTGAACATCTTCATCTATGACACCTACAAGAGTTCTGTTCAGTCCATTCTGAAGAATTACCCTATCTATAACTTTGTGAGCGATACCGCTGAAACGGTCAATATTGCCGTTATCGGTATGGGTAAATTCGGATATCAGTTTATAGGCAACATATTCGGAAGCTGTCACTTCCTTAATAAATACGGCAAGGCGGTAAAGCTCTGCGTTACCGCAATCGACAGTAACGGAAAAGCTATCCGTGACAGATATCTTATGGAAAGTCCTGATTTTATCAGAACTCTCGAAAATGAGGGCTTGCTCGAAATAATATCCTGCGACGCCGAAAACCACGGAATTTCAGAAATCCTTGACAGAAAGCATTTCGACTACTGCGTAGTAGCTACAAATAACGACGAAACAAATATAAGAACTGCAAAATTCTTAAAGCGCTATTTACTGAGAAAAATAATACATAATAACGCTATGCCTGACAGCAACGAGGAGCTTTTCAGACTGATTCCTCCGATTATTGTAAAAATCAGAGACGGAAAGAAATCAGATTTCATCTTCTCTGACAGCGATGATGAAAGACTAATTCCCTTCGGCAGTATAGAAACTGTATATAATCACAGCAATTTAAGCACAAACGATATCGACCTGATTTCAAGAAAGCTGTATGCGATAAACTGCCATTCTGACAGCAGCGACCACGAAAAGAGCTTTACCGAGCTTACAATAAAGTTCAGCGAGCACGCAGAAAAATACGCCAGCAAGTATGATATAGACAGCACCAATGAAGAAGCTATCTGTTTAAGATACCTGATACACGGCTCAAAGCACCCCGATAAAGAAGCGATGCTGAGATATATTGAAAACCCCTCCTGCATTTTCACATCTGCCGACGATGATTATTATTTCCGCAATGAAAATAAGGACGAGCTATCCGCCCTTGTCGATCTGCTTCACGAACGCTGGCGCTACTTCACCCTTTATTCGGGCTTCAGTTGTCCTTCTGAAGAGGATTATAAGGTCTACGAGGAATACAACAAGAAGCTTGGCGTATCTTCTGTACATAAATTTGTACCGGCGCTCTACAACAACCTTTTAAAGCCGGCAAACGAGCTTTCAAAGCGCTCTGACTGCGACTATATCAAGATAAAGCTTATGACCTATATCACAAGACCTTAACGTCACAAAACATCAATTCACGGAATATTTTAATAAAAATTTTCAAAAAGTTATTGACAACGAAAAAAAATTGTGATATTATACATTCAATGGCTGTGACGAAGACGGCAACAGTGAAAAGATTTCAGAGAGCTGACGGTTGGTGTGAGTCAGTATCGGTAGCTGAATAGCCTCTCCCTTCTGAGCTGAAAATGCAAAAACGGGTTACTGTTTACATAAGCAGTAAAAAGTGAGTAGTGTTTTCCGTAACTGCAACGTAACTGCATAAGACTTAATGGAGTCTGAGTGGCATGAGAATGCAATTTGAGTGGTACCGCGGGTAACAAGTATATTCACCCGTCTCAAAGAATTATCTTTGAGACGGGTTTTTTATTTGCCCTTAACCACCTTATCTCTATATCAGAAAATCTGACTCCCCTACTAAAGAAAGGAAGAAAGAAAAATGAAAATCAGTTTTTCAACACTCGCTTGTCCCGATTATGACTGGACAGACATCTACTCAATGGCAAAGGACTTAGGATATGACGGCATTGAAATCCGCGGTCTTGGTCAGGATATTTTCGCAGTTAAGGCAAAGCCCTTTACAGAAAAGCATCTGCCAAGCACAATCAACAAGCTCAAATCCATCGATATCGAAATACCCTGCCTGTCCTCAGGCTGTGCCTTAAAGGACAAGGAAAAGGAAGCAGAAACCATAAGCGAAATCACAAGCTACATAGAGCTTGCAGACAAGCTCGGCACTCCCTATATCAGAATACTCGGTGACAAGGAGCCTATGCCCGTTGACGAGGTTGACGATGATTACGTAGCTTCTGTTCTGACAAAGCTTGCTGATATTGCAAAGGAAAAGTGCAATGTTACTCTGCTGGTTGAAACAAACGGCGTATATGCAGATACAAAGCGTCTGCGTGCATTACTCGACAAGGTGGGCAGAAGCGAGGTTGCGGCATTATGGGATATGCATCACCCCTACCGTTACTGTGGTGAAAGCGCCGCAGATACCATTGCAAATCTTGGCACATATATAAGATACTGCCATGTAAAGGACAGCGTAATGGCTGACGGTCAGTTACAGTACAAGCTGATGGGCGAAGGCGATATGCCTCTTCAGGATATGCTGGATTCTCTGAAGGCTACAGGCTATGAGGGTTATGTATCTCTGGAGTGGGTAAAGCGCTGGTCAAATAATCTGTGCGACGCAGGTATCGTATTCCCTCAGTATATGAACTTTATGGCGTCCTACAGAAAGAAAAAGCATAAGCACCCCTTACAGACTGACAACAGAGGCACAGGCAAGTACATCTGGCCCAAGGAAAGAATCATCGACTACACCTTCCCTGACGTACTGGACAGAGTATGCGAAGAATTCCCCGATCAGTATGCGTTCAGATATACTGAGCTTGACTATACAAGAACCTATCCCGAATTCAGAAATGATGTTGACACCTTTGCCCGTGCACTTATCGCAATGGGTGCAAAGAAGGGCAGTCACGTTGCTATCTGGGCAACAAACGTACCTGCCTGGTACATCACCTTCTGGGCGGCTACAAAGATTGGTGCGGTGCTGGTAACAGTAAACACGGCATATAAGGTACACGAGGCAGAATATCTGCTCCGCCAGTCCGATACGGATATACTTGTAATGGTTGACGGCTACAAGGACAGCGACTATGTAGCTATTATGAACGAGCTGTGCCCCGAGCTGAAGGACTGCGAACCCGGCAAGTTAAACAGCGCAAAGCTCCCCAGACTGAAGAGCATTATCACAACAGATTCAAAGCAGCCCGGTTGCTTCACCTGGGATGAGGCTATGGCATTATCCGAAACAGTACCCTTAAGCGAGGTTGAAAATATGCGCCGTGCCATTGACAAGCACGATGTATGCAATATGCAGTACACTTCAGGTACAACAGGCTTCCCCAAGGGCGTTATGCTGACACACTACAACGTAGTAAACAACGGTAAGGCTATCGGCGACTGCATGGACTTATCCACAGCAGACAGAATGATGATTCAGGTGCCTATGTTCCATTGCTTCGGTATGGTACTGGCTATGACAGCATCAGTAACCCACGGCGTTACTATGAGTCCTATCACAGCCTTCTCTCCCAGAAAGGGTCTGCATTGTATCAACCAGGAGAAGATTACAGCCTTCCACGGCGTTCCTACAATGTTCATTGCAATGCTGGAAAATGAAAACTTCGACAAGACTGATTTCTCACATATGAGAACAGGTATTATGGCAGGTTCTCCCTGTCCTATCAAGGTTATGGAAGAGGTTATCGAAAAGATGCATATGCCTGAAATCTGCATCACCTACGGTCAGACAGAGGCAAGCCCTGCAACCACAATGAGCAAGACCTCCGATTCAATCGAAGCGAGAGTAAATACGGTAGGCGGTCCTATCTTCGGCGTTGAGTGTAAGATTGTCGATCCTGAAACAGGCGAAGAATTACCCGATGAAACAGACGGCGAATTCTGTGCAAGAGGCTACAACATTATGAAGGGCTACTACAAGATGCCCGAGGCTACTGCGGCGGCAATCGACGCTGACGGCTGGTTACATTCAGGCGACCTGGCAAGACGCACAAAGGACGGCTACTTCAAGATTACGGGCCGTATCAAGGATATGATCATCCGTGGCGGTGAAAACATCTACCCCAAGGAAATTGAAGAATTCTTATATACAAATCCCAAGATAAAGGATGTTCAGGTAATCGGCGTTCCCGATGAAAGCTACGGCGAAGAAATCATGGCGTGCATCGTACTGAAGGAGGGCGAAACCGCTACAGAGGAAGAAATCAAGGATTTTGTACGCTCCCATATGGCAAAGCACAAGGTACCCAGATACGTTGACTTTGTTGACGGCTTCCCCATGAATGCGGCAGGTAAGATATTAAAGTACAAGATGAGAGAACAGGCTGTAGAAAAGCTGAAATTACACAAAGCTGACAGCATTGTAACTGCATAAACAGAACTACCCGAAAAAGAAAGAAGTAAAACTCTTTTTCGGGTAGTATTTTTTTAGCAACAAAACTGCCCAAGCGTTCTGAAGTACACTTGGGCGGTTATTATTGTTTTTTCTTAAATATAAACAGCTTGCTGAAAATATAGTTCAGCACGAGTACAATGATGTTAGACAACACCTTGATACAGAATTCGTAGAAGCCATTCTGTATATTCGGCAGGTTTACAAGCAGATACATTATTGCTAAATCCACGAATAATGTGAACAGTCTTGCGGCATAAAAGCTACCTGCCTGAAGAAGTATTTTTCCTACTCCCTTCACCTTGCTCTTGAATACCCATATCCTGTTTGTGATAAAAGCAAAGGTTACCGATACTATCCAGGAAATGATGTTTGGTAATACCGTAGAAGAGTCGCCTTCTCCAAAGCTGAGTCTGTAGGTCCATTTGAGAAATTCGGGCACACTCTGCTCATCAGGGAATACATTTCTCACAACAAAGTAGGTCACAATAGACACAAGAGTTGTAAGTGCACCAAAGATAATATACATAATTATCTCACGGTATTTTCTGAAAAGCATGCCCCAGTTTTTCGGATTTATGCCGAGTTTTATTATCTCCTTAATCTGTTCCACAGTTCACCATCAGTATTCCAGCATATCGTCAAGAGCCGCATCTGCTTCACTATGATCGTGAATACCTGCGCCCATCATATCTCTGCCTCTTACCATATACTTGTCACGCTGGAGCCTTACCGCCTCGTCAAGTATCTTCTTTACCTCTCTTGGCTTCTTGATGGAAATAAGATGCTTGTCCGGTGTATCGCAATCTCTTGCGGTAACGGAGATTGTGCCGCAACCGAATATTCTTTGACCCAGAGTAAACTTCATAGTCTTGTCAACTATCTTGTAAAGCTCTACTTCATCTTCCTTGATATTGAAGAAGCCGATTCTTGTGTAAAGCACTTCATCTGTAATGACATAACGTGTAAATGAAAGAGGAAGTCCCATAAAACACTTTTTACCTGTCCAGAGGATATTATCGCCGTAATCACGGCGGAGTTTATTCATATTTGCCATAGCTTTTCAGACCTTTCTTAAATTTAATAATTTACCATAATTTATTTTCATGTGGGCATCGGGTGTGACTGTATGCCGCCCTCAGCTCCACAAAGCAACCACATTTACTGCACATACCGTTTGTAAGGCAGTCACAGCCTTTACAGATATCAAGTCTGTTTTTATAAAGACCGTCCTCTGCTTTTTTATCGGTAGGAATAAGTGAAATAAGCTCGGCTATATTCTGGTATGACGCTTCGCTCATTTCCTTTAAAAGACATCTTTTACAGATTGCATTCATGAAAGTACGATTTCCATAATACTGCAGGGAGGAATGTTGAAGCTGATTCCGTCAGCAGTTTTTGTAACGCCGTTATATTCCTCTATCTTTACATTTTCGGGATTGTCAAAGGTATTATATGCTCTTACATCCTGCTTTAAAATTCTTGCAGAAATTTTGTCAAAGCTGAACTGAGGAATTATTGCTTCTATATCCTGCGCCTTGTCAAGTGAGCAGTTGGAAATGGTTATTACCATTTCACCCTTTTCGTTAAGAGATACGCTCTTTGAAAGCTCGTCGAGATTGAAGCCTTCAACCTTACCGCTGTCGATATGGCTGTAGCAAAGCTCACTTCCCTGATGGCGCTTATAAAGGTCAAATACGTGATAGGTGGGAGTAAGAATCATCTGCTCACCCTCAGTAAGAATCAGCGCCTGAAGAACATTTACCGCCTGGGCAAGATTTGCCATAACAACTCTGTCGCAATGACTGTTGAATATATCAAGGTTCTTTGCCGCTAAAACCGCGTCACGCATTGTATTCTGCTGATATAAGAAGCCGGGATTTGTTCCCTCTTCTACGTTGTACCAGGTACCCCACTCGTCAACGATAAGACCTATCTTATGCTCGGGATCATTCATCGACATAACTTCAAGGTGCTTTGTGATGAGGGTTTCCATATACATCGTCTTTTCAAGAGTTTTATAATATTCGCTGTCGGTAAAGTCTGTAGCACTTCCCTTATCATCCCAGTTGCCCGACGGAACTGTATAATAGTGCAGGCTTATCGCTCTTGTATGCCAGTGCTTTACCTTATCGGTAAGAACTCTTGTCCAGTTGTAGTCCTCTGCATTGGGACCGCAGGCGATTTTATAAAGCTCATTGCCGCTGTAGTTTCTGCAGTAGGTCTGGTATCTGCGGTAAAGGTCGGAATAATAGGAAGGCTCCATATTGCCGCCGCATCCCCAGTTTTCGTTGCCGATACCGAGATATTTTAATTTCCACGCCTTTTCTCTGCCGTTCTTACGGCGAAGGTCAGCCATAGGAGAAATATCATCGGATGTGATATATTCTATCCACTGAGAAAGCTCCTCTACTGTACCTGAGCCTAAATTCCCTGCAAGGTAAGGCTCACAGCCGATAAGCTCGCACATATCGAAGAATTCGTGTGTACCAAAGCTGTTATCCTCGGTAACGCCGCCCCAATGGGTATTTATCATCTTCTTTCGGTCTGCCTTGGGACCGATACCGTCCTTCCAGTGATATTCGTCAGCAAAGCATCCGCCGGGCCAACGGAGTACAGGCATTCTGATATTTTTAAATGCCTCAATGATATCGTTTCTGATACCCTTGGTGTTGGGTATTGAGCTATCCTCGCCAACGTAAATTCCGTTGTAGATGCATCTTCCTAAATGCTCGGAAAAATGTCCGTATATCTCGGGATTTATTCTTCCCTTTTTGTCATTGATATTTATAAGTAACGTAGCCATAAAAAACGTTTCCTTTCGGTGCTTACTTTATACTAATTATTTTACCATAAATTTTTAATAAATCAATAGATTTTGGCAAATTTGAACAAAATAAATTGCTGATTATTTCTTTATGTTGACAGAAAAGAAATTTGACTATATAATAATATTGGTGATTTTATGAAATACAAAGCAGTTATTTTCGACCTTGACGGAACACTTTTAAACACGCTTTCAGACCTTGCGGACAGCGCAAACCACGTATTATCGGAGCTGTCACTACCTACTCACGATTATGAAAGCTACAAATACTTTGTCGGCAACGGCATACCAAAGCTGATAGAAAGATGTCTGCCTGCTGACAGACAGGAGCTTCATAGCAAGGCTCTTTCAATGTTCAGCGAATATTATGCACTTCACAGCAAGGACAAGACTGCACCCTATGATGATATAAAGGAGCTTCTCAATACACTTTGCAGAAAAGGACTGAAGCTTGGCGTCATCACAAACAAGGCGCACGGTATAGCGGTAAAGGTGGTAGAAGAGTATTTCGGCAGGGATATCTTCGGACGTATAAGAGGACTTGACGACAGTATAAAGGCAAAGCCCGATCCTTCGGGCGCCCTGTCTGTTATGGAAAGCCTTGGCGTAACGCCATCAGACGTACTCTACATCGGGGATAGTGGCGTTGATATGCAGACGGCGAAAAATGCCGGCTTTACTCCGCTTGGGGTATTATGGGGCTTTCGCAAAAAGGACGAGCTTATAGAAAACGGTGCAAAGTATATTGCACAAAAGCCGCTTGATATATTAAAATTTATTGAATAAGAGGTATATATGAGAAAACAGTA
The DNA here is from genome assembly GCA_017942025.1 of Ruminiclostridium sp. Taxonomy (GTDB): domain Bacteria; phylum Bacillota; class Clostridia; order Oscillospirales; family Ruminococcaceae; genus Ruminiclostridium_E. Next base: position 14,088 of record JAGAVH010000060.1, on the reverse strand, counting down.
TCTTGAGATAGGAAAAATAGTAGCTACCCAGGGTTTAAAAGGAGAATTCAGGGTGCAGTATTACTGCGACAGCGCAGAGGTTATATGCAGCTTTGACAGACTGTTTTTAGGCAAGGAAAAGCAGGAATTCGAGGTAACCAACGCTCGCCCTCACAAGACTCTCGCCATACTTAAATTAAAGGGTATTGATACCGTTGAACAGGCAAAGACACTTGTCGGCAAGATGCTTTATATGAATCGCGACGACGCAGAATTACCCGAGGATGTATATTTTATTCAGGACCTTATCGGTCTTACCGTAAAGGATGCGGACTCAGGCAAAATCTACGGAAAGATAGACGACGTATATCAGAATGGTGCGGCAGACGTATATTCCATCAAGACTGAAAAGGGCGGTCAGCTTATGTTCCCTGCCATCCCCGAGGTACTTTTAGAGGTGGATATTGACGGCGGAGAAATGATAATAAGACCTCTTGACGGACTTTTCGAGGACGAAGAGGAGATAAAGGGCGAATGATAAGAATCGATATAGCTACCCTTTTCCCCGATATGTGCGAATCGGTATTATCTGCAAGTATAGTCGGCAGAGGCAGAGAGGCAGGCTTTATAGAAATAGAGTGCCACGATATCCGCAGATATACCGATAACAAGCATAACCGTGTTGACGATAAGCCCTACGGCGGCGGTACGGGTATGGTTATGCAGGCACAGCCTATTTATGACTGTATCTGCGATATAAGGAATAAAACGGATGAAAATGCTAAAATTATATATATGTCACCTCAGGGTAAAACGCTCACCCAGAGTAAGGTTAAGGAGCTTTCCGCACTCGATAACCTCATTATACTCTGCGGACATTATGAGGGCGTTGACCAGAGAGTTTTAGACGAGCTTCAGGTGGAGGAGATTTCCGTCGGTGACTATGTGCTGACTGGAGGAGAATTACCTGCTCTTACTCTTGTCGACGCTATAGCCAGAATGCAGGAGGGCGTACTGCCCAATTCAGACGCCTATTCTATAGAAAGCCACTATAACGGAATGCTGGAGCATCCCCAGTATTCAAGGCCTGAAGAATGGAGAGGCAGAAGGGTCCCCGAGGTGCTTCTTACGGGACACCACGAAAACATCTTAAAATGGCAGGAAGAAGCATCCTTCGAGGTAACTAAAAGAAAACGCCCCGAGCTGCTGTTCGATAGCTTTGACGGTAACAAGCCCTATGCAAGATTTGTCAGAGTTCAGGGCGGAAAACCCGATAAAAACGGCAGAAAGCCGGAGCTACTTACTCTGATGGGGTATCTGGCAAGAAAAAGGATACTTACAAACAGAGAGCAAAAGCAATGGAAAAGGGCAGAAATATGGTTTAGGGAAAATCTCCCTGATCCTTTTTGTGCAGATTGCCCTAAAAATGCGGTGATTTACTTCAAAACGGAAAAGGCACAGGATATCCTTCGTATGTACTCGGCACTTCTGGATATGGTCATAGCACACGAAATCCCTTATGAAGTGGTTTTTGCCGATTATATAGGTGAAATGCTGTGGGAAAACGAGATTATGGCAGGCTTTGAAACAAAGGATAAAACCCTGTCGGATGTTGAAAACTGATGTATATCTTTGATACAATGTTGAAAATATTTTGTGCAATATCCATAAAAAACTACGAATTGCTAAAGGACTATTGAGCAAAATACAAAAATAATAGAAGAAAAATTGACGAAATGCCAAAAGGCAGTTGACGAAAAACAGAAATAAGGCTATACTAATAACTAACGGACACAGCTTTGGGGCTTTGTCTATCGGAAAGTAAAAACTAATCGACGGAGGTAGTTAATCATGTACGTTAAAGAAGTAAGCGTAAAGAATCAGGTTGGCTTACATGCAAGACCTGCAACATTCTTCATTCAGAAGGCTAACGAATACAAGTCATCCATCTGGGTTGAAAAGGAAGAGCGCAGAGTAAACGCAAAGAGCCTTTTAGGTATCCTTTCTCTCGGTATCGTTGGTGGTACAACAATCAGAATCATCGCTGACGGTTCTGACGAACAGCTCGCTGTTGAAGGACTTGTAAAGCTCGTAGAAAGCGGTTTTGCAGAATAATAACAGATTGTTTGCGATATGCATCGATAAGCCACTGATTCTTATTCAGTGGCTTTATTTTTAACATATTTTACAGCAAAAGAAAGGCTCATTATGATAAAAAAACTTTTAGCTTCGGCTTTGGCACTGATAGTGCTCATTGTCTGCACAGCCTGTCAGCAAAGCTATTCTCATATAGAGGGATATGACGATGTCGTAAATGCAAGAAAGCTCTATGCCTCGCTGAACTCTGCACAGCTTACGATAACCGATGCAGAAAAGGGCGAAGTAACACAGAAGCTCAGCTTTTTATACGATATTCAGGACAGACTTTCCTACAGCTACTTTGGTACAGATGGAGAAATAACCCTTTACGAGCATCACAACGGATATGAATACTCATATTTTGACAAGACCGAATGGAAGACACTTGTCGAGGGAGATGAGAACTATCATTTCTATACGAGGATAGCCAAAATGTCAATGGTTGACGAGGGAATGATATTCTTGAAGGGTGAAAGCATAACCGATTCAAAGGTAACGAACACCGATAAAGGCAAGGTTATTGAATTTACCTACGATCATAATGCTCTTAACAGCTCTATGAAAAATCAGCTGGGACTTGTGGGAAATCTCGTTTCCTTCAAGGTAATATACACTCTTGACAGCGAAGGCTATCTTACTAAGATGGAGCAGATAGGCAAAGCCTCCCAGGATGATACGCAGAGCATTGTTACGAATATAAACTACGTTCTTGAAATAAAAAATATGAACGACGTATCAGAGATAGAAAAACCCGAGGTTATACTTGAAAGCTGAAAGAGGTGATAACCCTGACCGCAGATGAAATCAGAATAGTTCTTGCATCGGCAATAGAAGACCCGAAGATATGCCGCGTGTATTTTGACTATGATCCGAATTATTTTTACTATTTTCCAATAGCGGTCGGAAAGGACCTTTTCCTTGGTGCAAACGAGGATGATTTTTCAATCGACGGCTATACGATAAGAAGAATTGAAGATGTGGTAAGCGTAAAGATAAAGGATGATAAGTGCCTTGAAATAGATATCGCAGAGGGACTCCTTGATGAGCTTGATATCCCTGAAATTGATATCTCCGACTGGCACAGTGTTTTCAGAAATCTTAACGCCGCAAATGAAAATATAATTATCGAAAAGGAATCCGACGATCCGGAAGAATGTCAGTTTGCTATAGGCAGAATTGCCGAAGTTCACGGAGATTTTCTGCTCCTTCGGGAATTTGACGCCGAAGGCTACTGGCTTTATGACAATACCATAATCCCCTTTTCACAGATTACAAGCGTAACTGTAAATTCAAGGTACGTGAGGGTGTTTTCCAAATATCTTCCGCCTTGTCCGATTGAATAGAAATAACTATGACTCCGCCTTATTGACGGAGTCTTTTTTTTAAGTGAAATTTTTACCAAAAATCTATTGAAATTATTACATAGCTGTTGTATAATAGAGAAAAATTGTCGGAGGTATTATTTGTGAAAAGAGTAACGAAATTTCTTTCTCTTGCGCTTTCTGTATCAGTTTTACTTTCAGTTCTTATGGGAAGCGTTATGCTGCCGCAGAACGCTATTGTATATCCCGGTGGTACGGCAGGTGTAAATTCTCAGGATCTTGCGGTAAGCGACACAGGGACTTATTCCATAAATTACGATCCCAACGATAACGCCGTTCACTACGGTGTTATAGGCGAGGTTGGTGCAAAAGCGGAAAACGATACCAACAACGACAGCTACAGAAATACAAAATATCACCTTTTCCCCTCTTATTACGAAACGCTGAAGGACAGTTCAGGGCAGCTGAAATTCCCCGGAAGTACGGCGAAGGGTTACGACTATACCGAAATGCTGACCTATGCCATAAACGAGGAGGCTAACAACGTAGCTTCGGGCAGGGATGGATACGAAATACGCATAGAAGAGGGCGTATATTATTTCGGCGGCACTATCAAGGTATGGGGAGAGTTCCACCTTAACGGCGTATACGGAAAGACTGTTTTCGTGTGCGAAAGCAATGATACCGCACTTTTCAAAGCCGCCACCAATCAGACCTACTATCAGGGCGGAAGCATTACGGATATAACCTTTGTGGCAAAGGCTTCTCATTCCTCCTTCAATATATCGTCCTCTGCCGCTACCATACATTCCAATACCCTTAATCCTTATATAAAGCCTGTTCAGAATTATTACTGCTTTGAGGGTATGAATATATCCTGGTTCAGACTCAAAAACTGTACCATTTCAGGCTTTGCCGCTCCGTTAAAGCAGGTAAAGGGACATATGTGCACACACGTTCAGGACAACACCTTCGGACCTTGTCTTGTGGCTTTGGACGGCACGCACTTTATCGACTGCTTTATACATGATAACTATTTCTACGGCGGTGTTATCGAAAAAGACGGACATATGGATCTGCCTCTTTTCACAACGGGTATAGGTCCCAATCTTACCACCTTCAGCAATAACTATGTAAAGAGCTTTTTCTACGGTAAAGGCGTTTCGGACACCTATGGCGTTACCTACTCGAATAACACCTACGAAAACGTGTATTCCATCCATTTTTATTCTCCCGGCACGTCTGTCAACGCCGTATCGGGATGTCTTTTCAAAAACTGCTCCTATAAGGCGATTGCCGATATGTTCGAGTCATTGGGATATAAGGAATACAGCAAATCCTACAAAGGCTCCGACGCCTACGTAATACATACGAATCTCTATGATAACAGAGAAAACGAATACAATAAAATGACTGCAGACGGACGCTCCTGCATAATAAATCTCGTCAAGGGCACTACCATCACGGGTTGTCGATTCGAAGAAACGGATATGACCGATACCGATCTTTTCCGCTTTGGCTTTTTCAAAAACGAATCCAGATCCACCATCATTCCCGGCGTTCAGATTATGGATAATTCCTATAAAATATCAAGCTATAAAAAGGATGACATCATAAGCGACAATATAAACCCCAAAAACAACGGCATGAGCAGTCAATGGCATACTAAATACTATCTCTCGAAAAAATCCTCAAAGGATGCCTGCATTTATTACGATCCCTATGCCAATAAAAAAATAGATCTGTCCTGCTTTTATAACCCCGCTTCAAATGAAACTCTCGGCTACGGAAAGCTCGGAAATGTTGGCGCAGATGAGCTGTATCTTGACAAAAACGTAGCCACACAGTATTATAACGATTTAAAAAACGGCAGAAAGGTAGTATATCTTACCGATTTTGGTGCTACCGCCGATGATAAAGGCGGTGACAGTCCCGCTATACAGAAGGCCTTTGATACGATTGCAAAAACGGGAGATATCCTCGTTGTAGAAGGCACCTTCACTATAACAACTCCGATACTGTTAAGGGGCGGCAGTACCTACAGAGTAGTATGCAACGGCGGTAAGAATACCCAGAACGAAGTGCTGGTAGGCGGCGGTTTCTCACTTGCGGTGGGTAATTCCGCTCTTAAAAAGACGGGCGGCTTTGTTCAGGATTGCAAAGACACAGGGAAGGTAAGCGGTTATTTCCTTAATATGCGAGTATATCCCGATAACGTGGGATACGTAAAGGATACCGACAAGGCAGGAACGGTTTTCTATCAGGTGCGCTTTGATAAAATGCATATATCAAACTATCGCTTCGGATATATGGAAGCGGCTTTTGAAGAATGTACCTTTGACAATTCAGTTATCGAAGAGGGCTACAATCAGTATAACCCCTACGGAATAATGAAGCGTTGTATATTAAATAGTTCCGCAATGCGTTACAGCTACGGCACAGGCAGTCTTTGCGACTACGGCGTAGGCTACAGCTATGCTTATTATCTTACAGATACCGATATTGTGAAATCCTCCTTCAGAGGCAACTGGATAGAATTTATGCAGATGACCAACGGCTTTAAGCTGAAGGGTGACGGCAATTCCATATACACGGGCAACGTGTTTGACTACGTGTGGAATTTCCAGTTCGGAAGGAACGATATATTTATCGGTAACAACCTTACCCATTGTGCAACGACAAGTATAACAAATCATCTTGCAGGCCCTGACAATATTCAAAGGGACAAATGGTCTGCCGAAATAAAGGCAGGCAATATCACCCAGATGCATATAAGCGACGGCGTGAAGATTGTGGGTAACGTATTCAGCGACGCTGAAACAAGATACACAACCTATTTCTGCTTTGACGGAAGAACTACTCTTTATAATAAGGGTGGCAAGATGGTAACGTCAATTTCCGATGCAAGAATAGCCGCCAATCTTTCAGGACATAAGGAATCTACTCCCGAAATGGTGCAGGTGTTATGCTCGGATACACTTGTAAAGGAAAACTGTAAGAACAATCAGATTGACCTTTCCTCTATGGCAAAGGGAGGCTGGCAGGTTACCGAAAATCAGACGTATAGCTATAACCCCAACACCTGCCACGAAAATATCATCCCCGGTACTCTTATATGGCTCTGGGGCGGAAGCACACCCTCCCTTTACTATTATCCTGAATCCAATAACAGCCAGACTCTGACTCCCGTATATCCCGGCGGACTTGTATTCGATTTGAAATATGAGCTTGACGATATGTCAGGCGACAGGAAAGGTCTTACGATATACGATTTTGATTTTGCCGCTTCTGACAGTCTTGTAATCACGGATAAAAACGGAAACAAGACAAAGGAATCAGGAGGTATTACAGCATCCTATCTGAAGAGAACACCCTTTGTTTCTCCCTTTAACACAAGTATAAAAGCACCGCAGGTATCTCTTATTGAAGCAGGTAAGAATCCTGATAGCGATAAGGTGAGGGTACTGTTATCAGAGTCCTGCTATCTGAACAGTGAGCCTAATGCAAACAAGGGTATAAAGACTCTGCCACCGATTTTTACCTTTGCAGACACCTCTCATAAAAATAAATATATGTATTTTGAGGCGGATATGACCATCCCCTTAAGCAACAACCCCGTAGGAGATACTCCCGTTATCATTTACGGCGAAGACGACAGATATTATTACGGAGTAAAGGTATCTCTGCAAAACAATTATGCACTTCGTACCTACACGTTTAAAATGGAAAAGGCCCTTAACGGCAAACAATACGGCATAAACAAAAACACCGGTGGTATATTGCCAATAGAGTGGGGCAAAATGACCAAAGCAACAAGCACGGATATTTCCTCCTTCGGCGCAGGCAAGCCCGGCAATAACGTAAACGGCAATATTTATACCGATGGCACGGATACTGAGCTTTCAAAAAACATCTGTAGTATAGAGCCTTACGATAAATCAGGTGTAAACGCTCCCGTTATCGCTATGAAGGCAGAATGCACCTACAACTACGGAAGTGATACCGTAGACATAACCGCAATATTTGATTTCAGCGACGCCTACAAGGTAAACGGAGGAAAGGTCAGCGAAAGAAAGGTATCACTCGGCACCTTCTCAATAAAGGATATAGACACTCTCCCCGGCATAACCTATTTTACAGACGTATGGACAGAAAGCATATCCTATGGAATAGATAAGGATTTCGACAGAAATTCAGAAAGCGGATTTGACGCAGGAAGCGATGACGACGAATACTGTCCTCACACCTTCAGCGAATATATCAGAGTAAAGCCTGACTGTCTTAACGGCGGTTACGATTCCTACATCTGCAGCAGATGTAAGGTGCAGATATCCTATACCGAGCTATCACCGTTAGGACACGATTTCAGCTATACCGAGCAGGGAAACAAAGTACTCTGCCATTGTGAAAGATGTCATTATGAGGAATACAGAGATAACATCCCCGCTCAGACAAATCCTCCGGCTACCGACAGATTGCCGACAGATGATAATCCTATAGAAGACGATAATCCCCTTAGTCCCAATAATCCCGTGATACCACCCATCACAACCGTGCCAGCTCCTGCCCTTCCGTCAAAGCCCTCGGAAAAGCCGTCCACCACTACAAAGGACAATCAGAACAACACACCGAAGCCCGACGGCACACCTGCACCTGATAACAGCTCCGCTTCTTCTGATAGCAGCAACGAATCGGCGGATGTGACACAGAGCGAAGCTGATACACCCTCCTCCGTACCTGAAGGCGGCAACAACAATTCGGAAAGCGGCGGCAATACGGAATCAGGTCAGAACGGAAATAAAACGGATAATTCCTCTGACAGCGAAAGCGTAAATACGGATACTTCCTCCGCAGAAAAGGAATCCTTCCCTCTTTCAAATACGATAATAGTTACGGTAGCACTTTCTCTGCTCTTTGTTGCGGGCATCGTAACCCTTATAATATTTATCATAAAAAGAAAACAATGGTTAAAAGACGCTCTGTACAGTAACTACAGAGCGTTTCAGACTGAAGACAAACTCACGCACCGCAAAAATGCAGGCAATTTATATTAATTTAGGTGTATAAATAAAAATCGCAACATAGAATTTTAGGGGAGCCGCAAACGGCTCCCCTAAAGCATTTTTGCTTACTTCGTCAACTGACGTCTAACGTACCTTATGCGAACACTTTGTTGTGCATCGTCGTGATGCACTTTTGGTGTTCGCTTTACGGCATCCTTGCCGTTCGTATGCCGACGGCGGCGGTTGACGATTTTGACCGAACAGGTCAAAATCAATGGCTGACGTGCGTTTTTCATCGTCTGACAGTGTGTAGACAAATGACTTTGTCTACACACTGAGACGCTCTGTACAGTAATTACAGAGCGTTTTTTGTTGCAATTTTTTCATAGTTATGCTACAATAGTAAAAGAGGTTTTTATTATGGATTTAAAAGTTATTTTAGCTGATTTTAAAAACAAAATAAAAAACGATAACTACGGCTCTCTTTATCTGATGAGGATAATTGCAGGGTATCTTTTCGCCTGCCTTTTTCAGTATATGAACAAAGGTCAAATCTTCACCAAGGATTTCCCGATAGAAATAAATATAGCTGTATTTATCGGAACCTTTGCGGTAGGCTATCTTGTGCTTACAATTTTAAAATTTATTCCCCTTATAAAAGAATATAATACCGACGCCTTTATGCTCTTTATTATGACCGCTATATCCTGCTGTTATTTAAGCTTTGCATATTTTCTTGAAAAAGGAAGGGGTATCGGGATTTTTATAGCTCTCGCTCCCTTTCTTGCTCTTGTTATATGGCAGACTATCGGACGACACAGACTGAAAGCAGGTAAAGCGGTGACAAGCACCGCTACCGTCCTTATAATATGCGGCTGTACGATTATGCTGCTTTTTACCATAATGTCAACTATAGCGAGATATTATACTCTCAGCGCACCTTGTTTTGATTTTGGTATCTTCACACAGATGTTTGAAAATATGAAGGATGGTATGGGCGCAGTTACAACCGTGGAAAGAAATTATCTTCTGTCCCATTTTTCGGTACACGTTTCTCCTGCATACTTTCTACTGCTCCCCTTCTATATGATATATCCCCATCCGATAACGCTCCAGATATTGCAGGGACTTGCTATTTTGTCAGGAGTTGTTCCGCTTTTTCTGATATGTGGAAGATATGGCCTTACAAGATTCAAGACTGCTCTTGTATGCGTGACCTTTACCCTTTACCCTGCCTTTATCGGCGGTTGTAATTACGATATGCACGAAAACTGTCTGCTGGTTCCCTTCCTGATGTGGCTTTTCTATGCAATAGAAAGAGAAAGCATACCGCTTACCGTTATATTTACTATCCTTACCCTTTCGATAAAGGAGGATGCGGCGGTATATGCGGCAATAATCGGTCTGTATCTGATATTCTCCGACAGAAGCAGTAAGATGAGAAAAACAGGTATACTTGTATTTGCTATATCGGTAATTTACTTTGCTATCTGTTGTGCTTATCTTGAAAGTCAGGGACTGGGTATTATGACCTGGCGGTATAAGGAATATATGTATAACGAAAACGGCGGACTTATAACCGTTATCATGTCGGTCATTTTAAACCCTGCCTACGCCCTTTCAAATCTCCTTACGGGAGATAAGGCGGTGTACGTTATACAGATGCTGACGCCCCTCGCCTTTATGCCTCTGATAACAAAGAAATTTCACAGATACATTCTGCTGATACCCTTTATACTGGTTAACCTTATGCCTGATTATTCCTATCAGTATTCGATATATTTCCAGTATTCCTTCGGAACGGGTGCAATACTGATGTGGCTGTTTGCAATGAATTTAAGGGATCTTAAATACGAGCAGAGAAAATGCGTTACCGCCTTTTCCGTTGTTGCAGCGGCAATGATGACTATATCCACTATGACGGGTATGCTGATAAATCTTAACTATATCGACAATCCGAAACATAATGCAGTCATAAGTTATCTTGAAGCTATGCCCGTGACAGAGGAAAGCATTACGGCGGACACCTTCTTTATCCCTGCTTTATATAAGCAGAAGGAATTATATGCTCCTCCTGCCCACACTCTAGCGACTGATAAAAATACTCCCCTTTCAGATATTATACTTCTTGATAAATCTCTGGCACGCTACGAAGAAAACTACAAATTCTTCATAGACAGAGGCTACAAGGAAGCATATATCGACGAAAAGGTGAGCTTCAGAATAACGAAGCTGGTTAAAGCTACGTAAAAAGAAAGGAAAAGCTATGAATACACTTATCAAAGACATTACTGCAATCTTACCCGACGGCGACGGCTTTAAGACGGAAAAATGTGATATCTGTATTACAGATGATACTATCACAAAAATCGGAAAGGCAGAGGATTTTGCCGCTGACAAGATAATTGACGGCAAGGGCAGACTTGCCTCCGCAGGTCTTGTAAACGCCCATACCCACAGCTATATGTCAGTATTCAGAAACAGTGCTGACGATCTTATGTTCCACGATTGGCTCTTCGGTAGAATTATGCCTATGGAGGACAAGCTGACCCCCGACGATCTGTACTGGGGTACAAAGCTCGCCTGCCTTGAAATGATAAGAACGGGTACTACTGCATTTTTAGATATGAACATCTGTCGTGAGGACGTAACAAGAGCGGTAAGCGAAAGCGGACTGAAGGCAGTTATCACAAGAGGTCTTGTAGGTAACGGCAGAAACGACGAGGGCGGTATCAGAAGAATTGAGGATACCCTCTACGATATGGAAAAGTACGGCGGCAATAAGCGACTTAAATTCATGATGGGACCTCACGCCATCTATACGACCGACAGAGAATATCTGGAGCTTGTTATGGAAAAGGCGAAGGAATATAATATGGGAATCAATATTCATCTATCTGAATCGGTTAAGGAGATTGAAGACTGCTATGCACAGCACGGCTGTTCTCCCGTAGAGTATCTTGACAATATGGGAATGTTCGACTTCCACACGGTAGCGGCACATTGCGTACAGCTTTCCGATAAGGACATTGAGATACTTGCCGAAAGAGGAGTTTTTGTAGCTACAAACCCCATAAGCAATGCAAAGCTCGGTAACGGCTTTGCCCGTATCCCCGATATGCTGGAAAAGGGAGTAAGACTCTGCATAGGTACTGATAGTGCCGCCAGCAACAACACTCTCAATATGTTCAGCGATATGAACTTCATCTCCCTTGCGCATAAGGGCAATACAAGAACTGCCCAGGCGGTTACCGCCCAGCAGACTCTTAAAATGGCTACAGAAACGGGTGCAAAGGCACTCGATCTTTCCGATACAGGCGTTTTAAGAGAAGGAGCAAAATCAGATATTATGATAATGAATATGAGCTGTCCTTCTATGCAGCCTCTTAACAATCCCATAGCGGCAATGTGCTATTCTGCCAGCGGATATGAGGTTGAAAGCCTTATGGTAGACGGTGAGCTGTTAATGGAAAACTACGAGATAAAGAATCTTGACGCAGAGGAAATCTACTTCCACTGCAACGAAACAATGAAAAGAATAGATGGTTAAGAAAGGAATTTTAAAAATGAGCGAAATCAGAAATCCGGAACTCTGGGAAAGCGGCGAAACCAAAATAAGCTGGGTAAAGGCAAATATGCCCTTGCTCCGTGGAATTGAAGAGGAATTTTCAAAGACAAAGCCCTTTGCAGGCTTAAAGATTGCCTTATCGGTACATCTCGAAGCAAAGACTGCATATCTTTGCCGTGTTCTTGCGGCTGGCGGTGCAGAAATGTACATCACAGGCAGTAACCCTCTTTCTACCCAGGATGACGTGGCGGCGGCGCTGGTTCACGGCGGTCTTAACGTATTCGCCTGGTATGACGCTACCGCTGAGGACTATCACAGACACACCTGTGCGGTAATCGAGGCGGCTCCCAATATCATCATTGATGATGGCGGCGACCTTGTAAATCTTATCCACAACGAATACCCCCACCTTATAGATAACGTGATAGGCGGCTGTGAGGAAACTACAACGGGTATTATAAGACTTATCGCAATGGATAAGGCGAAGGAACTAAAATTCCCTATGATGCTTGTAAACGATGCAGACTGCAAGCATTTATTCGATAACCGCTACGGCACAGGTCAGTCGGTATGGGACGGTATAAACCGCACGACAAACCTTATCGTTGCAGGTAAGAATGTAGTCGTAGCAGGCTACGGCTGGTGCGGTAAGGGTGTAGCAATGAGAGCAAAGGGACTCGGTGCATCCGTTATCGTAACAGAAGTAAATCCCATCAGAGCTATGGAAGCAGTTATGGACGGCTTTAAGGTAATGCCTATGGTCGAAGCGGCAAAGATAGGCGATTTCTTCGTAACGGTTACAGGCTGCTGCGACGTTATAGGAGAGGATTCCTTTATGAATATGAAGGACGGTGCGATTTTATCAAATGCAGGTCACTTTGACGTAGAGGTAAACGTGGCAAGACTTGCAGAAATTGCAGTTGAAAGCGGCGTTGCAAGAAATAATATCACCTACTACAAGCTCTCTAACGGCAAGAAAATAAACGTAATAGCACAAGGCAGACTTGTAAACCTTGCGGCAGGTGACGGACACCCTGCAGAAATCATGGATATGAGCTTTGCTATTCAGGCGCTTTCCGCAAAATATCTGACAGAAAATCACAAGGCTATAAAGAATGGTGACAGAATGACTGTAAACGTTCCTGCCGAGGTGGATAAGGAAGTAGCAAGAAGAATTCTAGGCTACTGGAACGTACAGATAGATACTCTTACAGAAAAGCAGGAAAAGTATTTAGGCAGCTGGGAAGCGGACTGAAATTTGGCTTGCCAAATTTCAGAGTGATGTTTCGTGCCTTGCACGAAGTGATGTTATTGCCGTCGGCAATAGTGAAGTACGGCTTCGCCGAGTGATGTTTCGTGCCTTGCACGAAGCTGTGGTATCCATTGACAAGGTCAATAGATGGATAAAAACGGAATTATAGGGTAGCGTTATGGAAGAACTGTTTGTATATGCTTTATTATATTCAATAGGATATAGCAGATACGATGAGTATCAGCTTGTGCTGGATAAGTTGTTTCTCAACGATCCTTCGAATGAAGAGCTCCTGAATTTAGAAGGAATGAAATGCAAGGATGCAATGCTTCATTTGTTTTCTTTAATGCAGACCTCTACAATCGATCAAGACAAATTCGGATCCCTCTTAATGGGTATTCTGAAGTCTGTTTATCAGGAAAGCAATATTAAGGAATTCAGCAGAAAAATGTACGAATTATGGCAAAGGCTTCCCTCATCTATGAACGAAAAAGAGCCTTTCTTTACGTTTAGTTACGCCGATGATTGCTTGTCTTACAACGATGAACAACAATGCAGAGCATTATACGAAGAAGCCTTGAATTACTACGAAAACGAACAGTAAAATAACAATTCGTTTATAACACAACAAAACTCCGGAGAAGAAAACGTCTTCTCTGGAGTTAGTTTTATATTCAGTTCGACAAACCTGTTACTGTTTGTCAAGCCTTTTTCCTGAAAAAAATATATTTTTTCGGAAAATAAATGGCATAACAACAAAGCCGAAAAACAATGATTTTTTCAGCTTGTAAGGATATAAGTAAAATTTGTGCAATCAGCAATAAA
>JAGAVH010000059.1 GCA_017942025.1 Ruminiclostridium sp. | reverse complement strand
TTCCCCCTTTCCTCAGGGGAAAGGGGGTTAGGGGGATTGGGGCTACAATAACCCCAGCTGCGGCGGCGGGGCAAATTGTAGTTTAGCGGCGAGCCGCCGTAGGCGGAATTTAAAATCCATCAATTGCCAAAGGCAATTGATTCCACAACTTCGTGCGTAGCACGAAACATCACTCCGACGGAGTCGGAACATCACACGGCGTAGCCGTGCATCACTTCGTGCGTAGCACGAAACATCACTCCGACGGAGTCGGAACATCACACGGCGTAGCCGTGCATCACTTCGTGCGTAGCACGAAACATCACTTTGAAATTTGTCAAGGCAACACCTTTTATTTTCTTGTAAGTCTGAATAATCTTGCACCATGGGGCTTTACAACCGCTGTAATACTGTCGCTGATATCGGAAAGCTCCTCCTTGCTCCATACATCCGTAACTGTAAAATCAGCGGCAAAGGGGAGTGCGGCGGTGATTTCACAATCCTTTTCTCCACAGTTGAATAAGGCTATATAATAGCTCTTGCCGTCATTGTGAGAGGTAAACCAGGCAATCTGCTCCGCTCCGTCAACCACCTTTCTGTATAAGGGGTGTGCAGAATGGGTATTATTCAGCACCTCGATAAGCTCCGCATTTGTCAGCAGACTCATTGTGAAATCGTCAAATTTTGTCATTTCTCCACCAATCATAAGAGGAGAACGCATCATACACCATAAGGTCATCATGGTTATCTGTTCATCCTCTGTGAACTTGGTGTAGTTATCAGGACCGTAATCCTGCAGAATAGCGCCGATAGGGAGCATGTCACAGTCGGGCCAGTTTCCTGCGCCGGAATGAATGCACCATTTTTCAGCACGCTCAAACATATTGTAGAGTAGCTCCCATTGATCCCAGAAATCATCGGTGATACGCCACATATTGGCGCACTGCTTGTAAAGCTCTGCCTTTTCAAGTATGGCAGGGCCGGGAGAAAGTGAAAGCACCATATCTCTGCCACAGCCGCGGATGGACTGGCTGACCATAATAAGCTCGCTCTCCTCGTGGGGAAGCTCACGGCATATATCGTCTATCTTGATAAAGTCAACGCCCCAACCTGCATACAGCTCAAACAGACTGTCATAATATGCTCTTGCTCCGTCCTTTTCAGGATCAACGCCGTACATATCGGTATTCCATTGACAGATAGAAGAGGTTTTTGCAATCTGTCTTGCAGTCTTGTCTGTTCCCTTTATGGCAGTATTTTTGTGTACCGCCTGACGGGGAATACCTCTCATAATATGTATGCCGAATTTAAGACCGAGGGAGTGTACGTACTGTGCCAGCGGAGCAAAGCCCTTTCCGCCTTTTGAAGAAGGGAAACGGTTTTCGGCAGGAATAAGACGTGAATATTCGTCCATACAAAGCTCGGTGAAGGGGTGGTATTCGTGATTGTCGGCTGTTGGCTGTGACCACTGGATATCCACGACGATATATTCCCAGCCGTACTGTTTAAGATGCTTTGCCATAAAATCAGCATTGGCTTTTACCGTTGCTTCGTTCACCGCAGGACCGTAGCAGTCCCAGCTGTTCCAGCCCATAGGTGGTGTTTTTGCTATCATAATAATATTCTCCTTTTTATTTACGCTTTTAGGCGCAGAAGCTGCACCCTGATATTTATAATTCTATCATAAATAAATTTGTATTTCAATTACAATTATGGCAAATCAAACATCGAAAAGGTGACTAAATGTGCATTTAACAAAAACCTATGTATAAATCTTAATTTTATGTTAAAAATATCCTTGCAGATAAAAATATATTTCTGAAAGGATATCGTTATGGAAAAATTAAAAGGATTTTTTAAAGACAAGGGATATATAGCCGCACTTATCTTTGCGGTGGTAGCTCTTGTGATAGCAGGCTGGCTTGCCTATGATATGACAGTAAAGGAAGTGGAAGATACTCCCCCGGCAAACACTCTGTCACCCGTTGATAACAGCGTAGGCAATGTCCCCAAGGAGGAAGAGGCGAGCAAGGAAAGCTCAGAGCAATCCGAAGAAAAAGAAACTGATGATGTGAATAATTTCATAAACATCACAGCTGAAAGAGTTATGCCCGTAGAAGGCGAGATTATCAATCCCTACAGCAACGGAGAGCTGGTAAAAAGCGAAACCCTCGGCGTATGGAAGACTCACGATGGTATTGACATCGCCGCAGAAAAGGGCACGGAGGTAAAATCCGCCACAAGCGGCAAGGTTATCGCCGTAAGAGACGATCCCTTGTGGGGGATATGCGTGATAATTGACCATTACGATGGTTATGAGGGACATTACTATGGTCTTGATAAGGCGCTTTCGGTAAAAGAGCAGACTGTGGTTGACGCAGGTCAGGTGATAGGCAGAACAGGTGATTCCGATTGCGAATCAAAGCTTTCACCACATCTTCATTTTGCAGTAAAATGTAACGAAAAATGGATAGACCCTGCTGAATTTTTAAAATAAAATTTGGAATACCGTCGTCAGTATAGTGTTATCCTTTGCGAGTAATAATAGAATTGCGGAATAACATCCGTAATAAACAAAGAAAGGATGACAGAAATATGAAAAAGACATTAGCGGCTCTGGCGGCGGTGCTTTCTCTTTCGGTAATGACAATGAGCGCCTCTGCGGCACCCAACGCGGTAGAAGGCGTAGTCAGCGGTGCAGGTACTGTTGTTGACGGCGTTATAAGTGGTGCCGAGGATATCGTTGACGGTGTTGTCAGCGGTGTTGAGCAGGCTGTACCCGGCGGTAGTACAGGTAATGTACCTGAGTATTCTACCGACGAGGATAACACTTCAGGTGTAAACAACTCTGTGCCCAACGCCAACACAGGCGTTCCTGCGGTAGAGCTTGTAGCCTTAGGTACTGCGGCAGTGGGCGGACTTGCGGCAATGGCTATGACAGTTCGTAGAAAGAAATAGCACAAATAAGGTGTCAGAAATTATAAGGGAAGTCAGGTTGCCAGTATTGTACTGAATCGGGCTTCCCGATTTTTTTATCTTTAATTTTTTCTGTTATAAAGCGGAAAATCGCACGGTGATAATTATACTTATCTATGAATTATATTCACATTTTTGTAATGTTTCTACATAAACAATATTCACTTTTTGGAGATATTGTCTATTGCTTAGTTAATCGTTTTCATATATAATTAGTTATAGCAAATTATTTTAAAAAACAGACGGAGGATAAAAATTATGAAGTTAAGAAAAATTTTTGCAGGCGTTGTTGCAGCAGCAATGGCAACAACAATGGCAACATCAGCATTTGCCGCATCAAACGGCGACAGATTACAGCCTGCTGAGGCTACACTCGGCTTTGCTGACAGCGGCTGGACAATAAGCAACTGGGGTAAGTCTGACGATCCCGCTACAACAGTAGAGGTTCTTCAGAACGCTATGATCACAGGCGACGGCGAATATACCGTATCTGTTGATATTACAGGTGGTGTTCCCGGTTACGGTTCAGACGGAGAGGCTATTCTCGATGAAGAAACAGGCGACCCCATACTTTATACAACAATGAGCGGTATCGGTGCTATGGCGGTTATGGTAAACGTTCCTTCTGATGACGAAGCTTATAACAATCTTATCATCGACATCACATCTGTAAAGTTTGATGGTGTAGAAACAATGATTGATGGCGTTGCAAGCTATACAAATGCAGAAGACGGCATCTACAGATCTACAGTAATCAATCAGTGGGCTTCCAAGAAGGATACAGACAGATCAACAAACTTTGACGCAGCTTCCAACGTAATTACCGAATTTGCAGGCGATTGGTCAAAGTGTGAAGTAACCTTCACAATTATCGGTTTCCCCAGTGGTAATGCAACTCCCGAAGCTCCTGCTGATCCCGAGCCCGAAGCTCCTGCTGATCCCGAGCCCGAAGCTCCCGCTAACCCCGGCGAATCTTCCAAGCCTAATGCAGGTACAGGCGTTGAAGGTATCGCTCTCGTAGCTGGTATCGCTGTTCTCGCAACAGGCGCAGTTGTAGTTTCCAAGAAGAGAAAGTAATAATTATAAGAAATTCACAGGTTAAGTCCTTTAAGTCGTCCCGGCAATAGTCGGGGCGTCTTTTTTACATAAAGAAAAGCCGTCTGCTTTTGCAGACGGCTCTCTTAATATAGTTTTTTATATGAAGGACATTGTATTTTTTAAGCTATCTTTATTCCGAATTCAAAGCTTTCCTTCCAGTAAGAATTGGAATAATCTCCGTACTTTACCTTTTCGCCGGGGTAGGGGCTGTATATAAGCTGTCCGTCACCCACATAGATTCCGCCGAAATAGTTTTCTTCGCCCGTTTCCTCATCCTTATCGGAGAAGAATACCACATCACCCGGTAAAACCTCGTCGTATCCTATTTTAGTACCCATAGTAAGCTGTTCGTCCGTACCTCTGGGGCAGTTGATATATCCGTTTTCACGAAGCACATAGTAGATAAAGCCTGAATTGTCAAAGCCTTTTTCGGGAGTAGCCTCGCTGAAGGTATAGGGAATACCGATAAGAGATTTTGCGGTATCCACAATTTCACTGCGCTGAACGGATATTTCGGGGATATCCGTACTGCCTCCTATATCAGCGCCCTCTGATTCGGGAGCCTTGCTTTCGTTATCACTTGTATCTGTATCCTGAGGTGTACTGCTCTCAGTGTCCTTGATGTCTGTATCACTCTCGGTTTTTTCTGTTTCGGAAGAAGATGAATTATCCGAGCTGTTTTCTGTTACAGAAGAGGTTTCTGATTTGCTGTTTTCCCTTGATGTTTCGTTATTCTCGTTACAACCGCCGATGCTGAGTGCAAGAAGTGCGGCCGCAATAAAAACCATAAAGCTCTTTTTCATTGTTTCCCTCCTGTCCTCGGGTTTACAAATATAGTATAATCCATCAGCACAGAATTGTCAAGCGAAAAACTTCCATATACTGTAAAAACAGTCCCTTTGCGGTGACCTGCCGCTGAAAAGTTTATGAAACTTAAATGAAAATTTATACTGTCAGAGTTCCGTTTTCGCTTATTTCAAGCAGAAGTATCTGCTCTTCCCGTCCTGTATCTGCGTTAACGTAGACAAGTATCGGTCTGCCACCATTTTCCTCTTTACTGCGGCATCTTAATTCGTAGCAATATATCTCGCTTGTTCCACGGGAGGGAATATAGCACAGCCTTTTGCTTTCCACAAGCAGGTAGGGAGAGATTTTTTCTGCCGCCTGAGAAGCGGTAAGAACGGGCGAAGTTATCTCTCTTTCCTTGTGATTTGTGATATATCCCCTTGCGTCAAAGCCGGTAATTTCTCCGTTGTCGAGGGCGACGCTTACCTTTATAAGGTCGGTGTACATCAGAACATTTTCCTTTGTTGCCGCAAAATTTATAGTGCACACATTACGGCTGATTTCGTAGTAGGTGTAGCTCATATCCTCTATACCGAGATATGTGAGATATTCTTCCGCCTTGCCCACCGCCTGCTCACCTGTAAGCTTCTTTTCCTTTACTTCCCGGTAGTCAGTCATATAGCACAGTAGTCCTGCCTGCTTTGTTACTGCAACGGTCACATCATCCTTCCAGAAAACGTAGCAGGGCATTTTTCCCTGCTCATCTGTTTCGTCGCTTCTTGTAAGCTCCATTTCGCCGCTGGCTCGCTGGGCTTTTCTGAGGGCGTCATCTTCAGAAATATAAGGGGTGTTTTTCAGCAGTTCAGGTTCCTTTTCCATAATGTTGTCTGAAAAAGGACCGTCATAAATCAGCGTGGGATAATTGTCATAGCCCTCTTCAAATTCGGAAAAGCCCTCGGTTATATACTGAGGCTCTTCGTTTTCCTCAGTCCGGCTGATATTCTGCTGTGTGTCTTCAAAGCTCAGTTTTCCGTCATTTATCTTCTGCTGAACCATCCACATGTTTTCGCAAAGCCTTTTGGCATATTCTGAAAGTGATATGAGATTATCCCTGTCCTGTGCCGAAATCTGTTCTCCCTCAGAATACCTCTCCGAAAGACTTTTCGAATAGTTTCCTACCTGGGATAAGAATTTATAGGTGTTTTCAAGATGGAGGGAGGCTACCGGCAGAGTTGATAATTCTGCCTTGGCGTTGGCGGCGTCGCTCCAGAGCTTTGCTGATAAAAAGCTCATCATAGCGGGACTGCCTGCATATATCCCCTTTGTCAGGGTATTGCTAATGTTGTCAAGACTCTCCGACAGATTTTCCACACTTCTTGCCATATCGTATTGTAGCTGCCTTTTCAGGGTTCCCGCTGTGCTGTGCCCCTGCACCGCAATAACGCCGATAACCGCTATAACGGCTATCATAAAGCTTACTATCCTGACAAAGCACCTTTTACTTATATTCATTGAATTCATCCTTTCTATGTGGCAAAAATAACAGCGTTTTTGCCCTCTCTTTTGTCAAAAACAGAAAATTTTGATTTTATTACTATTTTTTCAGAAAATTTTCAGATTATACACTATATTTTTGTGACAAAAAGGTGTATAATTATATAGTGTATGATTCAAAAAGAAATGGGAGAGAAAAAATGATATATCTCGACAATGCCGCTACAACCCGTCCCTGTGACGAGGCTATAGAAGCGGCGGTAAAAACCGCAAAGGACTGCTTCGGCAATGTGTCCTCCCTTCATAAGATGGGCATAGAATCCGAAAAGCTCTTAAACAGCGCAAAAAACACAATACTTAAAAAGCTCGCACTTCAGGGAGAGCTGTTCTTTACATCAGGTGCTACCGAAAGCAACAACACTATTCTTCGTGGCGTGGCAGACGCCTATAAAAGAAACGGTAAGACGATAATCACAACAGCGATGGAGCATCCTTCCGTGGCAAGAGTATGCGATTATCTCGAAAACAATGGCTTTAATGTAGTAAGATTATCGCCGAAGGATGCATTTTATAATTTTGAAGAATATATCGCAGAGCATATAACAGCCGATACGATTTTAGTTTCCTGCATGGCAGTAAATAACGAAACAGGCTACAAGGTCGATACAAAAAAGCTTTATGCTCTTGTAAAGCGTAGGAATAAAAGCTGTATGCTCCATGTGGACGGGGTTCAGGGCTTTTGTAAAACTGCACTTTATGGTGACTATATAAGCCTTTCCGCCCATAAGATACACGGTTTTAAGGGCGTTGGCGCTATGTATGTGGCAAAGGGCTGTCGCTTTACTCCGCTTTTATATGGCGGTGGTCAGCAGAAAAATCTCCGCTCAGGTACAGAGCAGATAGAAACTATTGCGGCGTTTGAGGCGGCAGTAAAGGCATATCCCACCGATTTAAGTCACTATGAAAAGCTTAATACACTACTCAGAAGCAGACTTTCCGAAATGGAGAACGTCTACATAAACAGTCCTGATGGCGACAGGGGAGTGCCTAATATCCTGAGCTTTTCCGTTATGGGGGTAAGAAGTGAGATAATGCTCCATTACCTTGAAGAAAAGCAGATATACGTAAGCTCAGGCTCAGCCTGCTCAAAGGGCAAGATAAGCTCTGTCCCCGATTCCTTCGGTATAGATGAAAAAAGAGCTGACAGCACCATAAGAGTAAGCTTTTCAATGTCTAATACAGCAGATGACATAAATACACTTGCAGATGAAATAGAACTCGGAATAAAAAGATTCCGCAGATAAGAAAGGGAAAAACTATGAAAGAACTTATAATGGCAAAATACGGCGAAATCGCCTTAAAGGGACTTAATAAGGGTACCTTTGAGGATATACTCGTAAAGAACATAAAGCGCAGACTTCGTCACTGCGGCAAATTCCAGTACATGAGAAAGCAGTCTACTATCTACATCGAGCCCGTGGGCGAAGCGGATTTAGACGAGGTTATGGAAAAGCTGAAGGTTATTTTCGGTATCGGAGCATTACAGAGATGTGCAGTATTTGAAAAGGACTTTGAACAGATAAAGGACAAGGGCGTACCCTATCTTGAAGAGGCGTTACAGTTCGCAAATACCTTCAAGGTTGAGGCAAAGCGCTCCGATAAGGCATTCCCTATGAAGACTCCCGATATACAGATGGAGCTTGGCGGCGCAATTCTTGAAGCATATCCCCATTTAAAGGTAGATGTGCATAATCCCGAGGTTACGGTGACCTGCGAAATAAGAGATAAGGGCGCATATTTAAGCGCAGAAAGAATCATCGGTGCAGGCGGTATGCCTGTCGGCAGCTCAGGAAAGTGCCTGCTTTTATTATCAGGCGGTATCGACAGCCCCGTAGCAGGATATATGATGGCAAAGCGCGGACTTATCGTTGACGGTATCCACTTCGTAAGTCCTCCCTACACCTCTGAAAGAGCGCTGATGAAGGTAGAAACCCTCTGTGAAAAGCTTACTCCCTACTGCGGTGATATCAGATTCTTCTGCGTACCCTTTACAGAAATCCAGGAAGCTTTAAGAGATAACTGTCCCGAAGAATTTTTCACTATAATTATGAGAAGACTTATGGTGAAGATTGCAAATAAAATAGCTGACGCCTACGAGTACGGCGCACTTGTTACCGGCGAAAGCGTAGGTCAGGTAGCAAGCCAGACCTTAAAGGCTATCCAGTGTACAGATGCGGCGGCAGAATATCCCGTATTCCGTCCCGTTATCGGTATGGATAAAAAGGAAATTATCGAAATTTCAAGAAAGATAGATACCTTTGAAACATCAACTCTTCCTTATGAAGATTGCTGTACCGTATTCACTCCCAGGCACCCCAAGACAAAACCTGCGCTTGAAGAAATCATAAAAGCAGAGCAGAGTTACGATTTTGAGCCGCTTATTGAAAAAGCAATCAGAGATATAGATATAAAGATGTTCAGAGTCGAAGGAACCACAGATATTGTAGATAAGGCAGAAAATTAAAGGGAAATTATGGACGGAAAAATCTTCACACTGCGCAGTTCTATTGACAAAACTGCTTACAGTGTAGTACAATTATTAGTTAAGAAAGGGCTGAAGCTGTCCTCGGCAGAAAGCTGTACGGGCGGACTTATTTCAGCGGCAATAACCTCTGTAGCAGGCTCTTCGGAAATATTTGACGAGGGTATCTGCACCTATGCAAACAGCGCAAAGATGAAGTATCTTGGCGTTGCGAAGGAGATACTTGACAAATACGGTGCCGTATCAGAAGAAACGGCGCAGGCTATGGCAGAGGGAATGGCAAAGCAGTCAGGCAGCAATATAGCAATATCCGTAACGGGTATTGCAGGACCGACAGGCGGCACGTCAGAAAAGCCGGTCGGTACGGTTTATGCAGGACTGTATATAAACGGCGTTACCCAGACAAGGCTTATCTATACAGACCCGCTGGACAGCGACGGACAACCCAGAGAATTCATAAGACTCTCTACCGTGCTTGCGGCACTGGAATGGATAGAGCTTGAGCTTTTCAGAATGTGATACAGTAAATAAAGGATATATGAAAGGAGAAGGCAGATGAGTAAAAAGGACGAAAGAATAAGCGACAAAGCAGAATCGGAAGAAGCTCTGGAAAAATCAAAGAAAAAGAAAAAGCCCTGCCTTATAATAAGAATACTGAAGTTCTTTATCCCCTGGAAGGGCGACAGCGTGGGCGATGTTATAAGAAAACTCATTTTTGCGGCATCACTTGCAGTATTTATTATAACAGCCGTGCCTCTTCTTACCGATGTGGCAGAGATGTACCACGATGAAAAGATATCCCAGGAGCTGAATGATATCTATATTCCTGAAAAAGATCCTATCGTTATTGAGAAGTATGAGGAAGAGGGCTTGCCGCTCCCGTCCTTTGACGCTCTTCTTGATATAAACAAGGATGTAGTAGGCTATATCCGTATAAACGGCACATCAATAAACTATCCCGTTGTAAGAGGCGAGGATAACGATCATTATCTCAATCACGATATATACGGAAATATCAACAAGAGCGGCACAGTAATGATGGACTACCGCAATGATATAAAGAAAAACGACAAATCCGATAACTTTATCGTTTATGGTCACAATATGGCGATAGGCACGTATTTCGCAGGACTTAACGAATACTGGCGTACTCTTTATGACTCCTATGAAAGCCCTTCCATGAAGATGTACAAGGAGCATCCGACCATTACCTTCAATACTCTTTACGAGCAGTCGGAATGGAAGATATTCGCAATAGGACTTTATAATACCAACTATAATCACGGAGAGGTCTTTGATTATATAAATAAGCTCAGCTTCAGGAACAGCGAGGAATTCAACGATTATATTATAGAAATAATGGACAGAAGCGACATCTTCACCGATGTTGATATACAGTACGGTGACGATATCCTGACATTATCCACCTGCGTATGGCCCTACCCCGATAACGAGTATATACGACTCGGCGTTTTTGCAAGAAAGGTGAGAAAGGGCGAAAGTAAAAAAGTCAATGTGGATGTGGCTAAGGTCAATGCCAATGTAAAGAGATGGCAGTGGGTATATGATTATGTGGCAAAGCAGATGGGTGTACAGAGCTACGACTGGTCCTACTCCACCTGGGACAGAAGCAAGCTGCTCAGCTACACACAGGAGGAAGCCGACGAGGACGGATATATATTCCCCTCGCGATAAAATATAATCAAGGAGTCTGTGAATGACCGTAAAAAATAAGGTTAAAAAGCCTCTGTGGGCGTATTTCATACCTGTCAGAGGCGACAGCGTATTTGTAATAGTGCAGAAGATATGCCTGCCGATAATAATTGCGTGGCTTGGTGTAGTTCTCTTTATGCTGAAGGGAGAATACGAAAAGCCGAAGCCCGATCCTGTTCTTATAAAAAATGTTTCGCTTCTTGATAACTTTGCAGTAGAAGAAGTGACTCCCTTAACACCCGTAAGCAAGAAAAAGCCTACCGTACTCCCCGAGTACAAGGAATGGCACGACCAGAACAATGACATGGTAGGCTGGATAAAGATAGACGGCACGGCTGTAGATTATCCCGTAATGCAGGTCAAAGGCTTTGATGGCACTATAAACTACAATCATATCTATAAGCAGAATATGATATATCTGGAGCAGGATTTCTATAAGAATTACAGCTTTGCAGGATGTATAACTGCCGATTACAGAGCTGTTTTTGATAAAAACAGACGTCCTGCCAACGCACTCATCTACGGACATAATCTTCTTAACGGAACTTATTTCCACGATGTGAGATACTATGACATCCAGGAATATGGCAGAGAATTCTATGACGAGCACCCTACTATTCAGTTCGACACCATCTACGAAAAGGGCACATACAAGATATTTGCTATAATGGAGCAGAACACCAGGAAATCTGAGGGCGAGGTCTTTTACTACGATATAGTATATAAGTTTGACAAGCAGAAGGAATTCAACGATTATTATGCAAAGGTGCTTGACAGAAGCTTCATCTATAATCCCGAGGTTGACCTCAGATATGGTGACGAGGTTATAGTGCTTTCTACCTGCACCTTCCCCTTTGGCAAATCGATAAGCCTCAGACTTGTGGTATATGCAAGAAGAGTAAGGGACGGAGAAGACCCGACAGTAGATGTAAGTAAGACGGTTATAAACGAGGACCCCCTGATGTACGACTATTACTACAGCGTAATGGGCGGAAAATGGGGCGGCAGAAAATGGGACCCTGCACTTATCCAGGGATTCCGCACAAAAAAAGCCTGAAATTAGGAGTAAAAGGAAGGTAAACTGAAATGCCTGATTATAAATCAGTAGTAGTAACTGCAAAGAAAAAGAAGAAGAAAAAACAGAATCCTTTTCTTTCGTTTGTTCAGGGTATTATTCCCTGGAAGGGCGACAGCACAGGAGAAATTATCCGGAAGATAGTTTTTCTTGTTTCTATGATAGCGCTGTGTGTTGCGGTGGTTATTATCGTGGATACATACGTTTTCAAACCCCAGCGTGACAGACAGGAGTATAACAACAATATTCTGGAGCTTTACAACAAGGAGCCCACTAAAGAAGATATAGAAGCGCTCCCTGAAAAGGCGATAAATGTAGAGTATGCAACCTTCTACGGTGAAAATCCCGACTTTGTAGGTTGGATAACCATAAAGGATACAAATATCAATTATCCCGTAGTTCAGGGTAAGGATAACGACCAGTATCTCTATGCTGATTTCAGAGGCAATTACAACAAGAACGGCACAATCTTTGCGGATTACGAAAACCGCTTTAAGTCCAACGGTGATATGTCGGCGAATACTATTCTTTACGGACACAACCTCCGTACAGAAAACTACTTTACCGATGTTACCGAATACAGAAGAATAGACCTTAACAAGAGCCTTGAATTCTTAAAGGCACATCCCGTCATCGAGTTCAACACCCTGTTTGAAAAGGCAAAGTACAAGATATTCTCTGTTATGATACTTAACACAACAGAGGATTACGGTGATGTATTCCGATATACACAGATGCTGGATTTCTCCAGCAAGGCGCAGTTCAACAATTTCGCCGCCGAATGCCTTGACAGAAGCGACTTCTTTACAGGCGTCGATATAAAATACGGCGATGAGTTTTTAACACTCTCCACCTGCGAATTCGAAAGCATGCTCTATGATATGCGAATAGTGGTAGTTGCAAGAAAGGTGAGAGACGGCGAAAGTTCCCACTTTACAGAGGAGGAGCTTGAAAAGTTCGTGCGTAACCCCGATCCGAAATACTGCGAGGTATATCGCGATAACTGGTTCTACGGCACACCCTGGTCGGGCAGATACTGGGATCCTGCGTGGATAGACGGCTTTGAGAAGGATGAAACCTTCCAGCCCTGGCCCGAAGAATAAATATACAGATATACAGATATATAGATATATAGATAAAGAAAAATGGAGAGGAGGGAATTTATGCGTAAGGCGTCCGTATGGAAAATAGCGGCGGCGCTTTTTATCGGCTGCGTCTATATCTGGCTTTTTGGTGTAGTGCAGGTGGTAGAGGTGAGCGCCAACCATGAGATACAGGTATCTGTTGATATACCGACCGTTACAACGCCCGACACACAGGCACCCTCTTCCTCAACTACCTTAAAGCTGCAGGATATCTACAGACCCGGCTTTGAGGATTATATCCCCGAAACCACCGTAGAGGTTATCACAACACCTGAGGTAACCACCGAGGATAACGTGATAAGACCTCCCGAATATACAAATCAGGGAACTACTCCGCCTCCTGTGACGACAACGCCTCTTCCCGAAACTACCACCGAGGCTATCCCTGAAACGACTCCCGCCCCCGAAACTACAACGCCCGTAATCCCCCCCCCTGTCTTCACCCCGGTACCCGAATGGCTGGAAACCGAGGTCAGCGGAGTGAGATATGTTACAGAAAGCTGTTACAGCCGAAAAAAGGCACTCCTCGGAGCGGAAGTGGCGGATTCTTACAGCAGGGGCGATAAGGTTACGGTAACAGCAAGAACAAACACAGGGTATTATAAGCTGTCCGACGGTAATTTCATACACGAGGATTATCTCACGGAAAATGAGATAGCTCAGACCACTACAACAAGCGGCAATTCCACTCCGAAGCCTGACAGCGGTACAGATGCATTGGCAGGTCAGGTATATGTATATCATGCCGACAAGGATGAATATTTCTCCTGCACAATGGAAGAGCTTAAAGCGATGGCGTCAGATGATACTCTTATAGGTTATGACCAGTACCGGATGGTAACTGTAGAAAATGGCAAGTTCGTTGTAACTCACACCTGGGACTTCAACAACCCCGATTACACCTATCTTTATGTAGTAGGCTCTGCAAGAGAGCTTGTCATTGAAGCGGTAGTAGCGGAGATATCCGACTGGTATGAGGAAGAAGCTATAAAGGCTCAGGCGATATGCGACTATACATATCTGAGAAAGAAGAACATCTACGGCACAATTCCGCCAATCCACCTTGTAACCTACAACTATAACAGGGCAAGAGTGGAAAAATGCGTTGACGCGGTTTTAGGACTTGCGGTATATTACGGCGACGAAATGATACAGTCCACCTTTACAGCGGCGACGGCAGGTTATACAAATTCCTCCTACGATGTGTGGGGAGTTTATTACCCTTACCTTGTCAGCGTTGACAGCTCCTGGGAGATGAAGTACGACACCTTTAAAAAGGACGGAGCCCGTTTTGACAGCAGCTATATAAAGCAGAGAGTAAGCGATGTGCTCGGTATAGAGCTAAAAGGCTCTCCTGCAAACTGGTTTTCTGTAAAGGATACTCTTGAGGGTACAGAAAACGGCTGGGTAACCTCTGTAGCGGTAGGCGGAAAAACGACCTACACAGACGCAAACGGCGTAAAGAGAAAAATAACCGGCAGAATAATCAGAGAGCAGGTTCTGGACTTTGCTATAGTATCCGCCGCTTTTACTGTAGGATATGACGAAAGCACCGACGAGCTTATCTTCTACATCTACGGTAGCGGACACGGAGTAGGCTTCTCCCAGTTCGGCGCACATATTGCGGCGCAGGATATGGGCTGGACTTATGATAAGATACTAGCTCACTACTTCCCGGGTACCGAGATAAGATAATAAATGACAAACGGGCGAACACAGTTCGCCCGTTTCAGTGTGTAGACAAAATTATTTGTCTACACACTGTCAGACGATGAAAAACGCACGTCAGCCATTGTTTTTGACCTATTCGGTCAAAAACGTCAACTTCGCCGTCGACGTACGAACGGCAAGGATGCCGTAAAGCGAACACCAAAAGTGCATCACGACGATGCACAACAAAGTGTTCGCATAAGGTACGTTAGGCGTCAGTTGACGAAGTAAGCAAAAATGCTTTTAGAGAGCCGTTTAAGGCTCTCTAAAACT
>JAGAVH010000058.1 GCA_017942025.1 Ruminiclostridium sp. | reverse complement strand
CCAATCCCCCTAACCCCCTTTCCCCTGAGGAAATATATTTCGGCAAAAGTATTTGCCGAAATTGTCGCAGTTCTGCGAACTGCTGGGGCTGGGAGCAGTCCGTTAGGACTGCGTGACTTTATGAAAATGCAATTTTCATAAAGTTTAGGCTACCGCCCCTTGTGACCCTTTGGGGCTACCGCCCCAAGCCCCGTTTATATCGATGTTTGTAGGCAATTTACCACCTTGCTTTTAATTATCACCTTAATGTAGGGGGCGACGAGCAGAATTGCGGCGCCCTTCAGGGCATGTCCTCGACGCCCCGCATAAATTACCACATTTTTTGATGGTGCAACCCGCCGTCAAAAAAATGTCTCCATAATCTCCTCTGCGGTCATCCCTGATTCAGCCAGCATAAGGGCGCTGTAAAAGCTCATCCCTGTGCTGTCGCCGACTCCCTTTGTTTTAAAGCTATAGAGATTCTGTGATCGTGACATTTTAAAATTCACCGAGGGGATATCAAAAAGCCTTATGAACTGATAGCCCGACATATTTATATCACAGCATTTAAGACTTAAAACGTTGCCGTTTTCGTCGGTTTTTATATCGGTTATCATACTCTTTTCCACCGGTGGAATTATAAGAGTTGGGAATGCGGCAAGCAGTTTTTCTGCAATGCCCATTTCGGTAAGCTGACATTCGCCCTCGTAAAAATCGTTATACTTATCCTTGCCGCAGTAAAGCTTTTTTATATGGGGCATATCGATACTCTCAGGCGCTATAAGCATCCCCGATGACAAGGGGCATATGGGCATGAAACGGCTGTCCACAGACTGTGACAGAGCATAGTCGGCGGCTTTTTCGGCTGACTCCAGATAATAAGGGTAGTCGATGCCGAAGTAAAGGGACGCCTCGGTACAGTCTATAAAATATATAGCAGGGAAGCTTTTTCTTGACAGCTGTCCCTTTGAGCTTAAATACATAACCGAGCTTTTTATACAGCAGGCGGCACAGTTCATTCCCGCCTGCTGTTTTTCCGTAGGCGGCTCGGAGAGAATAGTCATATTGTACATTATGCAACCTACAAGAAAATCTCTTGCAGAATATTCCTTGCCGCAGTAGGTTATGTTTTCGGGCAGTATAGCCTTTTCTGACAGATTTGTCCCGAAACGGGGCAAAAAAATGAGAAATAAAAGGGAAACAGCCGCCATAACAGCGAGAAGAATTATAATCAGCACGGGATGAGTTTTCTTTTTCACGGTTTCTTTTCACCTTTCTTTTTGCAAAATGAAATTTCAAATCTTTCATATTGCAAAATATTGCAGTTATTTTTTCTTGTATTTACTATATAATATAATATAATATAGCAGAGATAGAGCTGAAACATCGTTTTAAAAATGAAATATTCCTTCATTTACCTTGCAAAATGCTTGACTTATCGGCTTTGATGTTATATAATATTATGGAATAGGTGTTTTTAGACGGGAAAACCGATAAAAACTTCAATATATATTAAACAAAGGAAAGAAAAAGACAAAAGAAAGGGAGAAAAATATGAACGAGAGATTTCAGAGCTTATGTCAGGACTATGTAAAGCAGACAGCGATAGACCCTAAGCTTTATGATAAATACAGAGTAAAGAGAGGTCTGCGCAACAACGACGGTAGCGGTGTTGTTGCAGGTCTTACAAACATCTGCTGTGTACACGGTTACGTACTTGACGAGGGCGAAAAGCGTCCTGCCGAAGGTCAGCTCATCTACAGAGGTTATGATATAAAGGACCTGGTTGAGGGTAAGACAAAGGACGACAGATACGGCTTTGAGGAAATTGCATATCTTCTGCTTTTCGGCAATCTGCCTGACAGAGAGCATTTAGAGGACTTCCAGAAGCTTGTAACCCACTACCGCACATTACCTCCTTATTTTGCTGAGGACGTACTTATGCGTTGCCCCTCTGCCAACATAATGAATAAAATGGCGCAGTCTGTACTGGCTCTTTATACATACGACAAGGAGCCTGAAAACAAGAGTATGGAAAGCGAAATGCTGAAGGCTATTTCCGTTATTGCAAGACTTCCTGCAATCATGGTAGCGGCATATCAGGTAATGAGAAGATATCTGCATAATTCAAGTATGATTATGCATCCTATAAATCTTGACGAAAGTCTGGCAGAAAGCATACTTTCAACTCTCCGTGACAACAGAGAATACACAAAGGAAGAGGCAAAGCTCCTTGACCTTTGCTTAATGCTTCACGCAGAGCACGGCGGCGGTAACAACTCTACCTTTACCTGCCGTTGCGTAACCTCTTCGGGTACAGACGCCTATGCTTCTTATGCGTCAGCTATCTCCTCTCTCAAGGGTCCCCGTCACGGCGGCGCCAATATCAAGGTTATGGAAATGCTCCAGTGCATTGAAAAGGGCGTAAAGAACTGGGAGGATGACGGCGAGGTTGCAGACTTCCTGCGCAAGATTTTAAGAAAAGAAGAAAACGACCACAGCGGTCTTATCTACGGTATGGGACACGCAGTATATACTCTGTCCGACCCCAGAGCGGTAATCTTAAAGAAATCCGCTATGGAGCTTGCAAAGGGAACTGAAGTAGAGGCAGAATTCAGACTGCTTGACAAGATTGAGCAGATGACTCCCGAGCTTTTCGCAGAAAAGAAGGGCGATATCAAGACAATGTGCGCTAACGTTGATATGTACTCAGGTCTTGTATATAAGTTACTCGGTATTCCTATGGAAATGTACACAGCTCTCTTTGCCTGCGCAAGAATGCCCGGCTGGTGCGCTCACCGTATGGAAGAAATCGAAAACGGCAAGAGAATTATGCGTCCTGCATATAAGACTCTTATTAAGAACAGAGATTATATCGCACTTGATGAAAGATAAGAAGGGTGACAGAATTGATAAAGAATATACTGGCAAAAGGCAAGTCACTTTTAGTCGGCATAGCGGCATTGATAGTGCTGTCTGTGTTCAGGGTGTTCGTACTGCTTAACGGCATCGATTATTCTACGGGGCTGTTCGACAGAGACGGAAATATATATAATATCATATATTACATCCTGCTTGGCGTATGCGCCGCAGTAATAGCACTTGCGGCGGCAAAGGATATAAAAAGCAGAGAAGACGGCTTTGCTGCAGCGATAAACGGCAGAGGAATGACCGTTATCGGTATTGTACTGATAGCTACAGGCTCACTTCAGGCTATAGAAGTTATGAATGAGTTTACAACAGGACTGAATATCTTTTCAGCTTTTATAATTCTCGGATGTGTAACCCACATTGTCGGCGGTGTGCTTCTGGCGTCTTCTAAAAAAACAGCGCCTGCCCACTCTGTTATAGCTATTGCGGTTATTATAGCGCAGTTAGGACAGATGATAGAATTCTATATGTCGAATTTTCTCATATCCAAAAATCCGCAGAAGCTTATGATGATGCTTTTTATGCTGACCTCCACCTTCTTCTGGATTTATTTCGGAAGAATACTGTCAGGAAGCAAAAAGTTCTTCCCCGCGCTTATGTGTACAGCAGGCGGATTATTCTCATCGGCACTCTCTTTAGCGTATCTTATATCAAGCTTTGCGCTGTTGGGAATTGATGCAGAAAAGTGGATAAAGCTTTCCTATATACCGGGACTTACTCTTATACCTGTAATGCTGATACCGGGAGTTGTGGCGGCGGTTGTCCTGTTGTCAGGAAAGGCAAAAACACCTGCGGTAAAGATGCAGGAAGAAACAACACAGCCCGAATCCGCCAAAGAGGAAGAAACAGCACAGTAAAACAAAATCAGAAGAAAGGAGCAGCTATGTGTATGACAGCTTTGCGACGATACGGTATAAGGATGATACTCAGCCTTTGCCTTGCTTTATCGGCAGTGCTTAACGGTGGCTGCTCTTACAGTTTTTCTGCAAATGATATGCTGATGCCGCCAAAGCTCACCGATGAGCAGACGGCAATATACAACGCCCTTACTGAAAGTGCGGGACGGGTAAATTTAAGATATCCTAAAATGGGCGACTACAGAAGCGCCTTTGTAATGAAAAATCTTGACGATGAATACAGTAACGAGGCGATAGTATTCTACGAGTCAACTCTTGATATAGACGGTGGAAAGCCTGCGGAAAACCCTATAAGCAGACTCCGTATCTGCTTTCTTGACAAGGACAAGGAGGGCAAATGGCGCAGCGTCTACGAAATACCTGCAGAGGGTACTGATGTGGATTCTGTAAGCTTTTCAAATCTTGGCAGCAACAAGCAGAGAACGATAATATCCTTTTCCGTTCTTAACTCTTCCGATAAGATAGTGTCTGTAATTGACTACGGCAACGGCGTTGCAAGGACGCTTTACAAGGTTTCCTGTGCCAGCTATCTTATAAAGGAATTTACAAGAAAGGGCGAAGAGGACCTGCTGTGCTTCGGCAGGGACAAGGAAACAAAGACAGCGGTATTCTCCGCCTTTGGCTGTAACAAGGAGGGCGATTTTGAAAGACTCTACAACAGCCTTCAGCTATCAGGTGAGATATCCGATTACAGCAGCGTAAGCGTCGGAGAATGTCTGTCAGGCGAGGAAAGAAAAAGCTGTATCGCTATAGATTATCTGAAATCGGAAAATCTGTATGGTACAGAGATGGTATATTTTACCGGCAACAGCATAGCTTCTGCCGAAACCTTTATCCGTGACGATAACGGACAGAAGGCCTATACAAGAAGAATAAACGCCTATACTCCTGTAATATATTCGGCGGATGTGGATGACGACAGCATACTGGATGTGCCTGTTACAAAGCCCTTGCCCTGTTACGAGAACCTGACGATACCCGAACAGCTGAATGCAGTGGTATGGTACAGACAAAGCTCAGAGAGTATAGAAAAATCCGCTTATACGTTTATTGATCCTGATCTGAATTATATGCTCTACTTTCCCGGAAGATGGGAGGGCATGGTAACAGCCACGATAAATGCCGTAGACAGCGAGGTAACCTTCTGGATGACAGCGGAGGATATAAGCAAGGTGGATTATCCGTTGCTTACTGTCCGTGTTGTGAGAAAAAGCGTGGAAAACTCAAGAACGGCAAATGAAAAGGCTGTTAAGGATGGCTTTAAAGTATATTCCGAGGATGCGGAAAAAACGGTATATGTAAAAAATGCCGTAGGCGAGGGACTTCCCCTTACCGAGGCGGAGCTGAAGGTTGCACTGAAGGTGAGATGGACGGGCGACGAGGAGCCTTATCGTTGACAAGGCGGCAAGGAGAAAGGAAAAACAATGAAACGAATACTTGTATGCGAAGACGAGGACGCGATCCGCGACTTTGTGGTAATAAGCTTAAAGCGTTCGGGCTATGACGTAATAGATGTATGCAATGCGGCTCAGGCGATGGACGCCTATGTGCATTACGGCGGTATGATAGATGTGGCGCTTCTTGATATAATGATGCCGGGGATGGACGGAACCGAGCTGTGCCGCTGGCTAAGGCAGAAAAGCGATACAATGGGCATTATTATGCTTTCTGCAAAAAGCCAGGAGGTGGATAAGGTGCGCTGTCTTACCGAGGGTGCGGACGACTATGTTACAAAGCCCTTTTCTCCCTCAGAGCTTGTGGCAAGAGTGGACGCGGTGTACAGAAGAGTACACCTGAGCAGTGCAAGAAGTGAAGAGCAGAGGATGACTCTCATTTCCGGACCCTTTACGATAAATACAAAGAGCCGTCTTTTTACAAAGAACGGCGTGCAGATAGAAATAACCCAGGTAGAATATCAGCTTCTGGAATACTTTATGGAAAATTCGGGCTCTGCCCTTGACAGAAAGAGTATTCTGACGCATATCTGGGGCGAGGATTATTTCGGCGATGATAAAATAGTGGATGTAAACATCAGACGTCTGCGAATGAAGATAGAGGAAAACCCATCAGAGCCCAGATACATTTCCACTATAAGAGGCTTTGGCTACAAATGGTGCGTTGACGAGCTGGTGGCGTCAGGCGAGCTTAAAATGGCAAGAGATTAGTTTCTGATATTACTTATCACGAAGGGAGGCTACGGATTTGGCAAGACGGAGTACCATTGCAAACAAATGGTTTTTAAAGTGCTTCAGCGCTGTGCTTGTGGTGCTTGTATTGCTGGATATCGTGCTTTACTTTGTATTCAGAAGTTATTATTACAGCTCTGTTGAAAGTACGCTTAAAGGCGAAGTAAACGTAATATCCACCGTGCTTACAAGATATTATACAGGTTCGGGAGGCAGTACAGGCTACAGCGGCGAAATCAGAAGAACCATCGAGGGCTTTAACAAAAAGGACAGAATGGAGCTTATGATGATAAATGAGGAGGGCAGAGTTACTATTACAAGTAGTGGCTTTACTCCTGCTACAGCCTATGATATGCCCGACTATGACATGGCGCTGGAAAGCGAAGCGGGTGTAGGTATATATAACGGCTATCAGCAAAACGGCGAAAAGATAATGGCGGTGACGGTACTGCTTGATATTCCCGATGAGAACTACTGCGCAGTAAGAGTGGTATCCTCTCTTTCAAAGGTGGATGTCCAGCTTGGTATGACTATGTTGTTTATCGTAGCACTCAGCGGCGGTGTTATATTGCTTATGCTGTCCTTGGGTCTGTACTTTATAAAGTCCATTGTTATGCCTTTAAGAAAGATAAGCGGAAACGCTCAGAGAATAGCCAGAGGCGATTTCAATGTGCATATAGATGAGGAAAGCGATGACGAAATAGGAGACTTATGCAGGGTATTCAACTATATGGTATCGGAGCTGAAAAATTCAGAAAGCATAAAGAATGACTTTATTTCTTCGGTATCTCACGAGCTGAGAACTCCGCTGACAGCGATAAGAGGCTGGAGTGAAACGGTAGCGGAAAACCTTGACGACAAGCAGACCGCCAAAAAGGGAATGAAGGTAATATCCGAAGAAACCGGCAGATTATCCGATATGGTGGAGGAGCTTTTAGACTTCTCCCGTATGCAGGGAGGCAGATTCTATCTCAATAAGGAGAATATGGACCTTTTTGCAGAGCTTACCGACGCTGTTATAATTTACTCGGAAAAGGCAAGACTTGAAAACAAGACTATTTTATACGATGAGCCGCAGTCGGTAGTTACCATCTACGGCGACAGAAACCGTATAAGACAGGTTTTTATAAATATTATAGACAATGCGATAAAATATTCCACTGACGGCGGTCAGATAGTAATATCGGTAATCATAGACAAGGACGAGGTTACTATTGCTGTAGAGGATGACGGTTGCGGTATAGCGGAAAATGACCTTGCAAAGATAAAGACAAAGTTCTTTAAAGCAAACAACACGGTAAGAGGTTCGGGCATCGGACTTGCGGTAGCGGATGAGATTGTTACATCTCACGGCGGAACACTCGAAATAAAGAGCGAGCTCGGCAAGTACACAAGAGCGGAAATAACTCTGCCGATGGTGGTATAGAGATAAGCGGCAAAGCCGATAGGATATAAAGATAAACGGCAGAGCCGACAGAATATAAAGAAAGGTTTAAATATGGCAAAGGAAAAAACAGCAGAAAAATTCAAGACCAGGGTAGGCGGTCAGGCGCTTATCGAGGGCGTAATGATGTTAGGTCCCAAGAAAGGCGCAATGGCGGTAAGAAAACCTGACAAGACGATTTATATTGAAGAATGGGACAGAAAGGAAAAGAAGTGGTACAACAAAGCCCCCTTTATAAGAGGCTGTATAAACTTCGTGTCCCAGCTCCTTGACGGCTACAAATATATCAATAAATCCGGTGAGATAAGCGGTATGTTTGACGAAGAGGAAGAAGAAAAGAACAAGAAAAAGAAGAAGGAAAAGACAGACAAGGTTCCCGAAGCAGCATCCGAAGAAGTAAAGACAGAAGAAGCCGAAGCGGCAAAGCCCGAAGAGAAAAAGGAGGAAAAGGACAACTCAGCCCTCAACTCCTTACTGATGATAATTTCTTCTATTCTCGGTGTCGGACTTGCTCTTGCGCTTTTCATTATTCTTCCTACGCTTATAACAACAGGAATTGATGCGATAGTACCCGTTGACCTGTCGCCCTTCCGCTCACTTATCGAGGGCGTTGTCAAGATAATTCTCTTTATCGTCTATCTCTGGCTTACAAGCCTTATGGATACAATGAAAAGATTATACCAGTATCACGGGGCAGAGCATAAGACTATATTCTGCTATGAGCACGGCGAAGAACTGACGGTTGAGAATGTCAGAAAGTACAAGCGCTTCCACCCCAGATGCGGCACAAGCTTTATCTTCCTCACTTTAGCGATAAGCATTTTAGTATACACTATACTCCCCGTAAACAGCGAGATGTTTATGAGCTGGCTTGGTGTAAGTCAGGGGATAGGCGATATGCTCCGTATCTGCTGTAAGATTATTTTCCTGCCCGTTATCGTAGGTATTTCCTATGAGCTTATCACAATAGCAGGAAGATATGACAATATAATTACAAGAATAATCTCTGCTCCCGGTCTTGGCATCCAGCGACTTACCACAAAGGAGCCTGCCGACGAGATGATTGAAATAGCTATAGCGGCGGTAAAGCCTGTTATACCCGAAAACCCCGAGGATGCAAAATGGTAATATCCGATTTAAAAAAGCAGATAGAACAAATGCTCCTTGACAGCGGCAACGATGACTTTCAGTTTGAGGCAAGGGAGATAGTAAGAGAGGTTATGGGCAGATGTCCCGAGGACAGCTTACTTTCAGACAGCGAATGTGAAAAGTGTCTTGCTATGGCAAGCCGCAGAGTAAAGGGCGAGCCGTTACAGTACATTTTCGGACACTGGGAATTTTACGGCTATGATTTCTATGTGGGTGAAGGGGTATTGATTCCCCGTCCCGAAACCGAGCTTCTTTGCGAAAAGGCAATAGCACATCTGAAAAAATCAGGTGGTAGCTTTGCCGATTTATGTGCGGGTAGTGGCTGTATCGGTATTACGGTGGCAAGGCAGACGGGAGAAAAATGCGTATCGGTAGAATTATCCGACAAGGCTTTTTCCTACCTTGAAAAAAATGTATCGCTCAATAATGCACAAAAGCTTATAACCGCAGTAAAGGGCGATATATTCGATAAATCGGTTATAGATAAGATACCTGACGACAGCCTTTCGGCGATACTTTCAAATCCCCCCTACATAAATAAAAGGGATATGGAAAAGCTTCAGGCGGAGGTAAGATACGAGCCGGAAACGGCACTCTTCGGCGGTGATGATGGTCTCAGCTATTATCGCAGAATATTTATTGCCTACGATAAAAAGCTTAAAAAGGGCGGACTCTTTGCGGTGGAGATAGGCGAGGAGCAGGGAAAGGCTGTTTCGCTCCTTATGGAAGAAGTAGGCTATAATCCCGTTATAATAAAGGATTACAGTGGATTTGACCGAATTGTTATGGCGGTAAAATGATATATTGTAGTACAGATTATTGTACACTACAGATGGTAAAATAAGCGTGTAAGATAAACAAGCTAACATAAACCTGAAAGGATGAATGAAAAGTGGCAAAGGCAAACAACAAAAAGAATGTATCGGTAGTAAATCACCCTACCACCCCCGAAGAAAAGAAAAAGGCACTTGAAACTGCAATGGAGCATATCATCAAGACCTATGGTCAGGGTGCTGTAATGTTCCTTGGTGCAGAAAACAACAAGAAGCTGAATGTAGAAGCTGTACCCACAGGCTCTATCGGTCTTGACCACGCACTTGGTATAGGCGGACTTCCTAAGGGACGTATCGTTGAAATATATGGTCCCGAATCAGGTGGTAAGACTACAGTAACACTCCACGCAATAGCAGAAGCACAGAAAAAGGGCGGCATTGCGGCATTCATTGACGTTGAGCACGCGCTTGATCCTGTATATGCAAGAAAGCTTGGTGTTGATATTGATAACCTTATCGTATCCCAGCCTGACACAGGTGAGCAGGCTCTGGAAATTATGGAAACCCTTGCCCGTTCAGGCGCTATTGATATCATTGTACTTGACTCAGTAGCGGCAATGGTTACAAAGGCAGAAATCGACGGTGAAATAGGCGATTCCTTTGTAGGAGTTCAGGCAAGACTTATGTCACAGGCGTTAAGAAAGCTTACAAGCGTAATTTCAAAGTCCAACACAGTTGCTATCTTTATCAACCAGGTACGTGAGAAGATAGGCGTTATGTACGGTAACCCCGAAACAACTCCCGGCGGTAGAGCGCTTAAATTCTACGCCAGCGTAAGAATTGAAGTAAGACGTGGTGAAAAGATTACCGAGGACGGCGAAATCATCGGTTATACAACAAAGTGCAAGATAGTAAAGAACAAGGTTGCACCTCCCTTCAAGGAAACACAGTTTGATATGATATTCGGCGAGGGTATCTCAAGACTCGGCGAAATCCTTACACTCGGCGAGGAGCTGGGCTTTATCAAGAAGAGCGGCGCCTGGTTCAGCTATAACAGCGAAAGACTCGGTCAGGGCAGAGAAAACACCAAGAAGTTCTTAAAGGACAACGAGGACGTAAGACAGGAAATAGAAAAGCTCATTATGGACAACCTTGAAAAGGTTGATCTGTCTGTCGATCCCGATGCAGAGGATATCGAAAACGAGGGCGACGCTGAAAAGGAATTAGAGGCAATTTCCGAAAATGCGGCAAGGGCGGGCGAGGAAGAGTCTGCAAAGCCTAAAAAGCGCGGTGGTAAAAAGAGCGTTGTGGTAGAAGCCGACGCCGACTTCGAAACCTTCAATCCCGAGGACCTTGATTGCTGATGTCCTATACTGAGGAAGAAAGAATAAAAGCCAAGCGCCGTGCCCTTTACATACTGGCACAGCGCGACCACTCGGCGAAGGAGCTTTACGACAAGCTCATAAAGAATTATCCCCCCGAGCTGTGCGAGCTTACGGTGGAGATAATGAAGGACTTCGGCTATCTTGACGAAGAGAAATATTCAAAAAAGCTATACAGATATTATATGAACAAGGGCTGGGGCAAGTCCAGAATCCGCTTTGAATTAAAACGGAGGGGCTTGTCCGAAGGCCTTATTGCTCTTTGCGAAGAAGAATACGACAACGAGGATTATATAGAAGAAATAATCAGCCTTATAAATAAGAAATATATAAATAAGCTGGATTTTTCCGATTATGGCAGTGTGCAGAGAGTAACAGCGGCACTTGCAAGGCGGGGCTTTTCCTATGATGATATAAAGACCGCTATGCGTCGTGTCCGTGAAGAATGTGACGACGAAAATGACGACTACGAATTTTATGAGTAGTATTTAAAGATAAAAACGGAAAGGTAAAAGAGAAATGGCAGAAGTAGTAAAGGTTGGTATGGTATCCCTCGGATGCCCCAAAAATCAGTGTGACGCAGAGC
Source organism: Ruminiclostridium sp. (assembly GCA_017942025.1). Taxonomy (GTDB): domain Bacteria; phylum Bacillota; class Clostridia; order Oscillospirales; family Ruminococcaceae; genus Ruminiclostridium_E. The sequence goes on along the minus strand of JAGAVH010000058.1, from coordinate 2,342 downwards.
TTATGCTGGCAAAGATAGCAGACGCAGGCTATAAGATAGTAAACGAGGCAGGACTTGCCGATGTGGTGGTTATAAACACCTGCGGCTTTATCCAGAGCGCCAAGGAAGAGGCTATCGAGGAGATAATGGAGGCAATAAACCGCAAGGAGGACGGCATAAATAAAAAGATAATCGTTACAGGCTGTCTTGCTGAGCGTTACAGACAGCAGATGGACGAGGAGTTCCCTGAGGTGGATGGCGTACTGGGTATTGCAAAGAACGATGATATCGTAGAGGCGATAAATTCAGTTTTACTTGATAAAAGGGTTATTGCCTTCGGCGAAAAGGAATGTCACAATATGGAGGGTAAGAGATTACAGTCAACTCTCCCTCATTATGCATATCTGAGAATAGCCGACGGTTGCAGTAACTGCTGCTCCTATTGCGCTATACCTATGATAAGAGGTAAGATGCGTTCCAGAAAGATGGAGAATATCATTGAAGAGGCAAAGATTCTTGCCGCAGACGGTGTTAAGGAGCTTGTAATAGTAGCTCAGGATGTTACCGCCTATGGTATAGATTTATATAAGAAATACGCCCTTGCCGAGCTATTAAAGGAGCTTTGTAAAATTGACGGCATAAAGTGGATAAGACTTTTATATTGCTACCCCGAGCGTATCACGGACGAGCTTATCGAGGTTATCAAAACAGAAGAAAAGGTGCTGAATTATATGGATATACCCATTCAGCACTGCAACGACGAGATATTAAAGGCGATGAACAGAAAAAGCGATAAGAAGAGCCTTACAGAGCTCTTTGCAAAGCTCAGACGTGAAATCCCCGACATAGTGCTGAGAACTACGCTTATAGCAGGCTTCCCCGGAGAAACCGAGGAACAGTTTACTGAGCTTGCAGAGTTTGTAAACGAGATAAAATTCCAGCGACTGGGCTGTTTTGCCTACTCAGAAGAGGATGATACGCCAGCCGCAGAAATGCCCTATCAGGTGGATGAAGGCGAAAGACAGAGAAGAGCGGATATAATCGTAAACGAACAGGAAATAAGAATGGCAGATTACTATGCCGAATTTGTGGATAAGGATTACGAAGTAGTCTGCGAGGGCTTTGACAGATATTCTGATATGTATTTCGGCAGAAGTATGCACTTTGCTCCCGAAATTGACGGAATGATATATTTTATATCACAGAAGGACAACCGCCCCACAATAGGCGATTTCATAAGGGTGAAGATTACCGATGTGCTGGAAAATAATCTGCTTGGCGAACAGGTATAAAAGATAAGATAAGATAAAAAGAAAAGTATTTAAGAGGAACGGATTATATGAATTTAGCGAATAAGCTTACAATGCTGAGAATTATACTTGTACCATTCTTTGCATTCTTTATGCTGGCGGCGGATATTGTCCCCTATAGCTATTTATGGGCGGCGGTACTCTTTGCAATAGCCAGCATCACCGACACCATTGATGGCAAGGTAGCAAGAAAATACAACATGATAACCGATTTCGGCAAGTTTTTGGATCCCCTTGCCGATAAGGTGCTGGTAGTCACCGCTCTTATCTGCTTTGTACAGCTGGGTTGGGCGTCCGCCTGGGTGGTATCGATAATCGTGATAAGAGAGTTTATGGTATCAGGAGTCAGACTTGTGGCGGCAGGCAGTGAAAAGAAGATTGTAATTGCCGCAAACATCTGGGGTAAGCTTAAAACCGCCTCCACGATGGTGGCTATCTGCGTTATCATAGGACTGCATATATTTATCAGCTTCGGACTTTTCACTATGGAGAGCTTTCCTGTACAGCTCCTTTCTGATATTATGATGTACATATCCTGTCTGCTTACCGCAGTTTCGGGTATAATCTACCTGTGGGATTACAGAGAGATATTCAAAGAGGCAAAATAGTGGCTGGCTGTACCCACCGGCAACTCCTTAATGCATATGAAACCCGGTGAATAGCAGAGGATACACATAACAGTGAAAAAATATATGGGCGAGCCTGCAAAGGCTCGCCCATTTTATCTTTGCGTCGAGGACATGCCCTAAAGGGCGCCGCAATTCTGCTCGTCGCCCCCTACAATCGTAAATTAAAACGTTTTGATAAGACTGCCCACAAACATCGATATAAACGGGACGTTTCATCGCCCTGAAGGGCGTCGCTGTCCGTTGGACAGCTGGGGCGAAGCCCCAAGCAGGGCACAGGGGCGGCGAGCCTAAACTTTATGAAAATTGCATTTTCATAAAGTCACGCAGTCCTATCGGACTGCTCCCAGCCCCAGCAGTTCGCAGAACTGCGACAATTTCGGCAAATACTTTTGCCGAAATATATTTCCTCAGGGGAAAGGGGGTT
>JAGAVH010000057.1 GCA_017942025.1 Ruminiclostridium sp. | reverse complement strand
GTCAGTTGACGAAGTAAGCAAAAATGCTTTAGGGAAGCCGTTTTCGGCTTCCCTAAACTTTTGTATTAATGTTTTGTATGCTCGCAAGATAAGTACAGAATTTTACGCATTTTTGCGGTGCGTGAGTTTGTCTTCAGTCTGATATGCCCGACAGGGCATATATCATTCATCATATCTGCTACTCAGATATATCATTGTTGAATTTGTCAAAGGAAAATTTAACCCCTCCGACCTGTTACGACAGATTATTCGGACAAGCTGTGCTATTATCATAGTAAACCGTAAAGGAAAGGAGCCCACATTATGAATGTCACCTTTACAAGAACAGATGAGCTTTTGTGCGCAAGACTCTATGGAGAGATAGACCATCACACGGCGGCAGATATGCGTATGCTTATCGACAGCGAGATAGAAAACAGCCTGCCAAGGTCGGTGGTGCTGGACTTTGCCGATGTGCAGTTTATGGACAGCTCCGGGCTGGGACTTATCTTAGGCAGAAAAAAACTGATTGAGTCTATGGGCGGCGGAATATATATCAAGAATACAAAGCCTCATATAAGGAAGATAATTTCTCTTGCAGGACTTGAAGCCCTTATTTTAAGCGAAAAGCCGAAAGGAAAAGAAGAATGAAATATATCAATTATTTTAAAATGACGATACCCTCTCTGTCCCGTAACGAAAGCTTTGCAAGAACGGTGGTTTCTGCCTTTGTTTCTCAGCTTGATCCTCTTGTATCACAGCTGGCCGATATCAGGGCTGCGGTATCCGAGGCGGTGACAAACTGTATAGTCCACGCCTACGCAGATAGTGAGGACGCAGGAAAAATAACAATTACCGCAAAGCTCAGCGAGGACACAGCCTACATAAAAATAAAAGATAACGGCTGTGGGATAGAAAATATAAAGCAGGCTATGGAGCCCTTGTTTACCACTAAGCCTGACGAAGAGCGGACGGGACTGGGCTTTGCAGTTATGGAAAGCTGTGCCGATAAGGTAAAGGTAAGCTCTGAAAAGAACAAGGGCACTACAGTAAACCTCACATTTAAAATAGAAACAAAGGAGGTGCTATGAATAAGGCAGGGGATAATTCCTTTGTGACGGAGCATTTCGGACTGGTACATTCTGTTGCGGCAAGATTCAGGGACAGAGGCATAGAATACGAGGAGCTTTTTTCCGTGGGCTGTGTCGGACTTTTGAAGGCGGCAAACAATTTTGATGAGAGCAGAGGACTAAAATTCTCCACCTATGCAGTCCCCGTAATAATGGGAGAGATAAAGCAGCTTTTCCGTGACGGTGGTATTATAAAGGTAAGCCGCAGTCTCAAAGAGCTTTCGCTGAAAGCAACAAGGCTTCAGGAGGATATGCTGAAAAAAGGTGAAGAGCCGACGATTTCGGCTCTTGCCCTGAGGCTGTCGGTATCAAAAGAAGAAGTGTCTGAAGCCCTGTGCTCCGCCCTGCCGCCCCTTTCACTCAGCTATTATGACGACGATGAGGAGGAATCCGAGCTTGATATCCCGATAGAAGCGCCTCAGCTGAAGGCTACCGAGCTTCTTGCTCTGCGGCAGATAATAGACGGACTTTCAGACCTTGATAAAAAGCTTATCCGCTACCGCTACTGGGGAAATTATACCCAGAGCAGAACGGCACAGCTGCTTGGTATGACTCAGGTGCAGGTATCAAGAAGGGAAAGAAAGCTACTGGCGATGATGAAGGAAAAAATGCTATGCTGATTGAGTTTGCGAGGAAGATTTAAAGTAAGTAGTTTTGCGGTCGGTGACCGCTGACAACTCCGCCTTTTTATATCAGGCATCTATACGAAGATAGCGAAACAGCGGTTTCACATATTGGGTGCAAGATAAATTGTAGTTTATCGCTCCGCTGGGGTGTGGTGTCACCCTAACCCCCTAACCCCCTTCCCCTCAAGGGGAAGGGGGAATACATGGGGGCTCGCCGCCCCTATGCCCTGCTTGGGGCTACCGCCCCAAACCCCGTTTATATCGATGTTTGTGGGCAGTCTTATCAAAACGTTTTAATTTACGATTGTAGGGGGCGACCTCCCGGATGCCCCGCCGCCGTAGGCAGCAGTCCGCAGGACTGCGACGGTC
>JAGAVH010000056.1 GCA_017942025.1 Ruminiclostridium sp. | reverse complement strand
GTCAGTTGACGAAGTAAGCAAAAATGCTTTAGGGAAGCCGTTTTCGGCTTCCCTAAACTTTTGTATTAATGTTTTGTATGCTCGCAAGATAAGTACAGAATTTTACGCATTTTTGCGGTGCGTGAGTTTGTCTTCAGTCTGTCAGGTCACCCTTCGGTGACCTGATAATTTTTTATTATGATTTTGCGTGAGTTCTTTCGGCAAGCCGTATTACTGAAATGACAGGCACTATCAGAAGTCCGCCTATCATATTGCTTATTCCGTGGGTGATATCAAAGGGAATCCCTGCTATTATCCACGCAATCATACCGTTGAAATCTAGCCCGAACATTATCGCCTGAGCAGGTGCGTAAAGAGTGCCGTATAAAAAGCCGTGACAGCCTGCGACTATAATATATATTATCGGAGCTACCATTTTAGGCATTTTTTTCGGTAACAGCATCGTAACGCCCCAGAGTATCGTCCACAGATATAAATGGGGTATCCACCACATACTAAAGCCGTTCATAAGTCCCAGCAGAAGCACATATACATAAATGGGATACAGCGCCTTTTGTCTGTAAACTACCGTATAGGAGATAGTCAGTACCGCAAGCAGATGGATGTTGGGCAAGAATTCAAGCAATATTTTTGACAGGTACATAAGGGTGCCCAGCATTGCAAATATTGCTGTTTCTCTGATGCTTAGCTTCATTATTTTTCTACTTTAAAGGCGTAGCTTTCGCCTTCCTTGATTTCCGTAGTATCTACACCCGAAGAAGCGTAAGCACCGTTTACGTAGAATGCCCAATAGGTCTTGTCTACGTCGAAATCAGCGGTTATGCCGTTTACCTTCTTTACAAAAAGACCATATTCGCTTTCGTCACCTTCGATGAGCTGAAGCTCCTGAAGAGCCTCTCCTACGATTGTCTTGTCGGTGTTGATTTCAAAATCCGTGGTGTTTCCGTCCTTATCGGTAACGGAAAAACTGAACTTTGTCTTTCCTTCGCCTTTTACGACGATTTCTTTCTGGCTTTCGGATATGGAGGTGTCCGAGGTTTTTGGGGTTTCCTTGTTATCATTACAACCGGTTGTAAGCGCTATAGCCGTAATAAGCGCAAGACTCAGCAGTAACGATAAGGATCTTTTAAAAATTTTCTTCATTTTAATTTTTCCTTTCGTTATGGATTGACCATATTTTTAATATATAACCATCCTCACAGGCACTCGCTGTTACAGAGGACTTTTAAAAGCTATCCAGGTATTCCGACTTGGTACCTTTCAACCGCCTTCTCAGAAAAATCCAATGGCTGTTTCCCGTCATTACGGCTGACGGTAGGCTGAAAATATTGTACATCACGGCGACGGGCTCGTGCCTGATTTTCACAGGCTTCCGTGAATAACCTTGTTATCCTTTATTGTTCCTTTACATTGTCAGCTGATTTCTCCAGCAGTATTTCCATGCATTGGGAATTTTATCAGCTTTAATGTTTTCGTATTCTTCAATACAGCTCTTTAAGCATCTTGTAAAATACTCCTCGCAGATTTTCGGGGAGATATAATTATGCTCCGAAGCAGGAGTATCGAGATAGTCATTTTCAAGCTTTGTAAAAAATTCTTCCAGCTGGAAGGGACAGAGCTTGTTTATTTCTTCATTTTCAAAATTATCAGGAATTGTAAGTGTGAATTTTCCTGCCTTACCGTAGATATAGGCGTTAAGACTATGGAAGTCTGCATACAGCTTATCAAGAAAATCAGGATTTCCACGTAGCTTCAGAAGGTCAAGAGCATAGTAGATGAACTGTCTGTAGGCACAGTCCTGCACAAGATGGAGGTAGTAGCCAAGGTACAGCTCGTCTGTCAGAATCTTTTCCTTGTATTCTTCAAAGAATTTACCGAAATCCATTGTTTTGTGATCATTGCTCAGATTAACATAATGGGTATTATAATCAGTCTTGTCGCCTGAAAGATATGCGTCAGGCAGAAGAATACCACATAAGAATCTGTTTTTATCCTGGATATCAAGCTTATCGGCAAGTAGCTTGCCTACATATAAATGCATAAGACGTGAAGCCATTATTTGTACTCCTTTTCTATAATAAGTATTTCTTCAAGGCTGAGTGCCTTTTTATCATCAAACTCGATTTTTACAACATAGGGCATATAATCGATTATCCGCATAAAGCTATCAAAATTGAAATCGGGATAGTAGTTGTTTATTATTGTGCTTAATGCCGTTCCGTGAGTGGCAACAGCAATCTTTTCGCCATCGTACTTGTCAAGATAATAGTGTAACGCCTTTATATTACGGGCTTGCACCTCATTAAGACATTCGCCGTCCAGAATGTGGTAGTCAAAATCCGCCCATTGCGCTTTTATAAAATCCTTGAAATTTTCTCCGTGCCATTTGCCTGCATTTCTTTCCCTTAAATCCTCGTTTGTTTCTATAGGAAGTCCGAGCTTTTCAGAAAGGTCGGTAACTGTCTGGATTGTTCTTTTGTAGGGGCTTGAAATGATATGGGTTATACCCTTATCCGAAAGCGCCTCTGTAATTTTTACCGTATCGGAAAGTCCCTCTGCTGTGAGAGGTCTTGTTCTGTCGTCCTGCGTGAATCTGTCGGACTGGGCGTGCCTTACAAAATATACCGTCGTCATAGATTTTCTATTGCCGCTCTTTCTATAGCAAGGCCCTTTGTATAGCGCTCCATAAACTCTTCAAAGCCCTCTGTATCTGTCTTATCGGGAGCAAGCGTCTTTATTTCGGCGTTTGCGAAAACCTTGCTGTTAAGATAGTCGCTGAGCTTTTCGTCATTATCCTTGTTTATCATATAGGATGCGAGGATAGCCATTCCCCAGGCACCGCCTTCGCCTGCTGTTGTCATAACCGAAACAGGAGCGTTTACAGCCGCCGCTAAAATGCTCTGACCGACGTTTTCAGTCTTGAAAAAACCGCCGTGACCTGTTATACTTTCAACCCTGACGCTCTCCTTCTTCAGCAGAATGTCAAGTCCCGTTTTTAATGCACCGAGTGCGGTATAAAGCTCTGTTCTCATGAGATTTGCAAGAGTGAAATTGCTGTCAGGGGTACGAACCAGCATCGGTCTGCCCTCGTCAAAGCCGGTTACGTGTTCACCTGAAAGATAGTTGTAGGCAAGGAGCTTTCCGCAGTCCTTATCACCCTTCATAGCAACGTTGAAAAGTGTGTTGTAAAGTTCGGCATCGCTTATATTGTTTCTTGTAAGCTGAGAAAACTCTCTGAATATATTTACCCATGCATTAAGCTCTGAGGTACAGTTGTTGCAATGCACCATAGCAACCGCTTCGCCTGTTGGAGTGGTCACCACGTCTATTTCACCGTAGGCTTTTGATAAAGGCTTTTCAAGTACCACCATAGCAAATACCGATGTGCCTGCGGATACATTACCTGTTGCAGGGGTGATGCTGTTTGTGGCGGTCATACCCGTACCTGCGTCACCCTCGGGAGGGCACATGGGAATACCGCCTTTAAGTGTGCCGCTTTCGTCAAGGAAAGAAGCACCATCTTCGGTCAGCATACCTGCGTTTTCTCCTGCGGAAAGAACAGAAGGAAGAAGAGAAAGAAGTGCTTTGTCAAAGCCTTTTTCTGCTGCTTTCTTATCAAACTTTTCTGCCATTGCACTGTCATATGTAAGTGTGTTGCTATCTATAGGGAACATACCCGATGCTTCACCTACACCAAGAACGTTTTCTCCTGTCAGTCTGTAGTGGATATATCCTGCAAGTGTGGTGAGATGCTTTATATCCTTTAAATGTGCCTGATTTTCAAGTACAGACTGATAAAGATGAGCAATACTCCATCTTTGTGGAATAGGAAAGTTGAAGAGCTCAGTAAGCTCCTTTGAAGCTTCTCCCGTGATTGTATTTCTCCAGGTCCTGAAGGGAGTGAGAAGTGTCCAGTTGTTGTCAAAAGCCATATATCCGTGCATCATCGCACTTACGCCGATAGAACCGAAGGTTTCAGGGACAACATCATATTTTTTCTTTATGTCTGCAATGAGCGAAGCGTAACAGCTTCTGATACCGCTGTGTATGCTGTCAAGCGAATAAGTCCATATTCCATCCTTCAGCTCATTCTCCCAGGAGTGAGAGCCCTGCGCAATAGGGGAGTTTGTGCCGTCAACAAGTACAGCCTTTATTCTTGTAGAGCCAAGCTCAATGCCTAGTGAGGTTTTGCCGTTTATAATAGCTTCTTTTATATCCATGATAATTCTCCGTAATGTCAATAGAGTTGAATTTATATAAATTATATCACATTTTTTTCTACTTTACAAGGATTTTTAACTTATATAACAATTTTGTACGCTTTCTGATAAAAAGATAAAATTTATGCTGGAAAAAACGAGAAAAATATGCTAGAATAAATATAAATAACAGGAAAGGATTTTTAATATGAAGATATTTAATAAGCTTTTATCCCTTGTTGTCTCTTCTGCTATGGCGTTTGCTACGGTTATTCCTGCCTTTGCGGAGGAAAACGTGCAGAAGGATGACAGTATAGTTATTCTTTATACCAACGATATTCACAATGCTTGTCAGAAGGAAGAAGGCGTTCTTGGGTTTTCTTCGCTTGTAGCACAAAAAAAGGCACTTGAAGAGGAAGGCAAAACTGTTATCCTTGTAGATGGCGGCGACGCTATTCAGGGAGGTCTTATAGGCGCTGTGTCCGACGGCGAATTTGTAGTGGATATTATGGAGTATGTCGGCTATGATGTCTGCATACCGGGTAACCATGAGTTTGACTTCGGCATGGAGCAGTTTCTGTCTATTGCTGAAAACAGCACCCTTGATTACATCTCCTGCAATTTTAAGGATTTAAGAACAGACGAGCTTGTACTGCCTCCTTATAAGATGATAACAGCAGATGATATTGATATTGCCTTTGTAGGTATCACAACTCCCTATACTATTACCTCCTCAACACCTGCATACTTTAAGGATGAAAACGGAAAATTCATCTACGGCTTTTCAGGTGATAATGAGGGAATGGATTTATATGAGGCTGTACAGACTGCGGTAGATTCTGCAAAATCAGAGGGCGCTGATTATGTAATTGCTGTTGCTCATACAGGCTACGGAGAGGGACTTGACAACTGGGATGCCACCGCAATAATCAAAAATACAAACGGCATCGATTTCTATCTTGATGCTCACGCACATCTCACAGTCAACGAAAAGGAATTTGTGAACAAAGACGGAGATACCGTTCTTCTTACCTCTACAGGAACAAAGCTTCAGAATATTGCACAGGTCACAGTATCAGACAGCGGTATCGCAAGTAAGCTTATAAACTCCATAGATGAAGAGGACGCAGATACAAAGGCGTATGTTGATTCAATTTACGAGGAGCTTGATAAAGAATTCGGCAAGGTAGTCGCAAACAGCGAGGTTGACCTTGTGATATACGACCCTGAAACCGGCGACAGACTTATACGCAGACAAGAAACAAACCTCGGCGACTTATGCGCAGACGCATACAGAGCGGTTACGGGGGCTGACGTTGCCTTTGTAAACGGTGGCGGTATCAGAGAAAACATCAAAAAGGGTGACGTTACCTATATGGATATCATTAACGTTCATCCCTTTGGTAATATGCTTTGTATGAAGAAGGTTACGGGACAGCAGATAGCTGATGCCCTTGAACACGGAATGAGACTTGCGGAAATAGAAGAGGATGGCTCCTTCCTTCAGGTTTCGGGTGTTACCTTCAGAGTTGATACAAGCATACCCTCTCCTGTTGTGACGGATGAGGGCGGAACCTTTATAAAGATCGACGGTGAGCGCAGAGTTTATGATATAAAGATAAACGGCGAAGAAATAGATATGGAAAAGAAATATACCCTCGCCTCCCACAACTATATGCTGAAGTCCGGCGGCGGCGGATATACAATGCTTGATGACGCCGAGCTTGTTCTTGATGAGATAATGAGCGACTATCAGGTTATCATAAAGTACATAACGGAAACACTCGGCGGCACTATTAAGGCAGGTACAGGCTATGACAACCCTTACGGCATAGGCAGAATCACCTTCACTAGTGGTAAGCCCGAGGATGAAAATGTACCCGGCGAAAGTACGGAAGTACCTGAGGAGCCTGAGGATACCGAGGATGATAAGGATGAAAGCATCCCCGGTGACAGCACTCCCGTAAATCCTCCCACAGGTGTAAATGTGTCCTTTGATACAGTTATTATTACAGCTCTGGTTACAGGCTTAGCGGCAATTTCCCTTAAAAATAAAAGAAGATAAATAAAGGACCGTGTGAATAATCACACGGTCTCAGACCGAAGACAAACTCACGCACCGCAAAAATGCGTAAAATTTTGTACTTGTCTTACGAGCATATAAATATGTGATACAAAAAAGTTTAGGGAAGCCGAAAACGGCTTCCCTAAAGCATTTTTGCTTACTTTGTCAACTGACGCTTACCGTACCTTATGCGAACACTTTGTTGTGCATCATCGTGATGCACTTTTGGTGTTCGCTTTACGGCATCCTTGCCGTTCGTACACCAACGGAGCAGTTGACGTTTTTGACCGAATAGGTCAAAAACAATGGCTGACGTGCGTTTTTCATCGTCTGACAGCGTGTAGACAAGACTTTGTCTACACGCTGAAAGACCGTGTGAATTTTCATTCACACGGTCTTGATTTTTATTCGCCGTCAAAAAGGGGAGTGGAGAAGTATCTTTCTGCTGTATCGGGAAGAACCGCAACTACTGTTTTGCCCTTGCCAAGCTTCTTTGCCAGCTGTTTTGCGGCGGCTACGTTTGTACCGCTGGAGATACCGCACATGATACCTTCAAGTCTTGCAAGATCCTTAGCTGTACGGATAGCCTCTTCGTCAGATACTATATAAACATTGCTGTAGATGTTGAGATTCAGATTGCCGGGGATAAGACCGTCGCCGATACCCATCTGTAGGTGTGTACCTATAGTACCGCCTGCCAGGATTGCGGCGTTTTCAGGTTCAACCGCCCATATTTCAATATCAGGATAAACCGCCTTTAAGGTTTCACCGATACCGCTTATTGTACCGCCTGTACCGAAGCCTGAACAGAAGCCGTGGATTTCCTTACCTGCCTGCTCAAGAATTTCAAGACCTGTATGATACTTATGTACCATGGGATTTGCTTTGTTCTCAAACTGCTGAGGGATATATACGTTGGGGTTTTCATCTCTCATTCTCTCTGCGGTTTTTAAGCATTCGTCTATGCAGTCACCGATATTTCCTGCATCGTGGATGAGTATAACCTCTGCACCGTAGTGCTGAACCAGCATTCTTCTTTCGCAGCTTACAGAGTCGGGCATAATTATAATTGTCTTATAACCCTTTACTGCACCCACAAGTGCAAGTCCTATACCCTGATTTCCGCTGGTAGGCTCAACAATAATCGTATCCTTGTTGATTATACCCTGCTTTTCTGCCTCTGTTATCATATTATAAGCAGTTCTTGTCTTTATTGAACCGCCTACATTGAGTCCTTCAAATTTAACGAGTATCTCCGCACTATCCTCATCAACCATACGGTTGAGACGGATAAGAGGAGTGTGTCCTATAACCTCTAAAATATTGTCATATATCATATGTCTTTTGTCCTTTCGTCTGTATAAACCGACCTGCGGTTTGAACGCCATCTTATATAATAACATAAAACCATACTTTAAGTCAATAGAAAAAACTGTTATATTTATTTTATTAAAATTTCGAAAAAAACGTTACTTTTCTCTTTATAATTTACAATGTGCGTATTGACTTGATATAAGATAAATGCTATAATCGGAAAGGAATGTAAATAAAATACATTTAGTGTTAAAAAAGGAAGGGGTAAAGTTATGAAAAAGGCACTTATAGTAATCGATATGCAGAACGATTATCTTTGCGAAAAGAGAAAACCGATTTTTGCATATAACACAGAGGAGCTTGTCGGAAATGTAAACGGGCTTATACGAGAGTATCAGGAAAAAGGCTGTGATATCATATATATACGCCATATTATTCAGAATTTACCTACAAATCGTCTTCTTTTTGGCTATTCGCTGGCAGGTACGGAGGGTGCGGAGCTTTACGGCGGACTTGATATAGTTTCGGATTACGTGTTTGATAAGCTTCTCGGTGACGCTCTTTCAAACAAGGAACTGCTGAAGCTGGTAAGAGAAAAAGAGTACGATTCTCTTTGCCTTTGCGGACTTGACGAGTGCGGTTGTGTGACCTCTACCGCATTAGGTGCCGCAAAGCGAGGAATAAAGGCGGAAATTATCCGTAAGGGAACAGCAACGGTCTTTCCTCAAAAGAAAATAAACAAGGCACGAAAAAAGCTTGGTAAAGCAGGCGTAAGCTACGTGTAATATCATATCATTCCCGGAAGGAAAATAAGCTTTCCGGGATTTTTTTTGCATCAAAGTGACTGAATGGTCAATTTTTGATACCGAGTGGTAAGAAAAGCATATTGAACTGTTTTTTTGAATGTGCTATACTTATATTAAAGGAAATATAAAGTGGTGATGAAATGATAAAATTTGCACTTTGTGATGATAATGAGGATTACATAGAAAATACATTAAAGCCTGTGCTTTTGTCTGCGGTAGCCAGAAGCGGAGTTATGGCTGATATATATACCTACACCGACGGCAACGTGCTTATAAAGGATTTTGAACAGTTAAACGGCTGTGATGTTGTGATACTTGATATAGATATGCCTGTTATAAACGGTAAGGAGGTAGCACAGAAATTAAGAGTCCTTGACAGCAGTTTTTTTCTGCTTTTTGTAACCTCCTATAAATCAGAAATATACAGTACCATTCCTTATCGCATAAACGCTTTTTTGCCTAAGGATATGGAAAAGTCAGATATGGAAAAGGAGTTTATACGGGTTATAGGAGAATTTCAGAGGTTCAAGCCTGATTATGAGCTTTTTGAAACGGAGGAAAACGGCGAACACTCATCTATCCGTATAGCTGTCGATGACATCTTTTATTTTAGCTGTCTGAACAGAAAAATGTACCTTAATACAGGCTCAAAGCAATATCGTTTGTGCGGCAAATACGGAAAAAGACTTTCTAAGATAGAGGATAAATATCTTGAAAAGGGCTTTTTCGAGGTGTGCAGAGGTTATGTTGTAAATATCTCAAAGATAAAATCCGTAAACCGCATTGATGTGGAGCTTGATAACGGTGAAACCGTACCTCTCAGCAGAAGAAAGGTCAAGGAGCTTTTAGAAAAAATAACAGATTATATAGCGTCAAAGGTAGGGTGATTATTGTGATATATGCAGATTTGATAATATCGGTTATAAAATCCGTGATTATACTTGCATTCTTTTTTAAGCTTGCGGGAGAAAGCAAGAAGATAAACATAGCGTGCGGAATTTCCTTTTTTGTGCTGGCAGGTGCGCTGATGCTTGTGTATACAACCGGAATATTATGGGTGCGACAGCTGATTCTTGCAGCTGTGATTACGCTTATCGGCGTATTCGTCTTCGGAGCAAAGCCATATATATCCTTTTCGCTTGCGGTGACTTCGCTTTTTATGAATCTGCTTTCGGAGATAGTAATACGGAGTCTGCTGGATATGATAATGGGCAAGGATTTCAATATTGCATATAATATAAATCCGATAAATCATTTTATCATCGCTTTTCTGATGACCTCGCTCTGGGGCGGTGCGATGTACATTGTCTACAGGCTTTTATCCCAGGAGGATTTAAAGGTGTTCCGCTCCGTGTGGATGCACTTTGCCTTTATAATGACGGTGTTTATGTTTATTACCACGGTGTTCGGATGCTTTTATCTTGCGGATGGCACGGAAAACCCGAATTCTTTCCTGTTCTTTGTACTCGGACTTTCTTTCCTTGCTATGAGCATACTGGTAGTGAATTTCTTTGCAGAAATATGTTCCTCTTACAAAAAGGAAAATAATATGCGTGCGCTGTATTCGGATTTTTACGCAGTAAAAGAACAGCTTGCAATACAGTTTCAGGCGTCAAACAGAACAAAAAAGATACGTCACGATATAAAGAATCATCTTTACTCTGTCAGCTCTTTTCTTGAAAAAGGTGAATATGAAAAGGCAAAGGAAATGCTCAGCGAGATAAATATAAGCGCTGATAAGCTTCAGCCCTCGCTTCATCAGACTACAGGAAACGGACTTGTAGACGCTATGATAGCATACAAAGCGGCGGTATGTGAGGGAAATAACATCTTTTTTGAATATTCTCTGGAAACTTTGCCTGAAATGGCTATTCCTTCATCTGCAATTTCTTCCGTGCTTTCAAATCTTCTTGATAATGCTATAGAAGCGACGCTCAGCTCAGATAACCCCGATGTCAGAATAAAGGTGTTCATGTATAAGGATTATTTTACGGTAATAGTCAGAAACACCTTCAGCAGAGTAAAAAGGAAGAACGGCACACTTTTGACAGATAAGGAGAACAATGAATTCCACGGACTCGGTATGGAAATCGTAAAAGAGGTATGCAAAGAGAACGGTGGATTTTACAAGTGGGAGATAATCGGAAATGTGTTTGTCTCCAATGCGATAATGAAGATAAACTGAATAAAACATATTCTACTGTAAAAAGCTGTATTATAAGGTCCCGGCATTCTTAAAATATATGTTATGGGAACTCGTTCCCATAAAGCAACCGATAGGTTGCAAGTGCGAAGCACAAACATATATAACAAGGTTCTCTCAGCCGTCGAAATCTATGATTTCGGTAACGGCGTGTGGTTCTTATAATACGGCTTCTTTGCTTGACATAACAGGGGTTATATGATATAATAGTAAATTGTATAAATATGCCGTGAGCAAAGAATTGAAACCGCAAAGGGAGGATTCTGATGAGTGGCAGAATGAAGCTCGAAGTGCTCTTATCCTGTATGCATAAAGAGGATATGGATATAATAAATGACAGCAGGATAACAGGAAGTGCGGTTGTTATAAATCAGTGCAACAAAGAAGATTATGATGAGCTGAGAACAAAAAACGGACTTGCCCGTATGTACAGCGTCAAAGAAAGAGGACTTACCAAAAGCCGCAATATGGCTATAGAAAAATCACAGGGCGATATATGTCTGCTATGTGATGATGACGAGGTCTTTAAAAAGGATTATATAGAGAAAATAGTTTCCGCTTATAACCTTCTTCCCGATGCTGATATAATAATTTTCAAAATGGCAGACAGACCGCCATCCTTCCCCGACAAGATAATAAGACTCGGTTTTCCGAAGATTATGAAGGTAAGCTCCTGGCAAATATCCTTCAAAAGGCAATCTCTTATTGACAGCGGTGTCAGATTTGATGAACTGCTTGGTGCAGGCACAGGCAATGGTGCCGAGGAGGAGCTTAAATTCTTAAAGGATAGTTTAAAAGCAAAGCTTAAAATATATTATGTGCCGTCTGAAATTGCAACCGTGGGGCAGGAAAGCTCCACCTGGTTCAAGGGATTCAATGAAAAATTCTTTAAGGACAGAGGCAATACCACAAGATATATTTTAGGATTGCCTTTATCTGTGCTGTATGCTTTTTATTACATCGTAAGAAAAAAGAAAATGTACAGTGCGGATATATCGCCTACAAAGGCTCTAAAAGCGATAATGAGTGGTATCAGAGAAAACAGACTGACAAAGCTCAGCAGGACAAAGCAAGAAAAGTCATAAGGGTTTTTATATAAGGTGAGATATGGACAAAATACTTTCATTTATCATTCCGTCATATAACTCTGCGAAATTTCTGCGCAAGTGCCTTGATTCCTTTCTTTGCGAAGAAGCAAAGGATTATATCGAGGTGATTGTGGTAAACGACGGTTCAGCGGATAATACAGCGGATATAGCAAGGGAATATTGCGATAAGAAGCCCGATGTGTTCCGCCTTATAAATCAGGAAAACAAGGGGCACGGTGGCGCTCTCAATACAGGGCTTGAAGCGGCAAAAGCCAAATACGTAAAGGTCATAGATTCAGATGACTGGATAGAAACCGATAATTTGCCGGAGCTTATCGAAGTACTGAAGGATACCGACAGCGATGTGGTGCTTTGTCACCATTACACTATAGATATATCTGACGGCGAAGTGAAGAAGTGGAAGACCTACCCCGAAAAATTCGGAGTACCCTATACCTTTTCGCAGATAATAGATAACTGGAAGAGCTTCGACAGAAGTCTTACCTTCCACGGTATTATCTATAAAAACAGCTTTTATAAGGAAAACTGCATCAAGCTTTCAGAGCACGTGTTCTACGAAGATTACGAATACGCAACTATTCCGTGCTGTTATGCAGAAAGTATAACACCGCTTGATATGTTCCTTTATCATTACCGCATAGGTGATGTAAATCAGAGTGTATCGGATGAAAATCAGCTGAAAAGGATATCTCATATTGATACTGTCCTTACACGCCTTACATCCGAGTATAAAAAATCACATAAAATGGACGAGCACGGCAAAAGATACTTTGCAAGAAAAGTTCAGAGCTTATTGCTCAGCTATATCACAACTGTTATGCTTGTAGAAAAGAATAAGAAAAAGGGCAGACAGATGGGTGACAGTATGATGGAACGCTTTAAGACGGAGTTTCCCGAAGCCTACTTGCTTGCCCAAAAACAGTATAAAATATTCAGAGCTATGAACAGACTGCATATAAGCAAAAAAACCTGGGAAAAGATATCTAATTCATGGCTTTATAACAAGCTGAGAAAAAATCATAATTTCAGCTGACATATAACTGACGGAGGACTCAATGGCAACAAAACCAAGACAATATAAGGAAGGCTCTTTTTTTGAAATATTCAGATATAAAGACCTTCTGGTTCAGCTTGTTAAAAGAGATATAAAGCTGAAATACAGAAGAAGCTTTCTGGGTTATGTATGGAGCATACTGAACCCGCTTCTTATAATGATAATTATGGCGATAGTTTTCTCATTCCTTTTCAAGAGAGAGATAGCGCTGTTTCCGATATATCTGCTTGCGGGCAGATCGGTGTTCGAGCTTGCTAACACAGCGGTCAGCAAGGCACTGGGAGCTATAACGGACAACACATCATTGCTTAAAAAGACATACGTTTCGAAATTTATGTTCCCTCTTTCCAAGATAACCTCCACAACTGTGGACTTTATTTTCAGTATGGGTGCGCTTATTATCGTTATGCTTGTTTTTTCAATAATAGAGGGAAGACTGCTTTTTTCCTTCTGGAATTTCGGCATAATCATTGTAGTTGTTGAAGCATACATTTTTTCTATGGGACTAGGCTTTCTTATGGCACAGCTCCACGTATTCTTCAGAGATATAAGATATGTGTATAATGCATTTTCTACAATGCTGATGTATTGCTCTGCAATATTCTATGATGTAGGAATGTTTTACGATAAGGCAAAGGATCAGATAAATGCAGGAGTTACACCGTTTGCGCTTTATCTCGCTCATTTCGTTGAATATTGCAATCCCGTTTATATCTATATAAAACAATTCAGATATTTTATCTGGGTACCGACGCTTGAAACGGTGCCTCAGTGGGCAGTAGTAACTCCGGTTGATTTCCTGCTGGGATTCGGCTATGCGATACTTATGCTCGCTATAGGCGTGTTCTTTTTCAAAAGATCACAGGATAAATTCATACTGTATATTTAAGGAGGCAATATGGAAAATACAGAAAAGGAAAAAGCTCCTCAGTATATAGTAGATGTTGATAATGTAACAGTCCGTTTCAATAAGGCTAATCAGAAGGTTGACAATCTCAAGGAGTATTTTGTCAGACTGATACGCAGACAGCTTATGTTTCAGGAGTTCATAGCCCTGAAGGATGTAAATCTGAAGATAAAAAAGGGCGAAGCCTGGGCGATAATAGGCACCAACGGAAGTGGAAAATCCACACTTTTAAAGGTTATCAGCCGTATTTTAAAGCCTTATAAGGGAAGCGTAAAGGTCGATGGCAGTATAGCATCCCTGATTGAGCTTGGAGCAGGTATCGATCCCAAGCTTACCGCAAGGGAGAATATATATCTCAACGGATGTATATTAGGCTATACAAAGCAGTTTATAGACGAAAAATTTGACGATATCGTCGAGTTTTCAGAGCTGGAGGATTTTCTTGATTCTCCCGTTCAGAACTTTTCTTCGGGTATGAAGTCCCGACTCGGATTTTCGGTAGCAACTATGGTTGAACCTGATGTACTTATCGTCGATGAAGTCCTTTCAGTAGGCGACGTGCTTTTCAGAAAAAAATGTATGAAGCGTATGAAGGAAATGCTGGAAAAGGGCGCCACTCTCCTTTTTGTATCTCACAATATGACTACAGTAAAGGAAATGTGCGACAAGGCTATATGGCTCAACAACGGCGAAGTGGTAATGTCGGGCGATATAAACAAGGTCTGTGATGAATACAATTCCACCATCGAAGAGAAAAAAGCAAAAGAAAAGAAAGAAAAACAGAAGAAATAATATCGGAGTCGCAATGGCAAAATACGATTATCTTATTGTAGGCGCAGGACTTTACGGTGCTGTCTTTGCCTACGAAGCAATGAAGAACAGCAAGACCTGTCTTGTAATTGATAAGAGAAATCATATTGCAGGCAATATCTACACGGAAAACCGCAGCGGTATCAACGTTCACGTTTACGGTGCGCACATCTTCCACACAAGCGACAAGTTTGTATGGGATTACATCCAGCGCTTCGCACAGTTCAACCGCTTTACAAATTCTCCGATAGCAAGATATAAGAACGAGCTTTACAACCTCCCCTTCAATATGAACACCTTCTCAAAGATGTGGGGAATTGCTACCCCTGACGAAGCTATGGCTATCATCAACGAGCAGAAGGCTGAAATTAAAGGCGAACCAAAAAACCTTGAAGAGCAGGCTATTTCTCTTGTCGGCAGAGATATCTATGAAAAGCTTGTAAAGTGTTACACAGAAAAGCAGTGGGGAAGAGACTGCAAGGAATTACCTGCATTTATTATAAAGCGCCTTCCCGTTCGTATGACCTACGACAATAACTACTTTAACGATAGCTATCAGGGTATTCCTATGGGTGGATATACACAGATTATCGAAAGAATGTTAGAGGGTGCAGAGGTAAGACTCGGTATCGATTATCTTCAGGATAAGGAAAGCCTCAATGCTCTTGCTGATAAGGTGGTTTATACAGGTGCTGTTGACGCATACTTTGATTTCTGCTATGGTAATCTCGAATACAGAAGCGTTCGCTTTGAAACAGAGGAGCTTGAAACGTCAAACTATCAGGGTAATGCAGTTGTAAACTACACGGACGGCGATACACCCTTTACAAGAATTATCGAGCATAAGCACTTTGAATACGGCACACAGCCTACAACCATCATCTCAAGAGAATACTCTGCAGAATGGAAGCCCGGTGACGAGCCTTATTACCCCGTAAACGATGAAAAGAACGGCAGTCTTTATGCAAAGTACAAGGAGCTTGCGGAAAAGGAAGAAGGCGTTATCTTTGGCGGCAGACTTGGTGAATACAAGTACTACGATATGGATAAGGTTATCGTTGCGGCTCTTGAAACAGTTAAAAAGGAATTCGGCAAGGTAAGCGAATAAATAGTTCAAGCCCGGCGTTCTGCCGGGCTTATTTAAAATATCTGAAAATTTTTGTGACATAGATGCAAATTTATCGTCTTTATTTATGAGCAGCTCAAAGGGTGCAGAAAGGAGAGTGGCAATGGATATTACGGATATCAGAATAATCGAGCTTTTTACAAGCAGAAGCAAAGAAGCGGTTTCGGCTTTATCAAAGAAGTATGAAAAGCTCTGCAGAAGCATTTCCTATAATATTTTAAGAAATAAGGAAGATGCAGAGGAATGTGTAAATGATACCTATTTAAAGGTCTGGGACAGTATCCCTCCTGCAAAGCCCGATAACCTGACGGCTTATGTCTGCCGTATCGCAAGAAATATTTCTCTTGATAAGCTGAGATATAATTTAAGAAGCAGGCGAAACGGAAGCACCGACGCACTTTTATCCGAACTGTCCGAATGTATTCCGTCAATGGATAACGTAGAAGAATCGGCAGACGATACCCTTAAAAATGCGATAACCGATTTTTTAGACGGACTTTCCGACCGTGACAGAAATATATTCGTCCGTCGCTATTTCTTCTGTGATGATGTAAAAAGTATTTCAAAAAGGCTTGGTGTTACAGAAACCAACGTTACTACTATATTAAACCGCACCAGAAACAATCTTAAAAAGTTCCTTACGGATAATGGTATTGCGGTTTAGAAAGGAGCGCTTATGAAGGATAATAAAAAGGAAATGCGACTGATGAAGGTCATATCCGATATACCCGATGATATGATAACCTCAGCGGCAAATGAAAAAACAAAAAAGCCCTGGTATAAGAATTTTGCGGTGCTGGGAACGGCGGCTGCTTGTATCTGTGCCGTTGCTGTAGGCGGTGTGTTGTTTGCGATGAACGGTCAGGGAGGATATCCCATAAAGTATATTTATCTTGATGCAGATGATATAACAACGTCAATGGATTCTGCATATGTACCCAAATGGCACGAGCGCACAATTGAAGAACAATATAGAACGCTCACGCTTTCAAAGGAAACCTACGGCTCTCGTTGTACAGATATCGATGCTTCTCTTGTTGCGGAAAAGATAGCGTCTGCAACAGCTTCAGGCTATGACGATTACACCGAAAAGACTTACACGACAGACGTGGAGGTCTACAAAATATCAAAGGTTTCCGAAGGCTTTGCAGTAGCGGTAAAATTTGCAGAAAGCGACAAATACTACGTTTACGGCAAGGGATTTTACACTCCCCGTACTCTTGAAGGCTTTATAAATGACCTTAATTTAAAGGATAATCTCTCCTTCAGCGGAAAGATAACCTGTAAAAACTGGGGAGATGACGGTAAGACGTCGGATGATATAACCTTTGAAGGTGACGTGAGTAAAGCGGTATGGGAAATACTACTTTCCGATATAGAAGATATTCCTATTACGATTATGGATGCCGATGAGGATATAAAGTACACTCTTAACAGAGGAAAAACAATGCATATTGGTATAAGCATAAAATTCTCCGGATATAACAATATCGTTATGAACGTGGATGAAAACGGATACCTTACAACCAACACCCTGTCCAGCGGAAAGTATTTCTTTATCGGCAAGGAAAAAGCAAAGGAATTTATCGACTACGTAGAAAAGAACTTTGAAGGCTATATCATAAAGTACGTCTATGAGGATAATCCAGATGATAAGCCAAAGCCTGAATATACAGGTGAAAGCAGTACGGTATCGTATATTGTTGGCTCCGGGGAGACAATATGGCTTCCTGCAAACGGCGATGAATATGCCGAAGAAACGACGCGGATAGCCGATGAAGGCTTTACAGAATCTAAGGAAGTTAAACCATAAAATAACTGAGGCACACTTCGTAAAGAAGTGTGCCTCACAGACTGAAGACAAACTCACGCACCGCAAAAATGCGTAAAAATTTGTACTTATTTTGCGAGCATATAAATACGTGATACAAAAAGTTTAGGGAAGCCGAAAACGGCTTCCCTAAAGCATTTTTGCTTACTTCGTCAACTGACGCTTACCGTACCATCGTACGCCGACAGCGTCAGTTTCCTCGTCTGCGTGCGTTTTTCATCGTCTGACAGCGTGTAGACAAGACTTTGTCTACACGCTGCGAGGCACACTTCGTAAAGAAGTGTGCCTCAGATTTATTGTCTTATATAAATTCCTTGCTCTTCAAGATAATCTTCAAGTTCCTGCTTCATATCCCATATTGCCTGTTCTTTTTCGGCAATATCGTCTGCAGGCTTCTCATTATCAAGAACTGTCTTTTCATCGTTCATAAGCCTTATGCCATTACGATGTTAAGACCTTCGGAGCTTTCAACTGTGAAGCTCTTATCAGTACCTGTGCTTGTAACTGTGATTGTATCACCATTTCTTGTAGCTGTTACTGTAAGCTCTAAGTTTGCTTCCTTATCGTAGATCTTGCACTCTGCACTCTTGCCGTCTTCAAGCTGGTAAACTACAAGCTTTGCACCTTCAACGTAGTCATATGCAAAGTTTCTTGTAAAGTCACCATAAGCAATGATAGAGTTGGGCTTTGCGTACATACCCATTGAGAAGTAGTCGAACTTCTTTTCGTGCCAGCTCTTGCCCTCTAATACTTCGCCTGTCTGGATGTCTGTCCACTTGCCTTCGGGCAGATAGAACTGAGCAATACCTTCTTCGTTGAATACGGGAGCGATAAGCAGGTTATCACCGAGCATATACTGTCTGTCAAGAGGTAAGCAGGCAGGATCGTAGCCGTATTCCATAACCATAGCTCTCATCATAGGAATACCCTTTTCGTGAGCCTTTACTGCATTTGCAAAGAGGTAAGGCATTAAGCGACCCTTGAGCTTTGTGAAGTGACGGAGAACGTCGCAGGATTCCTCATCAAAGTTCCAGGGAACTCTGTAGGAGCTGTTGCCGTGGAGTCGTGAGTGGGATGACATAAGACCGAATGCACACCATCTCTTGTAAAGGTCGGGAGTACCCTGTGCCTCAAAGCCTGAAATATCGTGGCTGAAGTAACCAAAGCCTGATAAGCAGAGTGACAGACCGCCACGGAGTGTTTCCCACATAGATTCGTAGTTGGAGAAGCAGTCGCCGCCCCAGTGAACGGGGAACTGCTGTCCGCCTACTGTAGCGGAACGAGCGAATAAGCAAGCCTTGTTCTTGCCATAGTATTCTTCAAGTACCTCAAATACACACTTGTTGTAGAGGTATGTATAGTAGTTGTGCATCTTTGTAGCG
Source organism: Ruminiclostridium sp. (assembly GCA_017942025.1). GTDB lineage: Bacteria > Bacillota > Clostridia > Oscillospirales > Ruminococcaceae > Ruminiclostridium_E. Next base: position 14,678 of record JAGAVH010000056.1, on the reverse strand, counting down.
TCAGAGCCATCAAAGTAGGTAACGTCTGTAGGAATTCTTTCGCCGAAGTCAGTCTTGAATGCGTCAACACCCATATCGCAAAGCGCTCTGAGCTTGCTCTTGTACCAGTCATAAGCGGCAGGATTTGTAAAGTCAACGATAGCCATACCGGGCTGCCACATATCGCACTGGAATACGCCGCCGTCCTTGTTCTTGATGAAGTAGCCGTTAGCCATACCTTCGTCAAAGAGAGAGGACTGCTGTGCAATGTAGGGGTTGATCCATACGCAGATCTCGATATTCTTCTGCTTTAATCTTGTGAGCATAGCCTTGGGATCGGGGAACATTCTCTTATCCCAGGTAAAGTCGCACCAGTTGAATTCCTTCATCCAGAAGCAGTCAAAGTGGAATACTTCGAGAGGAATATCACGCTCAGCCATGCCATCAATAAAGGATGTGCAGGTTTCTTCGTCGTAGCTTGTTGTAAAGGATGTTGTAAGCCACAGACCGAATGTGTATGCAGGAGGAAGGGCAGGCTTACCTGTAAGGTTTGTATATACGCCGATAACGTCAGCAACGCTGGAACCACCCATAACGAAGTATTCCATACGCTCACCCTGAACAGAGAAAGCAACCTTGGATACTGTTTCGCTTGCAACTTCAAAGGTAACGTTTTCGGGATGGTTTACAAATACACCGTAGTTTCTTGAAGATACATAGAAGGGGATAGACTTATATGTCTGTTCTGAGCATGTACCACCGTCGTTGTTCCATACTTCTACAGTCTGACCGTTCTTTACAAAGGTAGAGAACTTTTCGCCGAAGCCGTAGATGTTTTCACCTACAGAGATGTTGAGCATTTCTCTTATTCTTGCAGGACAGTCTGTCTGCTGATGAGCATAGAAGCGTTCTGCGGGAGTGCCCTGCATACGGTAGTTTGTAAGCCACTGCTGTTCTTCTATGTAGGAGGTTGTTCTCCAGCCTTCCTTAGTAAGAAGCTTGTCTTCGTAGAAGTACTTTACATCCCATGCAGAACCGGCCTTGCCGATACGAACGGATGTCTTATCGGATAAAAGCTCCCAGTAGCCTTCCTTTTCTGTGATAACTGGCTTGAAGCTCTTGTCTTCATAAAGATTGAAGTAAGGACCCTTCTTTACAGCACCCTTGTAGTGTTCGATTGTAACCTTGATGGAGTTAGCAAGAGTAGATGTGAATGTGATTTCGAGTACGGGACCGCCCAGAGTCATACCTCTGTTGCCAATCCACTGGTTTGTAGCGAAAACTGTAATTGAGTTTTCTGTTGTCTTGATTTCATAAATCTGTGTAGCATAGTTTACATCGTAACCCTGCTTGTTCATCCAGAAGCCGTCTGAAAACTTCATAGCAAATACCAACCTTTCATTTTCTGAAAATACTTTTTATTTTTCTTCTGTCTACCTTGGAAGAAGAATAACGATTACTCTTTTTTGAAAAGCATTGTAATCGTTTACTATACTCCAATATTAACACATAACGAAATAAAAATCAAGGGGTTTTATAAAAAATTTTATAAATTCTGAAATTTTTTATATAACCTGAAAATTAGCATTATTAAAATGAAAATGATACTTGACAAACTTCTGTTTTTATGATAGAATTAACACGATATTTAAAAGGCTGTGATAAGAAACAAGGTTGTTTTGTCTTTTCAGAGAGAGGGCGGCAGGTGAAAGCCCTTAAAGAGAAAATTTCCTGTCCCGTCTTTGAGCCACCCGTGATATAAGCGGCGTCGGGTTCTCCCGTTACAGAGAAGAAGTATATTTGTACTTTGTGAGTGCGGTTTTTACCGAATTTAGGTGGTACCACGGACTATAGTAACAGTTCGCCCTGAGGTTTCTCAGGGCTTATTTTATTTTATGGAGGAAAAAACAATGAAGCTTGAAAAATTAGTTGGCGACAGATTTAAAGACAGACCCTCTGATTGCCAGATTGACAGCCATGCTATAATGGTAAGAGGCGGCTATATCAAGTATATGGCTAACGGCATATTCTCATCCTATATGCCTACAAAGAGAATCACAAGAAAGATTGAGCAGATCATAAGAGAAGAAATGGATGCTATCGATGGTCAGGAAGTACAGTTCCCCGTCGTTATGCCTGCAACTCTCTGGGAAGAATCCGGCAGATACGAAAGCATTGGCAGTGAGCTTTTACGATTCTCTGACAGAAACAGAAATCAGATGGTGCTCGGTATGACTCACGAGGAGGCGGCTGTACATCTCGTTCGTGAATATGGTCAGAGCTATACAAAGTACCCCTTTATGATTTATCAGATTCAGACCAAGTTCCGTGACGAAGCACGTCCCAGAGGCGGCCTTATCCGTGTACGTGAATTTACAATGAAGGACGCTTATTCCTTCCATACCTCCCAGGAGGATTTAGAGGAATACTACGACAAGTGCCACAAGGCTTATGAACGCATTTTCAAGCGTGCAGGCGTGCCTGATGTTGTATCCGTAAAGTCTGATTCAGGTATGATGGGAGGTAGCGTATCCCACGAATTTATGCTTCTCACTCCCATCGGTGAAGACTCTATCGCTATCTGTAGCGAATGTGGTATGTCCGCTAATATGGAAGCGGCAGAAAGCATTATCGAAAATACACGTGATGATATTTCAGCTGCAATGGAGCTTGTACACACACCCGACGTACACACAATCGAGGATGTATGCAACTTCTTCAAGGTAGAGCCTCAGAAGACTTGTAAGGCAGTAATCTACCAGAGAAATGAAGATGATTCCTACATCGTTGTATTTGTAAGAGGCGACGTAGATGTTAATGAAACAAAGCTCAGAAACTTCGTGGGCTGTGAAATCCACCCTGCAGTAGTTACAGAGGATTGCGGACTTTTTGCAGGCTTTACAGGCCCTGTAGGTATCACTGATAACTGCACAGTTTTATTCGACACATCTTTACAGAACACAAACAACCTTATCTGCGGCGGTAACAAGGAAGAATACCACTACAGCGGTCTTGATATAGATCGTGACTGCGGTAATGTAGAATATCACGATTTTGCAAAAATTCTTGAAGGCGGTATCTGCCCCAACTGTAAGAAGCATAGCATTTCCATTTCAAGGGGTATTGAGGTAGGTAACATATTCCAGCTCGGCACAAAGTACACAAAGACAATGAATATGACTTATCTTGATAATAACGGCGAAGCACATAATCCTATTATGGGTTGCTACGGTATCGGTGTAGGCAGACTTGCTGCATCCGTATGCGAAGCACACCATGATGATTACGGTCCTATCTGGCCTATGCCTATTGCTCCCTGGCAGGTACACGTTTGTGCTGTACGTTCTGACGACGCAGAGGTAAAGGCTTGCGCTGACAAGCTCTATGCCGATCTTCAGAGCGCAGGCGCTGAAGTAATCTACGATGACAGACAGGTAAGTGCAGGCGTTATGTTCTCTGACGCCGATCTTCTCGGCGTTCCTGTAAGAGTGGTAGTAAGCCCCAGAAACTTAAAGGAAAACTGCTGTGAAATAACAGCCCGTGACAAGAGCTTCTCATATAAAGTACCCGTAGAGGAAACAAAGGATAAGATTCTTGAAATAATCAAGGAGCTTATGGATAAGGCTAATTCATAAATGCCTATGAGTAAAGTAAAAGTTGTTATATGCTCGGTTATTGCTGTTATTCTGATATATTTTTCTGTATGTATCACAGATTTTCTGCTTGTTGCAAACGGAAATAAGCCTCTTTTCTGCATAAAGGATGGCGATAATAACTATAACGGATTCGGATATAGCTACGTGATTTACAATCACCCGATAACAGGGAAGAGCGAATATGCTTTTTATGTTATAGGCAATCTCGTTCAGAGTACCTTTACAAACTGAATATAAATAACCCCACGATTTTTATAAACCGTGGGGTTAAATTTATCACTTTTTCCAAACTGAAGGCTTGAACAGTAAGAGCATAGGGAATAGCTCAAGTCTGCCAATCAGCATATCGAATATAAATACTATCTTTGAAAAATCTGAGAAGAATGCAAAGTTCTGCGTAGGGCCGACCATTTCAAGTCCGGGACCTATATTATTGAAGGTGGCCGCAACTGCTGTAAAGTTTGTTATCATATCGTGATTTTCAAAGGAAATGAGCACGATAGAAACAACGAAAATGACCACATAGGTAATAAGATAAACGTTTACGCTTCTTATAGTTTCTGAGTCTACAGTGTGAGAATCCATCTTTATCTTCTTTACCTGTCTTGGATGGATAAGAGTGTTAAGCTCTTTTCTGATACCTTTGAACAGTATAACAAGTCTTGATACTTTAAAACCGCCGCCCGTAGAGCCTGCACAAGCACCTATAAAGCTTATCAGTACGAGTAATGTCCTTGAAAGCTCAGGCCATTGATTAAAGTCAGCTACACCAAAGCCCGTTGTAGAAATAAGGGATGCGACTGTAAAAGACGAGTCAAGCAGAGCATCTCCTGCATTTGCGTACATAGAGCTTATATTTATTGTTATAATGGTAATTGCCGTAGCTACGATAAATAAGAAGACTTTTACTTCTACTGTTATAGCTTCCTTTAGCTTTCCTATAAGAATAAGATAGTACGAACCGAAATTTATTGAGAACAGTATCATAAACACTGTAATAACTATCTTTATATAGGGAGAAAAACTCGCCATACTTGAATTTAAGAAGCCGAAGCCACCTGTACCTGCTGTAGCAAAAGCCGTGTTTACAGAATCAAATACGCTCATTCCACCGAATAAAAGAAAGATAAATTCCAGTACGGTCAGTGCAAAATAAATTGCATAAAGGATAAATGCTGTGGTTTTGATCTTTGGCACAAGCTTGCCGACAACAGGCCCCGGGCTTTCTGCCTTCATAATATGCAGATTATTACCGCCTGACAGAGGGAGAAATGCCATTATGAAAACAAGTACACCCATACCGCCTATCCAGTGGGTAAAGCTACGCCACATGAGTATGCATTTAGGCATTGCCTCAACGTCATTAAGGATACTTGCACCCGTAGTCGTAAAGCCTGATACAGTTTCAAATAGGGCATCCACAAAGGAGGGAATAGCTCCTGAAAGCCACATAGGTATTGTGCCGCAGAGAGACAGGACTATCCAGCTAAGCGCCACAATAATAAATCCTTCTCTGGCATAAAGATTAGTGTTTTTTCTTTTTTTGAAGGTCAGCAATCTGCCGATTATCAGACAAACGATAGCAGTGCCTAAAAAATAGAAAAAAGTAACCTCTTCGTAAATTATTGCTGTTATCATAGGTACTGTCATAAAGGCAGCGGCAAATATGAGAATCCAGCCAAGAATATAAGATATCATTTTATAGTTCACTGTGCCGCTCCTTATTTCAGTATATCCGTGATATCCTTCATTCCGAGAATATCGGATACGATTATTACAGAATCTCCGGGCTGTAGCATATCGTTTCCTCGTGGAACGATGACTTGTCCGTTTCTGAGTATCGCTGCAATAAGTACATTAGGTTTGAATTTAAGCATGGAAAGCTGAACTCCTGTTATCGCTGAGCCTTCTTTTATTATAAATTCAGCCGCCTCTATCTTATCCTTTACAACATTGTAAAGGGTTTCTACATTGCTACCGATAGCATTTTGTGCGGCTCTTACATACCTTACGATGGTTTCGGTTGTGATGTTTTTAGGATAGATCGTAGTATCTAAGTCGAGACGACTTATTACCTCGTCAAAGTCTATACGGTTTATTTTTGTTATCGCTTTTGCGTTGCCCACCTGTTTTGCGAAAAGAGAGAGGAAGATGTTTTCTTCATCAAGATTTGTTAGTGCTACAAAACCATCTGCGTTTTCAAGACCTTCTTCAAGAAGCAAGGCTTTGTCTGAGGCATCGCCGTGAATTACGGTTGTGGTTTCTAGCTCTGAACTGAGTTCTTTACAACGTTCAAGTTTTCTTTCTATGACCTTTACTGATATGTTTGAGGAACGACTGAGGGTCTTGCAAAGATAGTGCGATATATTACCACCACCCGCAATAATAACGTTTTTCGCAGATAGCGTCTTATAGTTTATCTTCTTGAAGAATTCGTTTGCGGATTTATGGGGAGCTATTATAGATATAATATCTTTACTTTCAAACACAAAGTCGCCGTTAGCGATATATGCTTCTTCGCCACGTTCTACTGTACAGATAAGTACATTACAATGGAGCTTTGAGACGATATCCTTTACTGCAAGTCCAACAAGGGGGCTGTCTTCAGGGAGTCTGAATTTAAGGAGCTCTATTCTGCCCCTTGCAAACGTATCGATTTTGATTGCAGAGGGAAAACGGAGTATTCTTGCAATTTCCGCTGCTGCCGCATATTCAGGGTTTATTACCATAGCAAGACCAAGCTCGTCCTTGATAAAAGGAGCTTCTTTGCTGTATCTTGGGCTTCTTACTCTTGCAATGGTCTGACAGTTACCTGTCTTTTTCGCCATAAGACAGCACAGAAGATTCTGTTCGTCTGAGCCGGTCATTGCAATAAATAAGTCAGCGTGCTCTATATCTGCCTCTTTTAAAGTCAGATGGTCAAGACCATCACCCACTATTCCCATAGCATCGTATTTGTTGACGATGTCATTTACACGGTCGGCATTGGTGTCGATAACAGATATACTGTTTCCGTCTTTGCCTAATTCTCCTGCCAGGGCGGTTCCAACTTTACCGCATCCTACTATTATTATTTTCATGTTGTTTCCTTTCAAAGCAATGGAATGTATCTTATACACAATTATAATATATAATATATCATCAAGTTAGTTTTGTCAACCTGTTCCGCTGTTATGTATGAAAAATAAATGGATTTTTGTGAAAAATATCTAAAAGGGATTTCGGAGCGTGGAAGAGGGATAGCGTAAAATGATGTGGTAAAAAATTCCCACCGATGTAGCCGATGGGAATAGATGATAAATCAGTTGTTGTTGTTTTCGGGAAGGGGAGTGATGACAGGCTTTCCGTCCTTGTCAAGAAGTACGGTAAGACCTCCGCCATAGCCTGCCGCATGGAATAAGTAGTTTACACCTGTTACTCTGTCTACCCAAATTTCCGATATATTGGCAACGCCTTGTGAATAAATTTTTATAAATCTTTCGTTGTATGCCATTTTAGTGCCTCCGCAGTTTTTATTATATTATAGCATTAAATGGAAGGGATGTCAAATAAAAACCCCCTTGTCCTGCGACAAGGGGGTTGTTGTTGAAATAATATTGTCTGCCCCAAGGTACGTAAAGTACGTTGTAAGGGCTTTGATTATCTCTTGGAGTCGCACCGTTCATTTCAAATCAAGAGTCTGACAACCGTTGATTATCCCTTGTGATTTAAGGTTATGCAGAGTCTTTTACGCACTCTGATTTTAAGCCTGATACATAGAGAAATCCAAAGACCAGATAAAGATCATTTGAAAGTTGAACGTCTGATTTTCCGCATAACACTACGGTTTGCAAGGATGGTATGTTATCTCTTGCTGTCAAACTGAGCATTAAAAGTTACTGTAAATTACTTGTTGTGGATTATGGTAATTCAGTGTAATCAATGAACATATCGACTGTTTTATAACCTGCTGTGCTTCGGGTAATTTACAGTTGGATTTTGTAAAATTGAGAGGTCTTTTGCAACTTTTTTCGAGCAATAAAGACCAAGTAAAGACCAACAAAGACCAGTGATACATTTCTGCACATAAGTTGAGCCGACTTCATTTGAGGTCGGCTCTTTGTCATTTAAACAAAATCACTCAAATAGTCCGAGAAGCTAATTCTTCGATTTTTCCAATGTATTCAATTAAATCTTTATCGTTATCGATATCATCACCTGTGACATTGCATATATGCGCCATAGGATGTACGTTAATATCCATTGTTTCTGCAATGTCATATATATTTTCTGAAGAATTGTGCGTTGTTTTACCACAAATGATACACATACTATCTACATTTTCACCGTTTGGGAAAGCGCTTATTGAGAAAAGATACTTAAACGCTAAATATGGTAACTGATATCGTTTGACATTATTGGGACTACTGTGTTTTGCATCGAGTATGTGATAACTTGTATTGTTGTTATTACTGATTTTTATTAGGTAATCTGGAGTATAGCAACTACCCTGTTTTGCTTCGCGTTCATCGAGCATAGCGAGTGCGGTAGGGTCAGTAATGCTAATTGATGTGTTCCTAAATAAACCTATTCCGTTCGGCCTTTCACGATTATTTGTTTTACCATAAATAATCGGCTGATAGTAAACTGTAATTTTAGTATCATCTTTTAAAAATTCAAATGTATTATTGTATATGGTATTACGATAATATCGGCTTTCCGAGTATTTAAAAGGAAACCCTGAAATCAAACTATAACCGCATTTCTCTAAAGTGCGATTAATCTTAATCAAACAAAAATACTCGTATATCTTGCTGATTGATATAAAGCTTAACAGCAAGTCTGATTTTGACAAGTCATAGTTTCCGCAATTAAACCATTTCAATATTTTTTCGAAAACGATATTGTATGGCATAATACGTCTGAATATATTGGTGTATCTTGGAACAGAAACAACATTTAATTCTGAAACGTTTAGAATCCTTTTGTATTCTATATAAAGTTTTTCTATTTTTGTTATCCAATCGCTCAGAACTTCCATATAGCTATTCAGCATTTTCATATTCTTAGTATAGATGTAGTACGCCGAATCAACATATCCGTTTCGCCTATAAGGAGATGTATTTTGATTTTTGTGAAATTCAACTGAAAGCTTTATTTCCTCTAATTCTTGTACAATTGTTTTTAAAAAGCCAACCAAAACCTGGTTTTCATAAATATCACAGGAATATGCTACCGATTGCACTAAAGTTTTTTGCGGTTCATAATACTGCTTGTTTACAGATATGCCTGAATTGTAATTAACAGGTTGTAGTTCCTCTGGATGATTAACAATGTAATTAATCGTATTTTGTCTAATGCTTTGCAACTCATTAAAGCTACCGATTTTGTTTGTGTTTATAAGCTTGTTTTGTGCGGAATGTTTCAAAATATGATAACTTTTGATATAAACATCATATATTTCTTCGAGTAGCGATAGTTTTGTATCTATAGAGATATTGGAATTTGGCATCACGCCCACGCCAGTTTTAGAGTGTTTATGTTCTTCGTACAGATAATCATCGCAATTCTCATAAATATAATCAATCATATTTACGATATTGGTACTAATGGCGTTTTCTTTCATAACAATTCTTGTATTATGTGTTATATAAGATTCACCGTTGATTATAACTTCAATTTTTACTACTCCAAAACATTCGAGAAAAATGCAAGAAGCTCTACGTCCAGATAAAAAGGCAACATCGTCAATTATTTCATTATTAACAAACAATTTGTCAACAGGAGCTGCATTGCCTAATTCATCAATTATATGCAGAGAATAATAATAATCATTATATATATACTCTCCATTTCCTTTATCAAAATAGTCTTTGATAGGTTCCTCGGATTCCTTTTGAATCAACGGAAGAATTGTAGTATCATTATTATTTTTTAAATGAAGTGTAAAGCTACTCATAATTCATCATCCTATTTAAACAAGATACTGACAGTACCCCATATTCTGTCTTTGGAATTCTTCCATAGAAATCAGTGCTTCTTTTGTCATTTTTAAACTGTTTTCATCACATATTGGAATAAGCTTTTTAAACAAAAGTTCGTAATCTTTATAGTATCCGTTGATTTTAGGCAGAAGTTTTTGAACGATTGCAAAATCTAATGCTTTTTGTTTTTTGGTAACACCGATTTCGTCTTCCATAATTTCTTGTGCTACACAAACATAATTCTTTATGCTTTGTTGAACTCGTGGGCTAACCGTAAGGTGGTGTTCGTTAAACAATTTATAGATTTGTTCTGCCACAGCTTTTAATGACATTTCTTTAGATTCTGAAACAACAAATGCTTTTTCTATATCGCTCCATAAAACACGATTGTTAAAGCATTCATCCACGCTAACATTCGCTTCTACAATACGGCGGTTTGTTGGTAGTTTTACAATCCACGCTCTATCAATAAGACGAGGAGATAGCTGTTCTGTTGTTTGGTCATTATTAATAGTTGCAAGGAAATGTAAAGTTTTGGGAATATAAATATCTTTATCTAAACCGATATTTATAAATACATCGTTTTCAGAATTATCAGCAGCTCTCATAAAATCAGCCCAGTAATATTCCATGGGGCTGAGATTAGCTTCATCAAGAAGAATTAAGTAAGGGAATTTTGACTCCTTATTTTCTTCGTTCAGTATCATTAATCCATCATAGATTTTCGCATTGCTTCTGTCGTATTTTTTTGTCAGCGGATTAAAATATCCTATTAAATCTCTTTTTGATGACCAACCGCGTTCGACTGATACAGGAACATATCTATTTTTTGAAATATTGCTGTTGTAACCAAATTTATTGAGACCTAAACTGTTTGCAAGTATATTACATATTGAGGTTTTACCTGTTCCGGGTTCTCCAGAAAATACAGTAAGAAAATTCTGTGAAAGACAAATATACATATTGAGTATATCATTTTTTTCGTAATCACGAAATTTCTGAACACCTTCAACAAGTAAATCAATTAATATATTTTTTTCTATCGTTTCACATTCAAGTTTCAACATTTCATCAGAAATGATTTTATATTGGGTTGCTTCTTCGTCAACACGATAATTTCCAGCAGCTTCTATCATTGCGTTTGAAATATACGGGTCAAATGCGGTACGAAGCATTTTAGTAGCACCGGCTTTATTTAATTCTTCAGTAATAAAGTCCTTGATTTTATTTTGGATTTCCTGAAGTTCCTTACTTTTTTCGTCAACTTCTCTGACTTTGGCATCATAAAGCTTTTTCTCATCGGAAAATTTACTTTGCAACTCAGTATACTTGTTTGATATTTCGTCGAATTTTTCAACGAGAGATAATTTGTCTTTAAGCTGTATATTTTCGTTTTCCAATTCTTCGATTTTTTTACTATCAACAGCTGTTGTGTCAATGGTAGTACGCTCAGCTTCAAGTAGTTCGATTTTTTGTTCTAAATTTTTCTTTTCATTTTCTAATGTATTATTTTTATCGCTTAAGTCCTCAGTGTTTCTTTGTAAATCCGTATATTTTGACTGCAAATCTTTATATAATTTGCTATCTTGGATTTTACTTACTAATAATTTGTCGTCAATACTATCTACAAGTGTACTTAAAGCTTTCTTTTTTATATCATCGTATTCAGTGGTGTTTTTTAAAATCTCCTGAATCTTACCGATACGTTCATTTCGTATTTCGACAGGGATATTCCCTAAGAATGGCGAAGTTGAGTATAATCTTTCAAATTCGTCAGGATTGGAAGTGAGCAAGTTGGTATCAATAGAATCAGTTAATTTTGTAAGAAGAACCGAATCTGAAATGACATCATAATAATGAGGTTTGGTTTTTATATATGCAATATCAGTATAAACAGATTCCTGCATATGCGTATATGGACGTTTTGCAAAAGGTACAAACTCATAGTCATCTTCTCTAAAATATTCAAGATAATACTTTCGAGCGGCTATATCGGGACGTACATATTTTTCGCCATCTATAGAACGTTCTTGCAAAATAAAAGGACCAAAAAGCTTTCTTTCATTTCCGTATTCAAGTAATACGGGTTCATTTGCAGGATAATCTTTTTCATTAATCAAAATCATCCCGGCAAAAGATTCGTTCGTGATATTTTCTTTTGGTGTTACTATTTTATACATATTGAAATTAGCAACAGGAATTATTCTTTCTTTCAAATCTTCGCCATTATCGCATAATTTCTGTAAGTCGAGCTTCTTTAATATTTTATCGTTTCCTGAATCCTCTAACTTATCTTCTTCTATTCTGATAGCATATATGCTTGTGCAAGGTTTTGTATCACTTACATCTTCTACTTTATCTACATTAAGCGATTTTAAGAATTCGTGTGATTCTCCGAACATTTTATAAGCAAGATTAAGTGAACCATATATAGGAAAAATATCTTCGAGGTCGTATTGATTAAGTTCTTGTATCGCTGCATCGTTGGCATCATAAACAAACTTAGGCTTAAAATTGTAAAAGGTATTTCTTGATTCAATGTATCCTAAATAATATGTCATTTTGCTTTTCTCCTCATAAGTATTTTCTAAAGCAGGCGGTATGGCAGTTTGCTCTTTTTCCCATTCATTATTGATTGTTTTTTGGAAAGGCACTGATTGTATAAAATGAGAAAAATGCTTTTTGTCAAATTCATCATCACAACAACGATGCAACATTAACAGGATTTTGGATATGTAATTAGTAGAATTTATAGCAGATAAAATCTCATCATAACTAAGCGTTTCAGAATCTGTACTGTCACTATATCGAGCATACAAATTCTCTATTAACTGCACTCTAAAAGGCATATTTTGCAAAAATGCTTGAATTTTACTGTCTAAGGATTTATATTTATCATATTTTCGTCGTTCTGTCCTATTGGGATATTCGACACTTTCTATGCATTCAGATAATATATTATCAGGTATAAGCTTAATGAATTTAAACAACTCATTAAGAAGCTGCTCGTGTTTCATAAGATTTCCTCCTTAGAGAGAATTTAAAACAATGGAACTTTTATAGTGAACTAATAAATCTCATTGGATTTAAAATAGATAACCATTCTCGATTGATATTATAACACAAATCACAACAAAATGCAACAAATTTTGAGTTGTTTCTCCCTATTTTCTTGTTGCAAATGACTACGAAAGATTTTAGCGAAATACAACCATTTTCACTCTACTTCCTAATCCTCACCCTATACTCCTCAAACTCAATCTCGCTATTTTCAGCCTTGCTTCTGAGTTCAAGAGCATAATCCGCCCACTCTGAAAACTCAGCCTGCGTCATCTTCTTTTTAAGGTATCGGGCATAATGCTGCTTGTAAGCCTTGTTGTAAACATTCCAGTAAGGATTGGTCTTGATTTTATCGGCATATTTCTATATTGAAAGCCGTCCGTTATATTATCGGGCGGTTTTCTCTTGCAAAATGAAAGGCGGCTGACCGTAAAATCAACCGCTTTTTTGCTATTTTTCTATCGTTCAGACATCAAACGGATATCAAAAAAGGCTTGCAACAAGGCATAAACCCTGTAAACAAGCCATTTTCTTGATAAAATAATTATCTCTTTGAGTCGCACCGTTCATTTCAAATCAAGTCTGACATCCGTTGATTATCCCTTGTGATTTAAGGTTATGCAGAGGCTTTTACACACTCTGATTTTAATCCTGACACACAGAGAAATCCAAAGACCACATAAAGACCATTTGAAAGTTGAACGTCTGATTTTCCGCATAGCATTGCGGTTTGCAATGACAGTATGTTATCTCTTGCTGTCAAACTGAGCATTAAAAGTTACTGTAAATTACCTGTTGTGGATTATGGTAATTCAGCGTAATCAATGCACATATCGACTGTTTTATACTCTGCTGTGCTTTGGGTAATTTACAGTCGGATTTTGTAAAATTAAGAAGTCTTTTGCAACTTTTTTCGTGCAATAAAGACCAAGTAAAGACCAACAAAGACCAGTGATACATTTCTGCATATATTATAATTATTGACATAAAATAGAAATGATAACCACTAACGTTCCATATACATCGCTTCATCAATCCAACAAAGCATATATCTGAACTCACTTTTTATTGACGAGAACGGTTTATCATTAAAGTAGTTGCTATATATTTCATAAGCAACATTTAATATATAATCCTTATGTTGAATGATTTCGTCTCTTTCCATTCCTCTTATTGCGGATAAACAATATTTTAGTTCTTGTTCAGAGGAAGGGATTATCAATTCTTCGTTTATAATTGATTCGATGTATAGTCTTTTTTGTTTTGCGGCAAAAGTATTTGTGTTTGCCACTCTATAAAACTTCACTTCTTGTTGTGTAATTCTTCGTTTTAATAAATCTTTAGCGGCAGAATTTATTGGAATTTGATTGATAAAAGATAGACCTTCATCATTGTTTTTTTCTGCCAGTTTTAAAAAGAAATAAACTGGCATATTTCCAGTACTTTGATAGCAGATTTGTTTTATAAACTCTAACGGATTATTGACTTTTTCTTGAGTAATAAAGCTTTTAATAATTTCATCTGCATTTATAGCTTTATTTCGTTCTTGTTCTACTAATACTCTTTGTGCACCTACAACGGTTTGTACTTGACCTACAACCTTCAATGCAGGGTTACCACCTGTTTCAACGAAAGAGCCTTCTTGTACAAACGCAATTTCGTCAAGCAATGTTTCATCAACATACAAGGATGTGTTTGCACCAGTCATTTTTCCACTATTAAGGTCTAATAACGCAGTTCTTGTAATGCCAGAATCTCCAATTTGTCGAATAGTTTTCATCCATTGTTCATTGATTTTTTGCTTCTCAAATTCAATAATAGCGTGCAATTCAGGATAGTCAATTTCAGAATTTTGAGAATTGTATCGATAATATATAGCAGATTTTCTTAGTTCGCCTTCATCTTTTTTACATATAATTGGTTTTTCTTTTGCAGAATGAGTATATACTACTCCAAAAATCTTATCATCAAATACAAAGCTTCTTTTTTCCCATATTATTTCTGGAGAAAAATGCTCACG
>JAGAVH010000055.1 GCA_017942025.1 Ruminiclostridium sp. | reverse complement strand
CAGTTGACAAAGTAAGCAAAAATGCTTTAGGGAAGCCGTTTTCGGCTTCCCTAAACTTATGTAATGAAATTTTCGTTAGCTCATTAAAATCAAATGTAGAATATGCATTTTTGCGATGCGTGAGTTTGTCTTCAGTCTGAATCCCTCTGCACAGCAGAGGGATTTTCAGTGTTATACAATATCAGAGTAATTCTTTTCGTATAAGATTTATCATTATAGAGGTGTTCAGATTCACCGCGTCTTCAGGATATATTTCCTTTATATATCCGTGCCAGTATTCAGCCTTGAAATCTTTGATGATATCTTCATCGCTTCTGCCGTTTTTAAGGCTTAAAAGTATATCATCCGCTACTTTTTGTGAAGCCTTTTTCATATTGCCTATGAAAAATTCTGATTGCTCCTTGCTCAGTATACCGTAATGCGGTGCAAGTATGTATCTGATATCAAGCTTTTCCACTCTCTTGATAGAAGCGAGAGAATCCTTATAGCTTACAAGATAAGAGGGTACTATGGTTTTACCACCGTCATACACACCCAGGGTTTCGTTTGATAACAGAAGCCCTTTTCCCTTGCAGAAATAACCTACACAGCAACGGGTATGCCCCGGCAGATACAATACCTCAAACTGCATATCGCCTGCGGTTATGATATCACCGTCGTTTACGGGAATATCTACTCTTAATTCATCGCCCAGGAATTCATAGTCTGTCACTCCGCACTTTGCGGCATACTTTGAATCCAGCTCCTTCATTGTTCTTTTGGCACCGTCACGTTTAAAGATATCCACAGCATAGGTTCCTGCAACCACCTTTGCATCGGGATAATGACGGAGAATGTAAGCACTGCCGAGAGCATGGTCATAGTGAGAATGTGTAAGAAAAATATAATCAAGAGCTCTGTCGCCAAGAACCTTTCTGATGTTCCTTGCTACTTCAAACCCTGTAAAGCCAAAGCCTGTATCGTAAAGAACAGCAGTTTTACCGTCATCCAGCAAAAAGGCACTGTCGCCTTTGTCGCATCTTACATCTGTAACCTTTATATTTTCCATAAGTATATCCTTTTTGTTTATGAGAGATTTTTACCTGAAGGTAAAATTTTTTTGTTTAATTCTGATAATTCTTTAACTCCGCCGTTTCGCTGTTTTCAGATTGCTGAGTCTTAATAAAAGGCGGGAACTGACAGAGGCGGCACGCCTCAAAAAATAAAGCTCAGTAAAAACTGAGCTTTAGCAACGCCAGAATTTCTGACTGTAAGTGGTGGTCGGAATAGATTTTTAATTTGCTTCTTCCTCACGGATTAGCAGTATCCCTCCGAAATATTCGGGTTCTCCATGCTGATTTCTTATCATAAGTCCTTTACATATGCAAGGTACATAGTTACCGTTGATTCCTTTTACTCTGTAACTCAGTTCAAATTCATCTTTATCGCCATTAAAAATCTCTTCAACACGCTCTCTGTAAATTTCTCTGTCGCTCGGATGTATTCTTTGCTCCCAGATTCCGCCTGCATTATACATATATTCTGACGGAAGTTCGTAATTAGCTACTATTTGTTTATCCCAGCGTGAAAAATCATATCTTATATCACTGAGGAAAAAATACCCCTCTTCTGAAGCTATGCGGAATACTTTGAAAAATGAATCCAGACGAGCTTTTCTGATTGCCGGGATTTTTTGTATCTTTGCGGGGTCCGTTTTATCAGTATTCAGTCTTGTTACATTTTCTTTCAAGTTATTCTTATCAGCATACATTTCTTCATCTGCACGCTCAAATACATCCAATACATTTCGGTCTGTATCCTTTTCGTAAATAGACATTCCTGTTGCCACGATAGGACCTTCACCGGCATTCTGATTATTGATGACTGCTTGCCGTAAGTTTTTGAACAAGTCTAAACGTTCATCATAATCCTTGTCTTTCAGGAACACTACAAATTCATCTCCGCCGACACGATATATGGAGCTATGTAAAAACGTATTGTGGAGAAGACAGTAAACAGATTGAAGCAGTTCGTCACCGGCTTGGTGTCCCATAGAATCATTGATAGCTTTCAGGTTGTTTACATCACATACAACAATCCCAAACCGTAATTCCTGGTCTTTTTCTATCAGAAGCTGATATTCTTCCTCTAATTCCTGGTAAGCATTTTTATTATGTGAACCGGTTAATGAATCCATATATGCTTTTTTATCTATATATATCTGCTTACGTGCAATTTTATCAACATCCAGTACGCCGATAATATAATATTCATCTCCGTCCACATATTTATGAAGAAGGCGCATGGCATGATATACCGGTTTACCGTTCATCATAAGACGATATACAGAGCTCTGGCAATTATTGTTCTGAAACTCACTTAAAAGTTTTTCTTTTAAATTAACGGCATGAAGGAGAGGCATATCCTCTTCGGATACTATCTGGTCGGAACCACCTGCTATAAAGCTGAAAAAATCATCGCCGCTATGGTCTTCGATTAAAAGGCAGGAGTTATAGTCCATATAATATCTATGATACTCGTTCGTTTTCATGTTGACAAGATAAATGCGCCCGAAGAAACCTATGAGTGATTTTGCCAGCTTTTCAAACAATTCTCTATTATCAATCATACGTTAATCCTCCATAATGCCATGAACAATTCTTTCATAAGCCTCTCTTGTTTTTAAATATTATACCATAACCGCAAGGTTATGGTATAATCGTCCGATCCGCAGGAAGCAAATCTCCGATTTGCGAATCTGCGAGGGCAATTGAAATAAGAGAATAATAACCGTTTACGGTTATTATACCATAATACATTATATCATAACCGGTTTTGTATATCTATCATCAAAAGCAACAAAAAGAAAACTTGAACTTTGTGAATGTTTTTGTCTTATTTTGGGAATAAAAAAGTCTGTGATTTTTGAAAACCACAGACGATTTGTTAATGTTTAACGAAATTAAGAGGTTATATTCTACGTGACGTAAGTTCGAATCACATTGGTATGAAAAAACCACCGTAAAATATCTACGGTGGGTGTTTAGTGGTTTTCATCGGATATCGTGCAAAAAACGCTTAACAAAGGCGTTTGATGGCAAAACATCTAAATCGACCATAAATTATGGAGCTAATACCCGGATTCGAACCGGGGACCTCATCCTTACCAAGGATGTGCTCTGCCGACTGAGCCATATTAGCATTGTCCTTAATCGTCCTGACGGATATTCATTATATCATATAAAAGTCTTAATGTCAATACTTTTTTATAATTTTCAACGATTTGTATAAAGCGCATAATCAGAAGTTTATGAAATTTTTTTATGTGTTTTGCTTATTATTCCTTTAAAAATGCTTTATTTACTTGAAAATAATCGTAATTAGTGGTATAATAAATAATGTATGTTTATATAAAAAGTTATTCGTGAAAAGGAGCGGAAAAAGTCAATGGCGAAAAAGAAGATAGCTGTCCTTTTCGGTGGAGTGTCTGCAGATCATAAAGCTTCGCTGAAAACCGCATACAGCGTATTAAACGGCATTCCCAAAGATATATATGAGCCTATGCCGATAGGTATTACAAGAGCAGGACGCTGGCTTTTTTATCCCGGCGCCTATGAAAATATACTTGATGGCAGTTGGGAAACCGATAGCGATTGCTGTTCCTGCATAATAAGTCCCGATGCTATGCATAAGGGTGTGATAAAGCTTCTGCCTGACGGAACATCTTCGCTGGCAAGGGTTGACGCTATATTCCCGTTGCTTCACGGTAAGTACGGCGAGGACGGAAGGGTACAAGGACTTTGCAGAATGACAGGACTCCCCGTTGTCGGCAATGATATGACCTCTGCAAATATCACCCAGGACAGAAAGCTGATGAATCTGATTTTAAAGGATGCAGGCTTTGATGTTCCTCCCTATATCACATTATCAAGAAGCGACATTGACGATATCGAAAGTGCAGTTAAAAAGGTGGTTTCCGAATTGTCGTTTCCGCTTTATATAGCGGCAACCAGCTGTAGCAGCTCTATAGGCGCATATCGTGCAGAAAATGAAGAGGAGCTTTGCGAGGCTATAAAGACAGCATTTTCTCATCACCCTGTAATAATTATTGAAAACGAGCTGAGCGGCAGACTTATAGAATGCGCAATAATAGCAAAGGAAAGAGATGGCTATTATACAGAGCTTGGCGAGCTTGTTAAAAACGAAGGAGAAAACTCCCCGTATATAGCCTCCACCTACGACTTTGTAATACCGACAAAGCTGGACGAAGCTACAGCAGATAAGGTGAGAAGCACAGCGATATCAGCCTTTAAAACACTTCTGTGCAGAAGCTATGCGAGAATAGACCTTATGCTGTGCGGCGACAGAATATATGTAAGAAGAGTAAGAGGCGTTCCCGGTCTTGAAAGCAATAACATCTTTACAAGACTTATGACAAACAGCCGTTTCGGCTACAGCGAAATGCTGGACTACCTCATTACTTCGGAAATAGAGAAAAGATAAAGGAAAGAGAAGATGAAAAAAGAAGTATCAATAACTATCGACAGCACTCAGATAGTAGACGGCGAGAGCGATAAGACCGAGCTTTTTACCGTGGGTACTATGGAGCTTTGTGATAACGGCTACAGACTCTGCTACGATGAAAGCGGTGCAACAGGGTTTGAGGGCAGTCACGTAGCAGTCAGGGTAACCGCTGACAGTGTTGTTGTTGAAAGAACAGGCAAGGCGGTGTCCACACTCATTATAGAGCGGGGAAAAAAGCATCACTGCCATTACGGAACAGAATTCGGAGATTTCCTCATCGGCGTAAACACCGACGAGGTGAGAAACGACCTTAGCGAAAAGGGCGGAGAAGTGTATTTAAAATACACACTCGATATAAATTCAAGCCTTATGTCAGAAAATGAAATGAAAATAAAAGTCAAGGAGAAGAACTGAAATGAGTAATATGATAGAAACAGCAAAAAACCAGGTAAGAGAAATGGTAATGAATGCTCTTGGCGAGCTTGTTGCAAAGGGCAAGATTGAAAATGTAGCTTTACCTGCTTTCAATATCGAACGTCCCGCAGATGTGTCGCACGGCGATTTTTCCTGCAATGCGGCTATGGCGTTTGCAAAGACATTAAAATCAAATCCCAGAGCGATAGGACAGATGATAGCAGAAGAAATAAATCTTCAGGATACCTGCTTTGATAAGGTAGATGTGGCAGGCCCCGGCTTCCTTAACTTCTATATCAGTAACAGCTGGTTTACAGATACAGTAGCTTCTGTTATAGCAGAGGGCGAGGACTACGGTAAGACAGATTATGGTTGCAATAAGAAGATTCTTTTAGAATTCGTATCTGCTAACCCCACAGGTCCTATGCATATCGGTAATGCCAGAGGCGGTGCACTCGGTGACAGCCTTGCATCCCTTTTACAGTACGCAGGCTTCTATGTAGAAAGAGAATTCTACATAAACGATGCAGGCAACCAGATTGAAAAGTTCGGCAAGTCACTTTCTCTGCGTTATATGCAGATTGCAGACGGCAATAAGGCAGATATACTCAAAACCTATGAAGGTGAAGAATTCTGCGCAAAGATTTTCGAAGATGAAGAAAACTTCCCTATGCCCGATGATGTTTATAAGGGAGTTGACATTATCGAACACGTTTATAACTACTACAAGATAAACGGCGATAAGCTTGTTAATGCAAATGAAGAAGAACGCAAGAGCGCACTTGTAGAGTATGCACTTCCCATCAATATTGAAGGTCTTGAAAGAGACTTAAAGAAATACCGCATTGTATATGATACCTGGTTCAGAGAAAGCACACTCCACGAAAACGGATCTGTAAAGGAAGTAGTAAAGCTTCTTACAGAAAAGGGACACACCTACGAGCAGGATGGTGCTATCTGGTTCAAGGCTTCTGACTTCGGCGACGACCAGGACAGAGTTCTTGTAAGAGCAAACGGTATTCCTACTTACTTCGTACCCGATATTGCGTACCACTACAACAAGCTTGTAACAAGAGGCTTTGACAAGGCTATCGACATCTTAGGTGCAGACCACCATGGTTATGTACCCAGAATGAAGGCGGCTCTTACAGCTTTAGGCGTTGACAGCACAAAGCTTGACGTTGTAATTATGCAGATGGTTATGCTTGTAAGAAACGGCGAAACAGTAAAGCTCTCAAAGCGTTCAGGTAAGGCAATCACCCTTTCCACCCTTCTTGACGAAGTGCCCATCGATGCGGCAAGATTCTTCTTCAATTTAAGAGACCCCAACACACATCTTGAATTCGATTTAGAGCTTGCTATTGAAGAAAGCAGTAACAACCCCGTATTCTATGTACAGTATGCGCACGCAAGAATCTGCAGTATTTTAAGAAGACTTCTCGAAGAGGGTACAGAATACAAGAATGTACCTGCTGACAAGTTAAGCTACACAGAGCCTGCTGAGCTTGCTCTTATAAGACATATAGCCGCATTACCCGGTACTATAAACGAAGCGGCAAAGGATTATAACCCTGCAAAGATTACAAGATATCTTTACGATCTGGCGCAGCTCTTCCACAAGTTCTATGATACCTGCAAGATAAAGGGCGAGAGTGAGGATGTTATCCAGTCAAGACTTTCACTTTGCGTAGCAACAAGAACAGTATTCAAGAATATGCTTGACCTTTTAAAGGTAGAAGCACCCGAAAAAATGTAATTTATACCGAAAGGAAATAAAATGGACAGTTACCCTTCGTTACAGGAGATACCCATACAGACGCCGATACTGCTTGACGGCGGCATCGGCACAGGACTTATAAAATACGGATATACAAGCGATATACCTCTTGTACAGTTTGCGGCGGAGAATCCCGATGCGGTGATAGCTTTACAGCAAGGCTATCTGGACAGCGGTGCAAAGATTATCCGTACAGCAACCTATGGTGCAAACAGCGCGATGCTGAACGGCTATGGACTAGCGGATAAAACAACATATCTCAATGAGCAGGCGGCAAGGATAACCTATGACGCATTTCACGACACGGCTATAATAGCAGGCTGTATCTCAACCAGCGGACTTTACATAGAGCCTTACGGTGAGAGCACCTTTACTGAGCTTATGTCGGTTTACCGTGAGCAGGTAAAGGCTTTATCCCCCTACTGTGATATGTTTTCTATTGAAAATGTACCTGCAATCTGGAATATGAGAGCGGCGGTACTTGCCTGCAAGAAAGAAAATAAGCCTATAATGGTAACTATGTGCGTAGATGAGGACGGAGATACCGATGTAGGTACAAATGTGCTTTCTACCCTTATCATACTTCAGGAGCTCGGCATAAACGCCTTTGGTATCAGCAGTACCCCCGCCAATATCACAGCGGAGCTTATAAAAAAGATAGCGCCCTATGCGAAAATTCCGCTTATTGCAAAGCCTTCTGCAGAATATGAAGAGGAAAACGGCGAAAGACGCAGATTATCAGCAGATGAATTTTCCGAACAGCTTCGTTTATGCATAGAAAACGGTGCAATAATAATAGGTGGCAGTAACTATTCTGATGATAATTGCCAGCAGGCTTTAGCTGATTTGATAAACAGCGATACCTATACCATATCCGAAATAGAAAAACAGGATATGTCCCTTGTCTTTGCGGACGAAAATCAGGTGTTCTTTTTAGAGCCTGATACCACGGAGTTTTCTCCTGCAATAGAATGTGCTCCTGATATGAGCGAGGAAATATCCGATATCTGTGACGAAAGCTATGATATACTGACGGTAGCGATAAATACTCCCGACGACGCAATAGATTTTGCAAGGAATATGCATATGTCAACTCTACCTGTAGCGTTTTTATCCGATGATGAAATATCGCTTAAAATGGCACTTATGCTGTATCAGGGCAGAGCAATAGTTGACGGAAGAACCCTTATTGATGAGGATAAGCTGAAAGCTATAGCTGATAAGTACGGAGCAGTAATTTATTGATGACAACATAAGCCTTTATACTGAAAGGATGACAATTTCAGATGTACAGATCAGAACTGAAATACTATAAAAAAGCATTTTTCACGGCTATGATAATGGGGGTTATTTTACTTGTTCCCTTCGTTTTCATTGACGGTGGATATTTTATATATTACGGCGACTATAATGCACAGCAGATACCCTTTTACACTCTGTGCAACGATGCGCTAAAAACAGGTTCTTTTATGTGGGACTGGCACACCGATTTAGGCGTAAACTTTATCGGCTCCTACTCCTTCTATACCATCGGCAGTCCCTTCTTTTTACTGACTCTGCCTTTTCCGGCAGAGGTTGCAAAGTATCTGATGGCGCCGCTTCTGGTTCTTAAATTTTCCTGCTGTAGTCTTTTCGCATTTGCCTTTATAAGACGTTTTGTGAAAAGGCCTCAGTCAGCGCTTATCGGCGGACTTTTATATGCCTTTTCAGGCTTTTCAATGTATAATGTGTTTTTCAATCATTTCCACGAGGCAATGGTTGTATTCCCGCTTATGCTTATAGCACTTGAGGAAGCGGTAATAAACAAGCGCCGTGTGTTCTTTGCACTCACCGTTGCCCTCAACGCCTACGTGAACTACTTCTTCTTCATAGGCGAATGTATATTCCTTGTGGCATACTTCTTATGCAGACTTACAGACAAGCGCTTCGCAATAACTCCCAAAACATTCTTCGCGCTTGCCTTCGAGGCGGTGGCAGGTGTTGCTCTTTCAGGAGTAATGTTCATACCTGCAATACTTACCTGCCTTGATGTGCCAAGAAGTGATAATATGCTGAACGGATGGAATCTTATATTCTATTCAAGCGAACAGAGATACGGACTTATATTCCAGAGCCTGTTCTTCCCTTGTGATGTTCCTGCAAGACAGAACTTCTTCCCGAATACTTCGGCGAGATGGTCAAGCGTTGCCGCATATCTGCCTCTCTTCTCAATGGCAGGCGTAATATCCTTTATAAGATACAAGAAAAGGCACTGGGCAAAGATTTTAATGCCCGTAATGCTTCTTTTTGCGCTTATCCCCGTGCTTAATTCATCCTTTGTATTATTCAATAACAACTACTATACAAGATGGTTCTATATGCCGATTCTCATTGGTTGCTTTATGACGGCCTACGCCCTTGAGGATGACAGTATTGATATCCGTTACGGACTTAAATGGTGTGCTCTTGCAGTAGGACTTATATCCTTTGTCGGAATACTTCCGTCAGAAATCGAAAAGACCATTGAGGACCCGATAACAGGCGATGAATCGAAAATCAAGGTTACAGAGCTTTTCAGCCTGCCTGGAAATCAGTTCATTTTCTGGGTATCGGTGATACTGGCAGTAACTGCAATAATAGTGTGCTGGTGGCTTGTAAGAAAAAAGGACAAGCTGAGAAAATCTGCATTTCTTCATAAGGCATTCTGCTTTACGGTGGTAGCCTGCCTTGGTTTTTCCTACTATACTCTGATTTACGGCAGATCCCTGGGACCGAAGCCCGGTGATTATAACAGCATTGTAGATGCAACGATAGAGCTTCCTGAAGATGAGTTCTACAGAGTAGAAACCTTCGGTGTCACCAACAATGCAAATATGCTCTGGGATATGTACGGCTTCAGAAGCTTCCACAGTATAGTTCCCGGAAGCGCCTTCAGCTATTATGAGGGTATGGGCTTTGACCGTAGCGTAAATACCGATCCCGACGGCTCATACTATGCAATGCGCTCTGTAAACTCTACAAAATACCTTATAGTACAGACCTATAAGGAAAGCTATTCAGATACAAAAAAGCTGCTTGAAAATATGCGTAGCTTTGAAAAGATAGATGAGCAGGACGGCTTTACTATCTACGAGAATAAAGCCTTTGTTCCTATGGGCTATTCCTACGATTATTTCATCCCTGAGAAGGAATACTACGCTCTCGGAAAATCATATCGTGATAATACACTTTTAAAGGCGTGTGTTCTCAGTGATGATCAGGTAAGAGAGTATAACAATATAATGGAGTATCTTCCCGTAGATAAATCCAACGAATTCTCTTACGAAGATTTTGAAGAGGATGCCAAGGCTCTTGCACAGGAGTGTGTTGATGATTTTACTCCCGTAGCTAACGGCTTTGTAGCTCATTCATCCTTTGATACAGAACGCTTTGTTGTGTTTACCGTTCCTTTTGAAAGCGGCTGGTCGGCAACTATAAACGGTGAAGCGGCACAGATTGAAAAGGTAAACGGCGGTGTAATGGGTATAAAGGTTCCCAAGGGCGAGTGCGAAATCAAATTTGACTATGTAACACCCGGACTTAAAATCGGTGCAGTTGTTACCATTGCAACAGCGTTACTTTTGATAGCTTACTATATCATACTGAAAAAGGTGTTTAAATATAAGCCCAATGCAAACTGTCATCTTTACGAAGAGGAACAGCTTGAAAAGATAGACAATCACAACGCCTATATGAGAGCGCTTACAAAAAAAGCGGACAGAGAAAGGCGAAAGGAAGTATAAATATGCATTTATTCGAAAAGCAGATAGACAGCAGACAGGTATTTGACGGTAAGATAATAGAGGTTACTGAGGATACTGCCGAGCTTGAAGATGGTTCTTTTGCAAAAAGGGAAGTTGTAAAGCACAGCGGAGGCGTATGTGTACTCCCCCTTACCGATGATAACGAAATATTATTTGTACGTCAGTTCAGATATCCCCACGGAAAGGTGCTTTTAGAAATTCCCGCAGGAAAACTGAACTACGGTGAGGATCATTATGCCTGCGGACTTCGTGAATTAAAGGAAGAGACAGGCTGTACAGCAGAGCATTACAGCTACCTGGGATGCCTTTATCCTACTCCTGCATATTGCAGTGAGGTTATTCATATTTATCTTGCCAAGGGGCTTACAGGAGGAGAACAGAGCCTGGATGAGGATGAATTCCTTGATGTTGAAAAAATCCCCCTTGATAAGGCAGTCGAGATGGTTATGAATAACGAAATCGAGGACGCCAAGACTCAGCTTGCTATTCTTAAAGTAAAGTTACTTCTTTCACAAAAATAATGACGATGATTTAATCATCGTCAAGGCTCAGAATAAAATTATATATCGGATGCTGATTCGATAGACTGGTAGGCTTCGATAATCCTGTCTTCTATCTGATTTCTGATATCGGAATTTATAGGATGGATGATATCACGATAACGACCTTCGTCGTCACGGCGACTGGGCATTGCCACAAATAATCTGTCATCGCCCTGCACAAGTCTTATATCGTGCACAGCAATGCAGTTATCAAGGGTGATGGAAACCACAGCCCTCAGCCTTCCATCCTGTACTGTTCTTCTTATTCTGACATCACTTACTGTCATAAATGTACCGTCCTTTCGCTTTAGCTTGACTTTATTTTAAGCATAAGGACGGAGTTTATACATATAACTTAATAAAAAGTAATACATCCCGAAAGGACTGAAATAAATGGAGGACTTCCTCACAGGCAAGAAACACGTTCATTTTATAGGAATCGGTGGTAGCGGTATGTATCCGCTGGCACAGATACTGCACAGCAAAGGCTTTTATCTTACGGGCTCCGATAATAACGAAACCGAAACCTTAAAGGCTGTACGCAATATGGGTATCAAGGTATTTATGGGGCAAGCGGCAGAGAATATCGAGGGTGCTGACCTTATTGTTTATACCGCCGCAATTATGAGCGATAACCCTGAGCTTATAGCCGCAAAGAAAAGCAATGCCGTATGTGTGGAAAGAAGCGAGCTTTTAGGACTTGTTACAAGCTGGTATAAAAACGCAGTATGCGTTTCAGGTACTCACGGAAAGACTACCACTTCTTCTATGCTTACACATATCTACCTTGCAGAAAATGTGGATATTTCAACCGTTATCGGCGGCAAGCTGAAGGCTATCGGTGGTAGCGGCAGAGCCGGCAAGAGTGAGACTATGGTATGCGAAGCCTGCGAGTTCTCCAACACCTTCTTAAAGCTCTATCCCGATGTTTCGGTAATTCTTAATATAGATGCAGACCACCTCGATTTCTTCGGAAATATGGATAATTTAAGAGCGTCATTTACAAAGTTCTGCGATAACACAAGCAAGGCGCTTGTGGTAAACGGTGACGACGAAAATACTATGCTTGCAGTAAAGGCATCCTCCTTTGATAAGGAAATAGTAACATTTGGTTACAGCGATAAAAACCGCTTTTACCCTGCAAATATAACTCAGGTTTCAGATTTTCAGACCGATTTCGATCTTATGGAAAAGGGTGTAAAGCTGGGTACTATCTCAATCCACGTTCCCGGTAGTCATAACGTTCTCAATGCAGTTGCGGCTTCGGCGGCGGCAATAATAACAGGCTGCTCGGTTGACAGTATAAACAAAGGGCTTGAAACCTTCTGGGGCGCAGGCAGACGCTTTGAAAGACTGGCAGAAATAAACGGCATTACCATAGTAGACGACTATGCTCACCATCCTGCAGAGGTTACTGCACTCCTTAAAACCGCAAAGGCTATGAAGGGCTTCAAGAGAGTATGGGCAGTACATCAGCCCTTTACCTATTCAAGAACGGCAATCCTTTTGGATGATTTCGCTACAGCTTTGAACCTTGCTGACAGGGTAGTGCTTACAGAAATAATGGGTGGCAGAGAGAAGAATACCTATAATATATATACCACAGACTTAGCCGAAAAAATAGAAGGCTCAGTATGGTTCCCGACCTTTGAAGAGGTGGCGCAGTACGTGGTAGATAACGCTGAAAGCGGTGATCTTATCATAACCTTCGGTTGCGGTGACGTATATAAGGTAGCCTTCAGAATAGTTGAAATGTTAGGAAACAAATAAAAAAAGTAAATCACAGAAGGACTTATCTGAATGTCTTTCTGTGATTTTTTCTTGACAATAGCCTGAAGTGTATTATATAATTGTTATATGATAAAATTTACATTTCCGTAAGGAGAACAATGAAATGAAAAGATTTAAATTATTCCCTTTGTTATCAGTAATATTTGTTTTTACACTTTTCATTATTAGTCTAACCGCCTTCGCAGACGAAACAAGCGTTTTTGATTACTACATAAACGATGATAGTACAGTTACTATAACGGGATATAAGGCGAATGATTTAAATATAGTTATACCTAAGGAGGTTGACACCTATAAAGTGACAGCGATAGGAGACAATGCCTTTTCAGGTATGGAAAGAATCGAAAAGGTGACGATTGATGCGGATATCACTTCTATAGGTAGTTCCGCCTTCTACGGCTGTATTTCACTTGCAGAGATTAAAATCCCTGATACCGTTACACAAATAGGCGAATATGCCTTTGGGAATTGTCCCTTGCTAACAGCCGATATAATACCCGATAGCCTTCAGAATAAAAATGATAAGCTTTTTTCATATCACGATGATACCGATAGCAACACAGCTTCATCCGATATAGAATCTGAAGCAGACAATACAGAGGATAATACCCCGATAATAGTTATATTGGTGATTGTATCTGCTTTCAGTATAGTCGCCTGCGGAGTATGTGTCTGGATGTTTGTAAAATCTAAAAGAAATAAAAGATAAGACGGAAAACACAATATGAGAAAATGTTACATTGACAACCTCAGATGGTTGATACTTCTTATACTTATTCCTTATCATATCGCTCAGGCGTGGAATACCTGGAACGAGCCGAATTATATCTTTTTCGAGGGTAACAGACTTATCAGCAGTATTATAGTATTTTTCAGTCCATATTTTATGCCGCTTTTATTCCTGCTTGCAGGAATTGGCACAAGGTATGCACTTAAAAAGAGAACGGGCAGAGAATACCTTGCCGAAAGAGTTAAAAGACTGGTTATCCCGCTTTTGTTCGGAACAGTTGTTCTTATGCCCGTTATGACCTATATTGCAGACCTGTTCCATAATTCCTATAGCGGTGGATTTATTCAGCATTATGCGGTATTCTTTACAAAGTTCACAGACCTTATAGGTGCAGACGGCGGTTTTTCTTTTGGACAGTTCTGGTTTATACTGTATCTCTTTATTATTTCTGTTGTGAGCCTCGGAATAATAATGCTACTAAAAAAGCTTCCCTTAAAAAGAGAAAAGCCTATTCCGTTCCTGCTTATGTTACTTCTCGGCTTGCCTCTTCCATTGCTGAACAGCCTGCTTTCCATAGGCGGCAAGAGTCTTGCAGAATTTACGTATTTCTTCTTGCTGGGTTATTATATTTTTTCTGACGATGGAATAATAGAAAAAACGGAAAAGAACAGATGGATATTACTTGCCATAGGACTTATATCAACTATCCTTAACGTATATCTTTTCATCTGGTCGAATAAGGATTATAATATACTTAATACTATCGCAAGCTTTGTATCCAAATGGTTTATGGTGCTTGCTCTTATAGGACTTGCAAAGAGGTATCTTAATTTCAGCGGTAAGGTATCAGGGCATATGAGCAAGCTTTCATTTCCGTTTTATATCTGGCATTTTATATGGGTAGTGACATTCCAGTATCTATTGTACGTTCTTGTCGGAAATTACACCCTGATTTTATTTATCGGTACGTTGTTGTTATCCTTCATCGCAACCCTCATCTGCTCGGAAATCACCGTCAGAGTGCCGTTTTTGTGTTTCCTTACGGGTGTTAAATATAATAAAGGAAAATGAAAAATTGAAATATGGCGGGGTGTTTGCTATAATATAAATAACGGGGCGTCCGGGAGGTCGCCCCCTACAGTCGTAAATAAAAATGACTTGATAAGACCGCCCAGAAACCTTTATACAAACGGGGTTTGGGGCAAAGCCCCAAGCAGGGCACAGGGGCGGAGAGCCTAAACTTTATGAAAATTGCATTTTCATAAAGTCACGCAGTCCTATCGGACTGCTCCCAGCCCCAGCAGTTCGCAGAACTGCGACAATTTCGGCAAATACTTTTGCCGAAATATATTTCCTCAGGGGAAAGGGGGTT
>JAGAVH010000054.1 GCA_017942025.1 Ruminiclostridium sp. | reverse complement strand
GGCTCTCTAAAAGCATTTTTGCTTACTTCGTCATAATCCCCTCAACTATACCTTATGCGAACACTTTGTTGTGCATCGTCGTGATGCACTTTTGGTGTTCGCTTTACGGCGTCCTTGCCGTATGTATGCCTGTCGGGGCGGATGACGATTTTGACCGAACAGGTCAAAATCAATGGCTGACGTGCGTTTTTCATCGTCTGACAGCGTGTAGACAAGACTTTGTCTACACGCTGAGAGGCTGTAAAGACTTTGCTTTACAGCCTCTTTATTTTTTTTAAACCGCTTGATTTTTGTACAGAAAAGTAGTACAATAATAATAGGTAACTATAATTAAAATTCCAGACGGAAAGGAAATACATATCATGGTAATCAAAACCTACTACCTGAATGAAGAAAAGACAGTCTATTTAAAGGCTTACACCCTTGACAATGTAGAAGGCTTACCCTTCTGCGAAAAAAGACCTGCTATCCTCATTTTCCCCGGCGGCGGCTACGAATATTGCTCCGCAAGAGAGGCAGAGCCTGTTGCTATGCATTATCTTGCAGAGGGCTACAATGCCTTTATTCTGAATTACAGCTGTAATACCCGCTATCCTTCAGCGCTTCACAATGCGGCTTATGCTGTGTTAAAGCTCAGACAGAGATGTGAAGAATTCGGCATCGATCCCCAGAAAATAGCGGTATGGGGTGCAAGCGCAGGCGGACATTTAGCGGCGTGCATGGCTACAATGTGGGGCGATCCTGCGGTATATAAGCCTTTATCCTGCACACCTGAGGATATAAGACCGAATGCGGCAGTTTTAAGCTATCCCGTAATCAGCGGCGTTACAAATCCCCATAAGGGATCTTTTGACGTTTTACTTGGCGAGGATGCTACAAGAGATGAGCTTTCAAAGCTCTCCATCGAAAACAGAGTAACTCCCAAAACTCCTCCCGTATTCATCTGGCATACAGCAAACGACGACTGCGTACCTGCCCAGAACAGTATAGTAATGGCAAAGGCACTTGTATCAAATAAGGTACCCTGCGAGTTTCATCTCTTTGACGAAGGTCCTCACGGACTTTCTACCTGTGATAAGGTTACAGGCTGGAACGATTATTTCTATCGTGAAAATTGCAAGCAGTGGATAAATTTATCTGTTAAATTCCTTGAAAAATATATGGGAGTTTAATAAACCTATTGACAAATACATAAAAGTGTAGTAGTATATAGATAGTTAGTTATAGCTAACCAAAAAAAGAAAGGACAGAAATTTTATGAAAACACCATTTGTATCAAAGGAAAAGTTAGAAGAAATCATCAGCGATATTCCTACCCCTTTTCACATCTACGATGAAAAGGGAATAAGAGAAAATGCAAAGAAGTTAAAGCAGGCGTTCGCCTGGAACAAGGGCTTCAGAGAGTATTTTGCAGTAAAGGCTACTCCCAACCCCTTTATTATGGAGGTATTACAGGAAGAGGGCTGTGGCTTTGACTGCTCATCCTACACAGAGCTTATGTTATCCGACAGAGTAGGTGCAAAGGAGCACGATATCATGTTCAGCTCCAATGCAACACCTGACTGTGATTTTGAGCTTGCATATAAGCTTGGCGCAATTATAAACCTTGATGACTTTACACACATCGATATTCTCGAAAAGCTGACAGGTATCCCCGAAACAATCTCCTGCCGTTACAACCCCGGCGGAGAGTTCAAGACCAGCGAAAAGGGTAACGTAATGGATACTCCCAAGGATGCAAAGTATGGTTTTACCCACGAACAGATTATTGAGGGCTATCGTGTTCTTAAAGAAAAGGGCGCAAAGCGTTTCGGTATGCACGCATTCTTAGCAAGTAACACTCTCACAAATGAATATTATCCTGTGCTTGCAGGCATTATGTTCAGAACTGCAGTTGAGATAAAGGAAAAGACAGGCGTATCTTTAAGCTTTATCAACCTTTCAGGCGGCGTAGGTATTCCTTATAAGCCTGATCAGGAGGCTAACGACATTCTTGCTATCGGAGAGGGCGTAAGAAAGGCATACGAGGAAATCTTAGTTCCCGCAGGTCTTGGTGATGTAGCTATCTATACTGAGCTCGGCAGATTCATGCTTGCTCCCTACGGTGCGCTTGTAGCTACCGCAATCAGAGAAAAGCACATTCACAAGGAGTATATCGGTCTTGACGCTTGTGCGGCAAACCTTATGAGACCTGCCGTATATGGTTCATATCACCACATTACCGTTATGGGCAAGGAAAACGCTCCCTGCGACCATATGTACGATGTAACAGGCGGTCTTTGTGAAAACTGCGATAAGTTCGCTATTGACAGAATGTTACCCGAAATCGAAATGGGCGATATAATCTATATCCACGATACAGGCGCTCACGGCTTCTCAATGGGCTACAACTACAACGGCAAGCTCCGCTCAGCAGAAGTGATGTTAAAGCCTGATGGTTCCTATAAGCTTATCAGAAGAGCAGAAACCCCCGAGGATTATTTCGCAACCTTTGACTTTACCGAAAAGTACAATTTCTCAAAGTAAATTATAACAACGTAAAAATTCTGTAAAGGAGGTTTTCTAATGACGATAAATAACGTGTCTTATTTAGGTTCTGGCGTTAATATGCCTAAAAGAGCAGAAAAGCCTTCCGAAGCGCCTTGCGAAGAAAAGGTACAGCAGGAAGAAAAAGCCTCCGCCTTACAGAAGCTACAGGAAAAACGCCGTGCCGATCTTGAATACGCTAAAATGGAGCTGCAAAACCAACGCGAGAACGAGAAAAACGGTAGCACTCAGGGTGCTATGATGAGAGATTACGGCAAGCTCCTGAAAATCGCAATGCGCATTATGAACGGCGATTACGTTCCGATTTCCGATAAGAAAAAGCTGGCAGAGGCAATGCCCGATCTTTATAAGCAGGCAGAGATGATGAAGCGTACCGATAACGATAATCCGAAAAAGTACAGGAAGGAATTTGAGGATGAAGAAGAACAGGACGTTCAGGAAATGCTTATGGAGGGTGTAGAAAACCAGGTGTCACAGATGGTAGACGCAATGACTGAATTGCCATCATCAGAAGAATAATTGCATATATGACAAAGCTTCCCGTAGCATAAGCTACGGGAAGCCTTCAGACTGAAGACAAACTCACGCATCGCAAAAATGCATATTCTACATTTGATTTTAATGAGCTAACGAAAATTTCATTACATAAGTTTAGGGAAGCCGAAAACGGCTTCCCTAAAGCATTTTTGCTTACTTTGTCAACTG